>JBFWJY010000014.1:0-100359 GCA_050252955.1 Desulfomicrobium sp.
CACCCAATGGGTGCTAAAAATCATTCAGGAAAAGCAAGTTCAATATACCGATATCATTGATTTATTTCAAGTTCAAAATGTTTCAAAACTGTATATTCAATGCAACTTTTTCACGGATTTAGGATATGAACCAGAGGGTAAGGGTGTCGGCGGAACGATAGTTGGTGTTGTCACGGGTGGAGATGTAATTAATGATCTTGAGAATCTCATTGAGGAAACTGTTTCTGCTATATTTAAAGGCAAAGATGATTTTGATCTCACGACGTGGCTGGCAGAATGGAAAAGAGAGCTATAACGTTACCTTTACAAGAATCAAGATACTATTAGATATAATAAAATTTTAAAATTAATTATTTATGTATAATATTTAATTTTTGCAAATTTTACTTATTAATTATGAATATAAAAGAAGCGAATAATCTTTTTTCTGAACTTTACAGCATTGTAGATTACCCATTTTACGACAATTCTCTCCGCACAAACATAAGCGCAACACTGTCTATATGTTCAATCAAATTTTCTGAATCAGTTCGGTTATTATGCCTGAACGGCATGTTAATCGGTGCATGTTCGACACTCCGTTCTCAATTTGAGTCACTTGTTCGAAGCATTTGGGCAATGCATCGTGCTTCGGAGAATCAAATAGATAAGCTTTCTGCAGAGCTAAGTCATAAGTCGCAACAAAATACTAAAAATATTCCACTTGTTAACGAAATGATGAAGGAACTTGAAAAAGTCCCGAACCTAGAGAAACTTCTCATATCTCTTAAGGAGTTCAAAGAGAGTTCGTGGGTACCTTTGAATTCATTTGTCCATTCAGGTATCCACGCGATTCACTGGACTAAAAACGAAGCTCCCCCGCAGTTAATCGACCAAACATTTAGGGTAAGTAATGGAATTGCGCTCTTAGCTTATCTGCAAATTGGCATTTTAACTGGCAGGCCAGGGATTCAGTCTAAAATTATTTCGGCATCAGATTCATACGCGAGTTGTCTTCCAAATCGACGAGAAGACATTTAACAAAACCGAGAAGACGGAACGACACAAGCTTTGTTGAAACCGTGTGGGTTTTTGAACCCACGGGAACCCACACGAGACTACGCGAAGCTACGTAACTAGCTGAAATACGGTGGGGTAATGCGGTATTCATCGTCCTGTCACGCCGGAGGTCGTGGGTTCGAGCCCTATCGGTCCCGCCAAAGAAATCAAGGGTTAAGGTCAAACGGCCTTAAGCCCATTTTCTTTTTGCGGTTTTTTGTGGGTCAAAGACGCTGGAGAATAGTCAGGATTTCGGGATGGGATTGTGAGGCGTCCCGACGCCAGTGTTCAAGATCTGGGCTGATGCCGCTAACGCGGATACGTGTTCTGGCGCTTACGCCGGGACGTAAGCAGCTTATGAGAGCCCAAAGGCAGGGTCAATCGTCGTAATGGCACCGACACTGCGCTATCTGGCAATCGTCGCCGACAATCCGATACACGAGTCGATTTTTCTCATCGATTCTACGACTCCAGAAACCGGAAAGATTTCCTTTGAGCGGTTCCGGCATCCAAGTACCCACATATGGGTCTCGTAATATTTCCTTGAGAAGGCTGTTGATTCGTTTGAGTTTTTTTTTGTCCTGCTTCTGCCAGTACAGGTATTCTTCCCAGGCCGCGTCGTGCCAAACAAGCATCTCAGTCCTCGCTCAAATCATGAATCGCGCAGTTTGTACCGCTGTTCAAATCGGCTACGACCTTTTCAAGGTGGGCTTGGTTCTGCACACTAAAAAAAGGATCTCCGACTGGTCGAAAGGGCAACCCGTTTTCTCTGACCATGTGCGTTAAAAAAATACGAACAGCCGATGGCAAGTCCATTCCCATGCTGTTCGCGACAGCTTGGGCCTGGGCATGTAGGTTGTCGGCAACCCGGACCTGTATGTTAGCCATGCTGATACCCTCTGAATTATTTTCAATCTTTTGAGAATTGTTTTCAATACATATTCACCCTTGAATGGGGCGTCAAGGCGGATCACGCTCAGAAGCAGCCGTTGGACGTCGCCCTGACAAGGAAACACTTGTCGTTACTACCACTTTTCCTATAACCAGATCCGCACAAGAATTGTCGGTTCGGAGAAAGAGGCGAATGGTGGCTAAATTTAGATTTGATCCATCTTCCCGGGATTTCTCCTTGCCGCGAGCCAAATTATGTTGATGTCGTTCAAAATCGTGGGATCAGAGGACAAAGGAGATATATCGGATGATCAGCGCTGAGTTTCTCATCACATCGTTAATCGTTGTGCTCATCCCTGGAACAGGGGTAATATATACTGTCTCCACGGGGCTTATACAAGGTCGAAAGGCAAGTGTTTTCGCCGCACTTGGGTGCACAGCAGGGATACTTCCCCACCTCGTGGCCACGGTCCTTGGTCTTGCTACCATTATGCATGCTAGCGCACTTGCTTTTCAGATTCTGAAGTACGCGGGTGTTGCCTACTTATTCTACGTCGCTTATGCTACATGGCGCGACAAGGCGGCTTTCGCCATCGACGCGAATCCCTCCGCAAAAACGGCGCTTGCCTTGGTCGCAAAGGCGTTCCTGATCAATATTCTCAATCCAAAACTGACCATATTCTTTTTAGCTTTCCTGCCGCAATTTATTCAACCCGGCACGGAAGAACCATTTTTCCAGCTTCTCCTACTCAGCGCTACTTTCATGGCTATGACGTTCATAATATTCGTAATCTATGGTTTTCTCGCACATCTATTCCGTAAGGTCGTCATTGATTCTCCACGTGTGCAGAACTGGCTTCGGCGCGGATTTGCCTCAGCGTTCGCCACCCTTGGGGCGGAGCTTGCGCTCACGGACTAATAGACCCTGATCTGTCAGACTGCGTGGAAACGCATACCCAAAGGCAGGAGTCACCCATTATCAAAAGGGCCTAGCTCAAGAGAGCGTACTCCTGCGGGTCAGAAAATCAGATTTTCTCGCCTCAGACAGTAGTTGCTTTATAATGCGTGGAATTTCTTTTTCCTTCTCTAAATATCAACTTTACGATGTCGGCGTATTACGCCGCATCAGTCTCCCATCAGGATCTAGGCCGCTTGAGCAGTCTCGGCGTCTTGCGACGAGCGCAGTACAAAGTCGAGAGGCAACAGTGTTGATCCATCGGACCATGGCAGGGCGAGCAGCTATTATCAGGCTCCCGATCGACGGCCCCACGCGGAATGCGGACATGGTCGTCGCTCCATTGTCGCCCTCGTGTTCAGGTTCGATTCCGTGACCGACACCGGTCGAGCCTGCCCGCAGTTTCCCCAAGGTTTTTTCCGGTCCTTTCGCCAATGCCGCCATGGAAACGGCATGATACCGTTGCGTGGGCGCTTGCCGAGCCCGCAACCTTTCATGTAGCGGTGCGCGACGAGGGTACAGGCCAATCTTGCGCGGGCGTAACAAAAGGAAAAAAGTCATGGAAAAATACGAAGTGCTTGTTGTCGGTCGCGGAAAGCTGGCGGCGGAATTGTTGCATGGGTTGCGGGGCTCCTCCATTTCCGGCGTGCTTCCGTGGAGTGAACGGGCGCGGCCAGAGCAGGGGCGGCGCATGGTGGTCCATGCCGGTTCCGGGCGCGAACTGGATGAGGTTGTCGATTTCTGCGCGACCGGAGGGGAAATGCTGTTCGAACTTTCCACCGCGGGCTCGCGGCTTCCGTCAAAGCCCGCTTTTCCGATAATCGTCTGCCCGAACGTGAACATGCAGATGCTTTCCTTCATGGCCATGATCAAGCAGTCCGCCAATCGTTTCAAAGGCCAGGACATTGAAATCACGGAATCGCACCAGGCCGCGAAACGCACCAAACCCGGCACCGCCGTCTATATCGCGCGCTCGCTCGGCATCGCCGAGGACGCGATCCGCTCGATACGCGACCCGAGGACGCAACGCGAGGTCCTGAACATCCCGTCGGAATTTCTTGACCGCCATGCCTACCACGAGGTGTCCATACGAAACGGCGACGTTCACATTCGGCTGGAATCGCGGGTGCTGGGCAAATCCGCCTACGCTTCCGGCCTTGCGGAAATCATCGGTCTGGCATCCACGCGTGCCCTGCCTCCAGGCCTGCATGACGTGGTGGATCTGATCCTCGGCGGCATGTAGTCGCGCGGTCATCCAGAATCCCGGCGCGACGAAGATGTCGGCTCGCGGGATATGGCTCTCGTCCTTGTGTCGGATTTTATTCTTGATGTACCGGTTCCCCATTTTGCGACCGGTTTCGGAACACGTCCCATCCTTTTGCCTTTACGGTGAATTATGCGCTTGCGCCCCGGAATCGTCCTTGATAAGGCGTTCGATCGTTAATCGATAATTTCAAATCTATTTCGACGATTCGTACTATCATGGAGGATTTCATGCGCATATTCGTAGTGCTGGCAGCGAGCCTGTTTTTTGCCCAGGCCGCCTTTGCCGAACCGGTCGGCAGCCCCATTCCCATAGGCATCGCCGTGGGACAGACCACCAATGTGGCCCTGTTCGGCGAAGAGCAGGTCAACGGCGCCAAGGTGGCGGAACAGATGCTCAACGAGAAGGGCGGGGTGAACGGAACGCCCATCAAACTCGTTTTCCAGGATACCGGCGGCGACGAAGCCGGGGCCATCAACGCCTTTCAGAACCTCATCTCCCGCGACAAGGTCGTGGCCATCATCGGGCCGACCCTGTCCCAGCAGGCCTTTGCCGCCAACCCCATCGCCAACCAGGCCAAGGTGCCCGTGGTCGGCCCGTCCAACACGGCCAAGGGCGTGGCCCAGATCGGCGAATACATCTCGCGCATTTCCGCGCCCATGACCCTGGTCGCCCCCAACGCCTTGAAGCGGGCGCTGGCCATCAACCCCAAGGTCAAGAACGTGGCTGTGGTCTACGCCCAGGATGACGCCTTCAACGTCTCCGAGACCGGCATTTTCCAGGAAGCCATCAAGGGCATGGGCCTGAATATCGCCATGATCCAGAAGACCAGCGTCAAGGACACCGATTTCACCACCCAGGTCACGGCCATCCTCGGCGCGAACGTGGACATGGTGGTCATGAGCTGCCTGGCGGCCGACGGCGGCAACATGGTCAAGCAGCTGCGCCAGTTCGGCTACGAGGGCCTCATCGTCGGCGGCAACGGTTTCAATTCTCCGAACATGTATCCGGTCTGCGGCAAGGAATGCACCGGCGTCATCGTGGCCCAGGCCTACAGCCCAAAAGCCGACAACGCCGAGAACAACGCCTTTGTTCCCGTGTTCAAGGAGATGTTCAAGAAGGATCCGGCCCAGTTCTCGGCCCAGGCCTATACCAGCGTGAAGGTTGTCGTGGACGCTTTAAGCGAGGTGGAGCAGGGCACCGGCAAGAAAGTCGCCGAGATGGACACCGCCGAGCTGCGCACCGCGCTCAATGCCGCCATCATCTCCAGCTCCTACGAAACTCCGCTGGGCGAGATCGTCCTCGACGCCGACGGCGAGATCACCCAGAAGACCTTCTATGTCTCCCGGATCAAGATTGCCGACGACGGCAAGACCGGGGCCATGGAACTGCTGCCCGAATAACGCATCCTGCCGGGGGAGCGCCGCTTCCCCGGCTTTTGGCATATCATGAACACCGTCTCTTTCCTGCAAAATATCCTCAACGGTCTGTCCATCGGTTCGGTCTACGCCATTTTCGCCCTTGGCTACACGCTGGTTTTTTCCATCCTCGGGATCATCAACTTCGCCCACGGCGCGGTCTTCACCCTGGGCGCATATTGCACCTACGCCCTGGCCGTCGGCGATTTCGGCCTGAACGGCCTCCTGGCCGGCATGAGTCTTCCTTTCAGCCTGCCTTTTCCTCTGGCGCTGCTGGGCGGTTCGGTCATGGCCGGCTTTGTTGGCGTTCTGGTCGAACGCCTGGCCTTTCGGCCGTTGCGTGCCAAGGGGGCGGACCCGCTCCTGGCGCTGGTCAGCAGCCTCGGCGTGGCCCTCATTCTGGTCAATTGCCTGCAATTTCTTGTCGGCGCGGAGATCTACTCCTTTCCGTCGGACATTTTCGGCTCCCTGCCCATGGCCATGATCTTCAAGATGGACGGCAAGATCCTGGCCGTGCGCACCGTGCAGCTCATCATCCTGGGCGTAAGCCTGGTCATGCTGCTGGTGCTGGCCTGGTTCATGAACGTCACGCGCATGGGCAAGGCGCTGCAGGCCACGGCCGAAAACCCTGAAACCGCCAGCCTGCTCGGCATCAACGTGGACCGCTACATCCTGTCCACGTTCTTCATTTCCGGCGCCCTGGGAGGCCTGGCCGGAACCCTCATCGGCGCGAGCTTCGGCCTGGCCGGACCGTATTTCGGCGTCAGCTACGGCCTTAAAGGACTGGCGGTCATCGTGCTCGGGGGGCTTGGCAGCATTCCCGGCGCGGTCCTGGGCGGGCTGTTCATCGGTCTGGGCGAGGCCTTTCTGCCCCCGGACTATTCGTCCATGAAAGAGGCCGTGGCCTTTGTCATGCTTTTCGTCATCCTTCTGGCCCGCCCCCAGGGGCTCCTTGGCCGGCAAACCATCCAGAAGGTCTAGGCCGATCATGTTTCTCGACAACTACGGATTTCTCATCGTGGCCATCATCCAGCAGGCCCTCTTGGGCATGAGCCTGTGGTACCCGCTCATGGCCGGGCAGCTCTCCCTGGCCAGCATCGGCTTCTATTCCCTGGGCGGATACATCGCGGCCATCATGGGCACGAGCCCGCTCTTCGCCGCCTGGCGGGAAACCCTGGGCCCGGCCCTCTATCCGGTGGAATGGCTCATCGCCATGCTGGCAAGCGTCCTCCTGGGCCTTGTGGTCGGCATCCCGGCCCTGCGGCTGCGCGGCATCTATCTGGCCCTGGCCACCATCGCCTTTGTGCAGGTGCTCAATGTCGTGGTGCTCATCCTCGACGTGACCGGCGGGGCGGTGGGGCTCTTCGGCATTCCGCAACCCTTCGAAAAACGCATCGGATATCTGTGGTTCTTCGGGCCGCTGCTCATCGTCATGCTGCTCTTTTCCTGGCGGCTGACCCGCACCGTGGCCGGCCGGTCCTTCATGGCCATCCGCGAGGACGAACTGGCCGCCCAGGCCATGGGCATCTCCACCACTTTCGAGAAGGTCCGCGCCTTTGTCATCGGCTGCGGCCTGGCCGGAGTGGTAGGGGCCATGAGCGCCCCGTTCCTGAACACCTGGAATGCCCGCCAGAGCAGTTTCGACGCCTCCGTGGCCTGCCTGGCCTACGTGCTCATCGGCGGTGCGCGCTCCATCTGGGGCCCGCTCTTGGGCGCGATCCTGCTGGTCGCCCTGCCCGAGGCGCTGCGGCCCTTGAAAGACGCCCGCCTGATCATGAACGGCATCGTCCTGGTCGTGGCCTGCATCTACCTGCCCCAGGGCATCGCAGGGCTGCTGGCCTCGCTGCGCCGCAAATCGACGGAGGTGGCCTGATGGATGCCATTCTCCATCTTGAAGGGGTTTCGCGGGCTTTCGGGGGCCTCATGGCCGTCGGCGATGTGGGCTTCTCGGTCCAATCCGGGGAAATCTTCGGCCTGATCGGTCCCAACGGCGCGGGCAAGACCACGCTCTTCAACCTGATCTCCGGCATCACTCCGGTTTCCGCCGGCAGGATCAGCTTTCTCGGCCAGGATATTCTGGGCATAGCGCCGCACAAGGTGGCCGGGATGGGCATGGCCCGGACGTTCCAGAATATCCGCCTCTTCGCGGGCATGAGCGTGCTCGACAACGTGCGGGCCCCCATGCAGGCGTTCTCCAGAACCGGCCTCCTGTCGGACCTGCTTTGCCTCCCGGCCAGCCGCGCCCAGGAAAGGGAGATCCGGGACAAGGCGCTGGAACTGCTCAGCCTTGTCGGACTTGCGTCCAAAGCCCAGGATGCCGCGTCCTCCCTGCCCTACGGCGAGCGCAGACGGCTTGAGATCGCCCGCGCCCTGGCCCTGCGGCCCAGACTCCTGCTTCTGGACGAGCCGGCCGCCGGCCTCAATCTGGCCGAAAAGGCGGAGCTCAGCTCCTTCATCCGCGACCTGCGCCACCGCTTCGACCTGACCGTGCTCATCATCGAGCACCATGTGCCTCTGGTCATGGGACTGTGCGACCGCCTGGCCGTGCTCAATTTCGGTCGTCTCATCTGCCAAGGCAAACCGGAGGCCGTGCGCAACGATCAATGCGTCATCGACGCCTATTTGGGAGACAGCCATGCCGCTCCTTGAACTTGACCAGGTCAGCGTGAACTACGGCGCGGTCAAGGCCGTGCGCGAGGTCAGCCTGCACGTGGACCAGGGCGAGGTGGTCACGCTCATCGGCGCCAACGGCGCGGGCAAGAGCACCATCCTGCGCGCCGTTTCCGGCCTGGCCCGCATCGCCTCCGGCTCCCTGCGGTTCGCCGGGACGGACATCGCCAAAGCCCGCCCCGACGCCATTGTCCGCGCGGGGCTCGCGCATTGCCCCGAAGGACGCCAGGTCCTGGCCAAGCAGAGCATCGAGGACAACCTCCTGCTCGGCGCCTACATCCGCAAGGACAAGGACGGCATCGCGCGCGATCTGGAAAAATCCTACGCCATGTTTCCGCGCCTGCGCGAGCGCCGCCGACAGCCTGCCGGGACTCTCTCCGGCGGCGAACAGCAGATGCTGGCCATCGCCCGCGCCCTCATGAGCTCCCCGCGCCTGCTCCTGCTCGACGAGCCATCCCTGGGACTCGCCCCGCTGGTGGTGGAAGAGATTTTCGCCATCCTGGACACCTTGAGCGCCCAGGGCATGACCATCCTCCTCGTGGAACAGAACGCCCGCCTGGCCCTGGCCCACTCCCATCGCGGCTACGTCCTCGAATCAGGACAGGTGGCGGCCACGGGAGAAGCCCGGGTCTTGCTGGACGACGACCGCGTTCTGGCGGCGTATCTGGGGGCGTGAAGAAAAGAGGCGGAAGAGAAGACGGGGCGCTGCCCCGGACCCCGCAAGGGGCTCGGCCCCTTGACCCGTGCAGGGGGACTGGTGACGATTGCGCCGCTTTTGTCCCGTTTCTGACGAGCAGCGGGTAATGATTTTTTTTGGTGCTGGAGCACCACTATTTCATGTCTACAGACTGGCGCAGCAGCGTCCGTGAGGTGTTTGAATGACCAAACCAAAAAGGGTGACCCTGTTCATCCAGTGCATAGTGGATTCCTGTTTTCCTGAAGTAGGCGAAGCCATGGTCAAGGTGCTGGAGCGCCAGGGCCTCACCCTCGACTATCCCCCGGACCAGACCTGCTGCGGACAGCCGGCCTTCAACGCCGGGTATCGCGATGAGGCGGCGCGTCTGGCCCTGCATTACCTGGACGTGTTCGAACACGCCGAGGCCATTGTCTGTCCTTCGGGTTCGTGCGTGAACATGGTCCGCCACCACTACATGGAGCTTTTTGCCAAGGATGCCCGCCTGCTGGAGCGGGCCAAGAGGGTGGCCGCCAAGACCTTCGAGTTCACCGAATTTCTGGTCGACGTGCTGGGCGTGACCGATGTCGGCGCTACCTGGAACGGGGAGGTCACCTACCACGATTCCTGCCACCTGCTGCGCGGGCTCGGCGTCAAGGATCAGCCCCGGGCGCTCCTTTCCAGGGTGCGCGGGCTCAAGCTTGTGGAAATGACCCGCTCCGATGAATGCTGCGGCTTCGGCGGCACGTTTGCGGCCAAATACCCGGAAATTTCCGAAGCCCTGCTTGAAACAAAACTGGCCAACATCCAGGCCACGGGCACGGACACGGTGGTCGGGTGCGACATGGGCTGCCTCATGCACATGCAGGGCATGATCCGCCGTCGCGAACTGCCGGTCAGTGTGCGCCATATCGCCGAAATCCTGGCCGGGGAGGAGTAGAATGCTGAAACAGGATCCGCTGCAGTACAGGGAACTGGCCGCCAAGGCCGTGCAGGACAAGCAGCTGCACAAGGCCCTTGGCAAGCTTCGGGACAAATTCGGCCGTAACGCCGTGAACCTCTACAATCAGCTCTCGCCGGAGCATGACCCGCGTCAGGACGCCAAGGCCGTGCGGCGCAAGGTCGTGGACAATCTGGACGTGGTGCTCGAAACCCTGGCTGCGAACATCCGGGCTAGGGGCGGCCATGTCCATCTGGCCGAGACCGGCGCGGACGCGGTGGAATACTGCCTGGGCGTGGCCAGGCGGCATGATGTCGCCCGCGTGGTCAAGGGCAAGTCCATGCTCAGCGAGGAGATTCATCTCAACGACGCGCTTGAAGCCGCCGGCATTGAGACCGTGGAGACGGACCTTGGGGAGTATATCGTGCAGCTCAAAGGCGAAGCTCCCTCGCACATCATCGCTCCGGCCATCCATTACACCCGCGAGCAGGTCGGCGAACTTTTCGCCGAAAAACTGGGCGAGCCCTACACGGATGATCCGCCGACCCTGACCGCCATGGCGCGAAAGGCCCTGCGCGAAAAGATGCTGTCCGCCGACATGGGCATTTCCGGCGGCAACACCGCCTGCGCCGAGACAGGGCATGTGGCCATCGTCTCCAACGAGGGCAACATCCGCATGGCCACGACCATGCCGAGGGTGCACGTCGTGCTGCTCGGCATCGAGAAGATCGCGGCTACCCTTGAAGACCACGACATCCTCTTGCGCATGCTGACCCGTGCCGCGGCCGGGCAGAAGATTTCGACCTACGTCAGCTATGTGGGCGGGCCGCGCCTGGACGAGGAACCCGACGGGCCCGAAGAATTCCATCTGGTCCTGGTGGACAACGGGCGCAGCCGCATCCTGGCCGACCCGGATTTTCGCGAGGTGCTGCACTGCGTGCGCTGCGGCGGGTGCCTCAACGTCTGCCCCGTGTACATGAGCATCGGCGGCCACAGTTACGGTTCTCCGTATTGCGGTCCCATCGGCGCTGTCTTCACCCCCCTGACCCAGGGCATCAACGCGTGCCACCATCTCTGCCAGGGCGAGACCCTGTGCGGGGCCTGCAAGGCGGTTTGTCCGGTGGACAACGACCTGCCGCGCATGCTTTCCCTGTTGCGCTTCAAGCTGGCCAACGGCGACAGACGCTGGGACGTGAAGCCGCACAGCCGGGTCGCGAAGCTCGTTTTCGGGGCATGGTCCATGGCCATGCGTCATCGGGGCGTGTACGTGGCGCTGACCGCCCTCGCGCGGTGCGGCCAGGCCCTGCTGCCCCGCAAGAACGGCTGGATCAGCCGCCTGCCCGGCCCGCTCGGCGGCTGGACCAGGGGCCGTGACTTTCCGCCCTTGGCCAAAAAAAGTTTCGCGGATCGTTGGGCACGCCGTGGTACGGCAAGGAGGGACGCATGAGCCGCATCATTGAACGGGTCAGGCAGGCGCTGGGCGTGCGGGCCGGGGACGGTCGGGAAAGGGCGGTCTTTGCCAAGAGCGGGGACTTTGTGCATCGCGCGGACACGACGGTCACGGCGCAGGAGCGGGACGGCTGGATGGAAAACATCCGAAAAGAGGCGCAGGCGCTCAATCTGCAGGTGCATGAGTGCCCGGATCTGGATGCCTGCGGCGAGGCCATAGCGGGCCTGGCCAGGGAGCGCGGCCCTGAATGGGGCACGTTGAGGCAGATCATGCGCTGGAACGACCCCATTCTCGATGAACTGGGACTGGAAAAGCGTCTGGCAGGGGATATCGCCGTCAGGGCCGTGCCGGTGGCGGATTCTTTCACCCCATCCGAGCGGCAGGAGTTCCGGGAGGAGGTCATGGATTCCTACATCGGCGTGACCACCGCCGATTACCTCCTGGCGGACACGGCCTCGCTTGCGCTCCTGGGTGGCCGGGGCCGGGCGCGGTCCGTGTCCCTGGTGCCCTCCATCCACATCGCGGTGGTGCCGGCGAGCCGCATGATAGGCTCCTACCGGCAGCTTCTGTCCCTGCTCGACGCCCGCGAGCTGCCCTCAAACCTGACGGTCATCACAGGGCCGAGCAAGACCGCCGACATCGAGGCCACCCTGGTGCACGGGGCCCACGGGCCGCGCGAGATGCATCTCTTCATCGTCGGTTCCTGATTGCGCACGGTGACGTTCCCCGACAATCGCTTGGCGGACGCCGGTCATGGCGGTTGTCGGGGACGCAAGTCCCACCCCCGTCGATTGTACTGAATCTCAGATTGACGCGACCAGTCCGTTCAAGAATTCCACGATTTCCTGCCGGGTTTCGTTTCTGAGCATGCTCGTGTATATACGGCAGTGCGCAATGACGGTGTGGCTGTTTTCGGAAAAGCCGTAGCTTATGATCGAAACTTTTCTTCTGTTCATGATTCCTTCCATCACGGTGTGCATGACAACCGCGTTGTTGACGTTCACGAATTCCGATTCCATGAGCCTTGGTTCCTTCATGGCGTAATGCCGCGCCAGCATCTTGGGTATGTCCGTCATGGGCATCGCCGCATCGTGGATGAATATGGCGGCGTTGGTGAATCTTCTGGCGGCGAAATCAACAACCGTGTCCGACTCGCTTTTCACGGACCATGACTTCGGGTCATAGTGGAATACCGCTCCCGTTTGTCCGATCCTGATCTTTTCGACAGCGCCGTCCGCTTTGAATCTTTTTTCCAGGTGTTCGTATCTTCCCGGAACCTTTTCGGAAACGTGCGTGTCTTTGGGCGCGCAGGACGCCGAGAAAACGAGCAGTATTGCGATGATGACGTATTGCATGCGTTCTCCGTTGGAAGGGCTCCAGCCGGTTTTTCTTGGAAGTCTCATCGCCTTGACGGGGAAATCGCAAGGCGGGGTTCGAAAACGATCTGCGTCTTGCCAATATCCTGGAAATACACGACAGTCGAGCGGACGATTGGAAGAACGCCAAGCTTGAAAAAACAACCATTCCGGGCCCCGGAAATGCAGGCCGGATACTTAAAGGGGACGCCATGATTTCAGACACCATCGCCGGACGGCAGCCCAGCGGGATGCTGGTTCTGCGCACCCTGGCCATGCCCAGGGACACCAATCCCAGCGGAGACATTTTCGGCGGCTGGATACTGGCCCAGATGGACGTGGCCGGGGGCCTCATGGCCTCGGAAATATCCCAGGGCCGGACCGTGACGGTCAGTGTGGAGAAGATGAGCTTCGACAAGCCGGTGCGCATGGGCGACACCATCTGCGTGCATGCAGAGCTTTTGCGCGTGGGCAATTCCTCCATGGACATCAAGCTTGAGGTCTGGGCGCGGCAGCTGGTCGGGGATTACGAGGCCCAACGCCAGTTGGTGACCGAAGGCGTGTTCCGCTACGTGGCCGTGGACGAGAATCGCCGGCCGCGCCGGGTTCCCGACAACCCGCATTTTTTCACCAGATGACGCGTCGCCGGGCCGGTCTGAGCGGGGCGGCGACGCTCAGCCCTCTCCCACCGACTGCGTGATCACATCCATGAGCTTCTTGATGCTGAAGGGCTTGGCCACGTATCCGTCCAGCCCCTCGTCCAGCAATCTTTCCCTGTCCCCGCTCATGGCATAGGCGGTCATGGCGATGATGGGCATCGACCGTTTGCCCGTGGCCTGTTCAGCGGCGCGGATGCGGCGGGCGGCTTCGGTTCCGTCCATGCCGGGCATCTGGATGTCCATCAGGATGAGATCGAAATCCTGTTCCGTGAATCGTTCCAGCACCTCATGCCCGTTTTGGGCGGTGACGACCTCGTGGCCGTTCCTGGTCAGCAGATTGCGGACGGCGAAAAGGTTCACTTCATCGTCTTCGGCCACAAGTATCCGTTTCTTTTGCGGGGAGGGTGCGCGCTGCGCAGCGGATTCTCTGGCCGGCACCGCCAGCGTCTTGTCCAGCGTGACGCAAAAAGAGACGCTCGTTCCCTCGCCGACTTCGCTTGAAATGGCCATGTTGCCGCCCATCAGGCCGACCAGGCGTTTGCAGATGGACAGTCCCAGTCCCGCGCCCTGATGCTGTCTGGTATAGCCTTGGCTGACCTGGCTGAACGGCTCGAAGAGCCGATCCAGGGCTTCGTCGGGAATGCCGCATCCCGTGTCTGAAATTTCAAAGAATATGCGCAGCTGGTTTTCGTTGCGGGCCGGCAGGGGGTAGGCCTCCACGCTGACAGAGCCGTGCTGCGTGAACTTGAAGGCGTTGCCGATCAGGTTCGTGAGCACCTGTTGCAGCCGGATGGGATCGCCGATGACGGTTTGCGGCAGTGTGTCGTCGAAATGATGCCGCAGTTCGACTCGTGATTGCAGGGCGATGGGCGCGAAGAGGTCGATGGTTTGCTGGAGTTTGGTGCGCAGGCCGAAAGCCTCGGGCCGGATGGGCATCTTGCCCGCTTCCACCCGGGAGAGGTCCAGGATGTCGGAAAGCAGGCTGGTCAGGCGCGATGTCGATTGCACGGCCAGGGCGCTGTATTCCATCTGCTCGTGATTCAGGCTGGTTGTCTGCAGGAGTTGCAGCATGCCCATGATGCCGTTCAGGGGCGTGCGGATCTCGTGGCTCATGTTGGCCAGGAATTCGCTCTTGGCCTTGTTCGCCGCCTCGGCGGTTTCTTTGGCCCGCAGCACCGCGTACTGCGCGTTCTTGCGGTCGGTCACGTCCACGTGCGTGCCCACCATGCGTGTGGCGCGGCCCTTTTCGTCTCTTTCGACCACCCGACCGCGGGCCATGATCCACTGCCAGTGCCCGGATTTGGCCTTCATGCGGAATTCATTCTCGAAAACCTCTCCGCTGGCGATGTGGCGGCTTATCACAGCCTCGACCGCCTGCGCATCGTCTGGATGGATCAGGTTTCTCCATGCGGCGTAGCTGGCTTCGAATTCTCCGGGCGCGTAGCCGAGCATGGCATAGTAGTGGGGGCTGAAATAGGCGCTGCCCGATACGCAATCCCAATCCCAGAGCCCGTCGTTGGTGACCTCCAGGGCCAGGGCGAGTCGTTCTTCGCTTTTGCGCAGGGCCTCGTCGGCCATTTTTCGGGCGGTGATGTCCTCGCGCATGAGGATACCGCCGGAGCAGGTTCCGTCCTTGAACAGGGGGACGGCCTTGACGCTCTGCCAGGCCGATCCGCCGGCGGCGAGGCGGGGAATGAAGAGGCTTGGCAGGTTCACGGGGCGGCCATGGAGCACCTGCTCAAGCTCTGGCCCGATTCCGGCGGAAACCAGGCCGGGAAGCTCATGCAGCGTGCGTCCCAGAAAGTAGTCTTTGTCGAGACGGCCGCCGGTGAAACTGTCGATATGGAACTGGTTGACGTAATTTATCTTTCCGTTTTGATCAAAGGTCATGATGGATATCGGCAGGTTGTCCACCAGAGACTGGTAGAGGTTTCTGCTCTCGACCAGCACGTCTTGCGCGTGTTTGCGCTCCGTCAGATCGACGCCCAGACAGGTCACGTCCGTGGCCAAGCCCGCCGAATCGAAGGTCAGCACGTTGGCCCAGGCGACGGTGTGGCGCGCGCCGTTCTTATCGAGCATCTCGTTTTCGTGCATGGAGTAGGCCAGGCTGTGACCGCCGGACATGGCCGAAGCGAAAAAACGGCGGGTGGACTCGCGGGCGTCCGTGGGAATGAACATCTCAAACCAGTCCCGGCCAAGCACTTCTTCCTGCCTCCACCCCGTGAGTTTGAGAAAATGTTCGTTGGCGAAGATGATCCGCCCCTCGGGATCGAGGGAGATGCCGATCTGGGGCGTGTGCAGCAGGATGTTTCGCCATTTTTTTTCCGAACTCGCCAAGGCTTCGCGTTCCACGGCAAGTTGCCGGAAAAGGGTGTGATAGGGGCGTTTCAAGGCGAAGCGGACCAGGGCCAGATAGATCAGGAAAAAGGACACGATCTTCAGGAAATGGCCTGCGACATTGGAAAGCCCGGACACATCCACGTAGAGCGTGAAAGCCAGCTCGGCCATGATGGTCAGGGCCATGGACATGATCAGCAGGTGGTAGATGCCGGGTTCGAGCCTGTCTCGCCGCCGTGTCAGATTGAGCATGGCCGCCGCCAGCACCGCGCAGATGACGTATTCGGCGGCGATCTTGAATGTCGTCAGCCCCTGGCCTTCGACGTGGCAGACCGGAAAGATCTCCCAGGCGAAGATGCTCAGGAGCGTGAGCGCGGTCACGCCGCAGAGGGTGGAAAGAGATGTCCACAGGGGGATGCCGCGCCCCAGGATCAGGCTGTAGGCAAAGAGGGCGCCCGCCTCCAGGCCGCGGGCCGCGATCCAGAGCTGCGTGGCCGGGTTCGCGTCCATTATGGTCGTGAAGATGTTCATCCCACTGTAGGCCAGGGTGTGGGTCAGATCGAGCAGGCTTATGAAAAGGTAGGCGACGCCCAGAAAAAGAAGGGCGTCATTGCGCAGAAAGGCGCGCGTGTTCCAGACCAGCAGCAGGACGCTCCAGCCCACGGCCACGGCGAAGAGCTCGGCCAGGGCGTGGAAAAGGAGGAAGTTGCGGCTGCTGATGAAGAACAGCACGGCCAACAGCAGCGTCCACAGCGAGATGTGGAGCACGGTGCGTGAAATCCCGTGGGGCGCGTGACGTTCGGTTGAAAGCATTGACGCTCCGTTATGCGTGGCGTTTACGGATTTGCTCCGCTTGACGGGAAACGTGGGCATCGCGTGTTCGCATCACTAGCAGCAAATTCCGGAACAGACCACCCCGAAAAAGTTCATGCCGCATCAAAGCCCGGAATGGGAGCGGGTCCTGACATGACACGAGGCGGCGGAAGTGCTAGCGCTTGGGCACAACCTTGACGGAGCGCCTATCATGAATCCCGCCCAACGATTCGAGGACATTTGCCGGGCCATGTCCGAACCGGCTTTTTATCCGCATCCCGCCCCCGGTGTCCAACGCCGGGAGACCCACATTTCCGTCGTCTTTCTGGCCGGAGAGTGGGCCTATAAGCTCAAAAAACACAAGGATCTGGGATTTCTCGATTTTCGCGATCCCGCCCGTCGCCTCCACTTCTGCATGCAGGAGGTGAAGCTCAACCAACGCTTGAGCTTTGATGTGTATCATGCGGTGCTGGGCATCCACGAAGGCGTGACAGGGCTGTGTTTCGGTCCTGTGGAAGGCGCTCTCGAATACGTCGTGAAGATGAGACGATTGCCCGATGAGGCCAGCCTAGAGGCCCGGTTGCGCAAGGGGGGCGTGGAAAAGGAGGAAGTCGGGAGGCTGGCCCATGCCTTGGCCGCTTTTCACGAAAGGGCCGAGCGCGGGACGGGCATCGACGCTTACGGCGACTTCGAGCAGATCCGCTTCAACATGGAGGAGAATTTCACCCAGATCCGGCCTTTCGTCCGGGATTTGCTCGATGCGCGGAAATGGGAGTTTTTCAGGCAGGTCTGCCGCTCGTTTGCGGACAACCATGTCGAGCTGTTCATGCACCGGGTGCGGGAGGGGCGCATCAGCGACGGGCACGGAGATCTGCGGGCAGAGCATGTCTACTTTCACCACGGTGTGCAGGTCATCGACTGCATCGAGTTCAACGAGCGTTTCAGGTACGGCGACGCCGCCCTGGATCTGGCCTTTCTGGTCATGGATCTGGACCGCCTGGGGCATGCGGACACGGGACGGTCGCTGCTGCGGGCTTACGCCGTGGCGGCCAATGATCCGGAGGTGTACGCGCTCGTGGATTTCTACGCCGCGTACCGCGCCACTGTGCGCCTCAAGGTGGCCTGTCTGTCCCTGGAGCGAGCTTCGGACCGGGCCGTCGTGGAAGGGGAGATTCGCGGCTATCTGGACCAGGCCTGCCGCTATGCCGTGTCTTTTGGCAGGCCGGTGCTGTGGGTGTTCTGCGGCCTGCCGGCGTCGGGAAAATCGACCCTGGCAAGCCGGGTGGCCAGGGCGCTGTTCATGCCCCTGATCGCTTCCGACGCCGTCAGAAAGCGGGACCCGGATTTTCCTCGTGACGGCGTGGTTGCCTTTGATGCGGGGGCGTACCGGCCCGTGCTGCGCGGCCGCGTCTATGCCGGGTTGTTCAACCTGGCTCAGGACGAGCTCAGAAAAGGGCGCTCCGTGGTTCTGGACGCGACGTTTTCCAAGGCGCAGTGGAGGGAGTCGGCCACCCTTCTGGCAAGGGATCAGAAGGCGGGGCTGATTTTTGTCCAATGTGTTTGCGATCCGCGGACTATCAGGGAGAGGCTCGCGCTGCGCGAAAGCGCCGCCGGGGAGTCGGATGCGCGGCTGATCCATTTCGAGGACATGATCGCCGGTTTCGAGCCACTCGGCGAGGAGACCGCCGGCGTCCGCGTCACGATCGACACGGATCTGCCACTGGATGATTGTTTTTACGAGATACTGGCGCGAGGGCATGCCCTCAAGCACGCCCAGGCGTCCGGATGATGGATCGTGTGGCGGATAGTCGCGGGGGCGGCTACGGATTGCGCATGCGGCGTTCCCATTCGAAGTCGCGGCTGGTGACCACGTCCTCCATGCGCCGGAGCCTGCGGTCCAGGCTGTCGAATTTGCGCTTGATGCGCTCCAGGGCCCCGGCCCGGGAGCTGGTGTAGGAATTGTAGAATTCCTGGTCCGCGGGGCCGTCGAAGGGCACCACCGGTTCCATCTTCATGACCATGGCCGCGATGAGGTACAAAAGCCCCACCGGCCAGACGCCGGTGACCAGAAAGAGCAGGACGACGACTGCCCGCACCGCCCCGGGAGAGAAGTCGAAGTATTGGGCGATGCCTTTGCACACGCCCAGAAAAACCCCGTTTCGGGCCCGATAGAGGCCGCGTTGCTCTTCCATGGGCCGCCTCCAGCGCGATCCCTGATATCCGCCGCCACGCATGCGGCCATTGCCGCGTCCGAAAGCTCTCACGATTTTCTCTCCTTGCCGTCCTTTTCCAGGAGGATGGTTTCCAGCGCCTCGATGCGTCCTTCCATGCGCGACATGCCGTTATAGATCTCCTGAATCATCTGCGCTTCCCGGGCCACATTGACCTCGCCGGATTTGGTGAACATCTTGATGAAGCCGAAGATCACCGCGCCGACCAGCAGAATTCCGGCGGTCATGAGCACGAATATGAAGCCGAAAAAATGTTCCATGCGTCTTCTCCTTGCGTGTTTGTCTCCGCATAGCCGAGGCTTGGGCGGTCGCCAAACAAATTTTCAGCTTCGCTATTCCCTGGCGGCGGAACGCATGGAGGCGAGCTGCTCCTCGACCTCGTCCGAACCTTCGAGCAGGGCGAATTCCTGTTCCAGGTTGCGGTTCTGGCGCGGAGCGGCCAGTTCGGCCTCGGCTTCCATGCGTTCGATGCGCTGCTCGAACTGATCGAAGCGCATCATCACGTCGTTGGACTGGGATCGCGAGACGCTGGAGCGGGCCTTCATGCGCTGATCCGCGCGCACGTGGCGCTTGGCCAGGCTGCGCTGGCGCTCCTTGGCCGATTCGAGCTTGGCTTCGAGCTGTTCGATGTCTTCACGGGCCTGTTCGATGAGCACCGCGAAACGATCCCGTTCCCGCTCCAGCCCCTCGCTCAGGCGCTGGGCGCTCAGCTTTTCGAGAAGGGCCTCGCGGGCCAGGTCTTCCCGTCCCTTTTCCATGGCAAGCCTCGCCCTGTTGCTCCAGAGCTCCGTGCGCTCGACGACCTGCGACAGCTCGCGGGCGATGCGCTTCTGATCGGCCATCAGCCCGGCGCAGGCGGCCTTGAGCTCCATCGAGGTCTCTTCCATCTCCTGAATCATGAGCCGGATCATCTTTTCAGGCTCTTCGGCCCTGTCCAGCATGGAATTGATATTGGAGCTTACGATGTCCTTGAATCTGGTGAATACGCCCATGAGTTCCTCCATGAGGGATGACGTTCGTGATTACCTCATCATGAGCAGAGATCATGCCAGCAGGGAACTGATTTGCAACCAGCTGAAATTCTGTACTTCTTCACCGATCAAAGCGAATTGATCCGGTCTATTCTTGCATAATTTGGTTGATTGTGCCACTCATTGGTAATGAAAACCACATACCCGTCGGCACCCATGGAAGCCATCGGCCAGTCCGAGGCCTTTCTGCATTTTCAGGAGCAGCTTTCCCGCGTGGCGCGGATCGACAGGCCGGTGCTCATCATCGGCGAGCGCGGCACCGGCAAGGAGCTGGCCGCGGCGCGCCTGCATTATCTTTCGCAGCGCTGGCAGGGGCCGCTGGTCACGCTCAACTGCGCGGCCCTGGCCGGTTCGCTTCTGGACGCGGAACTCTTCGGGCACGAGGTCGGCGCGTTCACCGGTGCCACGATGCGCCGCAAGGGGCGGTTCGAGAACGCGGACACCGGCACCCTGTTTCTGGACGAGATAGCGAACCTCTCGCCCGAGGCGCAGGAAAAGATACTGCGCGTGGTCGAGTACGGGGCGTTCGACCGGGTCGGTGGGAGCCGTCCGGTGACGGTCAACGTGCGCATCGTGGGCGCGACCAATGTGGATCTTCCGGGGCGGGCCAAGGCCGGGGCTTTCAAGGAGGATTTGCTGGACCGTCTGAGTTTCGAGGTGCTGACCGTGCCGCCGCTGCGCATGCGCGAAGGCGACGTGCAGGTGCTGGCCCGGCATTTCGCTTCGCGCATGGCCATAGGCATGGGCTGTCCCGAATCGCCGGAGTTTTCCGCGCGGGCCATGGCCATGCTCGCCGCCCACGACTGGCCGGGCAATGTGCGCGAACTCAAGAACGTGGTCGAACGGGCCGTGTACCGCACCGGTCCGGGAACCATCCGGGAGGTGGTCTTTGATCCGTTTTCGTCACCGTATCGCCCGGTGGAGCGGCCCGAACCCGCAGTGCCGACGACATTGACGTCTGGGGATGGCGTTTCGCGCCAAGGCAAGGCTGATCTGGATATTCCACTGGCAAAGGCCGTGCGCGAGCTGGAAGAGGCGTATCTGGCAACGGCTCTGGAGCAAAGCCGCCACAACCAGAAGCGGGCCGCTGAACTGCTCGGGCTGACCTACCATCAGTTCCGCGGGCTGTATCGAAAACGTGGCGCGATCCGGGACGACTGACGGCGCTGCGCAATCACCTTGGAAAAAAACAAGCCAAGTCCGCCCAACATGGGGCAGACTTGGCTTTCTTGGTTTTGTGCAGGGCGGAACCTAGGCCACTTTGGGGGCAGGCGGCTTTTGCAGGCTGATGCGCCCGATCTGTCCGGCGCGCAGTTCATTCAAGAGAATGCCCGCCGCCTTGGTCAGATCGACCTCGCCGCCTTTGACCAGGCAGCCGCGTTTTCTGCCCAGGGCGTCCAGCAGCGAGAGGCCGTCCAGGGGCAATTCGGCCAGCTTGTAGCGGGCGGAGAGCAGGTCCGGGTAGTGTCGCAGGAGATAGTCCCCGACCCGGGCGGCCACCTCGGCGTTGTCCATGGCCGTCTCGCGCACCGCGCCGCTCCCGGCCAGCATGTAGGAGGCCTCGGCGCTCTCGATCTTGGGCCAGAGCACGCCGGGGGTGTCGTAGAGGGTCAGCTCGTCGCCGACATGGACGCGCTTCTGCTTGGTGGTGATGGCTGCCTGGTTGGCGGCCCGGGCGACCTTGCGCCCGACCAGGGTGTTCATGAGCGTGGACTTGCCGACATTGGGAATGCCGACGATGAGGCAGTTCACGGGCTGCATGAGGAAATTGCGCGGAGGCGCCATGCCCGGCAGGATGGCCAGAATGCGCTTGGCGTCCTTGGGGGAGGTGGCGCTTATTTCCATGGGCACGGTGCCGCACTCGCGGTAGAAATCCATCCAGGCCACGGTCACGGCCGGGTCGGCCAGATCGCTCTTGTTCAGGACCTTGAGGCAAGGCCTTTGGCCGCGCAGCTCGCGCAGCAGGGGATTTTCGCTGTAGCCGGGCAGGCGGGCGTCGAGCACTTCAATGACCACATCGACTTTGGTCATCACGGCGGCGATCTGTTTTCTGGCCCGGTGCATGTGGCCGGGGAACCATTGAATGGACATCAGTTTTCCTTGTTGTCTGGCAAAAGGCCTTCCTGGCGCAGGAGGGCGCGCGGGTCGGGCTCGCGGCCGCGGAAGAGGCGAAAGACATCCATGGGGTGCCGGCTGCCGCCCAGGGCCAGGACCGTGTCCCGGAAGCGCAGGCCCAGCTCGCGTCTGCGGACAGGATCGTCAGTCCCGGCTTCCTCGAAGGCCCCGAAGGCGTCGGCGCTCAGGACCTCGGCCCATTTGTAGCTGTAGTATCCGGCTGCGTAGCCGCCGGCGAAAATGTGCGAAAAGGAGCACAGGAAGCGGTCCTCGGGCAGGGGAGGCAGGGGCAGGATCTCGCGGGCGATGCGCTGGGCCGTGTCCGTGGGGTCCAGGGTGCGCGGGTCGGCCGTGTGCAGGGCCAGGTCGGTCAGGGCGAAGCAGACCTGGCGCAGGGCGTTGGACCCGGCGCGGAAGGTGCGGGCTTCGAGCAGCTTGCCGCGAAGCGCCGCGTCCATGGGTTCGCCGGTTTGGTGGTGGCGGGCCAGGCCGGACAGGGTTTGGGGATGGTAGCACCAGTTTTCCATGAATTGGCTGGCAAGCTCCACCGCATCCCACTCGACGTTGGCGATCCCGGCCACGAGGCCGTGCTCCACCGTGGTCAGCATGTGCTGCAGGGCGTGCCCGAACTCGTGGAAGAGCGTGGTCACTTCCTGAAAGCTCATCAGCGAGGGCGCGTCGTCCAGGGCCGGGCGCTGGTTGCAGTTCACATAGGCCACGGGCAGGCGCACGGACTGGCCGGATGGGGCGCAGACCGTGCTGCGGCCGCAGAGTTCGTCCATCCAGGCGCCGCCACGTTTTTCCTCGGGACGGGCGTACGGGTCCAGATAAAAACCGGCTATCTCGGCCTCGCGGTTTCGGACCCGGTAGTAGGTCACGTCCGGATGCCAGACCGGCACGCCCGGCTCGCATTCGATGCGCACCTCGAAAAGGTCCTCGATGAGTTGGAAAAGGCCCCGCAGGATGGCGGGCAGGGGGAAATAGGGGCGGATCAGGTCGTCGCGCAGGCCGAAGCGTTGTTCTTTGAGGCGTTCCGCCCAGTACATCACGTCCCAGGGCTGGATGTCCTCGGGCTGACCGCTGATTTTGGCCAGCTCGCCCAGATCGATGAGGTCGTTCAGGGCCGGGTCCGTGGCCGCCTCCTGGATGGTGCGCAGCAGGCTTTCGATGCCCTCCACCCCGGGGGCCATCTTGCGCTCCAGGCTGACGGCGGCAAAATTTTCGTATCCGAGCAGCTCGGCCAGTTTTCGGCGCAGTTCGAGGATGCGCCGGATGAGCGGCAGGTTGTCGCCGTCCCCGCTCGCGGCGCGGGTGATGTAGGCGCGGTAGACCTCCTCGCGCAGGTCGCGGCGGGAGGCGTGCTGCATGAAGGACAGGAACGAGGGCAGATCGAGGGTCACGCACCAGGGACCGTCTTCCGCCGTGGCCTGGGCCTGCCCGCGCGCGCGGGCCATGCCCGCGGCCAGGCGCAGGGAATCCTCGGGCAGCCCTGCGACCTGGTCCTTTTGTGTCAGGGTCAGGGCGTAGGCCTGGGTGGCGTCCAGCACGTTGTTGGTGAAGCGGGTGGACAGCTCGGCCAGCTCCTGGCTCGCGGCGTTGAAGCGCTCCCGGTTTTCGGGAGAGAGCCCCACGCCCTGCAGGGTCGCATCGCGGATGAGCAGGGTTATGGCGCGTTGCAGGGCCTGGCTCAGGGTCGTGAATTCCGCGCTCTCCCGCAGGGCGACGAGGGCGTCGTAGATCGGGCGGCTCTGGCCCAGGCGGTTGTGGAACTCCACGACCAGGGGCTGGGTCTGGGCGTAGGCCTGGCGCATGTCCGGGGAGTTTTTCACGTTGTGCAGGTGCGTGGCCAATCCCCAGGCTTTGGAAACGCGGTCGGTCAGGCGTTCCAGCGGCACCAGCAGCCCATGCCAGGTCCGGGGAGCGGCCTGTTCCAGGGCTTCGAGTTCGGCGCTGCTCGTGGCGATGGCCTCCCGCATGGCCGGTACGACGTGCGCGGCGTTCATGGAGGGAAAATCGGGGTGCAGTTCCCAGTTCAGCAGGGGATTTGACTCGTGCATGACAGTCCTTGGCATGGATCGTTTTCTAGTGACGGATTTCGTGTACAAAAATCGGGGGGAGCGGACAAGCGGGGCTCATGTCCGCGCTGGTGCGGGAAACGAAAGGCCCGGATTTCCGGGCCTAGTTCTGGGTGCTGAGTTCGGTCTGAACCTGCTGGATCAGCTCCTTGGCCTTCATCAGCTTTTCCTGCTGTTCCGGGGACTGGAGCTGGGTGGACATGTAGGATGTCTTCTGGGTCATCTCCTGCAGGATGGAGCCCATGAGCGCGGCCCGGGTCTTGGCGGGCAGGGTCTCAAGCTCCGCCACCTTGGACTCCATGGTTCCGACCTTGGTGTCCAGGGTGGACACGGCGGTCTTGATCACGGAAAGGTCCCGCACCTGCTGGGTCAGCTGCTTGATGTTCTGGTTCAGGTTGAAATAGAAGCCAAGCAGCAGAATCACCGCCGCCAGCGAAGCGAAAAGGGCGATCTTGCTCATGTCCCGGCGCGGTGTCTGGGCCTCGGGATGGGCCTGCGGAGCGCTTTTGCGCTCTGCTTCGGGAGAGGCCGTGAACTGCGGAGCCTTGACCGCCATCCTGGGTTCAAGGGCCGCTTCGACCTCGTCATGGCTGAGGGATTTTTCCCGGGTCAGACTCTGGGCCAGGTTCGCATATTCCGTAAAGGACGTTGCCTTGGGTTTGGCTTCCTTGACGACCTCGGTCAGCTCGACCTTTTTGGTCTTGCGGGCCGGAGTGTCCTTTTTGGTCTTGCGCTCCAGCTGAACGACTTTTTTTGCGGCTCCCATCGTATCCTCCATCACTCGAATAAAAAAACGGTAAACAAAAAACGGTTCAAAGACCAGCCCGTAACTTAGGCCGTAAGCTTCATGATGCCTACGGACTCGCGGATGCGGTCCAGGAAGGGGCGGCTGTAGGCGCGGGCCTTTTCAGCGCCTTCCTTGAGCACCTTCTCGATGTAGGCCGGGTTCTGCATCAGTTCGGCGTATTTTTCGCGCGGTTCGGCCAGCTGCGCGTTGACCACCTCGAACAGGTCCTGCTTGACGTAGCCCCAGCCGATGCCCGCCGCGAACTTGGCACGCATTTCCTCGACCTGCTCTTTCGTGGCGAAGGCCCGAAACATTTCGAACAGGGCGCAGCCTTCGGTCTCCTTGGGCTCCTCGGGGGCCTGGGAGTTGGTCACGATCTTCATGATCAGCTTGCGCAGGGTCTTCTCCGGGGCGAACAGCGGGATGTAGTTGTCGTAGCTCTTGCTCATCTTGCGACCGTCGAGGCCGGTCAGCACGGCCGTGGACTCGTCCACGCGGGCCTCGGGCAGGACGAAGTGCTCGCCGAAATGGTGGTTGAAGCGCTGGGCGATGTCGCGGGTCATTTCCAGGTGCTGGGTCTGGTCCTTGCCTACGGGTACGACATTGGCGTTGAACATGAGAATGTCGGCGGCCATGAGGATGGGGTAGGAGTAGAGCCCCATGGTGATGCCCTTGTCCGGATCGGAGCTGCCGTTCTCCTCGTTGTCCTGCACCGCGGCCTTGTAGGCGTGGGCACGGTTCATGAGGCCCTTGGCCGTCATGCAGGTCAGGATCCAGGTCAGTTCCGGAATTTCGGGGATGTCGGACTGGCAGTAGAAGGTGCTCTTGTCCGTGTCCAGGCCCAGGGCCAGCCAGGTGGCGGCCACTTCCAGGCGGGACTGATGGATCCGGGCCGGGTCGTGGCATTTGATCAGCGAATGGAAATCGGCCAGAAAATAGTAGGAGTTGACGTTTTCATCGCGGCTGGCCTCGATGGCCGGGCGGATGGCGCCGACGTAATTGCCCAGGTGCGGCGTGCCGGAGGTGGTGATTCCGGTCAGGACGGTCATTTTCTTCATGTCGGGACCTTAAAGCATGGGTTTGATGATCATGTTTTGCACAAAGGACGAGATCGGGGACAGGATCATGCCCAGGCCCCCGGTGAAGGCCAGCAGAAGCAGGATGATGAAGCCGTAGCGCTCAAGCTGCATGAAGCGTGCGGCCAGGTGTCCGGGTAGCAGGCAGGCCAGGATCTTGCTGCCGTCCAGCGGCGGGATGGGCAGCAGGTTGAAGGTGCCGAGGATGGCGTTGATGAAGACGCCGGCCGCGGCGATGTTGATCATGGGCCGCAGGATGTACGCGTACTCGGCGGATCCGGGACTCTGGGACACGATGATGATGATCTTGAGCAGGATGGCGAAAAAGACCATCACCGCGAAGTTGGCCATGGGACCGGCCAGGGAGACGTACATGATGCCACGCCGGTAGTCCTTGTAATAGGCGGGGTTGATGGGCACGGGCTTGGCCCATCCGATCATCTGCGTCAGAACCAGGACCAGGGTGCCCATGGGGTCCAGATGCTTCAGCGGGTTCAGGGTCAGCCTGCCCGCATGCTTGGCCGTGGGGTCGCCCATGAGGTAGGAAACGTATCCGTGCGCCACCTCGTGGCAGGTGATGCCGAGAAAGAAGGGCAGGGCGATTATGGAGAAATGGTGGAGAGTCTGAGTTATGTCGAACATCGGCCTGGGGCTATCATCAAGTGCCCCGGCGGGCAACTGCTTTCAGCTCCAGCGGGCGTAGAGGTCGTGGGGCAGCCCGAGTTGTTCGAGGATGCGACCCGCGAATTGGGCCACCAGCTGCCCGATGGACTCGGGGCGGTGATAGAAACCGGGGCAGGGCGGCATGATCACGGCCCCGGCCCGATGGGCGCGAAGCATGTTCTTGAGGTGGATCTCGTTCAAGGGCGTTTCGCGCGGCACCAGGATCAGCGGGCGGCGCTCCTTCAAAGTCACGTCGGCTGCGCGGTGCAGGAGGTTCGAACCAACCCCGGTGGCGATGGCCGCCAGGCTGGCCATGGAGCACGGGCAGACGATCATGCCCGCATGCTCCCAAGACCCGCTGGCCGGAGGGGCCGCGATGTTGGCGGAATCGTGCAGGACATGGAATGAGGACAAAAGCTCCCCCGCGTCGGATTTCAGTTCGTGCCGAAAGACCTCGCGCGCGCCGTCGGAAATGATCCCGTGCAGCTCAAGCCCCGGAACCTCGCGCAGGGCGAGGGCCAGACATCGGGCATACTCCATGCCGCTGGCCCCGGAAACGGCCAGGATGATGCGTCGTGAAACTGTCATGGGTCACCTCGAAAATTCAGCTTGGCCCATCCGGCTATATCAGACACGAAAGCTTGACAAGCGCGAGGCGTCTGCATAGACAGTCTTTCCCCGTGCGCAATTAGCTCAGTTGGATAGAGCGTTAGCCTCCGGAGCTAAAGGCCGCAAGTTCGATTCTTGCATTGCGCACCAAAGAAATCAAGGGCTTATGAGTAAACCACTCGTAAGCCCTTTTTCTTTCTCCGCACGCTTGATCTGCCGGGAAACTTCGGACCACTTAATTTTCGAGGGTTACCCCAAGTCCTGGCCCTGAGGGCTAGGACTCTTTAATCTAAAGACTAGAATCTTTTAATTTTTCCGCTCGGAGTGTGAGGAATTTCAGATACAGAAATAAATTTAAGTGGCAATTTGTGTCGCTCTAAATATTTTTTACAGTGATTCAATATTGATGATTTTACAATTTTATTATTTGATGAAAAGATTACTTCAGCTACGATCATTTGTCCGATTCTTGGTTCGGGTATTCCGTAAACTCGCGCTTTTAAAATAGATGGGTGAGATTCAAGTACTAGTTCAATCTCTTCTGGGAAAACTTTCAGTCCTGCAACATTTATTTGAGATGATTTTCTCCCGACTAGCTTCAGACAGTCTTTCTCTATAACTCCAAGATCTCCACTGCGAAAAAAGCCATCTTTGTCCAGAGTTGTCTTGCTTCGATGCGGATAAATATATCCGGAAAATACGCCTGCACCCTTGATGCATACTTCTCCGACTTGTCCCTCAGCGGTATTGTTTCCATTTTCGTCACAAATGCGAATATTGAACCCTGGCGCTGCCGAACCTACCGTCAAGGGGTTTGAATTGTCATGAGTGTTGATGCAAACGAGGCCTGCTTCGATTATTCCATAAGCCTGCCTGAGCGGATGTCCGAAACGCTGCTGAAATGAGACGGCAATGGATTCAGGGAGGGGTTGCCCAGTTGAGATTGCCCAGCGTAGGAACGGAAGTTTCTCCATGCCTGAATCGGCGGCCAGCAGTCGAAACTGCCAAGGGCTGCCATAGAGCAGGGTTGCTTGATGTTTTTTAGCCAATAAGAGAACCGTTTCTGGTCGCGTGTCAGGAGAAAGTATGACCGTTGTCCCCGCCATAAGGTAAGCAAGTATTGATGATGCAAAATGCAAGCTTGCAGACATCATCCAGATTATGGAGTCTTTGATTCCGAGTTCAAGAGCCTCGATTACTGAATTTATTCTAGCTTCAATACACTCATGTGAAAGGATGACTCCCTTGCTTGAGCCTGTTGTTCCAGACGTTGGGCGAATGAAAGCTGTTGATTCATGTTCTGGATAAAATATTCCCGAATTTTCCAGTAGATTCGTCTCAAAATTGTCTTCTCTTCGTTTCAAGACGACATCAGCTTCGCAACAACGCAGGTGGTTGGTTATCTCCTGGTTTGATGCATTTGGAGACAGCGCAATGAGTGCATGGCCTTTCAATATTACGGCGAGCGCAAGAATAATGTCGTCAATGGAGTTGGCCAAAGACATGGCTACGCGAGTTTTTCGGTTGTCCGCAAATTTCAAGCTATCGACCTGCTTTCGGACCTCGCGGTCGAGATCCGCAAAACTCAGGCAACTTGCGCCTTGAATGAAAGCGGGTTTATTGCCGTAGGTGACAGCTCGGGACAGGATTGATCCAATGATGTTCATGTCGCTATCGCCTGTTTCAATACTAGTCTGCTTGCTATAGATTGTCGTGTATCCTGCGCCGCCAGTTCACCCGCGCGGTGCCCCGTTTCAATGCAGACGCCAGCAACTCGGGCTGCCGCCTGACCCAATGAGGATGAGCTTAAACTCATGCCGGCCGTATAGATTGAAGGGGAATGCGATGCCCGGAGACATTCATCCTGTATGGCGAAACCTTTCGGATGCGGATGAATGAAACGCGGGCCTCGTAGATCGCGCCACCATTCAGCCGGCCAATAGCCGCGCACGCCGGGGCATCCCGAGGAGTCCTTGCGAAGCATCTCGTCATCGAGGCGCAAAGAACCGGCAGATACTCTTCCACTTCGCAAGCCCACTTTTTTTCCGAACCAGGCCAAGCGCGCTGATTTGAAGGCGGCGTAGGTCTTTTGCAAATCGTTGAGCATTATGTTCAGGCATTCTTCCGCATATTCTGCCAGTCTCACAGGTTTTTCAGCATGACATTCCGGAGGAAGATTGAGAACACCACGGACTTCTTTGTCTTTTTTGTCCCAAGGTAGAAACGAGGGTAGGAATCTTCGACCTGACTGGGCGAGTTGCCGTAATACCTGAAGAGAACTCCAGGTTTCGCCGTGATCAATTCCCCCAATGGAAAAGCCGACACCAGGACAGGTTGGTTCGGTGGTCGTCGTTGGAAGGCCTGCCATGCTCAGGATGTTGGCCTGCCCGGTGGCGTCGACGAGAGAACGGAATATAAGGCGATCTCCGGGTTGCAGACGTGTATTGAATGAGGCTCGGATCGCAGGTTGTGCCGCCAGCATTTTCGACGCTGTCTCTGAAAATTGTCCAGGATTGATCGGAAGCACATGAACCCGGCCTATACGAACCGGATTGTTGCCGATGGCTTGCGCCCACATTCGCGCCCTGTCCGAAACGTGGGTCGCTTTGTTCCTATCGGGCAGGTAGAGTCCGCAGATGGTGTGAAGCCCCGCATGATCCAGGGTCCCGCCAGGTTTTGAATGTTCGTCCACCAAGAGCACCTGGGCTCCTGCCCAGGCGGCCGTCAAGGCCGCAGACACGCCCGAAGGGCCGGCACCGACGACAATGACGTCGGCCTCAAACGTCACGGGTTGGCGGTCAAGGTGACGCATAAGTTCATCGACCATGGATCATGGGCTTGCGTTTTCCGTAGCCTTGCACGTTTTTCCAGATCGGGCGCTGTTGGAACAGGCCCAGCAGCTTCATGATCATGTTCAGGGAAAATTTGTTCCAATCCGTAGGCGTGGACCATGTCGGGCGATGGATGGAAAGCTCGTCAATGCCGGCGACAGGGGCGGGACCCAGGTCCGGCGAACAAAAATAATAAGGTTCCAGCAAGGTATTTTGGACATCAAGAAGCCCGTGGTCCAGACAATGCTTCCATACGCCGGTGTTTCGGTAAACACGGATTCCGATGCTTGGAAAGATTGCGTTGGCGTGAACATGCCGATCAAGAAATTCCGCCGAGTCTCGTATCGTGTGCCATGTTTCTCCCGGACCTCCGAAAAGCAGGTGCGCGGCAAAGGGAATGTCAGCTTTTTGTAGCGCCATGGATGCTTTTGCTATTTCGGACAGGGAAAAATTCTTGCCCATGGATTCTAGCATGGGTTCGCAGGCCGCGTCCAACCCCAGTTCGGCGCCGACACAGCCTGACTCTTTCATGGATCGCGCAAGCGTGTCGTCGAGGCCGGAGGGATTGATGTACGCCTGCCATGTGATGTCAAGGTTCGCCTGGGCCAATGCATCACAAATGGCCAGCGCGTGTTCTCGTGGGTGGTTGAAAGCCGAATCCACAAAATAGAAATGGCGGCATCCGGACCGGCGAATGTCCGCAATTTCCCGGACTACGCTTTGTGCGGAGCGCAGACGCATCTTGCGCCCTTCAAGATGTGGATAAACGCAATATGAGCAAGTCAGATTGCACCCTCTGCGGGTTTGAATACCCGCGAATCCACCCCACCGCACGTAGGTTTTGAGGGGAATCTGCCTGTGCTCCTGACGTGGCAAGGTGTCCAGATCGAGCAGGTTTTCCCGGGGGCAAACTTTCCCATTGCGTCCTGCCACGCCGGGGATGTCGGCCGGGTTGCCCCCGGAGAGCAGGCGTTCGACCAAACCGACGCATGTGCGTTCACCTTCTCCGACTACTCCCCATTCAAGCTCCAGCGCGTGCAAAATTTCAAGCGGTGCAAGGGAAAAGGCCGCGCCTCCGATGATCATGGGCACACTTGTGGCCTGACGGACAATGCCGATCACCTTTTTTACTTCCGGAAGAAACGAATCGGGGGCGGTCATGACGCAGGAGTCCAGGTTGCGCATGGAAAATCCGACCAGATCCGGTGAAAAATTTTGAATGGTGCGGCGCAGGGTGCTTTTGACGTGTAAAGCTGGACCAAGGTCAAGCAGTCGCGCGTTATGGCCAGCGTTGTTCAACGCGCCAACAATCATGGCTGCGCCGATGGGAGCGGCTGGGTATGGCAGACGTTGCCGATTGACGGCGATAATGAGGATATTGGCCATGATTGATCCGAGGCGGTTACAGGGGCAACAGGTCGTGCATCAGGCGCTGGCCCAGTTGCATGGGGTCCTGGCCTGTGCTGCATATTGAAAGATGGATTTTGGCGCTGTGTCTGCATGTGAAGAAACCGAGGCCGGGAGGATGGCAGACCATGGGCTGGTGAAAAACATGCTCGACTCGCGCGCCATGAAAATCAAAATCCGCGAACGTATCAAACATGGTTCGACCCGTGTGCGCGAAAAAGCAGGAGGCCATCCTCCCCTGGGTCAGATGACGCAGAAACCGGGAGCCTGCGGCGCGAGGCAGGTATCCCGACAGATCAAGTTGCTTTTCAATGGCTTCGACATGCCCGTTTCTGAGCGCATCCATGAATTGTTCAGCAACATGACGGGCCAGAGTGTCTGGCGTTGAGTCTTCCATTTGAGCTGCTTGCGCCAGGATGTAGACGATGCTGATCGGATTCCCGAGAAGCGGGCTCAAGCTGCCAGGACTGCGTCGCGATACGGTGACGGGTATCATGTAGCCGGGCGGATTGTTTTTGATTTCAATGCACCGGGCATGTGTTCGACGCAGCGCCCCCGCAAGCAGGAGCGCTGTTTCGCCGATAATGGGGTGGATTTGCCTGGCTCGGCTGGCGATTTCCTTGCTTTTTTCCTCATCAAAAACAAGATGGCCCACATTCAGCCGGGGCTGAATGTTTGGTATTTCTGGCGCAGCCACGCCCTGCCCGATGCGCTTGAAGACTGGGTGGAGGGATCTTGTGGCTTTGAGTCGCTGCAATCCGCTTATAGGCGAGACGGGTTTCCAGGTGATCGCGTTCCCTTTGTCTCGCCCTGCAAGTCGAACAAGCAGGAATTCGCCGCCGCGAGCATCCATGAGCAAATGATCCCAGGTGAGGCCCAGAGTCGTCCCTTCGGGTCCTTCAATGAGATCAATCGCAAAAGGGGGGCGCGCAGGTCTGGGGATGGGCGTGTTCAGACGCCAGTTCAGCACGTCATGGGCGGGTATGTTATGATGCCTGCGGAATTCGGGACGTATTCCCAAAGAGGTCATGACCCGGCGCGTCCGGGTCAATCCGTCACGAAGGACGACTCGGCATGCGGGTTCCTCCGAAACCCAGGCCTGGAAGCGTTTTTCCAATTGTTGCGGATCGGGGGGCGCGGATAGCTGCAACTGAAGCTGCGCGATGTTGCCTGGCAGACCGTGACGACGCATGTCATGATCAAGAATGTCCAGGAAATGATCCGGGCCTTGGAGACGTGCGGGGTTCATGATCACCGGCTGCGGTACATGTCGATGGTCACCGACAATGTTTCCAGGCTGTACAGATTGACCTCGGTCAATGCCGAGTCAGGAATGCTAGCGCCGAGCTCATTTTCCGCCATGACAATAAGTTGCAGTTGGGCCAATGAGTCGATGCCAAGTTCTGCCAAGGACGATTTGGGGCTCAATTTTTCGGGTGAGATGCCAAGAAGGTCTTGCGTGTTTTTTTGGAGCCAGCTGAAGGTTGAGTCTGGAGAAATTTCTTCAAGCGTCATGGAAGCATCCTTGATCAATCTGTGTTCAGGAAAGAAATCGTGCGGTGAGTTCAATCCCAATCCGCATCCTTGCCCATGTTGTTTTTAGGCAGCACGGTTCCATAAGTCAGAGATTTTGGAATCTCGCTCGCAGACAGCCTTTGGGCCAACCATGTGCGGATGTCTCGACGAAAGTCGTCGAGCAGGTTTTCATCCCGGAGAACGACGAACGCCTTAAGCCTTTGTCCTTCTTCCGGGCGCATGAGGCGTACAGCGCACGATCGCACCATGGGGTGGCTTCGGATACATCCTGCCACTTTTTCCGGATACACGTTGACGCCGGCGACTTGCACACATTTGTCCTCGCGCTTCAGTGGGCGGAAGGTTCGGGTTGTTTCCCAATGGGTGAGATCGGGCAATTTGAATGGTCCTGCTGTTCCTCCATCCGGAAGTCGACGCACGAGTGATGGCATTTGGTCTGGCTGAAGGGTAATGGGTTCCCAGTACGGCAGAAGGGTGTAGGCATGATCCGGGTGGTGACGCGTGCCTACCCCCCCCGTTTCCGAGGAGCCGTAAACTTCCGTAATACGATCTAGCCCCAGTTTCAGCAGGGTATGGATGACATTCGCAGGGCAAGGTCCTGTGGACGTCACGCCACAGACTCCGGGAGGAAAGGAGGGCGCAAGGGTGGACAGGGATTTCCAGAACATGGGAAATGCCACCACCAGATCCCCTGGGTGTAATTGTTCCATCTGGTTCCGAGAGGGAACAAGGGGAAGTTCCAGGACCGGAACTTTCAAAGCCTTCGGCAGGAGGATGGAAAACAGAAATCCGTATATATGATGCCGGGGAACCAGGGTGACGATGCGTTTGTGTTCCTTGAAAATTTCGGCCAGGGCCTGAATTTCCTGTTCCAGCAGGGCAAAAGGTTGCTTGCAGGCGTTGGGCATGCCCGTGCTGCCTGATGTTTTGAAAACAAGGTCTGCGGGACTCAAGCGCCAGAATCCAAGCGCACATTGGTCCCATTCCTCCATGGACGGACAACTCATGAGTTGATCCACGGCATTGTCAGGCATGCACATCATTTCGGTAAAGGCGCGGACCACGTTTCGAAGTTCTTGCTGGTCCGTATCCGTCTGTAAGGGGTGACTCGACATGACAGCGTCCACTTCCTGGCCGTTGGCAAACAGGTAATGTGCCTTGCTGGCGTGCAGCCGAGACGTGCGCGCCAGGCTCATCAGTACAGCCCGCAGGTCGGAGGCTGTGAGTTCAAGTGCCGATATCATGGGCATTCTCCGGAAGTTACGAGGATGCATCCTGTCATGCCGAATCGATCCCTGCTCAAACAACGCACGGCAGGGCATTTTTTTATGGCCGGGCTCAGCTGTCCCTGCACTGCGAGTAGCGCTATGGCTGCATCGAAGGCCATGCCGATGGGGATGTTGCCGTAAAGCGGGGATAAGTCGTGCGCCGGAGGGAGATCGGGTCGATGTGCAGGGCTTGCGGATCCCGAGAAAAAAATCGGGACATCGAGATACGGTTTTGAGAGCGGGGTGGCCTCGATGAAGCCGTGTCGTGCTTTGTCGGGATCGGCGTGCAGACAGAAAAAGACAGCCCCCTCTCCGGGAGCCAGTCTGCGTCGCCCGCCAGAGCTTTCGGCTGGCAGGCTTTCGGCAATGCGCTTGGTATTCGTATCAAGCAGGGCCGTGTATTCATCCACTGCACCGAGCAGAACGCGAGTCACGCGCTTTTCCGCCAGCCAGGTTTGTGCTGTAAGAGCCGCCGCAGCCACGGCCGTATCGAGTTGGCAGAAACTGAAACACGGGCCGCGCAAAGACATCATTAGTGCGATGGTGGCGGCTGGAATGTTGTGGACCGAATGCGCGAACGCTTGAGGCGAGGCCATTTCCGGGCCAAAATCGATGATGGAGTCCAGGAAGTCGAAGGTCAGTTTGACCGGCCCGTAGCCCGTTGCCAGAATAATTCCTGTGTGTCTGAGTTCTGCGGCCTCAAGCCCCACGTCCTCAAGAGCGGAATATGCGGCCAGGAGCGCCATGCGGGTGAAGTGATCGACTCTGCGCAATGCCCGGGAGGAGGCGTATCGAGCCAGATCGCCTGTGTCGACCTTCGAGTCCGCTATGGATGTGCCTTCTTTCTGCAATATGTGACGTGCGGCCTGGGCCAGATGTTGGGGAGCATTGCCCACGGTGCTCACGATTCCCATCCCTTCCACAGCCATGCGCATCAGATCGCCCTCCCTTTGCCGATGACAAGCACCGAATTGTTGCCGCCAAAGGCCAGGGATTGGGATATGGCCGCCTGTCCATGCACCGGAGTGAACGCGCGGGCAGGGCTTGCGTTCAAGAGCTGATCCTCTTCGGAAAAACCCGCGCTGGCAGGGATGCCGCCAGCTGTCAGGTGGGCCATGGTGAAGATTGCCTCGATGGCTCCTGCCGCCCCCAGGGTGTGCCCGGTCATGCCTTTGGTGGAGATGAACGGAGTATTCGGGAAAAGTTCATTGAGCACGATCGCCTCTACACTGTCGTTGTTCGCGGTTCCCGTTCCGTGCGCATTGATGAAGGATATGTCTGCGTTGGTGAGGCCTGCGGCGCTGAGCGCTTCCGAAATTGCCAGTTTGAGGCCCAGACCTTGCGGATGCGGAGCTGTCAGGTGATGTGCGTCGGCGGCGGTGCCGAAGCCGAGGACTGTCGCAAGCTCAGGGGCATTGCGTTGTTCGCGGCAGGCAGCATTCTCCAGGATGACGATCCCCGCTCCCTCGCCCAGATTCAGGCCGCCTCGCGATTTGTCGAACGGGCGGCAGGGCGATTGATCTGCTATCATCAGCCGGATAAACCCGTTGTAGGTCACCTCGGACATTTCGTCCGCTCCGCCTGCGATGACGATGTCACATATTCCTTGCGCTATCCATGATGCCGCCAAGCCGATGGCGTCGGTACCGGACGAGCATGCATTCACGACGGTCTGAACAGGGCCGCTCGCGCTCAGGGCATGAGCCAGCGCCACGGCCGGATTGGAATTGAGATATCGATGCACGGGCTCGAGTTCAGGTGTCTGCCCTGCCCGAGTGGCTCGGTAGAAGTCCAGAAGGTTGAGTGACGCTCCAACGGAAGTGCCTATGCAGACTCCGACCCGACGCGAATGAAGATCGGAAACTGCGAGACCTGCCTGCAGGAGTGCTTCTTCCGTGGCATATCGCGCGAAATGCGCGGTCATGGATAGGTCAGCGCCGGATTTTCCATGACTGCTATAGACGTGTTCTGCCACTTCGAAGACTGGGAAGATTCTGGAGTGTTCGCACTTGAAACGCGATGGGGGCTGGGGATTGCGCTGTCCGGTCTCCAGGGCACGCAGGGATTCTTGTAGATTCGTGCCTGCGGCGCAGACGCAACCCATTCCGGTAATACTGACAGGTCCCGAATGCAGCATTTCAGATCCGGCGCTCTGCAATGAATTCAGCCAAAGCGTTGATGGACTGGAAGGCTTTGCGCCCCTCCTCCATATCCTTGATTTCCACTCCATAAAGCCGTTGAACCAGGACCACGATCTCCACCGCGTCAAGGGAGTCAAGACCGAGGCCGTCGCCAAACAGCGATGCATCGTCGTCGATATCATCCGGGGCCAGATCTTCGAGGTTGAGTTCGCTTATCAGGGTCTGCTTGAGTTGTTTCTTGATATCCATGTATGAATCCTAATTTTCCCACATGTCGTAAAAGTTGAAGAATTGATAAGGGTTTGCTTTGACCATTTCTTCCAAGGCGAGCGCGAAATGTCCTGCATAGGGGATGTACTTATCCCCGGATCGTCCGAGCCCCTGCGGAACTCGGATGATTCGAGCAATTTGGTGCCTGGCTTGGCCGGGACCGATCCTTGTGGAAAAGAAGACGAGAATCGGAGCACCCGTGACAGAGGCCAGTCTGTACGCGCTGAAGGGCAGACGCACTGTGCCGCCGAGAAAAGGGACTTTGACTGTGTTGCGGTCGCTACCGAACGTGCGGTCGCCCATGAGTCCGAGAATATGTCCTTTGCCAAGTGCATCAAGCATCTCCAGACTTCCGCCCAAATAGCCGTGAGGGTCGATGATGCGAAAAGGCGCGTCAGTTCCAGCGTGTTCGAAATGCTGTCGGTCAATATCGTCAGGCGCACGATGCATGAGTACGTGCACGGGAGTTTCGATGCCTTTTAAACCGGCGCTTGATGTTTGCCAGCAGCCGAAGTGCCCGGACAGCAGAATGAGGCCGCGCCCTTCGCCGAGCAGCGCTTTGAGAGTCAGCTCGTCGTCTGGGCTGGCTGTGATGGAAAACTGCCCGAGGATTCCGGAAGCCGCACGGTCAACCAGGGTGAGACCGAAATTCCAGTTCAGCAGGAAACAATGCCACAGTCGCTGTAGCCTTCCCGCGTTGGGAAAACGGCGGGCCAGGTACGGTGCGGAGCGTGCCCTGGTCATGGGACGCAGGGTGTACCAGAGCACGACGAAAAAGAGCAGGGCATAGGCGGGCCGCCTGCCTGCTGCTCGGATCAGCAGGTAAAAGATGCCGTGTTGCAGGCGTGAACCGATGCTACGGCTTGTCCAGCGCTGGCCATGTGTCATGGTCTGACCTGCGGTTCGTTTTCTGATCGGCAAAGGCCCATTGAAATTCCCTTGGCCATGACAAAGACGATGCCACCCATGAGGATCGACAATATCGGAGCCAGCAGGAGCGACCCCAGAATCCATTCCCAGATGCGCTGCGGTGCCTCGTACCCAAGGGTTTGCAAGGATATTTCAGTCAGAAACCGTCCGTGGCGCATGAAATGTCCGGCTTCGATACACATGGCCGGCACAAATGGGGGTATGCAGAGTTGGCTGACGGCCAGACCGACAATTTTGTTCATGCGAAACCACCCTGCCACCAGGAGGATGGCGATGCTGTGCAGCCCGATAAGCGGGATGGTCCCGAGAAACATGCCCAGCGCGGCGGCCAATGCCAGTTCCCTTGGCGTGGCCTCGCTGGCCAGAAGGATGCGCAGGGATTTCAGCGGATGGATGGCTGATATGGCGCCTGTTTCGTCCTGCCCAAAGGTCCGATGCGGAACGGGCATGATGGCCCTTATGGTGAGTCTGGTGTTGAGGAGGGAAAGACGCAGATTGTCCATGAAGGCTCTGAAATGTGACACGCGTTCGCCTTTGGGCGGATAATAAACGGCGATGTCGACCTCGGACAATCGGAATCCGGCCCAGGCGGCGCGCACCAGGATTTCGACTTCGAAGCTGTAGTGATTTTCAGTGAAGCGCAGATTTTCAAGCACGGCCAGTGGATAGGCGCGAAAACCGCTTTGCACGTCGGAAATGGCGATGCCGGTCTGGACTCTGAGCCAGAAATTGGAAAATTTTCGTCCGAAGCGAGAAGAGCCTGGCACGTTCGCGGTATTGAAGTCACGAGCCCCAACGATGATGGCATTTCGGTCCTTGGCGATGGCGTCCAGGAACAGCGGCAGATCGGCCGGATCATGCTGCCCGTCCGCGTCAATGGTGATGATGTGCGACATTCCCAAGGAACGCGCCACATCTGCACCCGTTCGGATGGCCGCGCCTTTGCCACGGTTTTGCTCATGACGGACAAGGTGCACTGAAAGTCCATCCAGGGCGTGCGGAGGAATGTCGACGCTGCCGTCATCCACGACCAGGACATGCGGGTGTCTGGTCAGCACCCCTTCGGCCACGGAGCGCAGCGTCGCCCCGTGATTGTAAACCGGGATGACCACCATCACGCCACTGCCCACTGCTGCGTCAGGCTTGGCTGGCATGTATCGAGTCCTTAGGGGATGCGGGATAGCGAATCAGGGAGTCCCAAAGAATGCCCCGGTAGCCGAACTTGCGCATGACAGCCATCTGCTCCTGCCCTTTGGAAGGCGGGAAGAGCCGATCCCGTCGCCCCTTGAAGGCCTGGGTAAGCTGGTTTTCAACCTGCGCGGGGTCGATGTGCGGTGAAAAATAGTAGGTAGGCTTGAGGCAGGAATCCGTCGGATCAAGGGAGCCCTCGTCGATGGCGTGTCGCATCAAGGCTGTGTTCGGATAGATCCGGATTCCCAGGAAAGCGCAAACCACGCAATGCTGTAGCCTGCCTATGTTGTCGATCCCTTCCTTTATGGTCAGCTCGGTTTCTCCCGGCCCTCCAAAGATGATGAAGTGGGCGCATGGCATCCGTTCCTCCACACACAACGCGTTGATTCTTTCCACGGTGGCAAAATCAAAGCCTTTGCGCAGCCCTCGCAGTGTGGTGTCCGATGCCGCGTCGGTGCCAAGCTCCATGGCCTTGAGCCCTGCCTGGCGGCAGAGGCGCAAGGAATCGCGTGTTATGCCGACGGGCTGGAAAAAACCGCTCCAGGGGATGTGCACATCGCGCCGGATCATCTCTTCGGCCAGCTCCAGCCAATGTCCCTGGTCATCGTTAAAGACCGAGTCGGTGAAAAAAAGTTCGTGAATGCTGTAGTCGCGTTGCAGGCACATGATTTCATCCACCACATCACCTGGTTCCCGAGCCCGGATCTTCGATCCTTCGAGGGAAGGGTAGGTACAGTAGATGCAAGCATGCGGACACCCGCGTTTGGTCTGGATGCTGGCAATCCCGCTTTCGTGAAGATAGAAGGTCATGATCTCGGGGGAGGGAGAAGAGCCGTGCATTTCCCTGTGTTGCAGTCGTTTTGTTCCCGTGGTGATCCGGGGGGGCGTATGTCCAAGCGCGAGTTGGTCGAGAACGTTGCGGCAGGCTTCTTCGCCCTCGCCGACAATGCCGAAGTCGGCGCCTGTGTAGTCCAGAATCTGTTCAGGCATGAGGGAAAAACCGGGTCCTCCCATCAGCAGCGGGACATCGCAAAAAGAGCGGATAAAGGCGATCAACTCACGCACGTCACGTAACGCCCAATGCGTGTGCGAAGTCAGTGAATCCACGTTGTCCACGTTGCGAAGCGAAAAACCGATGACCTGCGGGCTGAATTCAGTGCAAAAGGTTCGGATTTTCGTTCTGTCGCCGCCAAGGGCCAGACAGTCCAGCTGCCGAACATCATGCCCAAAGGACATGAGCGCGTTGGCGAGAACGGCCATTCCCAGGGGAAAGACCGGATACGGCTCGACTTCCGTGTTCGTGGCGATGAGCAGAACCCGCATTTTCTAAAGTTCTCCCTTCTTCCACGATTCAAGAAATTTTTGATAAAAATCAGGTGGGTAGGTAAGGATGTTCCCCGCTCTGTCCAGGAAAAGCTGCACCGTGTAGCCGGTGGTCGCCAGGATGCCGGTTTGATTGCGAATTTCGAATTCGAAATTGATGCGGGCGGCTTCTGTCCAGTGCAGGATGGCGGTGATCGTACAGCTTTCCCCGAAATGCAGCGGCGCGATGTAATCGGTCCAGAGTTGCTTGATCGGCGTGATGACATTTTCCCGATGGAAATCGAGATAACCGACACCGTAATGATTTCCCAGCGCCACGCGCGCGTCTTCGAAATAGCTGGGGTAATGCCCGTGCCAGACGATACCCAGCGTATCGACCTCCTGAAAACGTATGCGGCGTTCGACATCGAGACGCAACGGGGCAGGGCTGCCCGGCGCGGTTTTGAAATATGGTTTTTTCATTTCGGGCTTTCCGCTCGGAGCAGTGCAAGCGTCATGGTCGCTGCGGTGTCTTCGCCAACGCTGATGATGATGGTGGACAGGATGTTCTCGCCCTTCTGCTGGTTTTCTGCCTTCACGACCATGCGTTCGTCCGGGCTGACCACACGTGAGAACTTGGCCTTCACGACCTTCTGGAGCATCATGTCGCCTTCCCCCGCTGTGAGCACGCCGGCCTGGACTTGAACGATGCCGGGCAGGATGGGCCGATCAGGAAAATGGCCATCAAATCCCACAAATGTGGGCGGGAAGATGAACTCCATTGTTTTGAAACCGTTCTCGTCCATACGCGCCGGGCCGGTAGCACAAGACCGGACCTCTCGAAGAAGTCTGCTCATGATGATGTCGTCCTTTGTTCAATAAGGCTCACGTCGAGTGAATAGCGTCCCTGGCCGTCATTAAAGATGATACGAGACGGTTCGCGTGTGTCTTTCTCGGGTTTTTCGTACTGAATGTTCCAGTATTCGCGTGGGCCAAGAGCGCGGACCGACGCGAGTGTTTCGCTGGCATATTCATGTTCAATACGCTGGCCGTTGTGCAGGCCATATATGAAGGCGGTATTTTCAACCCCGGATAATCCGTTTTTGATCTTTGGCTGCGGAGTCAGCCAGATCTTTCGCACGCAGAAGGCGATATGCTCCGGCAGCTTGTTGATACGGCTTAAACCCGGTGAAATGAAATGCGTTTCAACGGTGTCCTGACTGATGCTCAGATCAAAAAGCTTCATTCCAAAACCGGCCATGCCCACAAGACGTATCGTCCGTCCGTCATGCTCAAACCGCATGACCCCGCTGAAAGTCTGGTCCACGTTGCGTCCAGGAATTCGCAGTCGAACCGAATGGCGGAGCAGAAGGCCGTTCCGAGCGGGGCAGGGGTATTGCGACAGGTCAAGGGCCTGGGAAAAATTCGGCGGTTCAGAGAGGCGTTGCTGATTTGCGGTGCCTGCACACCCGAGGCTTGTCAGCAGCACAAGTGTTGTCAGCCATTTCATTGCCGGTCTCCGTTCAATGCGGGGACAACCCAGAGCGCTGTGAGCATTGCCGCGCCGACTCCGGTCAAGACCGTTATGCCGATGGAGTGCAGGGCCGGGTGCCGGGCCAGTACCAGCACGCCAAATCCGCACAGAGTGGTCAAGCCGGAAAAAAGCACAGCGCGTGCTGTCTGATGCTTGGCGGATTGATCTGGGCGGCAAACCATGAATATCCCGTAGTCGGCGCCAAGGCCGATGATGAGCGGGAGAGAGACGATATGGAAGAGGTTCAGCGCTTGCCCGGAGTAGTACATGGCCGCCAGCACAGCGGTTACACCCATGCCGATGGGCAAAAGGGCGAGCAGCGTTCTGCGCGGGTTGCGGAAAAGTATCGCGTTGAGGAGCGCCACCCCGGCCAGGGCCGAGCCACTGAACCACAACACATCAATACGCATTGCGTTCCCCAGTAGTTCTCGGAATCGGGACCCGGACACGAAGAGCGCTCCGAGCTCTTTCTCTGCGTCATCGCTGAGCAAAGCGGCATTTTCCATCGTGTCCGGAAGCAGGGTGAGGACAAGGAATTCGTCGTTGTCGCGCATGGCCAGCACATCCACAACTTCCTGGAGTCCAAGCTCATGCAGCGAATCAGATGAAAAGGTTTCGGGCGTGGTGCTGATGTGCTCGGCAAACGGGCTGAAAGCGGAACGGGAAAAACCCAAGGCCTTTTGTTCGCAGTCCAATAAGGCCAGGGTTTTTTGGCCGTTTGCCTGCCAAAAAGCTTCCCAACGCGTTATGTTCCGCATTTGTGAGCTTATGCAGGGGAGGATTGGAGCCAAGCTGACTGCCGAACTGATGGCGTTATTTGCCTGCAAGAAACTCCAAACGCGGTCATTCTTTTCGAGGGCGTCGTCGAATGTTTTTCCGCGAACAAAGATCAGGGCGAAATCCCGCATGTTTCCCCATACTGCCCGCGTGGCATCCTCTTCCGCTCGGATATCCATGGGGGTAAAGCTCATTTCCCGGAGGTCGCCGTTTATGCGCGTGTGCTGACCGAACCAGATTCCAATACCCAGGATGGCGATCCAAAGCGCCATGAGAGGTGCTACGCGACACGATTTGGGAGTGTTGTGCGGAGCGATCTGGCTGCCTGTCTTGGCGGTGATGAAGTGTGGCAGGATGAGCAATGATATGAAAAAGGATGCGATAATGCCGAAAAGTGAAAATACGGCCAGCTGACGGATGCCGGGAATGTCAGACAAAAGAAGAGCCGCAAGGGCCGTGCATGTGGTCAAAGCGCCAAAGGTAATGGCCGGAGAGATTTGTGTAAGCGTATGCGCGGGCGTGTGATTTTCATCGGAGCTTGAATTCTGCAGGGCGAAGTAGACGTGCAAGGCGTAATCAACGGAAATGCCCAGGAGCACGGCGCCAAATCCCAGCACGATGCCGGAAATTGAGCCGTAGACAAGAGCGGTCGCTGTGCCGGCGACACCGACTACGCAGACGGGAACCAAGAATACATAAAGGCTTTGTCGGTTGCGTAGGAAAAGCAGGAAGATCACGGCTAGCAGAAGAAGAGCGGACGGCAGGATGATCGTCAGGTCGTCTTTGATGGCTTGCGCGTTGACGTGAGTATGGCGGTGTCCGCCGACCAGCATGGCCTGGACGCCGCTTGGCAGGTTTGTGAGCGCCTTTTTGTAACCGCTCATGACCGTGGCCGCGCCGAGCGAATCGGTCATCGGGACATCCGTGTCGACCAGGATCAAGGCGTGTTTGCCGTCGCGGCTCACGAAATGACCGTTTTCGATCCGCACATCGGCCAGACGCGACGGTGCTGCCAGTTTGGGCAGGACGATATTTCGTATTCCAAGAGGATCTTGCCGGATGACGTTTTTTAAGGCCACAGCCCCAGGTGAAAGCAGGTCACGTCGATTTTGTTCCATGACAATTTGCACGTGCGCCGGGGTGATCAACGTATGGAGCGTCTTTTCATCCTGTTCGTTCAGAAGAGTCGGAGCCAGGGGAAGCAACCTGGTGAGAAAGGCGAGTGAGATGTCGCTCGGGGGGCCGGTCAGTACGCGGGTGAAAACGGGGTCCCGGCGCAAGGCGGCGGCCAGAGTATCGGCGGCCAAGGTGGGGTCGGCGCCTGGGTGACTGACGGTAATGGTCAGCCGCTGGGCGAATGGAGCCAAACGCAACAGGGTGAAATCGGATGCGATCCGGCCGGAGTCGTCCGGGAGCATGGTGCTGATGTCTTCGCGCACTACCAGCCTGGAAACGAAAAAAGAGCAGGCAAGACACGCAAGCGCGCAGAGCACCAGCAACGCCCCCTTTCGTGGACCAAGAAAGTCATAGGCACGGCCAACCAAGTGAAACATGTGCGGTTACCTGAACATTTCGTTGCCGAGAGGGATGTTCACGTGCGGGTTCTTAAAAAGAATGCGGGTGAGGTCACCGCTTTGGTCGTGAATTTCCACTCGTTGGACTGTATTCGAGGAAACTGAAAATTCAATGAGGAGATGTTTAAGCACCAGTGAAGTGTCAGGATCTTTAGGGACGAGTTTCAGTACAACAGGGGATTTTCCCGCCAAGGCAATGTCGAATTCAGCGGAAAGCCACTCTAGATCAAAGATGGCCCAAGCCAGCAATTGCCTGGCGACAATGTTCATGAGCGGGTCGCTACGCAAGGAAAATGCCGTCTTGGTCGTTTCCGTCCAGCGCACTCCCTGATCTCCATTCAGGGCAAAGCCTTCCGTAATGGGATGCAGATACTCCCAGCGCAGTTTGTCAGGTTTATGGAAAAGAAAGCGGCCGTTCGAAACAATGGTTTCTTCGAAGACAGACAGGTGGCTTTCCTGCGAAAATTCGCTGGAAATACTTTCGACGGCAGTCGCCTGTACTCGAAGTTCCTGGAGGACAGCATCGATATCCCGCGGATCGGCCGAAGCATGGCCTGATAAAACGAAGCCGAGGCTGAGGGTCAGGATGAAATGAAATGCCAGGGTGTGGGAGCGGACCATTATACATCTGCTCCCGGATTCGGAGTTTCGGACGCAGGTACGTAAAGTTTGATCTTGCCCTGAGCGATGGTTTCTCCGTCACGGCTGATCGTGGCGCGCACCACTGTATATCCGTCGAAGCCACCGAGTTCGACGGTTTCGATCTGCAGCAGGTCGCCGATTCTTGCATCGTCCAGGCATTCAAAAGCCTGAACTCCAACCAGAAAACCACTGGAAAACGGCGCGCCTTGACAGGCGAGTTTCCAGCCTTCCACAGCGGCAAAACTCTGGGCTGCGAGTTCTACATAACACGTCCGGTCCATGCGCCCCTGGGCATCTACAAAAATATGTGCGGAAGTAAGCTGAAGGTCGCATAGACCGCGCTCACCGTCCGCGTCCAACAGGCGGTCGATAAAGACCATCGGAAAGGCATGGGGGAGGAAATGATCCGCTTTCTCTGGCAAAGATAAGGTTTTCATGATCCGTTTTTCTTAAGCATGACACGTTTTATTGCGCCAACACAGAGGATCGGCTGCAAGATAATCTCCGGTGGCCTGATATGCCATTCCACGGCAACCATAGCACTGTGCCTTAAGATCGCACTGGGCACACATGCCTTTGATGTTGGTGCGGATGTTGCGCAAATCATGAATGAGCGGACTTGTGCGCAGAATGTCCGAAAGAGGAGTCTGACGGATATTTCCCGCTGGGATGTCCACTCCCGGACAGGGGAAGACGTCTCCAGTTACGCTTACGGTGCACGAGTATTCGTGCCTGTCACAGCAAAAGGCGGCCACGGAAGGGTGGGGCTCCCAAAAATTACCAAACCTTTGCGCGTCAATGTCGGCGAGTGATTTGAAGATGCGCTCAAGTTCTTCGGGACTCAGTTCAAGATCGGGATGTCGTCTGGCTCTGCCCTGCAAGGTCAGCATCTCGAAATACGGGATTATTCCGTGCTCTCGAAGCCAGATCCACATCGCCGGCAGTTCTTCAAGATTGTGCCGACAGATCACGGTTTGAGCGCCTAAAGGCAGGTCTTTGGTGGGATATCCAACATCCATGAGTTGCTTTAGCCCATTGCGTATGGATGCGAATGCCCCTTTTTTGCCCGCGAGAATGTCTTGAACATCAGGCCGCAAACTGTTCATTTTAATTACGGGTTTGACCCCTAAACGAATAAAGGTTTGTGCTGCTTCCTGAGTGATGAGCATCCCATTGGTAAACAGTTCGATCTCGACATTTTTTGAATGCAGATACTTAAGCACATCGAATATTTTAGGGTAGCAAAGGGGCTCGCCTCCACCAAGAACAACGATTTTACGAGCCCCAAGCTCAACCCCTTGATCTATCGCGGAAAGAATCTCTTCATATGACAGTTCGTTCGAAATTCGATCTCCCGAATCAGCATAACAATATATGCAGTGCAGATTGCACTCTCTGGATAGTTCAAGCTCCATAGTGAGTAGTCCGTTATTTTCTCTGCATGCATCGATATCTGTTCGACTGAAAGAAGAACCCCATCCTGGACGGATCATTGTTGCTGATTTCCTTTGCTGGTTTGTGATAGTTTGTTTATGTCAGTAATACAAATTTAGTGAATGCTTACGATCTCTTTTTGAATTGCGAGGTCAAGATTTTTTATCCAGTTATTGTATTGTCTATGAATCGTGGATTTTTCCGGGTTGTATTTAAGATTGCTGCTGTCTTTATAGATGATGCTATAATTTTCATGGTTGTATATAATTTCGACATCTGCCCGATGTGTCCGAACATAGAGCTTTCCGATTATCAGTCCGGCATCTTTTTGGGTCATTCGCCATCCGAGTCCAGTGCCGGCTTTGATGATTGCGTCTCCAATTTTTTGCATGTCGGGATGGGCTTGGCTTGTTGTAACGAGAGGGGCGTTCTCAATATTACGAACGGGAACTGTGCGACATCCGGAAGCCAGCAACAGGGCAATTGTTACAAGCATGAGGCTCAAGATGCTCGTGTTCAGTTTGTTCCTCTTCATTTTTTTTTTCTCCTTGATGTGTAGTTTAGAGTGAATAGTTTTGTTTTGTGTTGTTGTAATGACTATTCTAATGCCTCTATAAACGTTATCTTAGCAGCCTTTCTGAGTTCTATGTGAGCTTTTTGTCCGTAATGTTCAAATTTGATGGGATCAATAATAGATAACGTTGTAATAGAAATTGGATTCGGTTTGACCCAGAACTTTCCCTTAGGAAGAAACTTTCCTGTTCCGTCTATGCAAATAGGAACTATTGGGATTTTAGACGCCATGGCTAGTTTGAAGGCCCCGGAATAGAATCGGCCCAATTGGCCATTCTGACTGCGAGTTCCCTCTGGGAAAATAAGTATTGATGTTCCTTGTTTTAGTCTCTGCTTAGCTTCTCGGACAAACTCTTCGCAGGATATATTTTCACTATTGATATATTCTGCGTTTCGCATATAATGACCATAAAATGGAATTTTGAAAGGCCATGAGCGTACCAAGAAAACGATATTGTAAATTGGAAGCGCGCCCATACAGAAAGCATCAAAGAAAGATTGATGGTTGACAAGTATGATGCAGGGCGCTGGGTAATCTATCTTTTTTCTAGTGTTGATTTCTATTTTTGTAAAAAAAGATGTGAGAATTATCCATAATCTTCCATAAAACCATATTATTTGCCGAATAGCTTGTCCTGTGTTGTTTTTTTTAGTTAATCGAATCGTTATATATAATGGTAAAGATGCAATTAATATGCTTAAATTTAATAATAAAAAGCCAAGATAAAACCCAATATTGTGTAAAAATAATCTCAACATATATATAAATTTTGTTGAGTGAATATATTCGCTCAGTTTAAAAAAGCATTTTTTTTGTCGATCACATAAGAATGCAAATCACTGAGTTGTCTGATTTTTAGAATTTTAGGATCTTTTCCAATTTTAATTCCGAATTCTTGTTCCAGCACGATCACCATATCAACAGCATCCAAACTATCCAGGCCCAAATCGTCTTTAAAGGATGCCGATGGCACCAAATCATTCATATCCAATTCGAATTCTTCTGCGATCGCGGCGTTGGTACGTTCAATAATTTCATCATTCGTCATTCGAAAAAACTCCTTAGCACTATAGCGCAATTAACTCCCCCCAGGGCGAAGTTGTTTTTTATAATTGTTTGTAAATTCGAGAGTTGTATCTGGCGAGGCAACGTGAGGCCAGAACATTCAATGGCAGGGTTGTCAAGATTGCGGGTTGGGATGATTTTTCCCGAGCACAGCATTTTTACGCAGGCAATAAGCTCAAGCGCGCCACTGGCTGCCATAGCGTGTCCAAAGTGTCCTTTTAGGCTTGAAACGGGAATGCTTGTTCCAAAAAGGTCTCCAATGGCCCGACTTTCGGCTTCGTCACCCTGGCGCGTGCCTGTGGCATGGGCATTGACATAGTCGACATCGTCAGCGTTCAAACCTGCTTCCGTAAGCGCAAGATCCATGCAGAGTCGTACGGGTGTGGGGTCGGGACTGGCGATGCTTGATGCGTCGGATGTTGATGCGAAGCCCGAAATTTCAGCCAGAATTTCCGCCCCTCGGGCGCGGGCGGAGTCAAGGGATTCGAGCAGGATGAGTCCTGCGCCTTCTGCGCACACAATTCCGTCTCGATCCCTGTCAAATGGTCTTGGCGTGCATTGTGGGCGATCGTTATATTTGGTCGAAGCCGCCTGGATGATATCGAAGGTTGCCGCCGTCAGAGGGTGGAATTCGTCAGCACCACCGCAAAGCATGAGATCCTGTTTACCCAAGGCGATCGCTTCATAACCCATGCCCACGGCTTGGCATCCGGTAGCGCAGGCAGCGGAAGGTGCTAGCGTGCGACCTGCGATTCCAAGGGTCTGAGCTACGTTTGCCGCGCAGGAATGCCCCATGATCTTGAAAAACAACATGGACTTGATGCCTTCGATACTACGGGTCTGCAAAAAGTCTTTAAAAAAATCTTCCATGGTGTCCACGCTTCCTACGGTGGAGCCTAGCGCGATTCCCAATCGCCCTCCTGTAAGCAGGCATTGGTCAACGCGGGCTTGAGCCAGGGCCTCCTGCGATGCGAGCAGTGCGTAGACCGACATACGTGACATCGTGCGGCGAATTTTGCGTGGGATATCTTTGATGTCTATGCCTTGAACGAGGCCTGCCACATGCGGACCGAGTCCTTGTATTGTTTCCAGTTCGGCGATGTGGCGGATGGCGCTTTCTCCATTCTCCAGGGCCCTGAAGAACCGTTCGACGCCTTGGCCGAAGGGGGAAATCGCGCCCATCCCTGTGATAACGACTCGTCTCAAAGGCATGCTTGTATTTCCTTGCGAAGTTTGTCGTGTCCCATAATAAACCCGCAAGTAAGAAATGCGGAGATTATAGCCCCAAGCAGTCCTGGAGCGACAATGGATTGCCCTGCCAGCAAAAGGCCCGGAATTTTGGTGGCTGGAGTGGGGTTGAATTGATTCACGGTATGGCGAACTCCGTACAGACTGCCCGTGGGCGTGTTCATGTAATCGCGAAGCGTCAGTGGAGTCGCCCCTTCGATAAACCGAACAGATTCAAGTTCGGATACATGTCTGAGTAAAGAATTACGCATTTGGTCAAGGCGGTTTTGTTTGTGTTCCTGGTATTCGATTGAGCGCTTGCCGAGCTTTGAAGACTCCCAGGTTGCTACGTCCTGTATCGAGCCTGGTGCGATAACGATAACACCGCGCTTTTTATTGTCTTGTTTTGTGGACGTTATGTACCATGGTCCGTGTTCAGGTAGGCGGTTTGCGTGGAAAAAATTGTCAGTATCTGTTTCCGGGCATACGAAAAGATTGCTTTGCTCAAGGATTTGCAACGGTTTTTCAGAAATTCCGAAAAGCATGTAGGCTGAAGGCGTGTCGGCAAGTTCGCGTAGACGGCGATGGTAAGCGGGACGAAAGGCTCCATCCGGGATGAGATCAAGGAGTTTGACGGGGTGGATCGTACTGAGAATTTGATCTGTTTCGATGACTTCGTTGTCATCAAGAACCAAGCCGCATATTTTTCCTGCAGGAGTCAGCAGCACCTTCTTTGCACCATTCCCGCAGCGGATTTCCACACCTGAGGCTTTCAGTGCTGTTTCAAAAGCCCGCACCAAACTCAGCCCTCCACCCGCTATGCCGTGTACGGATTGGTAATAGGAACCCACGATTTTCGCATGGTCCGAAAATGCGATTTCGTGCGGAGGCACTCCATAAAGCAGGGTATGCACCCCAAGAACAGATTTGAGAAGTCTGTCGTTGGTCAGTTCTTTGAGATAAGATCCTAGCGTGAGCGAGTTGATGTCGCGTCCAAACTCATCGACCGAGATGTCGCGCTGTAAATTGAGAAACGGTGAATTTTCAAAATTCTTTTGAACGTCATAAAGGTATGTATTGATAGCCGCAACGTCCCGAGGAAAATAATCACAGAGCCTGGCGCGGAGTTGCTCGTAACCAACGGGAAGCTCGAATTCTTTTTTTTGGTCGGGATACCTCAATCTGTCAAAACACTGAGGGTCGTAAGGCGTGCGAACAACACCAGTAAGACCGAGATATTTAAAATATGTGTCCAGAATTTCTCCGGGAGCAAAACTTCCGGTATAGTGCAGGCCTGTATCAAAATATACGCCGTGTCTGGAGAATCCTCGCATTGTTGGACATAAAGAGCGAAATCTCTCCACCAAAGCGACTTTTCTTCCTTGGCGAGCAAGGAGAAGTGCGGCAGTCATTCCTGAGATTCCAGAGCCGATGATTAAAAAATCTTGTCGCATTATTTGTAACGCAGTATGAGCGAAGAGTTTGTGCCGCCAAACCCGGCTGCATTGCAGAGAACCATGCGAGGAGAACGCTCAATCGTTTTAGTAACAATTTTGAGTTTGGATGTTGCATCATCAGGAGACTCAAAATTAATGTTAGGAGCGATGTATCCATCTCTGGACATAAGCGTTGAGTATACGACCTGCGACGCACCGGACATCCACAGTTCATGTCCTGTCATGGATTTTGTGGAGGATGTTGCGGGGCAAGAATCACCAAAAACAGCAGTGATATTTTTTGCTTCGACTCCATCTCCTGCAGGAGTTGAGGTTGCGTGCGCGCAAATGTAGTCGATGTCGTCAGGAGACGCGTTCGCAGCGAACAATGCTCCTTTCATGGATCGGGCCAGGCCGTCCGCGCTGGGAACGGAAAGATTGCTGCCGTCAGAGGAAAAGCCATAGCCTGCCACCTCTCCAAGAATATTTGCTCCACGCGCGACGGCCATATCCCAGTTTTCCAGCAGAATCGCTGCCGCGCCTCCGCTCGGCACAAGTCCATCGCGATCACGGTCAAAGGGCCTGCTGGCAGATTCGGGTGTCGTGACGCGCGTAGAGAAAGCGCCCAAGCCATCAAAGCTGCACATGGACTGCCAGTTGATCTCCTGTGCTCCGCCGCAAATAACTCGGTCTTGCCGGCCAAGGGCGATGAGATCCGCTGCCTGGCCAATGGCATGGCCGGAACTGGAACATGCTGCGCTCAAAGTCCAGCAGGCCCCCTTAGTGCCCAGGAGAGTGTTCAGGTTCATGGTGATGCACGAGGTCATAGATCTGAAGACAAGCCCGCTGCCAATGAGGGCCGTCTCGCCACGTTCTTTGAGAAGTTCAACTTGCTCAAGGGCTGCAATGCAGCTTGAGTCGCAACCAAAAATAATGCCGGTCCTCTCATTTTTCAGGTCGACCGGATCCAATCCGGAAAGTCCGATGGCCTCCATTACCGCTGCATATGCCCAAACGGCAAAATCTGGCATAGTCTTCAGTTGTTTACGATTGAGCAAACTTTTGGCGTTAAACCCTTTGATTGATCCTGTAATCGGTGAAGAAAAACCTAGTGCTGAACGTTCCAAATCTATTGAAACTCCAGATTTGCCAAAATAGAGCGATTTGGAAACTTCTTCGTTGTCGTTTCCAAGTGTGGATATAATTCCTATTCCTGTAATCGCGACTTTATTCATTGTGCTTAAAATAAATTATGTATGTATTCCGCCGTTAACGGAAATTACTTGTCCTGTTATGTAAGATGCTCCTGGAGAGCAAAGGAATGCTACAACTTCCGCAATCTCTTGGGCTGTTCCAATTCGACCGAGCGGAATTCTTTTAGATATTTCTTCAATTGGAAGCTCCTTGATCATGTTCGTATCTATAAATCCTGGAGACACTGCATTGACGAGAATGTTTCGTTTGGCAACTTCTACGGCAAGAGACCGTGTGGCCCCAATAAGGCCTGATTTTGCTGCTGAGTAATTTACTTGTCCTGCAACGCCTGTTTCTCCAGACGTAGATGAAATGTTGACGATTCGACCTTTTCTTTTTCTGATCATGAAAGGAAGTACTGTGCGTGTGATGTTGAAAAAACCGGATAAATGTACGTTGATAACGTTGTTCCAGTCATGTTCTTCCATCCATATCAGAAGTGAGTCTTTCGTAATTCCAGCATTGTTCACTATTGAAAATGGCGTATTTTTATCTAAAAGTGGTAAGAGGGAGTTCTGACATTCTTTGAAATCGCTAACATCAAATGGAAGAAGCGTGCATTTTCTTCCTAAAGCTTCGATTAGCCCTTGTATTCTGTGAGCATTTTCATGATCGCTTCGAAAATTTAGCCAAATATCAAATCCTGCTTCAGCAAGACGAATGGCGACAGCCTCGCCAATCCCTTTGCTGGCCCCTGTTACAAGAGAGATTCCTTGAGAATTCACGACTAATCCTAAAAAGATGAAAGAGTTGCTGCTATTTATGCGTGGCTAGAAATTTTAATTCTTCCACAGCACTTTTTTTGTAATTTTGGAGGACTAGGTCTATCGTCTCTTTCCATGCAGAGTCTGTTGCGGCCATGACTCGATTAGACGTACGAGCAGAAATCGATTTATTTTTTTTATTATCGTATGTTATGCTTACGTCAGTATCAATTTCAGCTTCAATTCCTATGCTCCAGAACCCGATATCAATCCAAGACCAAAATTTATTAATTGTAATATCAATAAAAATTGTTTCAGGTGGATATGATAAATTTATGTCATAAATTTTGTACCCATATCCGTTCAAAACATTGGTTAATATATTGGCAACAATATTTTGGACAGAATTGTCCTCTTCGAGAAAAACATCACCTAAAGCTTTTCCGTATCCATTTCGTTTTCTCCCAATGGCTCGCGATCGTAGTTCTGTGCTATGTTTCGAAATTCCGCCTTGACCTAATGACGGGATGTCCGGGGTGGGAGGTTTGTCCATGAACTGTCGAGCATCGGTAATAGATCTGATAATCACAGATTTATTCAAAGGTATTGACGAAAGCGGGTCTTCCGGAGTAACAATCAATACGCTTCTGTTTGTTGCACAAGATGTAAGTGCGAAAATGAAAAATATAATAAATAATGCGTGTGATAGCTTGTTTTTCATATGTTTGTATATTATGATTTCTAGTATTGTTACATATGTATAAAAAATATACGAAATTAAAAAAAATTCAACACTTAAAATTGATGTTTAGTGGTAATTATTATCATTTAATGATGGATTTTTTTTGAGCAGTACATATTATTTTACGATATATACTTTTATTATATTTAAAAATCTGGTTTAAAAAATATTTCTAACTACGTACTTAAGTATCAAAAAATAAATATTTTTCGCACAATAGCCTTATTGCTTTGGGTGAAGTCGTACTAAAATACTTTAAATATTCTTTTTGGAGGGGTGATGATTCGTAATGTTGTTTTTTTCTTGATAGTTGCATGCCTGCTTTCATCTGGGTGTGAATGGGCCGGAAGATCGGTTGGCAAAGCGCAGGCAAAGATTGAAAGAAAGGCCGATGCTGTTGTCGATGGTTACAATGAGGGCTATTCTTCAGAAAAAGCTAAAAATAATATGGATAAGTAGCTGCGTCGTGTCTATTTTTTGTCTAACGGCTGCCAATCATGAAACAGTTGCACGAAGCAGAATATGGCAGTGTTTGACGCACGTCATTGATGCCTTTTTAAAAAAAAGTCAATTATTATAGAGTGTATGACGGCGCAGGATGGTGCACTTTTTTTAGCTGTATTGTCTTACGCGTTTGCCCGTCCGGGAAATTTCGGACCGCTTTATTTCTTGGGAATACTACTTGTTTCCATCAATCCACGGATCGTGGTATTCCAAAACACAAGTGCCCCGAGCTCTTGCCGTTACCGGAGCCGTTCGTGTACGCAGCAGAAAGTGGTTTAGGTAATCGCTATGGCAGCCTGGAGATACAGAAGAATGAAAAAAGAGCTTGTTCAAAGTTTGACCGAAACTTTCGAGGGGCACGCGCAGCAGACCGAAAGTGGCGTGGAATACTGGCTGGCCCGTGATCTACAGTATTTGCTGGGGTATAACGAGTGGCGCAATTTCAATAACTCTGCCGTTTCCAAGGCCAAAACGGCTTGTGAGGTCTCGGGACATCGTGCCGGAGACCATTTTGTTGACGTTACCAAAATGGTCGACCTTGGCTCCGGGAGTCAGCGGAGAATTGAAGACCTCATGCTCCTTTGACGAATCTCCCTGTTCATCCCCCTCCAATCCAACCCTTCCCTTGACACTGCGGTGAATACCCCGCACAATCACCGCATGATAAGCGGAGAAAAGAAATACATCTGGCAACAGGACGACTGGCCGCATTGGGTTTACGACCTGAAGCGGCTTTTGCCGTTGCTTTCGCAGGTGCACCTGGCCCAGGGGCATTTGCTGGGGCGGATGCATGATGTCGGGATGGAGCTGCGCGATGAGGCTACGCTTCGGGTTTTGTCGATGGACGTGCTCAAGACCAGTGAGATCGAAGGCGAGAAACTCAACCTTGAGTCGGTCCGGTCCTCCATTGCCAGACGCCTTGGCCTCGATATCGGGGCGTTGGCCCCGGCGGACCGCCACGTCGATGGGGTGGTGGACATGGTGCTGGATGCGACCCGGCGCCACGCCGACATCCTGACCGCTGAGCGGCTGTTCGGCTGGCATGCGGCCTTGTTCCCGACGGGGTACAGCGGTCTGGCCAGGATTCGGGTTGGGGCTTGGCGCGATGACAGCCAGGGGCCGATGCAGGTCGTGTCCGGCCCTGTTCAGCGCCGCCGGGTCCACTACGAAGCGCCTCCGGCGGCCATGCTTGATGCCGAGATGTCCGAATTTCTGCGCTGGTTCAACGCCCCGCGCGATGAAGATCCCGTTATTACGGCGGGAATAGCCCATCTCTGGTTCGTGACCATTCATCCTTTTGATGACGGCAATGGCCGCATCGCCCGCGCCGTGGGTGACATGGCCCTGGCACGCGCTGATCACTGCGTGCAGCGCTACTACAGCGTGTCTGCGCAATTGCAGCGCGAGCGCAAGGATTACTACGACTGGCTGGAACGAACCCAAAAGGGAACGCTTGATGTCACGGACTGGCTTGAGTGGTTTCTGGGATGCTTGCTTCGGGCCGTGCAAGGGGCCGAAGTCACGCTTTCAGCCGTGCTGGCCAAGGCCGGTTTCTGGAACCGCTGGGCCAGGGTGTCCATGAACGAGCGGCAGATCAAGCTGCTCAACAGGCTGCTTGATGGTTTCGACGGAAAGCTGACCAGCAGCAAATGGGCCGCCATCGCCAAATGCTCCCAGGACACCGCCCTGCGCGACATCTCCGACCTGCTCGCCAAAGGCGTGCTGGTCAAATCCGCAGCCAGCGGCCGCAGTACGAGCTATGAGCTGACGACGTGATCATCAACCGCAGGCTGACTCCCCGTTTTGATTTGTCGGCGTGCAGTGATTGAACTGTGCCTAAACATGCGAAGGATTCCGCCATGGCCGAAACCTTTCTGGTCATAAGAAAATGGGGAAACAGTCTGGGGGTCCGGCTGCCTGCGTCCGTAGCCCGCGAGGCGCAGTTGCATGCCGATCAGCGGGTCAGGATCAGCGTGGAAAATGGAAGGATTATCATCACGCCGCTCAGTGAGGGGCATCTGACCCTGGAGCAACGTCTTGCCAGTTTCGATCCTGTCCGGCATGGTGGCGAGGACATGCAGACCGCCGAGAATCGTGGAGCCGAGAAATGGCCCATGACCGCCTGGGCTTCGGATAGGGAAGATGTTGTCTGGACAGCTTGTTCTTCCCAGGCGGGGCGGAAAATGCTCCTCATCCGCCTATTCCTCGCTTCAATGCCAGGCTGCGTGGATCATGCGCGGGCCACGGCTTCGCGCACGGCTTCGGTGATGAACTGGTTCAGGCTTTTTCCGCTGGCTGCTGCGGCGATAGTGGCCTCGCGGTAGATGTCCTGATCCAGGCGCAGGGCGAACTTTCCTTTTGCCTTTTTGGGCTCGATGCCGCGTGCGGCGCATTCGTCCAGAAAGACCTTGAGCGACAGCGCGCCTTCTCGCTTGAGTCCTTCCAGGTCCGTAGCGTAGAAGTCAGCTCCGCCGTTCAAACCGACAAATTCACCCCGGAACATTTCCAATTCGGAACTGTAGCCAATGACGGCAGAGTAACCGCCTGGAAAATCAAGTACGTTCTTCATGGCCTCACTCCATTCGTTTCGAGCCACTTTTTGATGCTTTTCAACGCGCCCTTGTCCGTGTCCGGTGAAGGGTGCGGGCGATGGAAGATTCTGATCTCTCCAAAAAGAAAGACGCTGATGCGCGAGCCTTCACGCTCCGCTATTTCAGCTCCAAGTTCCGCAAACAGGGCTTCGATGTCTGCCCATTTGATCCCGCCGGATGTCGGATGGTCAAAAATCCTGCGGAGAGTGGATTCGTATCTGCGTTTCACTGTTTTATGATATTATTTTTTGATATCATGTCAAGGTGACGTTGAAGCTCTTGCGTGGGAGAAGACTCTGACGAAACTCGATGTTGGCATCGGAAGTGGTGTCAAAAAAAGGTAGCAACAAAAAGGGGGAAGTCGCCTTCCCCCCATATTTTGTCTTTTTTTTCAAGCACTATTCTAGCGGCGTATTCGGTATGAGCGTCCAGATGCCGCAGGGGCAGGCTCCGGCGCAGAAGCCGCAGCCGATGCATTTTTCCGGGTCGCAGACCATGGCGAATTCGCCCGCCGGCAGGGCCTCCCGGCTGATGGCTCCGCGCGGGCAGATGGCCTCGCAGATGCCGCAGTCGCGGCACACGCCGCAGGACGAGCATTCCTCGGCGCACTGGTCCAGGCTGTCGAAATGCCCCAGGCGCGGATCGAAGTAGGCCAGGTTCATGCGCGAGTAGTCGATGGTCTCGGACATGTGGTTGCCCGGGTCCATGTATTCCAGCCGGGTCTTGAGCTCTTCGTGCATGTCCGCCGTGACCGAGAGGGGGCGGCGGCCGCTGATGATCTCGTCGATGGCCTGGGCCGCGCGGCGTCCGTCGCCGATGGCCTGGGTGAGTAAGCCCAGCTTGACCAGATCGCCGATGGCGAAGACGCGCGGGTCCGTGGTCTGGTTGACGTCGTTGACGGTGATGAAGCCGCGCTCGCGGGCGATGTTCTCCGGGAAGGCTTCCAGGTCCGGGGTGTCGCCGATGGAGATGATGACCGTGTCGCCGGGAATGACGCGCCCGTCGGTCAGGAGCACGCCTTCGGCCGTGATCTCCTTGGTGAAGCAGGGCCACAGGAACTTGGCTCCTGCCTTTTCCGCCTCATCGCGTTCCTTGCCGAAGCTCATGGGCTTCTGCACGTCGATGAGCGTCAGGCTTTTCGCGCCCAGGCGGGCGGCTTCCGTGGCCACGTCGCAGCCCACGTTGCCCGCGCCGATGATGACCACGCGCTCGCCGACCTTGGCGTCCCCGTGCTTTGCGGCCTTGAGGAAGTCCGTGGCCGTGGTCAGGCGCTCGTTGCCGGGCACGGGCAGGGTGCGCGGACGCTGGGCGCCGGTGGCCAGGACGATGAAGTCGTAATCGTTTTTGATGGCTTCGAAGTCGTCGCGGGTCAGCTTCTTTTCCAGGCGCACATGGGGGATGACCTCCCGCGCCCGGTCCAGCTCCGCCGCCAGCACTTCGGGCGGGATGCGGTTGGCCGGGATGGAAGCCTGGAGCTTGCCGCCGAGCTTCTCGTCCATGTCGAAGACCGAGGCCTTGTGCCCTTTGAGGCGCAGCTGCCAGGCCACGGAGATGCCGGCCGGTCCGCCGCCGATGACCGCGACCTTCTTGTCCGAGGACAGGGGGAGCATGGGCGGGTGGGCGTTGATGCCTTCCTTGCCGAGCATCTTGGCGTCCACGGGCTTGAGGTTCCCCAGGCCGCGCGTGCATCCCTCCATGCACAGGTTGGGGCACAGGTACCCGCAGACCGTGGCCGGGAAGGGCGTGTATTCAAGGGAAAGGTCCACCGCCTCGGCCAGTCGACCTTCGCGCACCAGCTGCCAGCGTTTCTGCACAGGGATGCCCGACGGACAGCTGGCCTGGCAGGGCGGCATGTACTTGCAGTTTTCCCAGACCGGGGCGAAGCGGCGCAGTTCCCCGCTGGTGATGAGCCCTATGGGCGAGCGGTCCACGGAGGTCAGGTCGCCGACCAGGCCGCCCCGTCCAAGCTCCATGTCCCAGACCTGGGAGCGGAAGGCGGACATGCTCTTGCGCTTTTTCGTGACCTTCTCATACGGCGACTTGGCCGTGACCAGATGCCACTGGTCGCGGGTGGCCAGGATGTCGAAGAGATCGGACTTGCCGATTTTCTGAAGGTATTGCTTTAGGTTTTCCGTAAGCCACGTCCAATCCTCGTCGGTGATGGGCATGTGCTTGGCATCTGCAGCACTGATGGTCTGCTCCTGGCCGCGATAGAAGATGCGGCCGCCGACCATGCCTACGCAGGGGCGGTAGCCCATGACATTGGCCTGGTCGTGGGCGTCCACGCCGCAGACCACGGCCGTGCCGCCGGCCATGAATTCGGCGAAATAATCCCCCGTGTCGCCCAGAACCCAGAGTTCCGGGGCCGTGAAGCGCGGGTTCTGCTTGGTCATGGTCATGCAGCGCGAGCCGACGTTGCCGCCGACGTAGACCTTGCCTTGGGCCATGGCGTTGCAGATGCCGTTGCCCGCGTTGCCGTGGACGATGATTTCGGCTCCGGCGTTCAGCCAGCCGATGTCGTCGGAGCCGGGGCCCATGACTTCGATGGTCGTGCCGGGAAAGCCCAGGGAACCCAGACGCTGTCCGGGCGCGCCAATGACCTTGACCCTGACCGGCTCATCCTTGGAGACCCAGAGCCGCCCGCCGATGCCATGCTGACCGCAGGCGTCGACCGTCAGCTCCCTGGCTCCGGCCTTGACCGCATCCTGGATGCGTTCCTCCAGGATGCGCGACTCCAGGCGCACGCCGTTTTCCTTTCCGTCAATATGAATGGTGTTTTGCATGTCTTACCCTCATCAGACCACGTATTTGATGGCCAGTCTGTCCGCCGCGTTCTTGTCGGCGATCCCCAGCGCGTCGGACATGCCGATGGGCAGGGACGTGGACCTGCCCAGCGGGGCGAAGATCTTCTTCATTTCCATGTCGAAGCTGACGTAGAGCTCGACCAGCCTCTCGGCCACCTTTTCCGGATCGAGCCTGCGGTACACTCGCGGGTCCTGGGAGGTGATGCCCTTGGGGCAGACACCGATGTTGCACACGTTGCAGCGGTCCGATTCCGAGCCCACGCAACCGGCCGCGGCCTGCATGGCGTACTTGCCGATCTGCACGGCCGAGGCCCCGAGCATGATGAGCGAAGCCGCGTTGGCGGCCAGGTTGCCGTTCTTGCCGATGCCGCCGCCGGCGATGAGCGGCACTTCGTTCTGTTTGCCGATCTTGCACAGGGTCAGGTAGGCGTCGCGGATGTTGGAGGCGATGGGGCTGCCCATGTGGTTCATGGACACGTTGTAGGCCGCGCCCGTGCCGCCGTCCTCGCCGTCAACGGCCAGGCCCGCCGCGTAGGGGTTGCGGCATAGGTTGTTCAGCACCGCGTTGGTCGTGGTCGTGGCCGAGATTTTCGGATAAACGGGCACGCGGAAGCCCCAGGCCATGGACATGGACTGGATCATCTTGGCCACGGATTCCTCGATGGAATACTGGGTCTGATGCGTGGGGGGGCTGGGCAGGCTCACTCCCGGAGGCACGCCGCGAATGGCCGCGATGAGCTTGTTGACCTTGTGCCACATCAAAAGGCCGCCGTCGCCGGGCTTGGCGCCCTGGCCGTACTTGATCTCGATGGCGCAGGGGTCTTCCTTCATCTGCGGGATGGCGTGGATGATCTCGTCCCAGCCGAAGTAGCCCGAGGCGATCTGCAGTATGACATATTTGAGAAAACGCGAGCGAAGCAGGCGCGGCGGACAGCCGCCCTCGCCGGTGCACATGCGCACGGGCATGCCCAGCTCCTCGTTCAGGTACGCCACGCCCATCTGCAGGCCTTCCCACATGTTGGGCGAGAGCGCGCCAAACGACATGCTGCCGATCATGAGCGGGTAGATCTCGCGCACGGGCGGGGCCCAGCCGTGCTCCTTGATGGAGGCCAGACCCTCGGCAGGGCTCTGGATGCGACCGATGAGGGTGCGCAGGTCGAACTCGTGGCGGCCCGAATCCAGGGCCGGGTCGGTGAGCATGGAGATGCGGATGAACTTGATCTGGTCGAGCAGGGAGTTGTTGTCGTTGCGCCGTCCGCCGCGTGTGCGCGGCTGGCCGCCCAGGTTGACGTGATAGCGCAGCTTGTCCTTTTCATCGGAGTGCATGGGCCGGATGGCGTCGTTGGGGCAGACCATGCTGCACGTGCCGCAGCCCACGCAGGCCTGATGCGGGGCCGTGCGCTGGCGGATGCCGTAATAAATGGAGTGTTCGTTCTCGGGCTTGTTCTTGAACCCGGCCGGAACCTTGATGGTGCGCTTGCGAAAGGTGCCGAGCTCCAGCGACTGCATGGGGCACACGGCGCAGCACTGACCGCACAGGGTGCAGCGGTCCTTGTTCCACTCTATCTGCCAGGGCAGATCCTTGATGCTTAATTGGGAAGGGCTAATGGCTGTGTTTGCCGACATACTCTGATCTCCTGGCGGTCCGGGCCGACAATGGCCGAATCAAGATGCATGGGTTGAAAATCCTGGGCCTTGTCACGATCGGGGATGGCCATGTCCAGGCCGCAGATCTCCGAAGAGAACGCGTACAGGCCGGGGCGGCCGCCGACCACGCCGGGGCGCAGCTTCTTGCTGTCCTGGACCATGAACATGGACTTGTCCGGCAGGCAGCCGATGACGCAGTTGGGGCCGTCGATGATGAGGCGGCGGCAGATCTGCTTCAGCTTGGACAGGAACTCCTTGTCCGGATGGCCCGTCATTTCATGGTCTTTGAGCGGCGTGATGATGTGCTTGTAGGCTTCAAAGGGCAGGCCCAATTTTTTGATAGTGAAGTGCAGGATGTGGGTGAAGACTTCGGAATCGGAGTTGTACCCTTCATAGCCGGGCACGCCCTGGCCCATGAGGTAGTCGCGGATGGGCACGAAGGCCGTGTTCTCGCCGTTGGTCATGGTGCTCAGGCCCTCGATGAAGAAGGGATGGCAGGCGTATAGATTGATGGCGTAGTTGGTGTTCTGGCGGCCCTGGGCCAGGACCAGGCGGCTCCTGATCTCGGGCCGGTCCAGCCCAAGATATTCGCCGACCTGGAGCGGGTCGCCGATCTCCTTGATCATGACCGTGTCCGGCCAGAAGGAGAAGACGGTGATGTCTTCGGTCGCCAGGCCCATGTGCTTGAGCTCAAGGCGGGTCTTCAGGTAGCCGAGGCCCTTCTCCTCTTCGCTCAGATCCTTCCACGTCGCAGGGATGTCATAGGCCCGCACGATGTAACGCTCCCGCTTGGGCGTCCATGTGGGCATGGCACCCTTTGGGGTGATGGCGAGATCGTACTTGAGGGTGAACCCAAGTCCGCTCATGAAGGCGTCCAGGCGTTCGACACCGGCGTTGGTGAAAATTCCGGACAGGATGGGGCTGCCCTTCATGGATTCGAACGGCCCGCCCAGATCCGACAAATACAGGCCGACTCCCGATCCGTCGTGCCCCTCGCGCATGACATCCAGTGCCCGGATGGCATCCATGGGGGAGACGGGATCGCTGCTGGTCAGCGCAAACAATCGACACATAGCGCGCTACTCCCTGATGAGTGTTCAATCCCCGTCGCCCCGAAGGGTGAGTGCCTGTATGACAGAAATGTCATATTTTCCCAGGGCGGCAAGGCTTTTAATGACAAAAATGTAGAGAATTATGCTTTCCAGCCTGAATTTCAGGCAGGGGTGATGAAATAAGCAAGGAAGAGGCCAAAAAAATCGATTATCTGATGGGAAAATGGGTGGTCAAGTGGGAAATATGCCCGATTAAACTGGGAAGTATTCCTGTTGCGGGGCAACGTTGTGGGCTGATCAGGAATTGCAGCCATGATGCCAAGTCGTGAGTTGTGTGCGTCACGTCTGCAAATTTTTCCACCGCATGACAGTTGTGTGCGTCAAGTTCTGCAAATTCTTCCACGGCATGACAGGTAACCGCAAGCAGCTGGCGACCGGAAATGGGCCCATCCAGAGCGCATCCAAACTTACGGACGCACAAAGCTTCACGATCCGCCAGCAGCCGCTCCAACTCCCCTCCTGCCAAGGAGGGGTGCCCGTAGGGCGGGGGCTTTTGAGATTTTTGCTCGTGTGCGGCCGCCTTGCTGTCCGGTCCGAGCGAGGCCCGTCGAAACTCCTTCGCCGTCCTCGTACCATTTTCCCGTCGCCTCTCCGAACAGGTGCTGTCGCTTCGGGCGATAGGCGACGGGAAAATAAACGATGCCTGGCTCAGTCAGACAGTCGACGGGCCTCGCCCGGACCGGACAGCAAGGCTGGTGCGGCGTGTTGTGGAAAGGACGGGAAGAAGAGGGCAGAGGAAAAGCGTGGATCCCCGGCTTCGCGGGGATGACGTGGTGATATGGCGAAAAACGAAGAAACGTTCATGCGACGAACGTGCGCATTTCCTCGCCGTCATCCCCGCGAAGGCGGGCATCCATCTTGCGGAAAGGCAGCGGCTTCGCGCAGGGGTTGAACGTCGTGGGCCGCTATTTTCGCTCCGGCGTGAAGTGCCACCAGGGTTTTGGCTCCTCGCCATCCATGAAGCGGGTCACGGACACGAGAACGTCCAGCACGCAGGGGTCCTGGCGGACTCCGGTCAACTCGCAGAGGCGGTCGTAGAGGGTTTGAGGGTCCTGGCCCGCGAGCTGGCCGGGATGTTCGAAGCCGAGCAGACGCAGGTCCCGGGCCATGGCCGGGCCGATGTTGGGGAGGTCTGTCAGGGCGAGGAGTCGGTCGCGTCGGACTTTGGCAGGGTTCACAACGGATTCCTATGCGATGCGGCGGCTGATTTCGTGGTGATTGACCAGGATTCTGCTGACGTATTCCACGGTCTCGGCAAAATTGGGAATGCGTCCGTAGGCGGAATAGACCCCGTATTTGGCGTCTGTGTTGCCAAGACCGGCATTGTACCCGGCCGTGGCCGCGAGAATGTTGCCGCCGCGGGCACGCAGGTTTTCGGCCATCATTTTGACCATGGCATTTATGGCGTGCGGGTAGAGGACGCGCTGGTCGAATTTTTCGAAAAAGGCAACGTCCCGGGGCGCGAAAATGGAGCGGTCCCGGAAGTTTTCCTCGAGATAAAGGCGGCAATTGTCTCGGGCCGTTGCGTACTGGGCTTGCAGCAGGTCCATGCGGTCCAGGGCCAGGGCGTAGGTTCCGGCAGCGCTCAAGGGTTTGCCTGCGGCCTGGGCGTTTACAAGGGTGCGTAGCAATTTGGCCGGACTGCCAAACAGTTCCGGCTGCTCCTTGCGCAGAGCCCGCATCTGGGTGCGGTATGTTCCGGCCAGATTGAATTGCGGCTCAAGATCCTCGCGTCGGGCAAATCCTGCGGGCTGACCGTGCTCGTCGGCGCAGACCAGGCCGTAACCTCTGGCCGTGGCGGCGATGAACTGGCAGGGGCCCACGGCCAGGGCCGAGGACACGGCGAATTCGTAAAAAAAGGATTCGGCCATCATCTGCCCCATGATCCAGCAGGGGTCCACGGGGTAGATGGAGGCATGGCGCAACACGCCTTGCACCACGTGCGTGCAGATCTCGGGAATGCGCGAGTGCAGGTCGACCTCGGACAAGGGCATCTTCCAGACCGGCAGGTTGCCCTTGGGGTAGCTTTCAATGATGAAGGCCAGGGTCGACTGGGCCATGGAATGGGCGAAACCGGGAGCTGAAACCCGCTCCATGATGCGCGCGGGATCCTTGGTCTGGATGATGCGAATCTCGGAAATGTCCGAAAGCGGCACCGAAGCCTGGGCCTCACAGGTCAAAAAGGGCAGCAGAAGGGGGGCCAGTGCTGCCTTCAAAAGCGAACGTCTTTCTCTGTTCATGGAATCTCAGGCTTTGTTGAGCGTGACGCGGGCCACGACTTTGCGGAAATATTCTTCGTTTTCTTCCTGCAGCAGGCCGCCGTGCTCCATCTTTGCCCGGGCGATGAAAAGCTGGACCTTTTGGATCTGGCGCATCTTTCGGGACTCGTCCGTTTCCTGTTCGAGGCATTCGATCAGGGAGCGGATTTCGCGCTGCTCCTCAATTTCCTTGGGGATGTAGCCGGCATTCTTGAGCACCTTGTAGGCCATGCGCAGCGTTTCAGGCATGAACGGATCGCAGGACTCCGGCAGGGGGCGGCCCAGGCCGTTCAAGCCTTCGAATTCGCCGCGCTCCTGAGCCTCGCGGATCGCTCTTTCGGCCAGTTCGGCGAGGACGTTCATGGCATCTGCAGCAGTCGCTCCACGACATGCCTGAAGCTTTCCTCGGAAATGAACCCGAGGTGATCGAGGATCTTCTCCCCGGCGCGGTTGTAGATCAGGGTGCGGGGTATGGACTTGATGTCGAGCATGGAGCCTATGGATTCGTCATCGAGCACAATGGGAAAATTGACCTTGTTCAGTTTGACGAAATTTTCCACCGGACGCATCCCGTAATCCATGGAAATGCCGATGATGGCCAGTTCGTCTTCCGAGAATCCCTTGCGCAGGTTCATGAGTCCCGGGAATTCCTTGACGCAGGGAGAGCACCAGGTCGCCCAGAAATTGATGATCAGGACCTTTCCCCGGTTGGATTCGATCATGTTCTTGAAATCCCGCACCCCCACCTTCTGAATGTCCTGGGACATGGCGGTGGAGGGAAAAAGAAGCAGGAGCAGCAGGGCAAAAGTCTTCAGAAGATTCATGGATAGGCCTCGCGTGGTAGTCATATTCGGTATCGCTAGCTGTTTGCCATGGGGCAGTCAATGCGGCGCGGTCGCGTCCAGACCATTGCAATTTCCATGCTTTTGTCCCATTTCTGTGGCGCTTCACAGTAGGAGGAGACAAATGACGGAATTCATCAAGAAAAAAGTGGAAATCGAGGACGAAACCGCCTCCATGACCTTTCGTCCCGGCCAGTTCAAGCGTGAACCTTTTTCACTGGATTCGAAGAACATCTATCTGCTCGGCATGCGGGCCAGCGGCAAGACCACCGTGGGCAAGGCGCTGGCCGAGGCCCTGGGTTGCGCCTTCGTCGACACCGACGCCCTGGTCGTGGCCGAGGCCGGTCAGGAAATCGAGGCCATCGTCGCCGCCGGTGGATGGGACGCCTTTCGATCTTTGGAGGAGGCCGCACTGGCCAAGGCCTCGCAGCTTCCGGGCAAGGTCGTGGCCACGGGGGGAGGCATCGTCCTTGCCCAGGCCAACCGCGACCTCATGTACCGCACCGGAGTGAGCTTCTATCTGGCCGCCGACGCCGGACTTCTCATCGCGCGGATGCTGCGCGACCCCAACACGGCCCAGCGCCCGGCCCTGACCCCGCTGGCCCTGCACGACGAGGTGGCGGCGATCATGAGCGAACGCGAAGCCCTGTACATGGCCGGCATGGACCACATGCTCCAGGCCCACAGGAGCGTGGAGGCGCTGGTCGACGACGCGCTCGTGGCCCTGGGGCTCAGGGAGTGGGACTATTCCGAGAAAGAACGGGTGCTGGACCGCTACTAAATCCTGGCCACGGCCAGAAACACCGTGTGCAGGCCGGCCACCAGCACCACGAAAACCTGGCGCGCGCGTTCCCTGGTCAGGCCGGGAAAGCTGTAGCCCAGATGGCCGTGAGGGCAGCGGGGCAGGCAGTCCCCGCACAGGGAGCAGGTCAGGCCCGGGCGCCCTTTTTCCAGATCCGGGCGGGTCAGGGCGTTGTAGCGGCACGCCCTGGAGCAGAGTCCGCACTGCGTGCAGCCACTGCCGATGGTCACGCGCCAGGGCAAGATGCGGCCGATCAGGTTGTTCACCAGCCCGACGGGGCAGTAGGCCGTGCAATGGACCATGGTCCCGCTTTTGCGCGAGATCAGGCCCATGATCCCCACTCCGCCCACTCCGAAGACCGCGGCCAGACCCAGCGCCCAGGGCCAGGAAACGTCCAGCAGGCGCAGGGCCACTGGGATGGCGATCGTGGCCAGCAGCAATCCTGTCCGCAGACGCGGCGCCCAGAGGGGCAGGGGGGCTGGCCGCCCTGGAGCGAGGCGGGCCATGCGGTCGTCCCAGGCGCCGATATAGCACAGATGGCTGCACCAGGCCGGACCGACCAGCAAAAGGGACACGCCGAGCAGGATGGGCATGAAAAAGCCTTCGCCCCGGAACAGCGGCCCGGCCAGGATCAGGGCCGGGACGGGCAGATGCAGTTTGCCGGTCATCAGGAAAACGCTCCATCCGGCAAGGCCCAGCAGGAGCTGACCGAAAAATACGGCCGAAAACAGGGTCCAGATGCGGCCCCGCACCTTGCCCCGGTTGTCGGTCAGCAGCCAGCCGCTGACCAGCGCCCCGTAAAAAGCGAAAAGGCAGATCCAGAAAGTTCCGGAACCGGGAAAAAAGCGATCTCCAAGGAGCAGGGGAAAAGGCGTCCTGTCGCGGGCCAGCAGCAGTATTCCGCCCACCAGCAGGGCCGTGGCGGTCTTGATCAGGTCGGCATCGCGCATGGGGCCGAAGAATTTCTGCCCGGCGCGTCCTGCCAGGAGCGCCGCGGCGCCGAGGTGGGCCAGGCAGACCGCTCCCAGGATCAGGGCGAGGCGCATCCAGGGCAGGCCGAAATTCATCCGCCACGAAGCGAGCTCCACGCCCTGCACCGCCCACAGCAGCGCTCCGCCCAGGGCGGCCAGGATGAGAACTGGCCGTGGCAACAGGCGCGGAAAAAAAGCGGCAGCTGTCGGGAACAGGGCGGGGACCGCGTCCCAGAGCGTGCCGAAGCGCAAAAAATGCGCGGCCGTGGTCAGGCTGCACAGTACGACGAGGACGCGCAAAACAAGCGTCATGGCCGCACCCGCCGGTCGAATTCCTCTCGCCCGATTTTCTCGATGAGTTCGCCCAGGCGCAGGCCGGGTCGCCGCTGTTCCATGAGCACGGTCAAGACATTGCCCAGGATTTCAAGCGCCCGTGGCAGGCTGTGAAATCCCAGTTCATGGGCCAGGCGCGGGTGGCGGCCGAGTTTGCCGCCCAGGAGCACCCGGTATCCGGTCTCGGTCACGCTCAGGGCCTTGTCCGGACAGACCCGCGCGCACGCGGCGCAACCCAGGCAGCGCGAGGCGTCAAGCTCGATGGCCTCTGCCAGATGCAGCGCCTTTTCCGCGCAGACGGCGACGCAATGGCCGCAGCCCGAACACCGCCGCGGTTCGACGCCGATGCGGGCGAAGGCGATGAGCCCGAAATCCGCGATGTGCGGCTGGGAACAGCCGTTGGGGCAGGAAGCCACGGCCACCCTGAATTGGTGATGATGGCGGATGGGGCGGTTCATGCCGATCAGAAATTCGGGCCAGCCGGAAGCGGCGATCACCGCTTCGAGCGCGGCGGTCGGGTCCTGGGCAAGAACCGCATGCGGACACTGGGTCGCGCCACGGCAGACCTTGAGCGTGTGGGTGGGGAGCTGGTCTTTCATGGCGTTGCCATGCCTCGAAACGGCTCCGGGAATCCTTGACCTAGGTCAAAAATTCCCGAACCCTGTATTTTATTGTGATTTTTGCGGCAAGAGAAGACTGTTCGTCACGCAACCTTGATGGTAAAGGGAATGACATGCAGGCTTCGGGACATTTCCCGGGTTGAACCCAGGGACCAGGAAGCCATGCCCGCATCGATGCGCTCGGCCAGGGTCTGGGCGAGTTTGCCGACTCCGAGAAGGGGATGACGGGTGAAGACCTGCGGCAGGCCGTAGGTCAGATTGCAGGCCAGGCACATGCCGGGACGCTGCAAAAGGTGAAAGGCGAAGTGAAGCTCCTGGGGCCCCTGGCCTTCGAATCTGAGTCGGATGTCGTAGGCGCCTTCCTCGGCATCGCCGAACAGGGCTTCGAAAAACGCGTCGGTGATGGACGGGGGAAAGATGTCGTCCAGGCTGGCCGGGGTAAAGATCTGGTCGGCGTTGGTCATGCTTTTCTCCTTTGCTTCCGAAATGTACGCGGCGGTTTTTTCATGGCCGTGCTGTTCGGTCAAGGGCTGGAAACGGGCAAAGTGGGGATGGTCGCTCTTTACAAACCGCGATGAGGGGGAAGGTCATGCAAAAACGAATGGAAGATATTGAAATAAAGTATATATATTTGCAAAAAACGGTTGATGATTTGAACATGGTTGTCATAGAACAACAAAAGGAGATTCGGGAACTCAAAGCCTTGCTGACGCTGCTGGGTAAAAAAATCCAGGACGTCTCATCCCTGGGGCCCTTGGATCCCGACGAAAAACCACCTCACTACTGATCGGCCGGAGTTTTACGTGGAAAACACTTCCTTCCAAGATGCGCGAGCCTCCAGACCTGCCGGAAAAATCACGTCCTCCGAAGAACGCTCCCTGCGCGCCATCCTGCAGCAGATCGAGGCGCTTCCCTCGCTTCCCGCCGTCGCCAACACCATTCTCGGGCAGGTTCTGACCCAGGATTTCGATCACTCGAAGCTGGCTCGCATCATCGAGACCGACCCCGCGCTGACGGTGAAGGTCCTGGAGCACGCCAACAGCGCGACCTACGCCAGTCGCGGACATGTGGCCCAGGTGGAACAGGGGCTCAACCGCCTCGGCAGCAAGGTGGTGCAGACGCTCATGCTCTCCATGCTCATCAAGGATTCCCTGATCAAGGGGGATAAAAAGTCCGAGGAAATCCAAATCGCCCACTGGAGGCACAGCCTGGCCACGGCCGTCTTCGCCTCCCTCGTCGCGGCCAAGGCAGCCCCCGCCCTGGCCGGGGAAGCCTTTGGCGCGGGCATCATGCATGATCTCGGCGAAATTTTTTTGCAGCTGCATCTGCAGGAGCAGTACGTCCAGGTTTTGGAACGCATGGAGGAGCTCTACGAGCCGGTCCTCGAAGCGGAACGGGAAGTCTTCAAGACAGATCACACCTCCGTGGGGCGCTGGATCGCCGAAAAATGGAACCTGCCCTCGGCCATGACCGACGCCATCTGGCTCCACCATCACTCGGCCTCGGCCTTGAGCGCCTTCAAGGAGAATTCCCGCCTCGTGGCCATCGTGGCCCTGGCCAACATTCTGGCCCATGCCACGCTCATGGATTCGCCCCGGGCCATGGCCCGGGAAAAGCAGCGTCAGATCGGGCTTCAGGAAATGCTTGGCCTGGGCGAGAAGGAAATGCAGGCGATTTTGACGGCTTTCGCGCCGGCCTTCGAGGAACGGGCCGAACCCTTCAACCTCGATGGCGATCAGGTCGGTCTTTTTCTGTCTTCGTTGCAGAAAGCCAATCAGCAGCTCATGCGCATGGGGCTGGACCTTGAGCAGGCCAACAGCCGCCTGGAGGACGCCAATCGCTTCACCACCATGGGTTCCGTGGTCGGCCTGAAAATGAGCAAGGCCCGGACTCCCGAGGAGATATTCGAGTCGGCGGCCGTGTGCATGCACGAGGGCGTCGGGGTGCGGGGCGGTTTCGCGTACTGGATCGTGCCCTCGGAGCGTACCATGCAAGGGCTGGTCTGGAACGGCGACGGCAACCGGCGCATGGTCAGCTATCCCCTGAACGGAAACGGCCTGCCCGCTTTGAAGAGCGGCGCCACCCTGCCCGAGACTGTTCAAGCCATCGTGCTCAGCCACCACGAACGCCACGAGGGCGCGTCTTTGATGGACCGTGAGCTGCGTCTGAAGCAATTTTTCGTGCTGCGCGGCTATTGCCTTTTTCCGCTGGTCGGCAACGACTTCACCGGCGAGATCTGCATTCTGCGCGCAAGCGACCGCCCGCCCAAGATGACCCCCCAGGAGTACATGGGCTACTCCCAGGTTTCCTGCGTGGCTTCCGCCTCCCTCGACAGGATGCGCCTTTTCGACAGCCTGCAGCTGCGCGCCGACGAGCTGTCCCTGGCCCTGTGGAAGAACCAGCAGATCAACCTCCAGCTCCTTCAGACCGAGCGTCTGGCGGCGGTGGGGCAGCTGGCGGCAGGCGCTGCCCACGAGATCAACAACCCCCTGGCCATCATTTCGGCGCGCACCCAGCTTCTTGAGAACAGGGAGAACGACGAGAAGAAACGCCGGGACCTGCACCAGATCTCCGAACAGATCGAGCGCATCTCGTCCATCCTGCAAAGCCTGATGGGGTTCGCCAGACCCAACGCGCCCCAGGTCACCAAGCTGGACATCAACTCCCTCCTGCTCAAGATCATCGGACTGGTGGAGTCCATCTTCCAAACCCACCGGATCCCCATCGTGCAGGATCTGGCGCCTGATCTGCCGCTCATCCTGGCCGACGCCAACCAGTTGGAGCAGGTTTTTCTTAACCTGGTCATCAACGCCCAGCACGCCATGGAAAAGGACGGCGGGGTGTTGACCATAAGCTCGTCCTTCCTGCCTGACGGCAAGCGCATCGGCATCTCGGTCAAGGACACGGGCACGGGCATTTCCTCCGAAAACCTTTCGCGCATCTTCGACCCCTTCTTTTCGACCAAGTCCGAAGGCAAGGGCACGGGACTCGGGCTTTCCACGGCCTACGGCATCGTCACCAACCACTATGGGGAGATCAAGGTCGACAGCGCCCCGGGCAAGGGCACGGAGATGATCGTCATCCTGCCCGTGTCCACGCCCGTGACCATGCCGCAAAAGCCCGTCGTGCACGAACCCGACAAATGCTGCATGCCGACGGCCACCCTGGGGCACAGGATCCTGGTGGTCGACGATGAGCAGCACATCCGCGACATTCTCTCCGAAACCCTGCGCGAGGCGGGGTACGCCGTGGAGACAGCCGCCAACGGCGAGGAGGGAGCGCTCAAGCTGCGTTCCGGAACATTCGATCTGGTGCTCCTTGACATCCGCATGCCCCTCCATTCCGGAATCGATGTGCTCAAGCTCCTGCGACGCAACGGCGGCGGTCCCCCTGTGGTGATCATCTCCGGGCTGGCCTCGTCCGAGGAAATGGAAGAAGCCTTGCGTCTGGGAGCCGCCAAGTGTATACGCAAGCCCTTTCATTTGAAGACCCTGCTTTCAGACATCTCGGGCCTTCTGCATCCGGCTTGCTCAACGAACAACTAAGCATCGGTTTTCATGCAGCACTCCTCGCCATTAACCGCCGCCCGGCCCCGTCACACCCGCATTCTGGCCCTGGCCAGCGGCAAGGGCGGAACCGGCAAGACCACCGTGGCCGTCAACCTGGCCCTGGCCCTCAACCGCGCCGGACACACGGTCTGCCTGCTCGACGCCGACTTCGGCCTGTCCAACGCGGAAGTGCACCTTGGATTGCCGTCTCCCGTCAATACCCTGGAAAACGTTCTTTTTGACGCCCTGCCTCTGGATGAGTGCCTGGTGCCTGTGCGTCCCGGATTCGACCTCCTGTCGGGCAGCAGCGGCGTGGCCCGCATGGCCGAACTGGACGTGGCGGCGCGCAAACGCCTGGTGACCGAATTCACAGCCCTTTCAGGATACGATTTCCTCATTCTCGACAATTCGCCGGGCATCTCGGCCCAGGTGGTTTCCATGTGCCTGGCCACGCGCGAGATCATCCTGGTGGTCAACCCGGAGGCCAGCGCCCTGGTCGACGCCTATGCGCTGATCAAGGTGCTCAAGGAAAACGGTCTATGGTGGCCGCCGCTGGTGCTGGTCAACCGCTGCGATTCGGGCGTCCAGGCCAGACAGGTCTTCACCCGCTTCCAGGAGACGGTGGAGCAGTTTCTGGGTCTCAAGCCCCTTTTTCTGGGCGCGGTGCCGCTGGACGACGCGGCCCGCAAGATGTCGGCCCTGGGCAAGCCTTTCGTGACCCTGCGCGATGATCTGCCCGCGAGCCAGGCCATCATGTCCGTCGCCAAAATCCTGGCCGAGCGCCTGAACAAGGACTGGGCCAGAAACAAGCCTTCGGAGTTTTTCGAAAACGTGGTCGTGCGCATGAAGCAGCGCCCCGACTTCGGATTGGGCCGGATCGCCGCCAATTCGAGCGCCCCCACAGGCGACACGACCCAGTCCGACGTCTATATGGAATTGGTGGCCGTGCTCGACAAGGCTTCGCTGCTCTGCGAAAAGCTGCTCGAAAATCCGGCCTATGCCTTTGTGCGGGACCGCTTCGGCCTGGTGCGCCTGGCCGTGGACAATTTTCTGCACCCCATCGACCGGATGCGCAAGCCGCGCGGAGCCTTGAAGCCCCGGATCCTGGTCTTGAGCAATCATGAGCAGATGCGGACCATGCTGAGGGAGATCGTCGCGGAAGTGGGCTACGAGGGGGAAGCGTTCGCTCCCGGCCAGGGGGATTTCCTCAAATACCGCGACACCTGCAACCTGATCCTGGTCTCCTGCGACCGTCCCGAGGCCCTGATCCGCTCCTGCCTGCTCCAGGTGCCGGAAGTGCCCCTTGTCCTCTTGACCGGATTCGGCAGCTCGTCCCTGGAGGCGGAGTTCCGTCACCGCACCGTGGCCGTGGTGCCCCGACCCTTCCATGTCAACGAACTGCGCACCATCCTGAAGTCCGCCCTGCGCTGAGCGCCTATTTACAATCACCGCCCCCTGGCATAAGCAAAATTCCTTTCTTTCCCCTTCCTTGGGGAATTGTCATCATCCTGCGAAGGCCGCACGCGCGGATTTTCGCAGCATTCGGGAATGCATATGCGCAGAGATATAGAACATGTGGGCTGGGGAAAACTGACCTATGAAATCAGGGCGATAGTGGCCGTGGCCCAGGATCTTCGCGCCCTTGGCCTGGAGATCATCTGGGAAAACATCGGCGACCCCATCGAGAAAGGGGAGCAGGTTCCCGGTTGGATCAAGGAAATCATCGCCGGCCTGGCCATGAACGACAAGACATACGGCTACTGCGCCACGCAGGGCGTGCTCGAGACCCGCGAATTCGTGGCCAGGCTCGTCAACCAGCGCGGCAGCTATCAGGTCACGGCCGACGACATCATATTTTTCAACGGCCTGGGCGACGCCGTGGCCAAGATATTTGGTTTTCTCAAGCGCGAAGCACGGGTCATCGGGCCTTCACCGGCCTATTCCACCCATTCCTCGGCCGAAGCCGCGCATTCCGGGTACGAGCACCTGACCTACGAGCTCGATCCGAACAACGGCTGGATGCCGGACCTGGTCGATCTGGAGAACAAGGTCCGCTACAACGACTCCATCGCCGGCATCCTGTTCATCAATCCCGACAATCCGACGGGCGCGGTCTATCCGTGCGAACTCATCGAAAAGATCGTGGACATCGCCCGGCGCTACAATGTCTTTGTCCTGGCGGACGAGATTTACGCCAACATCGTCTACAGCGGGCATCCGACCTGTAGCCTGTCCGAGGTCATCGGCGAGGTTCCGGGCATGGCCCTGCGCGGTATCTCCAAGGAATATCCCTGGCCGGGCGGGCGCTGCGGCTGGATGGAAGTCTACAACAAGGACAAGAATCCGGATTTTGGCGCCTACATCAGAAGCCTCTTGAACGCCAAGATGCTCGAGGTCTGCTCCACCAGCCTGCCCCAGCTCTCCATCCCTCCGGTCATGGGCGACCCTCGCTATCCGGCCCATCTCGACGCCCGGCGCAGGATGTTCGAACACCGCGCCCAGGAGGCCTGGGAAGCGTTCCAGGGCGTGCGAGGGGTCAAGGTCATCAAGCCCCAGGGCGCGTTCTACATGTCGGTCATGTTCGAGAACGGGGTTTTGAACGGCAGACAGACCCTTGAAATCGAGAACCCCAAGGTCAGGGCGCACATCGAGGAGATCGTGCGGGGAGTGGAAGTGGACAAGCGCTTCGTCTACTACCTGCTGGGAGCCACCGGCATCTGCGTGGTGCCGCTGACCGGTTTCTGCTGCAACCGCAAGGGATTCCGCGTCACTCTCCTGGAGACCGACGACGCCAAGCGTTTGAAAACCTGGCGGACCATCGTCGACGCCATCACCCGCTACCTGGCCTCGGCCTGAGCCATGGCTCGTGATTTCAATCCGCGCTGGCTGGACTGGGCGCGGGAGATCCAAGCCCTGGCCCAGACAGGTCTGGCCTTCACCAAGAGTCCTTATGACCGGGCGAGCTTCAGCCGCCTGTCGGACATCGCGGCGGAAATAGTGGCGGGGCACTCGCAGCTTGAAGCCCGGACAGTGAAACGCGCCTTTTCCCTGGAGCCGGGTTACGCCACCCCCAAGGTTGACGTGCGTGCGGCGGTGGTTCGCGACGGTCGCATCCTGCTGGTGCGGGAAAGCGCGGATGGAAAATGGGCCATGCCCGGCGGCTGGGCCGACGTGGGCGACCGTCCCTCCGAGACGGCGGTGCGCGAAACGCTTGAAGAGAGCGGCTTCGTGGTCCGCGCCGAGAAGCTGATCGGCGCTTTTGACGCCAATCGTGGCGAGAAGGCCAGCATGTTCTTTCACGCCGTGAAACTGATTTTCCTCTGCGAACTTCTCGGAGGGGAGGCCAGAGGCAGCATGGAGACCCTGGAGGTCGGTTTTTTCGACCTGGACGACCTGCCGCCCCTGTCCATTGAACGAACCAACCAGCGCCACCTGGAGGAAATCCGCGCCCACCTGCGCGATCCCCTGCGATTGGCCGCTTTTGATTGATATGAACGAATCCGAGTGCACCCTGCCCATCGGGGTTTTTGATTCCGGCATCGGCGGCTTGACCGTGCTCAAGGCGCTGACCGAGGCGTTGCCCAGGGAGAGCTTCCTTTATCTTGGCGACACGGCGCGCCTGCCCTACGGCACCAAGAGCGCCAAATCCGTGATCCGCTACGTGCTGCAAACCACGGCCCTCCTGAAGGCCAGGGGCATCAAGCTTCTGGTCATCGCCTGCAACACGGCCACGGGCGTATCCCTGGAAGCCCTGCAGAACGCCTATCCGGACTTGCCGGTCATCGGCGTCATTCGCCCCGGAGCGGAGGCGGCCTGCCGTTCGAGTCGAAACGGGCGCATCGGGGTCATCGGCACGGAAAGCACCGTCAACGCACGCGGCTATGAACGCGAGATCCTGCGCATCCGTCCAGACGCCCGGGTTTTCGCCCAGGCCTGTCCGCTTTTCGTTCCCCTGGCCGAAGAAGGGTGGTGCGACGGGCAGATCGCGAGCCTTGTGGCCGAGCGCTATCTCAGCGGTCTGGTCAGGGAGACCGGCATCGACACGCTGGTCCTGGGATGCACCCATTTTCCGGTTCTGGCCGGAGCCATCCAGGATGTCGTGGGGCCGGACGTGACTCTGGTCGACTCCGCCCGAACCACGGCGGAATTCGTGCAGGACATGCTGGAGCGCCGCGACATCTGTTCGACCACCAAAGAGCGCAGCCTGACCTTTCTGGCCACCGACGGGGCCAGAAGATTCGCGCGGGTCGGCGGTGTCTTCATGCACCACACCCTGGACCCGGCCGAAGTGGAGATCGTTGATCTCTGATGTGCGCGTTGCTGGCCGTGGACGCGGGGGTGCGCACGGGACTGGCCCTTCTGGATCGCGACGGGCGCCTGCTGTGGTGCAGGTCGCATAATCTGGGAACCACCGCCAGGCTCAGAAAAGCCGCGGGCAGGATACTTTTCGAATTGCCCGCGCTTGAATATCTGGTAGTGGAGGGCGGCGGTCAGACGGCAGGCATATGGGAACACGCCGCCGCGAAAAGAAATCTGCCGTCTCGAACGATCCAGGCCGAACTCTGGCGGGAACATTTTCTGCTGCCCCGGCAACGGGTCAGCGGCTCCAAGGCCAAAGCCGCCGCCTGCGCCCTGGTGGCGACCATTCTGCGCCGGGAAGGCTGGTCGTCTCCGACCACCCCCGGCCATGATGCGGCCGAAGCCGCGCTCATCGGCCTGTGGGCCGCGGTGCAACTCGGATGGCGGGACATGCCCGCCCTCAAATAACACAACGGACAACATGGACAAACTTAGTTTCGACCTTCCCGGCATCAGTCCGGTCGGCCTTGATCTCATCACGTTGCTGAACACGTCACAGGCAACGGTCAAGCAGATCGCGGCCCAGGCCAAGCTCGACCCGGTCATTTTCGGCAACATCATCGCCTGCGCCAACTCGCCCATGTACCACGAGGCCAACAATTCAACAGACATACTGACCTCCCTGGTCAGGCTGGGACAGCGGGAAATCAAGCGCATCGTGTACCAGGTCGTGCTGCGGGCGGCATTTTTCCACGAATCCGCGGAAATACACGCCATTTTGCGCCGAATCTGGCAGCAGAGCTTGACGGCCAACGTCTTCATGCAGCAATTCGTTTCGGCGGTTCCGGACGCCTACGACCTGGACGCCGAGGCCGTGCAGTGCCTGGAATGCCTGGGCCTGATCCACAATATCGGTTACGTTGTGCTGCTGGTCAATTTTCAGGATCGCTATCTGGAGTTCTTCAGGCATTGCGAAGGATTGGAACTGCCTGCCTTCTTCGAGGAGGAAAGCCGCTGGTTCGAGGGGTTCGATCATTTTTCCGCCGGCCATGCCGTGCTCGAAGCGTGGAGCTTCCCGCAGTCCATCTGTGAGATCGTGGCGCAGTACGCACTGGGAAACGAGACGTTTCACGGCAGGTATCCCGCCCTGCACAGTCTGCTGCGCCTGTCCAGACACGTGATCATGATGACGGAAGCCAATTTCCATCCGAAGAAGCCTGCGGATTTCTGGTTGAACGGAACCGATCTGCCCGCATCCGAGGTGGATTACGAACAGATCATAAACGACGTGCGCCAGTGCGTTAAAAGCATCGAGGGTTCTTTCGCATGATGCCCGGTCAACACGAGTTCAGAACACGGTTGCGTTGCAGGAAATGTCACGGCATGCTGCAAGTCAGACGCACCTGACGCCAGGTGGAACTGCGTTGCAGGTCTTGCGGCGCCACCTTTGGATTGCAGGAATTCGGGACCAGTCTCGACGACCTGCTGGAAGAGTATCTGGCCAACTTTCCCTGTGACAGGGTCTGACCCTGCCCCAAGCATCACACCTGCTCCCCGCGAAGGGGGCAGGAAAAATTCGCGCACAGGATTTTTTGCAACCTTATGACTTCAGTTATCATTCCACGTTCAGAACACTGCGTTTCCCGACAGAACATCCATCCCGACGCGCTCAAGGTCATGTACCGGCTGGTGCGCAAGGGATTCACCGCCTACCTTGTGGGCGGGGGAGTGCGCGACCTGCTTCTTGGCCGCGCGCCCAAGGATTTCGACGTCAGCACCAACGCCACGCCGAGCCAGATCAAAAAGATTTTCCAGAACTGTTTTCTGATCGGCAGACGTTTCCGGCTGGCCCATATCCGGTTCGACGACCACGTCATCGAGACCTCCACCTTCCGGCGCTGTCCGGAACAGGATGAAGAGAACGGTGACGACGATTTGTACATGCTGCGCGACAATTGCTACGGCACGCCCGAGGAAGACGCCCTGCGCCGCGATTTCACCATCAACGGACTGTTCTACGAGGTCGAGCGCTTCTCCATCATCGACCACGTAGGGGGGCTCTCCGACATCGAGAACCGTCTCATCCGCTGCATCGGCGATCCCAACATCCGCTTCCGGGAAGATCCGGTGCGCATGATCCGCGCCGTGCGTTTCGCCTCGCGCCTTGGTTTTCATATCGAGCCCGCGACCTACAACGCCATCATGCGTCATCACGAGGAAATACTCAAAGCCTCGCCGCCCCGCGTTTTCGAGGAATTGCAGAAGCTTTTCGCCTATGGCGCCGGGGAAAAAGCCTTCCGCCTGCTCTACAAGACCGGCCTCCTGCACAACCTGCTGCCGGAAATCGCGGATTTTCTCGACCACGATCACGGTCAGGATTCAACCCTGTGGACATGGCTCGAGCATCTGGACAGCCGCATCAGGACCGTGGGCAAGGTGGAGCCGGTGCTGGTTTTCGCCGCCCTCTTCTCCGCCCCGGTTCGGCATATCGCGGCCCGATACGAGGCCGCCGGGGAACGGGTGGTCCACAACGTCCTGCTTGAGGATCTCTTGCAGCCCATCTGCGTGCGTATGAGCATGCCCAAATGGATGTGTTCGCGCATGATCCAGATCATGGCCAATCAGACCCGCTTCGAACCGGACAAGAAAAAGCGTTTTTCCAAGCGCGGCTTTGTGGCCCACGAGTGCTTTCCCGAAACCCTGGCCCTTTATCAACTGGGTCTTCTGGTGTCCGGGGCGGACCTGGGCCCGGCGGAAATGTGGAGCAGCCTGCGCAGCGAAGTGGAAGCCGAAAACCCCCAGATCCTGCGCACGGACCCTCGGGGACAGCAGGGGCGCCCCCCGCGCAAGCGACCGCCCCGCAGACGCCGCAGATGATCTCGCGCAAAATCCTGCCAAGCTTTCCCACCTGCCCGGGCGTGTATCTGATGAAGAACGCCGCGGGCAGAATCGTTTATGTGGGCAAGGCCAAGCATCTGCGTCGCCGCCTGGCTTCGTATTTCCAACCGGAGCATCGCCTCGCGCCCAAGACGCGGGTCATGATGACCCGGGTCGAATCCATCGATTTTTTGTGCACCTCCACGGAAAAGGAGGCGCTGCTGCTTGAAGCGAGCCTGATCAAGAAGCACCGGCCCAAGTACAACATCGTTCTGCGCGACGACAAGCAGTACGTCCTTTTCTGCCTCTCAAGAAACCATCCCTTCCCGGCCCTGCGCCTGACGCGCAAGGTGCTGCGCGACGGATCGGTCTATTTTGGGCCCTTCACCTCCGCCCTGGCCGCCCGCGAGACCAAGCGGGTCATCGACCGCCTCTTTCCCTTGCGCAAATGCCGGGACACGGTCTTTTCCAACCGCACCCGCCCCTGCCTGCAGTACCACATCGGCCGCTGCCTGGGACCGTGCTGCCTGCCCGTGTCAGAGGAGGAGTATCGACAGGTCGTGCGCAGGGTGGAACTCTTTCTGTCCGGCAAGTCCGACGAGCTCATGGCCGGGTTGCATTCGGAAATGATGGGCAAGGCCGACGAGCTCGATTTCGAAGGGGCGGCCCGCCTGCGCGACAGTATCCGCGCCCTGCGCGAGACGGTGGAACGCCAGGCGGCAGTTCTTTCCGACGGGCGCGATCTGGACGTCATCGGCGTGCACGGTCATGAGCACGGCGCGGCCCTGGCCGTCGTCTTCGTGCGCCAGGGGCGGATCATCGACGGGCAGTCGTTCTGGTTCGCGAACGCGGCGGTGGACACTCCGGAAGCGCAATCCGGCCTCGTCGATTCCTTTCTCATGCAGTACTACAGCGCGGAGCGTTTCATTCCGGCCCGCATCATCACCGCCTTCGGAAGCCATGATCCGGCTCTGGAAGACGCCCTGGCCGACATGCGCGGAGGCAGGGCGGGCGTGGCCAAGGCGCGTGGAGACCAGGAGCGTCGACTGGTGGACATCGCCACGGCCAACGCCAAAGCCCACGCCCTCCGCCAGCGCCGAACCGAACTCAGCGCGACGGAGCTGGCCGGGGCCCTGGGCGTGGCGGGGGAGGTGGAGCGCATCGAGTGCGTGGACGCCTCGCACATCCAGGGCGAGGGCATGCGGGTCGGCATGGTCGTATTTGTGGATGGGCGGGAAGAAAAAAGCGCCTACCGCGTCTACTCGTTTCCGGAGCTTGAAGGCACGGCGGACGACTATCTGGCCCTGGCCTCTTTTGCCGCGCGCCGCGCCAAATCCGGCCCGCCCTGGCCCGATCTGCTCCTCATCGACGGCGGCAAGGGGCAGCTCGGGGCCGTGGAACGCGCCATGGCCGAAAATGGGCTGTCCGCCGTCCCCCTGGCCTCCATCGCCAAGGGTGAAAGCCGCAGGGCGGGGGAACTGGGCGATGTCATTTTTCGCCCCGGGCGCAAAAACCCCTTGAATCTGCGCGCCGGAAGCCCGGAACTTCTTTTTCTGCAACACGTCCGCGACACGGCCCATCGTTTCGTCATTTCCCGGCTGCGCCGTCACAAACGCTCGGCCCAGCTTTCCTCCGACCTCGACAATCTGCCCGGTATCGGTCCCAAGACGGCCCGTCTGCTCTGGGATCATTTCGATTCCGTCCAGGCCATGACCCGGGCCCGCATCGAGGATTTGGCCGCCTTGCCCGGATTCGGTCCCAAAAAGGCCGCCGCCCTGCACGCAGCGCTCAAGACCTTGCACGGGAACGGCTGATTGTCCCTTTCTAAAATTCCTCGTCCGGCTCCTTCCTCTGCATTCTTTTCACAATGAACCTTCGCAATCGGTCCTCGCAGAGGCATTTTTGACTTTTTAAGTCCGATTTATTTCGCGTAATGCGGACCCTGCTTGCCTGGATCTTCATTTGTGGTACAAAATGATCTGAAATGGATTTTGTTTTTTTCCACTTCAGATTTCATGGAGGGACTATGAATCAGACGTTATGGAAGGCAGTCCTTTGCGGGGCCCTTGCCGTGTGCCTGGGCCCGATGATCGCCCTTGCCGCGACGGCGGACAGCGAAGCGCCTGGCCGCGCCCTGGCGAGGCAGACCGTCAAGAATGACGCCAAGAAATGGATCACCACCGACCATTCCCAGCTTCCGATTCTCAAACAGCAGTTCAATTCACCCGAAGACGTGACCAAGGCTTGCCTGACGTGCCATAATCAGGCCGCCATGCAGCTGCACAAGACCATCCACTGGACCTGGAAGGATCCGGCCGACCCCAGCGGGGAAACAGGCAAGGGCGGATTGTCCGTCAACAATTTCTGCATCAGCGTGGGCTCCAACGAACCTCGCTGCACCTCGTGCCACATCGGCTACGGCTGGAAGGACAAGAATTTCGATTTCAGCAAGGCCGAAAAGGTGGACTGTCTGGTCTGTCACGAACAGACCGGCACCTATGAAAAATTTCCGACCAAGGCCGGCTACCCGGTGACCAACTCGACCATGTTCGAGGGCAAGACGGAATTCCTGCCTCCTGACTATAACGCGGTGGCGCAGTCCGTAGGGCGCCCGGGGCGCAACAACTGCGGAACCTGCCACTTTTACGGCGGCGGCGGGGACGGCGTGAAACACGGCGACCTTGACTCGTCCATGGCCATGCCCAACAAGCAGCTCGACGTGCACATGGGCACCGACGGACAGAATTTTGATTGCAGCCGCTGCCACACCACCGACGCCCACAACATCGCCGGGCGCATCTACGCCACCCCGGCCGCGACGGAACGCAAGAGCCTGCTGGAGGACGACCTGACGCCCAAGATCATGTGCGAATCCTGTCATGGCGCGCAGCCGCACAAGACCAACCAGAAGGCCAACGATCACACCGACAAGGTGGCCTGCCAGGCCTGCCACATCCCGACCTACGCCCGCGTCAATCCCACCAAGATGCATTGGGACTGGTCCACGGCCGGGGACAAGAAGCGCGAGGTGAAGAAGGACGAATTCGGCAAACCCGACTATGACGCCAAAAAGGGCGATTTCATATGGGGCAAGAACGAAGTGCCGCGCTACGAATGGTTCAACGGCTCCATCAAGGGCACCACGGCCAAGGATGTCATCGATCCGTCCTCCACGGTGCGCGTTTCCTGGCCCATCGGCGATATTAACGACCCCAATTCACGCATCTTCCCCTTCAAGGTGCACACCGGCAAGACCCCGTACGACAAGGTCAACAAGACCATGGTCATTCCCAAGCTCTTCGGCCCCAAGGGATCGGGCGCGTACTGGGCCGAATTCGACTGGGACAAGGCCATCGCGATCGGGCAGGAGTACAACGGGCTGCCCTACAGCGGTGAGTATGATTTCGTGGAAACGGAATACGTCTTCCCCATCACCCACATGGTGGCGCCCAAGGAACAGGCCGTGGCCTGCGTGGAATGTCATGCCAAGGGTGGTCGGCTCGACCATCTGGAAGGCTTCTACATGCCTGGTCGTGATTCGGTGCAGCTTCTGAACATGGGCGGCTGGGCCCTGGTCGCGGCATCGGCCATCGGTGTCGCCCTGCACGGACTGGGGCGTTTCTTGAGCAGCGTCGGACGTCGCAAGGAGTAATCGATATGAGCGCAAAAAAGAAAATCTACCTGTACACGAGGTTCGAGCGTTTCTGGCACTGGGTTCAGTCCCTGCTCATCTTCCTCTTGCTGCTGACCGGTTTCGAGGTCCATGGCTCCTTCACCCTGTTCGGTTTTCAGAAGGCGGTGGAGTACCATAATTTCCTGGGTCTGACCTGGGTCATCCTCTTCGTCTTCATAGTGTTCTGGGTCGTGACCACGGGGGAATGGCGGCAGTACATCCCGACCACCAAGAAGCTCTTCGAGGTCATCGGGTATTATTCCTCGGGCATTTTCAAGGGGCTTCCGCATCCGGTCAAGAAATCCAAGGAGGCCAAGCACAATCCCTTGCAGCGCCTGACCTATCTGGGCCTGACCGCGATCCTCCTGACTCTGCAGATGGGCACCGGTCTCTTGTACTACCTGTACAACGACTGGGCGATCTGGAACTGGACCTTCCTGGACCTGCGCCTCCTGGCGCTCATCCACCTGGCCTGCGCCTTCGCCATCCTGGCTTTCATCATCATCCACGTCTACATGACCACCACCGGCCACACCCTGACCAGTCACATTTCCGCCATGTTCAGCGGCTGGGAAGAAGTGGAGGAGGGTGAGGTGGCGGACTGGGAAGTGCAGAAAAAACGATAACGTCCTCCCTCCCAACGCAAAACCGCGGTCTGCCGGGTGGCCGGCCGCGGTTTTGCACTTATGCAGGTTGCCTCGGGAAATTCACAATTCAATATTTAACCGCTCCCCCCTCCTCTTTCACGTCCGTCGTATGGCAGCGGTCAAAATCCCCGCGCCGATCAAGGCAGAGCCACCTGCGACGTTAACCATCTTCATGATCCGGGGATTCGTCACCGCGTCCCGCGCCCTGGCCGCTAAAAGCGCGTACAACGTGGCATTGACTACCGCCAGAATCACAAAGGTCGATCCCAGGATGAGGACTTGAGCCATGACCGGCTCGGCGTGGTTGATGAATTGAGGCATGAAGGCGCAGAAAAAGGCGATAGACTTGGGATTGGTGGCCGTAACCGCAAAGGCGCGAAAGACGCTGGCCCCGCGTGATGCAGGCTCAATGCGCGACAAGTTCCTGCCCGACTCAGGGTTGGTCCGCAAGGTTTTCACGCCCAAGTAGACGAGATAGAACGCACCGACCCACTTGAGCACAGTGAACAGCGTGGCCGATGTGGCGAGCAAAGCGCCGAGTCCGGCCATTGACGCGATCATTGCCACGGTATCGCCAAGACCGACACCCAGGGCGAGTGGCAGTGCGACGCGTTTTCCTTGGACCAGGGAGCAACTCACCACCAACATGATGGTCGGACCGGGAATGACCAGAACCACGACCGTGGCCAACAGAAAGGCAATATAGGTGTCAGGGCTCATGAACGTCTTCGATGAGAAGGGTATGCGGGTATCGGAGGGTCGTGGAGACTGGGCGGAATGTCAAGATGGACTTGGGCCATTGAGACAACGCGATCAGTATGCCGCCGTCAGTATGGCGTGAAGAGCGGAGCGGGGTTCGGTGAACGGGTTGACGACGGTGACTCCCCGCCAAGTGAATCCGTTCTGAAAGTCCTCGCTGAAAAGAACGCGGCACTGATTTTCGGCGGCCACGGCCATAATCAGAGAATCCCACATGGGGAGCCCGTGATCCACGACAAGGTCGAATGCCGACTGAAAGGCCGTGCCGGTGGAGTCCGCGATCTCGAAGCTGTCCGTCCAGTTGAGGATCGCGGTTCTGGCCTGTTCCGGGGTTCTGCGCATCTTTCCCGTGAGCACGCGAAACAGCTCGCCAAGGGTTTGCGCAGGCAGGACGATGCGCTGGCTCGGAAGTTCCTCGATGAGGCCAAGCGCCAGACCGCAGCGTCTTTCATCCCCGCATCCTTCGGCATAGGCCAGAATGTTTGTGTCCAGCGCCGCTTTCATCTCAATCCTCGTACAGATCTTCGCGCTTCCAGTTCCGCTCGCCCTTGATCTCTTGATGCCGCAAACGATCCAGAAGATGCGCTTTCGCCGCCTGGCGCTGTTCATTCCGGCTCTGGTCCAAGGGCGCAATGACGGCCACGGGTTTGCCGCGCGAAAGCACGGTCACGCTTTCGCCGGAGCGCACATCCCTGAGTAGGCTGGAAAAATGCCGATTGGCGTCGGCTGCGGAAACGGTTTTCATGGCTACCTCATACGCATTTCAATGTAGTGATGTACACTACTTATGGGGCGCGCGTAGGGCTGTCAAGGCTGTTTTCGGCGACGGGGAAGCAGTGGAAGAGGGCGAATGGTAGCCTGCAAAGTGCATAAATGCGATATCCCTCCCAACGCCAAGCCGCTGTCTGCCTGTTGACGGATCACGGTTTTGCACGGTTGCATGTTTTAGATGCTCTTTGGCTTAACGAGTGTTTTCGCAGGGTAATGAGTCTCTAGGGGTTGACGCATGACGTTACGCGTTATAGTTGGTATTCAATATGATCGAAAGCTTTGCGTGCAAAGAAACGGAAAAGATATTCAACCGACAGTTCTCGAAGCGATTGCCGACGGACATCCAGCAAGTCGCCTATCGAAAGCTGAAGATGCTTCATAGGAGCTCGACAATACAGGATTTGAGGGTTCCACCGGCCAATCGGCTTGAAGCCTTGTCGGGCGACAGGAAAGGGCAATATAGTATCCGAATAAACCAGCAATGGCGGATTTGCTTCGATTGGATCGATGGAAATGTCCGCAATGTCGAAATTGTCGACTATCATTGAGGTGAAATCATGAAAAAAATACAACCTGTTCATCCAGGCGAAATTCTATTTGAGGAATTTCTGAAGCCCATGGAAATCAGCCAAAACCAACTCGGCCGCGATTTGGGCGTGTCCCCGCGCCGCATTAACGAGATCGTCCACGGCAAACGCAGTATCACCGCCGACACGGCGCTCAGGTTGTCCATCTATTTTGGCAATTCAGCATCATTCTGGCTCGGCCTGCAGATGGATTACGATCTCGAAATTGCCGAAGACAGACAACTTCCGAGGATTAGTCAAGAGGTCAAGCAGATTGCTGTGGCTTGAAGCATGGATTACTTCGGAAAATTCAAGATTCAGGATCTACTCACTTCCCCATGTGACTCTCGGTCCCTGTGATTTATTTCGTTTCCGCACTTCATAAGCTAAACGTTAGAGGTCAACAAGAAATCCGTATGCCAATATTCAGAACCGAAAATGGAAAATTGAAGAAATTATCCGCCATTTCTGTTGCCAAAGAAAAAGAACTTCAGTCGTTAGTTGAAGATAATCTTGGTGAATTACTTGGTATGCATTTTTTGGCAACAGAATACACAACGACATTTGGCGGTAGAATTGACACCCTGGCTGTTGATTATACAGGTGCACCAGTAATTATTGAATATAAAAAAAATAAGAATGATAATATTATCAATCAAGGATTGTCTTATCTTAGATGGTTGCAAGCACAGAAAGTAGAATTTTTTGAGATGTTGCTAATAAAAAATCTCGGTCAAGAGATATCAAAAATAATTAATGTAGACTGGAAGAATCCAAGAGTCGTATGCATCGCGGAATCATATAGCAAATTTGATATTGATACAGTAGAAGTTATTCCAATGAGAATTGAGTTGTTTAAGTATAGATATTATGAAGGTGGAGTATTTAGCCTTGAACCGCTGGCAGTTAGTGAGCAAAAATATAAGTCTTGTGTTGAAGTTGCAATTGAAAAGACAACAGTTGGGACAACAATTGACAATTTGTTGAATAAAGGCAGTGATCCAATTAAATCAGTTTTTGAAAATCTTAGATCAAAAATATTAGAACTAGACGAAAATGTTACTGAAAAAGCTACCTCCTTATATGTTGCTTATCGAGTAACAAAAAATTTCGTTGAAATTTACATCAGGAAGAATCAATTAAATATTCATTTGCGGCCTATCGAATATGATGATCCGGAAGGAAAGGTGGATAAAATACCCGAGGGCTACAATTGGACATTGAATCGACGAGTGTATCTGAAATCTGAAGTCGAACTTGATTATGTGATTTCACTTATAGAACAGTCGTATAAAGACGTGTTGTAAATTACTTCAGGATCAAGCCGATATTGAAAGGTTGTTGCATGAAAAAGCTTGAAACGGTGCTGGCGCAGTTGAGTGATTTGTACGAATTCAACAAAAAGCTGATGTCATACAAATTGCAAAAGCAGGAGAAAGGTCAGGGCGTGGATGTTTCAGAGCCTGCCAATGACGACCCGGCCTCCACTTCAAACCGGGACGTCATCGTCGAGTAATTCCATTATTAGATCATTTTCGTCTTCTTGAGCGCCGTGGCCGCGAAGACGCCGCCCACGGCCCCGCCAACGGCCTGGATCAGGTTGGCCGGGATTTCGGCCACGGCGCCCTGCAGGCCGATGTTGGGCATCATGACTTCCCCGAAAAAGTAGATTGCGACCATGGCCGCGCCGCCAATGGCGAGCACGGTGTAGCGGACAGTTCCGGTCCTGCTCGCGGCCACGGCGGCCAGTGCCCCTTCGGCTCCTTTGGCGGCCAGAGTCAGGGGGGCGAAAACCGCGAATCCGCCCAGGATGTCGGCCAGGGCCGAACCGATGCCGCAGGCTCCGACCGCCCACAAAATGCCCTGTTTCGGGTTCATGAACCCAAGCACGAGTCCACCGAAGACCACGGCCACGTCGCCGACGTTGAAATATCCACGACTCGGCAGCGGGATGCGCACGAAGAGGGTGGTCAGGCAGGTCAGGGCCACGATGGACAATGCGGCGATCTTGATATTTTTCATTTTTCCTTCCTCAGATATGTGGTGCGGTGGTCGTAGAGGGCCTGAGTCATTTCAGCCTGCCCATAGATGCTTATGTAGGCGGCCACGATGACCGCGCACAATCTTTGAAACTTGGGAAAGCGCCTGGAGTCGAAGTGCGGGGTCAGGTCCATGAAAAAACGGTAACGATGCAGCAGAGGAGTACATTTTTCCATCACGGCCTTCAAGACGATGGCGTTGCGCCTGCCTGCCGCTCCCAAGGGAAGATGAACGATGTCGCGGAAGGTGATGGCTTCAAGGCCCAGCTTCACCGCCAGGAAGGAGTTGGGAAAGACCAGGGCTTTTATGAGCGAATCGTGAATCCAGTCGGTGCGGCCCATAAGCTCGACCCACTGAAAAATCGCCCCGAAAAGAATCAGGGACAGCACAAAGGGCAGGATGAACAACATGGCCTGCATGGTGCCTCTAAGGCCGTTCCTCCAGACGCTGGCAGCCAGGAACGCGAGCAGCAATCCGCCTTGCAGGTCAAAGCGCGCATATCCGGCTCCGAAGACGAAGAACAGGAAATAGGCCCCCAGCATCCCGAAAATGCCCAGCAGTTTCAGCGTGGCCATAGCCGCGTAAGCCTCAGGTTGACGTTTTTCCCAGCCTGTCGGTCGAAAAACAGTTCAAAGCCATGGGAAAATTCGGTGCGCATCTCCCGGCGCGGCAGATGCGAAACCTGCACGACCCACGAAAATTCCGTCAGATTCAACGCCGAGAGCTGTTCACTAGTGACGTACTTGTCGAATTCGTCGAGGATGATGATCTCGCGGCACCCGCTGGTCCTGACCCAGGCCACGGCCATGTCCGCCAGGGTCTCGGGGACGTCGTGCCCGAGCAGGGCCAGGGTGGTGCGGATGGTGTTCCGCTGCAATTCCATGTCCTGGGCCAGGTAGAGCAGGCTGTGCTTTTTGCGCAGGCTTGGAATGAGAACATGTTCCAGAAAGGTGCTTTTGCCCGCGCCGTTGTCACCGTTCAGATACAGGCAACTGCGCGGCGGCAGCCGGAGGGGATTCTCCAGTACGAAGGAAAGTCCCGCGTGTTCGACGGGATAGGTTGCGGCGGGAAGTTCAAACATGGTTGCTTACGGGTTGCGGTCCATTGTCCGTCAGGGAGAAAAGCGACGCGGCCGGGAGAGTGGCGGCGAAGTCTTCAAGGAGCTGTGCCCGGTTGCGCGGGGAGAGTGTCTCCAGCGCATGAACCAGCAGGATGCGCGCGCCGTCCGGCAGAAGGTTCATGAGCAGCAGGCAGCATATGATGATGCGCTCTCCGCCGGAGTAGGAGGAGAGCTTGCGTCCGGGCGCAAGAAGGATCCCGTAACGCGAGCACTTTTCGGCTATGGCGTCGAACAGTGCGTCCCGGCCTCCCAGGAGCAGGATTTCATCCTCCAGGGTGGTGCCCACGAAGAGGCTGTGCGTGTCGATGACGCAATAGTCCCGGCCATACCGGACAAGGGTCGCGCAGCTCATGGGCGATCCTCCGTGGCGGCGGAGCTTGTTTTGCTTGACGGGCTAACGCGGTGGTGCAAAAGAGTTGTCCCATGATAAAATTCAGTATCGAGTGCTGGCTCTACAACGACCTGGAAGACCGTTTTCTCCTGCTGCGCTGTCCCGTCACCCATCGCCATGACGAATACTGGCAACCCGTGACCGGCGGGCGCGGCCTTGACGAACCCTGCGTCGCGGCCTGTCTGCGCGAGGTGGAGGAAGAAACGGGGGTGGTGCTGTCGGCCGAGCAGCTGGAGGTCGTCATTCCCGAATTCTCCTTCTGCATCCCCGACGCGCGCATCGAGCTGCGCAAGCCCATCTATCTGGCCAGGGTCAGAAATGAAAAGGTGATCCTGTCTTCGGAGCACATCGGCTATTACTGGTTCGACGCCCGGGACGTGGAGCGCAACCTGCACTGGGATTCCAACAAGGAATCGTTTCGACGCGTCTTGACCCATACCCGTCCCTAATCGATCTTTTCGCCGGCCAGGGCTTCCAGATATGCCACGAGTTCCGGCGAGTCCCATTTGGCTATCCCGGTGTGCCCGAAAACAATCCGGCCCGCCTTGTCGAAAATGTACGTTGTCGGCAGGTTTTGGGCGTCGAGTTCGGGGGGCACGGGCGAAGTGAAGACGTAGAGCGGCATGCGCAGGGAGCCCGCAAGCGGATCGGCGGCCACTTCCGCCAGGGTCTCCGAGCTGATGCAGAGCACCCGGACCCGGTCATTGTCCTGAAATTTCTCCCACAGACCCTGCAAGAAAGGCATCTCCGCCCGGCATGGCGGGCACCAGGTGGCCCACAGGTTGATGACCACGACCTTGTCGCGCAAATCGCCCAGGCTGAAGGTCTGTCCCTTCAGGTCGGAAAATGTGCCCTGCAGGTCGCCAAGGCGGGTCATGGGCGGAAGGGGCGGCCCGTCATTGGCGGAGACGGCGCTGCCCATGAGCAGCAATACGCCTCCCGCCTCCAGCAGCAGCACCAGCAGCACCGAACAGAAAAAACCGGCAAGTGATTTGTTGATCATGTGTCGTTGCGCTCAGTCGAGACCAAGGCTTGATTTCAGATTCGTTATTTCGGAGTCGGTCAGGGCGCGCCATTGGCCGGACGCGAGGCCGCCCAGGCGCAGCGGCCCCAGCTCGACGCGGCGCAGGCGAAGGATGGTCAGCCCCAGGTCGCGGCACATGCGACGGATCTGGCGGTTCACCCCCTGGCGCAGGGTCATGCGCAAGAGCGTCGCGCCCCCCGCATCGAGCGTTGCCTCGACCTGTACCGGAGCCAGGCGCTCACCTTCCCGCAGACGCATTCCCTGGCGCATGACGCCAAGCGATTTCTCCGGCACCGCCTCGCGCACCAGCACCACGTATTTTTTCGGGTGCTCGTAGCTGGGATGGGTCAGGCGCAGGGTGACCTCGCCGTCATTGGTCAGCAGAAGCAGCCCTTCGGACATGTAGTCGAGGCGCCCCACGGGAAAAAGCCGCTTGGCGCGCAAATCGTCCGGCAGCAAATCCAGCACTGTCTTGCGGCCCTGGGGGTCGCTGGCGGTGGTCACGGTGTGCACGGGCTTGTGCAGCATGACGTAGACAGGCCCGTCCTGCCCGTTGGAAACCGGGGCGCCGTCGAAGAGCACCGTATCCTGGCCGGGGATGATCCTGATTCCGGGCTCGCGTTGAACGAGGCCGTTGACGCGGACGCGCCCTGACTGGATCAGGGCGTCGGCTCCGCGTCGCGAGGCCAGGCCTGCTTCCGCGAGATACTTGTTCAAACGGACGGGGCGTGTTTCTGACATGGGCGAACAAATAGGAAGATCGCGGGGACAGGGCAAGCAAAAAGGCGCGTCGGAACCAAAAACGCGAGGGCCCCATGTGGGGCCTGCGCGTCCACAACCTCAGTCGGCGGCCTCGAACCTGGCCAGCGGCGCCATGCGCGCCTTGTGCAGGAAAAGGGTATTGCCGTCGCAGGCGAAATTGTCCGTCATGTTCAGCACGTTGAAGAATTCCCGCTCCAGTTCCATGTCCGGGCAGGCCATCATGGTGGCGGCAATGTTCGTGAACCGCAGGCGCATGCCGGTTTTGAGCTCGTAGGCGCCGCTGAGGCTGTTGCAGCCCCCGAAGCCCGACATGCGGCCGTCCTTGGAATGGAGCTGGATGAAGGGATGGCGCTCGATATCCGCCACGGGTTTTCCCCAAAGCTCCACCAATTTCCAGCGCGTGTCCAGAACGCGCCCGCCAGGAGCATCCAGGGCCGTGTCGACGCGCCTGCCGTCGTCATGGGCGCAGCCCCACAATGCCACGCAGACGAAAACCGTGATCAGGACGAGTTTTTTCATGTGTCCCGCCGCTATGAGCGCAGAGCCGTTTCAATGGTGTCCATTTCCTGTCTGTCCGGGCCGCGCGTGATGCACAGATCGTGGATCAGGCCATTGGAAATGGAATAGATCCAGCCGTGCAGGTACAGGTTGCGGCCACGCTGCCAGGCCTTGCGCACGATGCTGTTCAGGGCCAGGTTGCGGACCTGCAACTTGACGTTCAGCTCGCACATGTCGTCGAGGTTCGGCCTGCCTTTGCGTTCCATCAGATCGTGCACGTTTTCCAGCCAGTGGGCCAAAAGGCCCGGGGTCTGATCTTTCATGACCGCCTCGATGCCGCCGCAGCCGTAATGTCCGCAGACGATGATGTGCTTCACCTTGAGCACGTCGATGGCGTACTGCAGCACGCACATCAGGTTGATGTCGGTGTTGATGACCTGGTTTGAGATATTGCGGTGCACGAAGACCTCGCCCGGCATGACGCCGATGAGCTGGTCCGCGGGGACCCTGCTGTCGGAACAGCCGATCCACAGGAATTTGGGCCTGTGCTGGTTTTCGAGTTTGCGAAAAAAACCCGGAATGTTTTTTTCCACACGCTGGGCCCAGGTCTTGTTGTTATCGAGCAGCTTGCTGATTTCTTTCATGTTTCGCTCCTGAGAGTCGTTCTTATTGGCTGGAATTTAGCTTGATAACCACGGCCGCGCAATGCGCAAGGTCAGCCCCTGGCCGCCAGATTCCGAGGCAAGGTATTGAATCCATTTCACTTGTTTCCGGATTTCATCCCGAAAAAAAAACCTCCCCCGCGAAGGGGAGGCTTTTGGGTGGCGCGCGTTGTCCTGCTCGCTAGAGGGAATCCATGTCTTCGCACCTCCGTCAATCGCGCGGACAGGAACCCGCGTTATTCCGCCAGGACGAACTTGCCGTCCTTGACCTGGACCATGACCATGGAATCCACATCGAGCCCGTTGTGATCTTCGGGGGTCAGGTTGTAGATGCCGGAGATGCCGACATAGCCCTTGGTCTGTTCGATGGCCGCGCGCAGGGCTTCGGGTTCCGTTCCGACCTTGGCGATGGCGTCGACGATGAGCCGGATCGCATCCCAGGCATAGCCGGAATGGGTGTTGATGGGGAACTGTTTGTCGTAGCCCTTTTCGGTATAGAGCTTGACGAATTCCTGGATCACGGCCTTTTGCGGGTCCGTGTCAGGCAGTTCGTCCACCACCATGAGCTTGGTCGCGGGCATGCGGTTGCCTTCGCTCGCCGGGCCGGCCAGTTCGATGTACTTGGGATCGGGCAGGCCATGGCACTGGAACAGGGGCAGGTCGATGCCGAGCTGGGCCACGTTCTTGGCGCTGATGGCCCCGGCGGGGCCCGTGGTCCAGACGACCAGGGCCTGGGGAGAGGCGTTCTTGGCCTTGGTCAGCTGGGCGGTCATGTCCGTGTCGCGCGCTCCGAAGGATTCCTTGGCCAGGATCTCGATGCCGAATTCCGGCCCGAGCTGCTCCATCCAGCGCAGGCCGTCCTTGCCGAAGCCGTCATCGGCCGAGAGCAGGGCGATTTTGGTCAGGCCCTTGTCACGCAGGTAGGTGAAGAGGCGTTCGACCGCGATGCGCGAACGCTGCGGCGATTTGAAGACCCATTCGAATGAGCCGAACTTGCCGCCCATGATGACCGGGTCGCCGCCGACGGTCATGACGATGGGCGTCTTGCCGGAATCCACGATCTTCTTCACGTTCATGCCCGTGTCGGTGAGGGTCGGTCCGACGATGGCCACGACGTTGTCCTTGTGGATGAACTTGGTGGCGATGTTGGCGGACTTGGCCGGATCACCCTCGGTGTCGGCGATGAGCAACTCGATCTTCTTGCCGTTCACGCCGCCTTCGGCGTTGATCTTGTCGACCAGCATCTCGGCGACCAGCTTGCTCGGGGTTCCGATGAAGGAGGCCCGGCCCGACAGGTCGAAAAACGCGCCCAGTTTTATGGTGTCCTCGGCCAGAGCCGGGGAGGCCAGGAGCACGAGGCAGCCCAGTATACGAAAAATCGTGCGCATGTTCTTCTCTCCTCTGCAAAATGATTGATGGCCTGATGGCCCAACACCTTGAAAATCAAACGATCTCGTCCTGAATCCGGCTGTCGAACACCCGCTGGCTCTTGCGCTCCGAACGGGGCAGGGCGCCGTAATCCACCAGTTCCAGATCCACGGTGACCATGAGCTGTTTTTTGATCTGATGCCCGGCCTCGTGGGCCAGTTCCGGCCCCCTGTTGGCCGCCACGCCCTCGGCGCGTTCGATCACCAGACGCATGTTGTCGCGGCCGCCGTCGCCCCTGGTCAGATGGATCTGATACTCCGATCCAAGCCCGGGCACCGCCGAGAGAATGGTGTCGATGGAGCTGGGATAGATGTTCACGCCCCGGAACTTGATGGTGTCGTCGGAGCGGCCCTTGATGCGCGAATGCCGGGGCATGATGCTGCCGCAGGTGCAGGGGCCGGGGATGATGCGCGTGATGTCGCGGGTGCGGTAGCGGATCAGCGGCGAGCCTTCCTTGCGCAGGGTGGTGACGACCATCTCGCCCCATTCGCCGTCGGGCATGGGCTTGAGCGTTTCGGGATCGAGGATTTCAAGCAGGTAGTAGTCGCTCCAGTAATGGATGCAGTCGTGGTCGGAGCATTCGATGCCCGCGCCGGGACCGTAGAGCTCGGTCAGACCGGTGATGTCGAAAAGCTCGGCCCCGCCGAAGAGTTCGGAAATCTTCTTGCGCATGGAGCGGCTGGAACGTTCGGAACCATAGATGATCTTCCTGACCGCGATCTTGTCGGCTATGCCGCGTTTGTGGATTTCCTCGGCCATGAGAAGAGCCATGGAGGCCGTGGAGCAGAAGACCGTGGACTGGAAATCGAGCAGGAACTGGATGTGCATGTCCACGTTGCCCGGCCCCACCGGCACGGCCAGGGCTCCGACCTTCTCGCAGCCCAGCTGGAAGCCCATGCCCGCCGTCCAGACCCCATAACCCACGGCGATCTGAACCCGGTCCAGGGACGTGACGCCAGCGCTTTGATAACAGCGCGCGAACATGTCCGTCCAGTCGTCCAGATCCTTCTGCGTGTAGCAAAGCACCTTGCGCTTGCCCGTGGTTCCGGAGCTGGCGTGAACGCGCACCAGCTGCTCGTAGGGCACGCTTTTCAAGGGGAAGGGGTAGCCGTCGCGCAGGTCGTCGGTGGTGGTGAAGGGCAGGCGCCTCAGATCGTCCAGGCTGGTGATGGAGTCCGGTGTGACTCCCGCCGCCTCCAGCTTGGCGCGGTAGGCCGGGGACCCCTCGAAGGCGTGGCGCACGGTCCATTGCAGGCCCTGCAACTGAAGCGTTTCGAGCTCTTCGGCGGAGTTAAAGGAAGGCATGAAGTTTGTGTGCATCTGCGATTTCTCCAAGCGGATATTGGTCAGTCCGGCCGCGCCAAGGCGGCTGGCGGAAGGGTTGTCGTGGCTGGCCGCGCCCAGAAAGGCGGCGCGCAGGGCCGGGTCCAGGAGCAGGTCACGGCTTTTGCCCTGCTCGACGATTCTGCCCCCGGCCAGCAGATAGGCCGTGTCCGAGGCGGACAGGGCGCGGGCCGCGTTCTGTTCGACGATGAAAATGGTCGTGCCGGCGCGGGCGAGCTGGTGGATAATGGCAAAGATTTCGTCGGTGATGAGCGGTGCCAGGCCCAGGCTCGGCTCGTCCAGGAGCAACAGGCGCGGCGCGGCCATCAGCGCCCGGCCCATGGCCAGCATCTGCTGCTCGCCGCCCGAAAGCGTTCCTGCCAGCTGTTGCCTGCGCTCCCGGAGTTTGGGAAAACGAGCGAAAATCTCTTCCATGCGCCGGTTTTCCTCGGCCTTGGCCAGGCTCAAGGGTATGGCGCCGAGTTGCAGGTTTTCGAGCACCGAGAGCTGGGCGAACACTTCGCGGCCCTCGGGGGAAAGCGCCAGCCCATGGCGGACCATGCGCGCCGGGCTCGATGCGGTCACGTTTTTGGAATCGAGGAGGATTTCCCCGCCCGTGGGCCTGACCAGCCCCATCACGCATTTGAGCAGGGTGCTTTTGCCCGCGCCGTTGGCCCCGACCAGGGCCACGGTCTGACCGGCCGCGACTTCCATGTCGATGCCGAACAGGGCCTGGGCCGCGCCGTAATGCGCCGTCAGATTTCGTATGCTCAGCATCAGGCAGTGGCCTCCATTCTTCCGAGATAGGCTTCAAGCACCAGCGGGTTGCGCCGGACTTCCTCGGCCGTGCCTGAGGCGATGCAGCGGCCGCTGTCCAGCACCACCACCAGATCCGCGATGTTCATGACCAGATCCATGTCGTGCTCGACCAGCAGGATGGTGTGTCCGGCGCGGCGCAGGTTGCGCAACTGCTCTCCCACGGCCGCGGTCTCCTCGGCGTTGAGGCCGGCCACGGGTTCGTCGAGAAGGAGCAATTTGGGTTTTCCGACAACGGCCCGGGCCAGTTCGACCCTTTTCTTGTCACCGTAGGCCAGCACTCCGGCGGGCCAGTTTCTCTTGTCGGCCAGCCCGAACTGGTCCATGGCCTCCAGGGCCTTGAGACGCAGCCGCCGTTCGCGGTGGCGCAGGTAGGGCAGGCGCAGCATGGCCATGAGCATGGACCCTCCCCCTTCGCAGGTCAGGCCGGTCAGGACATTGTCCAACACGGAGAGACGCGGGAACAGGCGCAGGTTCTGGAAGGTGCGGTGGATGCCCAGGCGCGTTACGCGGTGCGCCGGCAGGCCCGCGATTTCCTGGTCCTGGAAGCGTATGGAGCCGCTGGTGGGAGAAAGCACCCCGGTCATGCAGTTGATGAGCGTGCTCTTGCCCGCGCCGTTGGGACCGATGAGCGCGGTCAGCCGCCCCGTGGGCACGGTCATGGTCACGTCCTGCAAGGCGGGCAGACCGCCGAAAAACTTGCCGACCTTCTCAAGTCGCAGCATGGTCGCGCCTCCACAGGGCCAGCCGGACCCGGATGATGTCGGTCAGGCCCGTGACCAGGCCCTGTGGCAGAAACATGAGCACCAGTACCAGAATGCCGCCATGTACGAAATCTTTGTATTTGTTGAAGAACTCCACCCATTCAGGCATCAGCGTCAAAAATGCCGCGCCGAAGACCGATCCCCAGATGGAGCCCATGCCGCCGATGACGACCATGATGACGAAATCCGTGGAAGCGAAGATGCCGAAGGTGTCGGGGCTGACGTATTGGTAGCAGTGGGCGTAAAGGCTGCCCGCCAGGGAGGCCAGGACCGCCGAGAGCACGAAGACCTTGACCTTGGCCGCGCGGGTGTCGACGCCGAGGCTGGCCGCCGCCGTCTCGTCTCCGGCCAGGGCGGCCAGACCACGGCCCACGCCGCTGCGCACCAGATTGAGGCACAGGAGCAGGCAGATCATGGCGAATCCCCAGAGCAGATAGTGCAGGCTGACCGGATCGTCGAAGGTCGTTCCGGCCAGGTTCAGGCTGGGGATGCCCGCGAATCCGCTCGGGCCGCCCGTGACCTCGTCCCACTGCAAGAGAACGGTATGTACGACGTAGTTGAGGCCCAAAGTGGCCATGGCCAGATAGTGGCCCGAGAGGCGCAGGACAGCCACCCCGACCAGGAGTGCGACCAGGGCCACCAGCACGGCGACCAGAAGCATGGACGGCCAGGAGGGCAGCTCGAAGGTTACCGTGGCGATGGCCGAACCGTAGGCTCCCAGCCCGAAGAACGCCGCATGGCCAAGAGATATCTGGCCTGTGTAGCCGATGAAGAGGTTCAGCCCCAGGACCACGATGGCGTTGATGGCGATGAGGTTGGTCAGGCCCAGGGTGTAGGGGTTGTCCTCGACATGGGGAAAGAGGACCAGGGCAGCGGCCATGAGCGTCACGAAGAGGCCCGTGCGGTGCAGGGTAAGGTAATAGAGAATGTCTTGTCTGCCGGTCATGAGCGTCCTTGAGCAATGGTGTCGTCTGGGCCGGGAAAGTATAATCGATTTGGCCAAGGGTAAAGTGTGTAAATTAGTGTTTTGCCATGAAGATGTCGAGCGTAGGGGCAGACCTGTGTGTCTGCCCTCTCCGGCCACCCCGCATCTGGCGCATAGAACCTGCGTCTGGAGTTTTCAATTGGTCAATGCCGATGGCGGCGGCTTGGCGGGATGGGATCGGCATGCCGATGTGAATCTCCCCCTGCCAAGGGGGAGTACCCGAAGGGGGAGGGGGTATTCTCCTTGAATGAAGCAATCAGTTTGTAAAAGTCAATCACCCCGCCCTTCGGGCACCCCTCCTTGGCAGGAGGGGAGTTGGAGCGGCTACTGACGAATCGTGATGCTTTGCGCGTTCGTGATTTCCGATGAACTCTGAGGGGGCATTCTCGTTTACCAACTGCTTGCGATTACCCCTCGTCCTGGAAGTTTTGCTGAACGTGACGCACACAACCCTTTTCAACAAGTGATAAGAAAAAGTCGTCATCTGCCCAGCAATCCCTTGGGTCGGACGAAGAGGACCAGGAGCAGGACCACGAAGGCCACCACATCCTTGTAGGCGCTGGACAGGTACCCCGCGGACAGAGATTCCAGAAGGCCGAGACCGAGGCCGCCGAGGATTGCTCCGGGAAAGGAGCCGAACCCTCCGAGGATGGCGGCGGCGAAACCTTTGAGGCCCAGCAGCACGCCCACGTCGTAGTTGAGGGTGGTGATGGGCGTGACCAGCACTCCGGCCAGGCCGCCCAGGGCTCCGGCGATGGCGTAGCTGGTCAGGCGGATGCGCCCTGCGGGGATGCCGACCACGGCCGCCGCCGTGGGGTTGGAGGCCACGGCGCGCATGCTCAGGCCAAGGGAGGTCCGGTGAAAGAACCAGGTCAGGATCGTGATGGCGACCACGGTCAGCCCCAGTATCCACAGGGCCTGCGGCAGGACGCTGGCGCCCAGGATCTGCACGGGCACGTCCGGGGTCAGGGGAGGCAGCGCCATGCGGTTCGTGCCCCACGCGATCTTGATGATCCCGCGCAGAATGATGGAAAGGCCCACAGTCAGAAAGATGAGCACCAGATGGTTGTCCGAGCGCGCGGGCCTCAGGCCGACGCGTTCCACGACCATGGCCGCGAGGGCCACCAGGCAGACGGCCAGGCCAAGGGCCGGAACCGTGGGCAGCCCGAGGGCGAAGAGGGCCGAAAACATGAACATCCCGCCCAGGGTGACGAAATCGACCTGGATGAAGTTGACGATGCCCATGGTGTTGCTGACCACGCAAAAGCCCAGCGCGATGAGCGCGTAGATGGCGCCGCTGGTCAGTCCGCCGAAAACATACTGCAAGAGATCTGTGTACAAGATTGCTTCCACGTGCTTGAGATGATGTCGCTGCAAAAAGTCGTCGTCCCTTTGAGGCAGGGGGGCAACTCTCCATGCATGGATTCCCGCTTTCGGGGAATTTCGAACAGCCTCTTTCGGTGCTATACGCAGCGGTTTCTGAAATATGAAGGTATGATAGCCTAGTCGAGATGATGGCGAATTTCAAGGACGGAACCCGTCTCGTGAACGCCCCCCCCTTTCTCGCCCGCATTGCCCCGACTGTTGATGGCGCGGGGCGAGTGTGGGTGACATCGCGCATAATTCGGACAAATGTTTTGACTTCATGCATATCTTGGTAAAAAGTGCCGAACGCAAAAAATTCGATCCATTGCTTCGAGCCTGCGGACTCGTTGCAGGAGAACACGACGACAGGTTTCCCGCGATGCCGGAAGAAGGCTTGAAAGCACGGGCTGCACCGGGATTTCTCGTCGCATTTCGCGTCAACATCCGTATCCAAGCGACATATCATGAACACAAAATGCGAAGCTCCGCGCGCTCTGGGCGAGCGGATGTCCTTGACCGAAATCCGGATGGAGCATGCCCGGATCGAAAGTCATCCCTGTTCCGGGTATTTCGATTTCTTCCCGCTGCCGCTGCTTGTTCTGGACTCCTGCCGCCAGATCGTTTTCGCCAACAAGGCCTTTTCCGACGTCACCGGAAGCGGACTGGCCTCTTTGCTGACCAAGCGTCCGGGCGAGGCCATGGGGTGCGTCTATTCGGGTGTGGGGGAAAACGGTTGCGGAACGTCGCGCTACTGCAGCGAATGCGGAGCGCTGCGGGCGATTCTCGAGAGCATGGAGACCGGGAACAATGCGGAGCATGAATGCCAGCTTTTGTGCCGCGACGAACACGGGACGACCGTGGCCAGGGATCTGCGGATTCTGGTGTCCCCCTGGGAGACGCCGGAGGGCATGTTCTACGTGCTCACTGCCCGCGACATCGGCGACGAGAAGCGCCGTCAGGCCCTGGAGCGGATCTTTTTCCACGACATCCTGAACTCCGCCGGCGGGGCCAGAAATCTGGTCGACATCCTCATGAACGAAGTGCCCGAGGACGCCAGGGAGATCGCCCACATGGCGCGGTCGTCCCTGTTCGCCCTGGTCGACGAGATCCAGAAGCAAAAACAGCTCCTGGCCGTGGAAAGAAATGAATACGCGGCCTCCAAGATCACGTTGCAGGGGCTTGAGATCGTCGAGTCCGTGGTCGCGGAGTTCCGAGCCCACCCCAAGGCCCTGGACAAGACCATCCATCTGGACCCGGGCAGCGCCAATGTGGCCGTGCACTCCGACTTTTCCCTGCTGCGCAGGGTGTTGGTCAACATGCTCATAAACGCCTTCGAAGCCACACCGGCGGGCGGGGTCGTCAGCGTCGGGCTGCGCCGGGAAAGGGACAGGGCCGTGTTCCAGGTCGTCAATCCCGGCGTCATGGAGGAATCGGTGCGGCTCCAGGTATTCAAGCGCTCTTTTTCGACCAAGAGTCAGGACCGGGGCCTTGGCACCTATTCCATCAAGCTGCTGGCGGAGAATTATCTCGGAGGGGAGGTCGGTTTTTCCTCCGTGGAACCGGCGGGCACGACATTCTGGGTCAGCCTGCCTGCCCTGTAGGAGGCAAGGGGCTGCGCGTCGGGGGCAACGCCTAGATGCGCATGTAGGTGGCGGGAGCCAGCTGTTTCAAGGGCAAATCCGTTCCGGCCAGACTTTCGGAATGGCCGATGAACAGGTGGCCGCCGGGCTCAAGGTGGTTGCAGAATTTATGAACCAGTTCGGTCTGGGTCTTTTTGTCGAAATAGATCATGACGTTGCGGCAGAAGATCAGATCCATCTTCTCGCGGAACTGAAAGTCGTCCATGAAATTCAGGCGCCGGAAGCTGACCTTCTCGCGCAGCTCCGCAACGATGCGCACCATCCGCCTGCTTCTGTCCTTGCTGCGCAGCAGATACCTGCGTCTGAACTCCACCGGGATCGTCCCGATCTTCTCCTCCTCATACACGGCGCGGGCCGCTTTTTTCAGGATGTCGGTGGAAATGTCCGTGGCCACGATGGTGAAGCGCAGTGGACTGACCCGTTCATGGTAGTCCATGAGCGTCATGGCCGTGGTGTATGGCTCCTCCCCGGATGAGCAGCCCGCGTTCCAGACGGCGAACGTCCGGCCCGGGTGTTTTTTCTGCCACTGGGGCAAAACGACCTGGGACAGGTATTCGAAATGCTTCGGCTCGCGAAAGAAGCTGGTGGTGTTGGTGGTCACCGCGTCGACCATCTGCGGCAGCTCGACCTCCAGTCCCTTGAGCGATTGCAGGTACTCAAGGTACTCCCCGTAGGACTTCATGCCCAGGGTGCGCAGACGGCGTTGCAGGCGGGCCTGAAGCATGGTCTTCTTGGTCTGGGTGATCTTGATGCCCAGTTCCGAATAGATGAACTCGCTGAACTGCTTGAGTTCCTTGTCGGTCATGAGAGGAGCGGTCTGGCCGCCTGCGTCGTGCATGGCTTTCAGGCCACAAGGGCGGCTATGTCGAGGATGAGCGCCATGCTGCCGTCGCCTTTGATGGTCGCGCCGGAAATGCCGCGCACGTCCTGGTAGACCTTGCCCAGGCTCTTGATGACGGTCTGGTGCTCGCCGATGACCCGGTCCACGACAATGCCCACGCGCCGCCCCTGGGAGTTGCAGACCACGA
>JBFWJY010000015.1:0-90482 GCA_050252955.1 Desulfomicrobium sp.
GTCGCACCCAATGGGTGCTAAAAATCATTCAGGAAAAGCAAGTTCAATATACCGATATCATTGATTTATTTCAAGTTCAAAATGTTTCAAAACTGTATATTCAATGCAACTTTTTCACGGATTTAGGGGGAGAAGTGAAGTGAGAGAGTGGGGTTGGAAGATAATGCATTGGTCAAGATTCAATATATGATTTTCGGTTTTACTTGACCCTCGGTTTTACTCGATCTCTAAGCCATTTCAAAATCCTTGACATCGGGTCGGGTTTATACATGTGTGACAACACTCTGAAAGTTTTATTATAAAACAATTTTATATTATTTTACAGTCGTTGATGAATCTTAAAGACCTCAGAACTAGTATTAAACAATTCTGATGCTAGCAATTTTGATTCATCAGAAAAATTTTTAAGCTCTTCAAAAGATATCACTTTACCCTTATGAATATTTGAAATCACTTCTTGGTGAAATATGCTGCCATCTTGATCCTCAATAATCTGAAGGACCAAAGGATTGTGTGCAATGAAGTTGCGAAACTCAGACAACTCCTTTGCTCGGGATAACATAGACGACAATCTATTATATGGAACATCGTGGTGTCCACTAAGGATATCAATTAATATTTCGATTCTTTGTTTTAGACGCAATCCCCTTATACTTTTTTGAATATTATCTTTGGGCAAAACATTTAAACATACCAGAGTTACTTGTTCAATTTCACACTAAAAGCTATAAATGCTTTCCCGATTTCGAGAGCCCATTCATCGTAAGAATGATAAATATTAATCAAAATTACCTCGTTCGCTAATAAACTAGCAATACAAAGATTTATAAATAGTAATATTATGATAAAAAAGAAAGCAAGGTTCAGCCATTAAAACGACCGAGGTCAAGAGAAATTACTCCCTCGGGGCCCAGCAAGAGGCTAGGTTCAGATCTTGAATCTTGAATTTTTTCTCCGTCTGGTTCTCTGAGACCGCCTCGCAGGTATCCCTGCCTGCACCCAATATTGACGGCGGGCTAAGCCATGGCTAAGTCTTTTTTACAAGACACATGACAAAGGAGGGCCTTATGTCCACAGCCGTAGTGCCTATGCACCAGGCAAAGAGTACCCTTTCACAGTTGGTCAAACGTGCCGCCGGTGGTGAAACCATTTTCATCGGCAGCTATGGCCGGGCGGAGGCCGTACTTTCTTCAGCCGCCAACGCCAAGCCCAAGAAACGCCTTGGCCTCCTGGAAGGCAGGCTGATTGTTCCCGATGATTTTGACGAACCCTTGCCTGCGGAAATTCTCGCCGCCTTTGAGGGGGAAGCCAAATGAGGCTGCTGCTGGATACCACCGCGCTGCTCTGGGCGCTGATCAACGGACCGCGCATTGACCCGGTGAGAGAGTTGTTGCTTGCGGATGAGAACGAAGTTTTTGTGAGCACCGTCTCCTGGTGGGAAATCGCCATCAAAACGAATATCGGAAAACTGGACGCCAACTTGGCCGAACTTCGCGCTTCAGCGCAGGAAAGCGGGTTTCTGGAGTTGCCGCTTCTCGGTTCACACGCGGAAATGCTGGCGACACTATCCAGGCATCACAACGATTCTTTTGATCACATGCTGGTGGCTCAGGCCATGGCTGAACCCATGCGGCTGATCACCGGCGACGAAGTCCTCGCCAAGTACACGCCTCTGGTCATTCTTATTTAGTACGGCTGGCTTTCTGGGCCGGGTCTGTGAGACTAAAAGTATCTTTGGTTCAAAGCTTGAAGATCCGCCAGTGGCCTCTCCAACTCCCCTCCTGCCAAGGAGGGGTGCCCGAAGGGCGGGGTGGTTTACTCTTGCTCGCTCAGTTCGGGGAAAACCCCCTCCCCCTATCGGGTACTCCCCCTTGGCAGGGGGAGATTCAAGATTGATTTCAAAACTTCGCCCTGTTGGGGATAGCTCCTGCAGAAGTCATGTGCGGATGCTTGCCACGATCAGCCATCCCTTTGTTCCCAAGCGATCCACCCATCACTCCAGATGCCTCGCCTGCCTCTTTCCAGGGCTCTGCGCATTCCTGGCCTGCAAGGATCCGGGATGGACAGTCATGTTGTCCGAAATCACCAGGGGCAGAGGTCGGCCTTTGACCCTGAGAAGATCGGCGGCAATGGCGTTGGCCGCCTCGTCTTTGGCCAGGCCAAGCTCATCGGTCAGGTAGGCGAAAAAGAGTTCCGCCAGGCGCTTCAAGGCGATCTGCCAGGTGGACTCGGTCGCGCCGTACAGCCATTTCGAAAACCGCAGAAATCCCGCGTAGACATCCTGGTCCGGCCACAAGAGGCGCACGCTGCCATGAAAATTCCCGCTGTTGTAGAGCAGGTCCCAGAATCGGGCCATGCGCTTAAGGTCCTGCATGGCTTTGAAATCAATCAGGTCGTTGGCCAGTATTTCGTATGGGGGATAGGGCAGGTAGGTCATCTTGTGTACGGCATCGTGTCTGCTCAGCGTGGTGCCGGACAGTTTTTTCAGGACGCCCAGCTGGATTTCCGCCCTGGTCAGGCCCGCCAGTTGGTTCAGGTTGCGGCCAAAGCTGGCCGCGCTTTCCCCCGGCAGCCCGATGATCAGGTCCACATGCAGATGGGCATTGGTCTCCTCTTCCAAAAAGCGCAGGTTGGCCGTGATCTTGTCCATATCCAGCCGCCGGTGAATGGACGCGGCCACATCCGCGTTCAGGGTCTGGATGCCGACTTCCAGTTGCAGGGTGCCCGGGGCAAACCGGGCAAGCCTCTCTCGCAATTCAAAAGGGAAATGTTCGGGCACGACTTCGAAATGGACCAGAAACGGCGGCTGCCGCCGCAGGAAAAAATCCAGAATAGGGCCGACCCGCCGCATGCTCAGGTTGAACGTCCGGTCGATGAACTTGAAGTTGCGCGCCCCCCGCTCCCAGAGCGTGTCCAGTTCGCGCAGGAAGCGGTCCAGGTCGAAATAGCGGACCTGTTTGTCGATGGAGGACAGGCAGAATTCGCAGGAAAAGGGGCACCCTCTGGACGCTTCCACATAAATGACCCGGTGCGCGACGTCCTCGTCGGTGTATAAATCGTACGGCATGACCAGGTGGTCCGGATCGGGCGGGCTGGCCGTGATGATCCGTGGCAACCCGGCGCCGCCTGTCAGATGGGAGGAACAGAGCTGATGGAACTGTTCCTCCCCCTCACCGCAAATCACGTGGTCGGCCAGGGAAAAATCGAGCCGGTGCGGAAAATAGCTGACCTCCGGCCCGCCAAGAACCAGCAGCACCTCGGGCGCAAGGGATTTGAGAATGCGCACCAGCTGTTCGCACTCCTTCCCGTTCCAGATGTAGACGCCAAGACCGATGATTTTGGGGCGATGCGCCAGGATTTTTTCAGCGACGTCGAGCAGCTGGTCCGAAATGACGAATTCCTGGATAACGGCCCTGGGCCGCAAATCATGCAGATTGGCATGCAGGCAGCGCAGCCCGATGCTGGGGTGGATGTACCGTGCATTCAGCGTGGTGAGAACGATGTCGTACATGGATGGATGCCTGAGTTTGCGAAATGTTGCCGGTTAGTTTCCGTGCCTGTTTCCGTTTTGGATGATGGAGGTCATACTCTCCCTGACTTTTTTGAATATCCCCAGTCAAGCCGATGGAGGGGGCGACCTGAGCGGGTGAGATGGGCCGCGCACGGCGAAGCATCACGTCATCGTGTTCCCAAGGTCGAAAAGGACGTCATATGTGTTTTTTATAACATATTGAAAATATTGATTGAAGTGTTATTGAGCCATCAGCTTCGCACTCGCTACCCACTTTGTGAAGCGGGAGTTCAAGGGTGCGGGAACATGAAACCATGGAGGTTTTGATGGCTACGTTTTCACGGCGAGGGTTCATGAAAATCACGGGGGCGGGCGTCGCGGCCATGTCCCTGGGACAACTGGGGTTCGATCTGAAGCCCGCCTACGCGTATGCGAAGGGGCTGAAGATCGAGGGAGCCAAGGAGGTCATATCGACCTGCGCCTTCTGCTCCTGCGGATGTGAGATCATCATGCACATCAAGGATGGCAAGATTGTCAGTTCCGAAGGCAATCCCGACTATCCCGTCAGCGAAGGCGCTTTGTGCGCCAAGGGTGCCGCATTTTACCAGATGCATGTCAGCGACCATCGCGTGCTCAAGCCGAGGTATCGCGCTTCGGGCAGCGACAAGTGGGAAGAGAAGGATTGGGACTGGGTTCTGGATCGCATCGCGCGCAAGATGAAAGACACGCGCGACAAGGACTTCATGCTCAAAAATGAAAAGGGTCAGACCGTCAACCGCTGGGAATCCTATTTTCAGCTCGGCACGTCGCAGATGGACAATGAGGAATGCGCATTGGCCCATCAGCTCTGCCGCGCGCTGGGAGGCGTGAACATCGATCATCAGGCCCGGGTCTGACACAGCCCCACTGTAGCGGCTCTGGGAGAGTCGTTTGGACGCGGTGCAATGACCCAGCATTGGATTGACATCAAGAACGCCAATGCAGTTCTGATCATGGGCAGCAATGCTGCCGAACATCATCCCATTTCTTTCAAATGGGTTTTGAAGGCCAAAGACAAAGGCGCGAAGGTGATCCATGTGGATCCGAAATTCTCGCGCACGTCGGCTAGAAGCGATCTTCACGTTCCCCTTCGTTCCGGTACCGACATCGCCTTTTTGGGCGGCATGGTGAAGTACATTCTGGAGAATGATCTCATTCAGAAAGAGTATGTGGCCGAGTACACCAACGCGGCTTTTATCCTCAATGACGGTTTCAAGTTCGAAGATGGCCTTTTTTCTGGTTTCGATGCCAAGACGGGTAAATACGACAAGAAGACCTGGGCTTTTGCCAAGGACGAGAAGGGCGTGCCCCTGCGCGACAAGACCTTGAAGAACCCGCGTTGCGTTTATCAGCTGCTGAAAAAGCACTATGAACGTTACGACCTCGACAAGGTTTCCTCCGTCACCGGCGTGAGCAAGGAAAATCTGCTCAATGTTTACGAGGTGTACTCCGCCACGGGCAAGCCCGACAAGGCCGGTACCGTCATGTACGCACTGGGCTGGACCCAGCATTCCGTGGGCTGCCAGAACATCCGTCTGGGATGCATGATCCAGCTTCTGCTGGGCAACATCGGCGTGGCCGGTGGCGGCGTCAACGCCCTGCGCGGCGAGCCCAATGTCCAAGGCTCCACCGACCATGCCATTCTATGGCATATCCTGCCCGGCTATCACGCGGTTCCGAGCACGGCCTGGCCCACATTGGCCGATTACCTCAAGGCGAACACTCCGGTCACCAATGACCCCAAGAGCGTGAACTGGTGGGGTAACAGGCCCAAGTACGTGGTCAGCCTGCTGAAAGGCTGGTTCGGCGACAATGCCACCGCCGAGAACGAGTTCGGTTACGGGCTGCTCCCCAAGGCCGAGGCGGGCGTGGATTACGCAAGCCTGTTCCAGTTCGACAGGATGTACGAAGGCAAGATCAAGGGCGGCATGATTTTCGGCCACAATCCGGCCGTGAGCATGCCCAACACGCACAAGATCCGAGCCGCTCTGAAGAACCTCGACTGGCTGGTGATGGGTGAAGTCCACGATACCGAGACGGCGTCCTTCTGGCGCAATCCGAGCGAGGATCCCAAGAAGATCAAGACCGAGGTGTTCCTGTTGCCTTCCTGCCAGCGCGGCGAAAAGGACGGCACCACCTCCAACTCCGGTCGTTGGCACCAGTGGCACCACAAGGGCTACGAGCCTGCGGGCGAAAGCAAGTCCATGGGCTGGATGCTGGTCGAGATCGGCAAGCGCGTTCGCGCCCTGTATGAAAAGGAAAAAGGCGCGTTCCCCGAAGGCCTGCTCAGTCATACCTGGCCCAAGGAATACGACGCCGACGAGATGGCCCGCATGATCAACGGTGTCTTCACCCGCGACGTGACCATCAAGGACAAGACCTACAAGAAGGGCGACCAGGTTCCATCCTTCCCCTCGCTGCAGGCGGACGGCTCCACGACCAGCCTGAACTGGCTCTACTGCGGCTGTTATCCGGAAGCGGGCAAGAATCTGGCCAAGCGCCGCGATCTGACCCAGACCCCCATGCAGGCCAAGCTCGGACTGTTCCCGAGTTATACATGGGCCTGGCCGGTCAACCGCCGCATCCTTTACAACCGCGCCTCCGTCAATCCACAGGGCAAGCCCTTCAATCCTGAACTGCCGGTCATCCTGTGGGAAGGCGGCAAGTGGATCGGAGACATTCCGGATGGCCCGGCTCCGCCCATGGCCGAGGAAAAGGGCACCTATCCCTTCATCATGCAGGCCGAAGGTCATGGTCATCTCTTTGGCCCGGGCCGGGTGGACGGTCCGTTCCCGGAACACTACGAGCCAGCCGAGACGCCGATAGCCAAAAATCCGTTCTCCAGTCGGATGAACAACCCGTGCATGAAGGTAGCCAAAAGCGATATGGACCTGCTGGCCAAGCCAGCGGACCCGAAGTATCCCATCGTGTTGACCACCTACAGTCTGACCGAGCACTGGTGCGGCGGCGGCGACACCCGCAACACTCCGTACCTGCTGGAAGCCGAACCGCAGCTCTATGTGGAAATGAGCCACGAGCTGGCCGCTGAAAAGGGTATCAAGAACGGCGATGTGGTGGTGGTCGAGAGCATCCGCGGCAAGGTCGAGGCCGTGGCCATGGTCACGGTGCGCATCGTGCCCTTCCAGGTCGAGGGCAAGACAGTGCATCTCATCGGCATGCCCTTCTGTTTTGGCTGGACCACGCCCGGCGTGGGCGACTCCACCAACCGTCTTACTCCCTCGGTGGGCGACCCCAACACCACCATTCCGGAGTACAAGGCGTGTCTGGTGAACATCCGCAAGGCCGACAAGGTCACGGAACTGGCCATTTAAGCAGGGAGGAACAACATGGCGAAGAGCATCTTCATCGATACCACCCGCTGCACGGCTTGCCGTGGCTGTCAGGTGGCGTGCAAGCAGTGGCATGACCACGTGGCCGTGCCCACAAAACAGACCGGCACCCATCAGAATCCGCCGGATCTGACCCCCAACAACTTCAAACTGGTCCGTTTCTCCGAACACAAGATCGACGGACATATCCATTGGCTTTTCTTCCCCGATCAGTGCCGCCATTGCCTGCAGCCCGCATGCAAGGCCACGGCGGACATGTATGTGGAAGGGGCCATTGTGCAGGACGAGGCCACCGGCATCGTCGTCTGCACGGAAAAGACCAAGGAACTGACCAAGGAGCAGTGCGACGAGATCATCGACTCCTGCCCCTACAACATCCCGCGCCGCAACGAGGTTACGGGCGAACTGGCCAAGTGCGACATGTGCATCGATCGCGTCCAGGCCGGGCTCGTGCCCATGTGCGTGAAAAGCTGTTGCACGGGAGCCATGAACTTCGGAGAGCGCGAGGACATGCTCACGCTGGCCAAGCTGCGCCTGACCCAGGCTCAGGCGGAACTCGATCGGCCCAAGTCCGAACTTGAGACCAAGATCGCCTGCGACGTGCACAAGAGCTGCACGATCCTCGATCAGGAAGATCTGGGCGTCATCTACTTTCTGGAGATGCCCAGGGAGATGTACCACCAGTACGCCGCCCGTGAGATCAAGCCCTTGAACCGGGCCGATTTCCTGGCTGGTTTGGCCAAGCCCTTCAAGAACATCCTGGGTTAGCGTAATACAATCCCGGCCCGCCGGACTTCCGGCGGGCCCTTTTTCCAAGGAGCATACATGCCGAGCACCGGACTTAAGACCAAGGACGCCATTTTGAATGATCTGGCCAGCCGTCACGAGCCATTTGGGGAAATCATCAATCGCTTTGGCCTGCTTCTTTGCCGCCAGGCGGAATTGTCCTCTGAACTCCCTGTTGTGGACGTGAGCGGAGTGGTTGTCGATGGAGGCAGGTTTCTAGGCGGCGAGTCGCTCGTCGCAGGCATGGACTGCAAACTCCTTGTCCCGGCCTTCAAGGCTTCCGCATTGCGGATTTGGCCCGTGATGGGCGTGCTTTTCACGGCGTTGGCGGAAAGCCTTGGCGTGCTTGGACGCAAACTTGAAGACGATTCGACGTGGCCCAGTCTGTGCCTGCGGGCCGTGGTCCATGGGGACGGAGAGGCGCTGGACAGTGCCGCTGCCCAGGCCGCCGTCGCTCCCGATTTTCTGCTCACGGCCCTGCGGGCTGCGTACGGACCCTGCATCGCGGCCCAGAAACAGGCTTTGCTGGCCCTGGCTCCGGCTGATTTGTGGCGCAAATCCCATTGTCCGGTCTGTGGTTCGGATCCGGACCTGTCGACGCTTGAGAATCATCCCGAACCTTCCGATTTTCTGGTTTCCAAAAGCGGCGAGCTTTGGCACCATTGTCCGGTCTGCGCCCATCGCTGGCGCTTCATGCGCATGACCTGTCCCGGTTGCGGCAATCAGGACCATGAACGCCTGACGCGCTTTTCCCTCCCGGACTCTCCGCGCGAGCACATCTATGCCTGCGAGGACTGCGGCCAGTATCTGCCGTGCCTGGACCTTTTGGAAAACTCCGAAGCCATTGATTTCGATCTGGCCTCCCTCGGCTTGGTGCATCTGGACGCCGTCGCCCAGAGCAAGGGCTACACGCCGCTGTCCCCGGCCCCGTGGACCGGCATGGGGCTGTCCGAGGCGTCGGCCAAGGCTTCCTGATTCTTTCACCCTCCTCCACGGTGATAGGCCGTCAATGGACTTGGGCGAGTCCGTTGGCGGCCCCTTTTTTGTTTCAGTCGTGTGCGGCGGGTCGCGGAACGAACATGCACAGCATCTGGGCCAGGATGGGGATGAGGTCCTGTTCGCGTGAGTTGTAACGCAGCTCGCACTCCTTGAGATAAAGCGGAAAATGCGAAGCCGGTATTCCGCGCATCTGGCGCAGGCGGTGCTTGGCGAAGGACCAGAACGGGGATGCCTCCACGGGCAGACGCTTGTCCGCGTGCTTGATGTAGCGGGCGGGCCACAGTCCTGGGCCGCAGGAGACAAGGGTCTGGTAGTGCTTGTAGGGGGCCGTGTAGACCACCTGGCCGATGCTCGCCGTTTTGAGGCAGAAGTTCAGTTTGAAGTGCAGCAGATTCTCGGCGCTCAAGGACGGCATGAGGTCGCAGATGGCCACTCCTGCCACTTCGATGACGCCGAAGACCGGGGCGTCCACGATGCCGTGCCTCGGAAGGGGATTGCCGGGTCCGGGCCAGACGCCGGAGGCGTAGAGCCCCTTGGCGTCCAGCGCCTGGGCCACGATGGCCCGGCGCACCGTGTCCTGGGCTTTGAGGGTGGTGGCGTAGTTGACGTCCATCTCGCTCGCGATGCTCGCGGGCGCTATGTCCAGGGCGAAGAGTTTCAGGAACCAGAGCCATTGTCTGGCGGTGAAGGCGCAGCGGTTCAGGAAGCGGCGGCTGAAGTCGTGAAAGGTGTAGCCGCAGCGGGCGCAGCGGCGTCTGCCGTCGGCGAGGTGATAGAGTTTGCGATTTTTGCAGTGCGGACAGAATCGTTGGTGGTTTTTCCAGCAAAAATCCAGCAAGAATCGTTTGGCTCTTTTTTCTGAAAAAGTGATCGAATTAAAAGCTATTATGTTTATTTTAGTCATTTCGAGCTATGCCAAAGCATAAATGTGTTCATGTCAGTCGAATGCCTTGAACGCGGTTTTGTCATATTTGATGATGCCAAACAAGACATAATGATTCGGTGTCGATGAGTTTTTGCTTCTCATCAGCCGGTTTGGTTAATATTCAAGATAAAATTCGTAAATTCGGCATGTTGCTCTTTATCTGCGCTTGGCCAAAGTATCGTGTTGTGCCCGTGGGGCGTATTGCCGGTGGGGGAAAGCATGGTAAGCATAATGGTGAATTCGTACGTAACCCCATCCACCCGGAGTACTCATGCGCATGCCCAGCAATTCGTCCGCCCAGCTCTCTGCCAGTCCCGTCATCGGCCCGTACACGATAGATGAATTCATCGAGGCGGCGGGGCGTTTTCATGGATACGCCGCGCCCGGCCTGATTCTGGGCGGGTTCATGGTTCACGAGGCCCGTGGCCATATCCCCGAGGGCGTGCTTTTCGACGCTATTTCCGAAACCGCCTGGTGCCTGCCCGACGCCGTGCAGATGCTCACTCCCTGCACCGTGGGCAACGGCTGGCTTCGGATCTTCAATCTGGGTCTCTACGCCGTGTCCCTGTTCGACAAATTCTCCGGCAAGGGCGTGCGCGTGGCCGTGGAAACGGACTTCCTGGAACCGTATCCGGTCATCCGCGAGTGGCTATTCAAGCTCAAGCCCAAAAAAGAGCAGGACAGCGAACGCCTGCGCGAGGAAATCCGCATGGCCGGAGCGACCATCTGTTCCGTGAGGGAGATCGCGCTTCGACCGGAGTTCATGGGCGGGAGGGGCAAAGGAGCCATCGCCGCCTGCCCGTCCTGCGGCCAGGCCTATCCGGCCCGGGACGGCTCGGTCTGCCGCTCTTGCAAGGGCGAGTCGCCCTACGCGGGCTGGATCGGCGGGCATGACCGGCGCGAGTTGGATTTCGACGGACCGAAGCTGCGGCTGGTCACGGCCGAGGAGGCGGCGGGGCACAAGGCGCTGCACGACATGACCTGCATCGAACCCGGCCAGAGCAAGGACGCGGCCTTCGCGCGCGGTCAGCGGCTCGATGTGGGGGACGTCTGCCGCCTGCAGCGCATGGGCAGGTTTGACGTCTACGTCGAGGACGGGACCCAGGATGAATTCTGGGTACACGAGGATGACGCGGCCCGCGTCATGGCCCGCGCCCTGGCCGGGGACGGAGTGGACTGTTCGGGAGATCCCCGGGAAGGCAAGATCACAATGGTTGCCGAAAGGGGCGGTCTGTTCACGGTCAACGAGCAGGTGTTGGAGGAATTCAACGCCATCCCCGGCGTCATGTGCGCCACCCGCCATGCCTTCAGCGTGGTTGAAGAAGGTCAGCAGGTGGCCGCCACGCGGGCCATTCCGCTCCATCTCGGACGCGATGTCCTGAATGACGCGCTGGGAGTGCTGGAAAGCGGCCCGGCCTTTGGCGTCGTTCCGCTGCGCAAGCCCAAGGTCGGGATTCTGGTCACCGGCACGGAGGTTTTCCAGGGCCTGACCCAGGACCGCTTCATCCCCATCGTCAGCGCCAAAGTGGAGGCTTACGGCTGCCCCGTGACAGCCACGGACATCGTGCCCGACGACCGCGGGCGCATCGGCGCGGCGGTGCGGAAGATGCTCGGCCAGGGCATCGAGCTTCTGATCACCACGGCCGGCCTGTCCGTGGACCCCGGCGACGTGACCCGGCAGGGCCTGTCCGACGCGGGAGTGGTGAACATGCGCTACGGCGCGCCCATCCTGCCCGGGGCCATGACGCTTCTGGCGGAACTGGGCGATGTCGATGTCATCGGCGTTCCGGCCTGCGCGCTCTTTTTCAAGACCACGAGCCTGGATATCGTGCTGCCCAGGGTGCTGGCCGGGCTTTCCCCTTCGCGGCGCGAACTGGCCAGGCTGGGTCATGGCGGTTTGTGCATGCAGTGCAAGCGTTGCACCTATCCGAAATGTCCTTTCGGTAAATGAGGCGGATCATGAAGACTCCCACCGTACGTATGCATTTATGGCTGGAATCCGGGGAAAGCGTGTATTTCGGCATGGGCCGGGTCATGCTCCTGGACATGATCGAGAAACACGGCTCCCTGCGCAAGGCTTCCGAGGCCATGGGCATGTCCTACCGCGCGGCCTGGGGAAAGCTCCGGGCCACGGAGGAGATCCTGGGTCTGGTGCTGGTGGAGTCGTCGGGCACCCGACGCGGGGGATGCCATCTGACCCCGGAGGGCAGGCGCATCCGCGACAAGTTCCGGGCCTGGTTCGCTGCCGTGGAACAGGTGGCGGTGGATCGGGCGCAGGACATTTTTGCCGAAAGGGTGCAGAGCTTCGAGGACAAGAATCGTTCGACGGTCAGGCTTTCGCGCCTGCCCGCCGAACGCCGTCCGGGCATGTAGGACCGATTTTACGCGCGGACAGCCGTTATCAGTGGCTGTGTCCGCTACAGATCTGCAATTCTTCCAGATCATGATGCCTGCTGGCGCACTCGTCCGTGCCTTCCGGGTTGCGGATCAGGTTCAGTTCCCTGTTCTCCATTGCCTCCAGGGCATAGGCCGCGGTCATCCCCGTGCCGCGATAGCGGGTCACGGCCCTGTCGGCGAGCATCTTGAACGCCCGCTCCCCGATCGTGCCGGTGATCACGGCCTCGCAGTCGTGTTCGAGGATCGCTTGGGCAAGAGCCTGGTCCGAACCCTCTTTGGGTTCATGGGGCAGCGCCGTGCAGCGCATGGTCTCCATGTTCACGATGAGCAGATACGGGGTTTGGGCGAGTTCGCCGAAGACCCGGCTGTTGAGGGATTCTCCGGCGGCTGTGACGGCTATGTTCATGGAAGCTCCTTGAATGATGTGTTTGGCCTGCGGCAAGCATGTATCGTGCCTTTTTCGACATACTTCAAGACCAAAAAGTTGCCGCCCTCTTTTGCCGCCGTGGGAGCGGAACCGCACGGCGGCAAGCCCGTTCAGCCTCTTCCGGTCGCGGCACGCCTATCCGAGGGTGGGGAGCGGAGGGGCGGGCTGCATGGACGCGCAGGGAGTATTGTGTCTTTTTGCCCCACATTGTCGAAATTGATTGTCCCTATTTGTCTCATATCCGTGACCGGACGCCTCCCCATGCGAAGCGATTCAGCTCGAAATTCAAGAAACGCGTCGATTAAGCTTCATGTTTCCAGTGAGATGCGAAAAATTTTCAGGGAATCTCGCTTCTCGTGGCGGCTTGGCCTTCTTTTTGCCTACGCTTGTTGGCCTGTGTCGAAAATGACATAACGCCGGAGAGTTCCGCTTTCCACTGTGCGAGTTGACGATGGGCAAGACCAAGGAAGCCCGGTGGGCGTTTTAGGTCTTGAAATATGTCTTGATTGGCATAAAGGAATCATAACAATATCAAAAATGACGTAAAACTTGGATCTTCCGATGAAAGCCATTCCTGTTGAAGAAGCTGTCGGCACCGTTCTCTGCCACGACATCACGCGCATAGTTCCCGGCGAAACCAAGGGGCCCGCCTTCAGACGCGGGCACATCGTCACTCATGACGACATCCAGGCCCTGCTCAATATCGGCAAGGCCAACCTCTACGTTTTCGATCCCAGGGACGGGTACGTGCACGAAGACGAATGCGCCCTGCGCCTGGCCCGGTCCGCCGCGGGGCAGGGCATTGCCATAAGCTCGCCGAGCGAGGGCAAATCCACCTTGAGCGCCGCCCATGACGGGGTGCTCAGCATCGACGTCGAGGGCCTTTTTCGCCTCAATTCCATCACCGACGTGACCTTCGGCACCATTCACACCGGCCAGTTCGTCAAGACCGGCAGGGTGCTGGGCGGCACCAGGGTCATCCCCCTGGCCGTTCCCGAGGAGCTGCTCCGCCAGGCCGAGGCCGTTTGCCGCGAACATGCCCCGCTGATCGAGGTCCGGCCCCTCAAGCCTGCCCGCGTGGGCGTCGTGACCACGGGCAGCGAAGTCTACACCGGTCGCATCAAGGACGGGTTCGGCCCCGTGTTGCGGAAAAAATTCGAGGCATTGGGTTCCACGCTGCTCGACCAGGTCTTTGTCTCCGACCAGGTGGAGATGACCGTGGAGGCCATTCACGGCCTGATCCGGAGCGGCGCGGATTTCATCGCCGTGACCGGCGGCATGAGCGTGGACCCCGACGACCAGACCCCGGCGGCCATCCGCGCCACGGGCGCCGAGGTCGTCTCCTACGGCGCGCCCACCTACCCCGGAGCCATGTTCATGCTCGCCTATCTGGGCGACGTGCCCATTGTCGGCCTGCCCGGGTGCGTCATGTATTACAAGGCCAGCATTTTCGATCTGATCGTGCCCCGTCTGCTGACCGGGGAGCGGCTTCAGAGGAAAGATATTGTCGCGTTCGGGCACGGAGGTCTGTGTGAAAGTTGTCCCAGTTGCCATTATCCGGCCTGCGGATTCGGCAAACTCTAGATCCGGCGCAAAATCTGTTCAAAAAACATAGTGTTATCGGAGGAATCGGAATGATCAAAAAGCAAATTGTGGTCAATGGCGTGCCCAGAAATCTGGTTGTCGACGCGGAGGAAACCCTGGTCAACGTGATCAGGAAGAGCCTGGGTCTGACCGGCACCAAGGTCGGCTGTGGCGAAGGGCAGTGCGGAGCGTGCTCCGTGATCATGGACGGCAAGGTCGTGCGCTCCTGCGCGACCAAGATGAAACGCGTCGACGACGGTGCGAACATCACCACCATCGAGGGCATCGGCACCCCGGCCAATCCGCACCCGTTGCAGCTGGCCTGGATGCTCCACGGCGCGGCCCAGTGCGGATTCTGTTCCCCCGGCTTCATCGTTTCCGCCAAGGGACTGCTGGACACCAATCCCAAGCCCACCCGCGAAGAAGTCCGCGACTGGTTCCAGAAGCATCGCAACGCCTGCCGCTGCACCGGCTACAAGCCCCTGGTGGACGCCGTCATGGACGCGGCCAAGGTCCTGCGCGGCGAGAAGAGCGCGGCCGACCTCGAATACAAGCTTCCCAAGGACGGCGCCGTCTGGGGCACCCGTCATCCCCGTCCCTCGGCCATGGCCAAGGTCACCGGCACCCTGGATTTCGGCGCGGACCTGGGCCTGAAGCTGCCTGCGGGCACCCTGCAGTGCGCCCTGGTGCAGGCCGAAGTCTCCCACGCCAAGATCCTGTCCATCGACACCGCCGAAGCCGAGAAGATGCCCGGCGTGTTCAAGGTCGTGACCCACAAGGACGTGAAGGGCAAGAACCGCATCACCGGCCTCATCACCTTCCCCTCCAACCTCGGCGACGGCTGGGACCGGCCCATCCTGTGCGACGAGAAGATCTTCCAGTACGGTGACGCCATCGCCATCGTCTGCGCCGACACCGAGGAGCAGGCCAAGGCCGCTGCCAAGAAGGTCGTGGTCAAGATCGAGCAGCTGCCCGAGTACATGAGCGCCCCGGCGGCCATGGCCGAGGACGCCATCGAGATCCATCCCGGCACGCCCAACGTCTATTACATCCAGAAGATCGCCAAGGGCGGGGAAACAAAGCCCATCTTCGAAAAGGCCGACGTGGTCGCGGAAGGCAGCTACTACACCTCCCGCCAGCCGCATTTGCCCATCGAACCGGACTGCGGCTTCGCCTACATCGATGACGAAGGAAAGCTCATCATCCACTCCAAGTCCATCGGCCTGCACCTGCATCTGTACATGATCGCCCCCGGCCTTGGCGTGGAACCCGACAATATCGCCCTGGTGCAGAATCCCGCCGGCGGCACTTTCGGCTACAAGTTCAGCCCGACCATGGAAGCCCTGGTTGGCGCCGCCGCCCTGGCCACGGGCCGTCCCGTGAACCTGGTCTACGACTACCGCCAGCAGCAGGCATACACCGGCAAGCGTTCCCCGTTCTGGACCGACGTGCGCCTGGCCGCCACCAAGGACGGCAAGCTCCTGGGCATGGAAACCGACTGGACCGTGGACCACGGCCCGTACTCGGAATTCGGCGACCTTTTGACCCTGCGCGGCGCCCAGTACATCGGCGCCGGTTACGACATCCCGAGCATTCGCGGCGAAGGCCGCACGGTCTGCACCAACCACTGCTGGGGCGCGGCCTTCCGTGGCTACGGCGCTCCCGAATCCGAGTTCCCGTCCGAGACCCTGATGGACGAACTGGCCGAAAAGCTGGGCATGGACCCCTTCGAGCTGCGCTACAAGAACCTCTACCGCAAGGGTTCCACCACCCCCACGGGCCAGGATCCTGAAGTGTACAGCCTGCCCGAGATGTTCGACCTGATGCGGCCCAAGTACGAGGAAGCCAAGAAGCGCACCGCAGCCGCCTCCACCGCTGAAATCAAGCGCGGCGTGGGCATAGCCCTGGGCGTGTACGGCGCGGGCCTTGACGGCGCGGACAGCGCGGCGGCCGACGCCGAGCTCATGCCCGACGGCACCGTGACCATCTACGACTGCTGGGAAGACCACGGCCAGGGCGCGGACATGGGCACCCTGGGCACGGCCCACGAGGCCCTGCGGCCCCTGGGTATCACTCCCGACAAGATCCGTCTGGTCATGAACGACACCCGCGTGGCCCCGAACTCCGGTCCCGCCGGCGGCAGCCGCTCCCAGGTCGTGGCCGGACAGGCCATCGTCAACGCCTGCGAACAGCTGATCAAGGCCATGAAGAAGCCCGGCGGCGGATTCCGTTCCTACGACGAGATGGTCGCCGAGAAGCTGCCCCTGCGCTACAACGGCAAGTGGACCGCTCCGGCCAAGGACTGCGACGCCAACGGCCAGGGCAGCCCCTTCTGCTGCTACATGTACGGCCTGTTCCTGTCCGAGGTGGCTGTCGAAGTCGCCACCGGCAAGGCCACCGTCGAGAAGATGACCATCGTGGGCGACATCGGCAAGGTCAACAACTACTCGGTGGTCGACGGTCAGATCTACGGCGGCATGGCCCAGGGAATCGGCCTGGCCCTGACCGAGGACTACGAGGACCTGAAGAAGCACGCCACCATCAGAGGCGCGGGCATTCCCTACATCAAGGACATCCCGGACGACATGGAGATCATCTACGTCGAAACCCCCCGTCCCGACGGCCCGCACGGCGCCTCCGGCGTCGGCGAGATGCCGTTGACCGCTCCTCACGCGGCGGTCCTGAACGCCGTGTACAATGCATGCGGCGCTCGCATCCGCGAGATTCCCGCATTGCCGGAGAAAATCCTGGGCGCGATGAAGAAATAATGTCCTGTTCAACCTCCCTCCGGGCGCATTCGCGTCCGGAGGGCTTTTTTATTTCAAGGAGTGGGCATGGATCAGAAGGAATTGCGGGAGTGGGAAGCCAAGTGCATCCAGGAGGAACCCCCGGCCTGTCGGGCCGGATGCCCTCTTGGCGTTGACGCCAGGGCGTTTGTCCAGGCCATGGCCCGAGACGATTTGAACGCCGCGCGGGGCGTGCTTGAAAAGAGCATGCCGCTGGCCGCGATCACGGCCCGGCTGTGCGAGGCTCCGTGCGAGCGGTTCTGCATCCGCAAGGATCTGGGCGGCGCGATCAGCCTTGGCTTGCTTGAGCGGCTGTGCATCCGCGAGACGCAGCCCAAAGGCAAGACCCTGCGCCTCCCCGCGCGGCCCAGGAAAGTGGCGGTGCTGGGCTCCGGCCCGAGCAGCCTCGCCGTGGCCTTCGATCTGGCCAAAAAGGGCTACCCGGTCAGCGTGTACCATCTTGGGTCCGCTCCCGGCGCTTGGCTACGCGAGCTGTCCGGCTCCGTTCTGCCTGCTGAAATTCTGGATGAGGAGTTGCGGCGTCTGACCGCCCTGCACGTGGCGTTCACGCCCGTGTCCGCCCTGGATGCCGCCCTGAGCGCGGGCCACCCGGCAGACACAGTCTATGTGGGTCAGGATGACGCAATAGCCTCGGACCTGCTGGCCGGTCTGGGTTCGCCCGACCCTTTGACCTTTGCTCTGGACCGCCCCGGCTGGTTCTCCGGAGGAATGGGGCTGACGGACCATCCGTACCGCTTCATCACCGCCATGTCGCATGGCCGCGAAGCCGCCGTGTCCATGGATCGTTTTCTCCAGGGCGCGTCCCTGACATCGAGCCGCGTGGCATTGCGTCATGGTCGGACGGACCTCTTCACTCAGACCAGGGACGTTTCTTCCCAGAAACCGGTCATCCCCGCAGGCGCGGAGGGATACACCCGGCAGGAGGGCGTGGAGGAGGCGGGCCGCTGCATCGATTGCCAGTGCCTGGAATGCGTACGCCATTGTGTCTACCTGAAAGAGAACGGGGGGTACCCCAAATCCTACGCCCGCCGCGTGTTCAACAACTCGGCCATCGTGCAGGGCGCCCGTCAGGCCAACACATTCATCAACTCCTGCTCCCTGTGCGGGCAGTGCGAGACCTTGTGCCCCAATGATTTTTCCATGGCCGACATGTGTCTGGGCGCGAGGCGGCAGATGGTGCGGGAGAATCGCATGCCGCCCTCGGCCCACTGGTTCGCCCTGGAGGAGATGCGCGCCGCTGGAAGCGAACAGGCCGCCCTGGTCCGCCACGCACCGGGTTCGGTAGCGAGCGCGGCCCTCTTTTTTCCCGGTTGCCAGCTCTCCGGAATCCGGCCCGCGCAGACGCTGCGGTTGTATGACCGCTTGCTCGAATTGGAACCGCAGACCGGGATCTGGCTGGATTGCTGCGCGGCCCCGGCCCATTGGTCCGGGAGGGTGGGGGAGTTTGCGGAGCTTGCGAAGAAGCTGGAAACGATCTGGATCGGCATGGGGAGTCCCAAGGTCGTCACGGCCTGTTCGACCTGTCTGAAGATGTTTCGCGAGCACCTGCCGCAGCTGGGCGCGGTTTCGGTCTGGACCGTGCTGGCCGGAGAGTCAGTGCCAGCGGTCGCGGCGTATCCGGCTCTGGCCCTGTCGGACCCGTGCACCTCGCGGCATGACGAAGGGACCAGGAAGGATGTGCGCGCGCTGCTCGAAAACATGGGCCAGCCTCTGGCCGATTTGCCCATGTCCGGCGAACTGACCGAATGCTGCGGGTTCGGCGGACTCATGGATAACGCCAATCCGGCCCTGGCCCGCAAGGTGGCGGCGGCCCGCGTGGCCCAGTCCGACGCGGATTTCCTGACCTACTGCGCCATGTGCCGCGATCAGCTGGCCAAGACCGGCAAGCCCGTGCTGCACATCCTGGATCTCATGTTCCCGGATCTGGCCCATCCGGCCACGGAGCCTCCAGCAGGCATCTCCGTCCGCAGGGCCAATCGGCGCATGCTCAAGGCCGAGCTTCTAAAGCGCCACGGTCACGGCCATCTGCCCCTGCAACCGTGGGAAGACGTGCGCCTTCTCATATCCGCACCTGTGGCCGCCCTGCTGGAAGAACGCCGCATACTGGAAGACGATCTGCGCCAGATCATTCATCGCTCCATGAAGCAGGGACGTTGTTTCACGCACGGCGCGGACGGTCGCAAAATCGCCTCGGCCGAAATCGGAGAGGTCACGTTCTGGGCGGAATATCGGGAAGGCGAGGAGGGATTCGTCGTGCTCAATGCCTGGAGTCATCGCATGCGCATCAAGGGAGGCCGGTCATGAGTCTGACATTTCTGCCCCAAGACATGAACTGGGTCTGCCAACCCTGCGGCGTGCATCTAGAACAGGGCAAGGTGGAACTCGATTACCTGGGCAACACCTTTCACGTGGAGCTGCCGGTCTGTCCGCAGTGTGGAGCCGTGTTCGTCTACGAGGAGCTGGCCCTGGGTCGGATACTTGAAGTGGAGCAGCTGCTTGAGGACAAGTGAGCTTTATGCGTCCGCACCGGTCAGGGCGAGCCTGGGCCGCGCGCTGCGTCCGGGCGGCGAGAAGCTGACCCGGCGCATGCTGGAGCTGGCTGGGCCGCTACGGGGTGGTCTGGCGCTCGACGCCGGATGCGGGTGCGGCGCGAGCCTGGCCCTGCTTGAAGAAAATGGAGCGCGGGCCGTGGGGCTGGATTTGAACGCCGGTTTTCTGCGAGACTCAAAGGATAGGCAGTTGAGGGTGGCTCGGGCCGATCTGGCGGAATTGCCTTTGCCTGATGGGTGCGCGGATTTGATTTTGTGCGAATGCGTGTGGAATCTGACCGACAAGAAGCGGGTGCTTGAGGAGTTCTTACGGGTCTTGAGGCCCGGTGGAATGCTCGCTCTGGCGGACATATATGCGCGTGGCTACCGGGCCGGGGAGTGGCCCGTGCGCTGCTGTTTCGCGCAGGCCACGGACCTGCGCACGGTCATGGAGCAGGTGGCCGGGGCCGGGTTCGAGATTGACGTGGTGGAGGAGCATACGGAACTTTTGAAGAAGACCGCCGCCGATTTCGTGTTCAGGCACGGGTCGTTGCACGGCTTCTGGCAGGCCGTGACCGGTGACCCGGATTTGGCTGCGGCGGCCTGCGAGGCGTCCAAGGCGACGCGGCCGGGGCTGTTTTTGATGATGGCGCATGCCGGCAGGAAGTGAAGAAAGGCAAGACGGGTTGCTTGCCAGGGTGACGGCGTGTCGGGTGGCCTTGGCCGTGACGCGCCGAAACTCCTTCGAGGGCCTCGTAGAGCCGAACCATTGCGTGCAGCTTGAAAATTTCGAGTAACGCGTCAGGCAATGGTTCGGCAAACGATGCCTGGCTCAGTCAGACAGTCGGCGCGACACGGCCAAGACCACCCGCCACGCCTCGGTGCTTGGTTCTGGGAGGGACTTGCGGTGCAGAGGAGTTAGTGCGCGAGATGGCCAGGGCGCGTTGGAGTGTTGAGGGCAATGAATGGAAGAGTGTGTATGTTGAACATCACGAGGCCGGCATGAACGAATACGATCTCGACCCCGGTCAGGGCGCGTTGGAGTGTTGGGGGCAATGAATGGAAGAGTGTGTATATTGAACATCACGAGGCCGACATGAACGAATACGATCTCGACATCCTGCGTCTGCACAGTCAGGGTTTCTGCTGCGCCCAGATCGTGCTGCAGCTGGCTCTGGAGATGCAGGGCGTGGAAAATCCCGGTCTCATCCGGGCCATGTCCGGCCTGTGCGTGGGGTTTTCGTCCACCGGGGGCGCGTGCGGGGCCCTGACCGGGGCGGTGTGCCTCCTCGCCTACTACGCGGGCAAGGGCGCGGTTGATGAAGAAGCGCACGACAGGCTTCCCCTCATGCTGACCGAGCTGGTCGATTGGTTCGAGGAGTACGCCAAAGGGCGGTTTGGCGGCATCAACTGTTCAAACATCGTCCCCGACGGCAAGCCCGATGCTTCCATCTGCGGCGAGCTGGTTTCGGAATGCTTCGGTCGGGCCATGACCATTCTGGTGGAAAACGGGTTCGACCCGGCGAGCGACATCCATGAATAAGGTTTTGGGCCCGGTTGAAAGCATCTGCCCGGAATGTCTGAACCGGGTGGCTGGGGAGCTTTTGCGGGAGGGGGACGTCGTGCGGATGGTCAAACGGTGTCCGGAGCATGGCGAATTTTCGACCGTGATCTGGCGCGGGAGTCCGGATTTTTCCAGCTGGGTGCGGCCCAAGATTCCGTTTGCCGGCGGCGTGCGCGAGGAAATCGGCAATGGTTGCCCTTTTGACTGCGGGTTGTGCGCGCGTCATGCCCAGCGGACCTGCACGGCCCTGGTCGAGATCACCTCGCGCTGCAATCTGCGTTGCCCGGTGTGTTTCGCGGACAGTGGAGGGGCGGGGCCTGATCCGGGCCTGGACGTCTTGAGGCGCATGTTCGAGCAGACTTTGACCCGCACCGGAGGCTGCAACCTGCAACTGTCCGGTGGAGAACCGACAGTGCGCGATGATCTGGTGGATGTCGTGCGTCTGGCCAGGAGGGCCGGGTTTGGTTTCGTGCAGCTCAACACCAACGGCCTGAGGCTGGCCGAAGATCCGCAGCTGGCCGGAAAATTGGCCGAGGCGGGGCTGTCGTCCATTTTTCTGCAGTTCGACGGCGTGCGTGACGAGACCTTTCGCGCCATGCGCGGCCGGGACCTGTTCGAGGTCAAGAAGAAGGCCATTGCGCATGCGTCCACGGCGGGGCTTGGCATTGTGCTCGTGCCGACCGTGGCGCGTGGCGTGAACGTCGATCAGCTTTGGGACATCGTGCGTTTTGGACTGGAACGCCAGCCCCATGTGCGCGGGGTGCATTTTCAGCCCATGAGCTATTTCGGGCGCTATCCCGAGGATTTCGTCCCCGACCACGTCACCCTGCCGGAGCTCATGACCGGCCTTGAGGCGCAGAGCTGCGGAGTGGTCAAGGCCTCGGACTTTTTGCCTCCGGGCTGCGAACACGCCCTGTGTTCCTTCTCGGGCAAGTTTCTGACCCGTGAGGACGGCAGCTTCGCGCGTCTGGGCAGTTCATCCTGCGACTGCGCGCCCAAACCCGCCGAAGCCGGGGCGCTCAAATCCATCGGCGTCACGGCCCGCCAGTGGTCCGCTCCTTGCGGCCCTGCCGAGCCTTCGCCCCATACCCCCTGTGCGGGTCAAGGGGCGGCGCCCCTTGCGGGGCGCGGGGCAGAGCCCCGCATCTCCCCTCCCGTCCCCGACAATGACCTCGACCGTTTTCTGGCCCGGGCCAGGACGCATACGTTCACCATTTCGGCCATGGCCTTTCAGGACGCCTGGACCCTCAATCTGGAGCGGTTGCAGGGCTGCTGCATCCATATGGCCCAACCCGACGGGCGTCTCGTTCCCTTTTGCGCCTTCAATCTGACGTCTCGGGACGGTCGAAGCCTGTACAGGGGACGGGAGTGAGAGTCAGCACCGTGGACGGTCTGACGGCGCGTCGCCTCGGCATTCCGGAGCCTCTGCGCAGACCCGCCGTGGAGGCCGCCCAACTGGCTTCATTGCGTCGAACCATTGTCCAGGCGGTGGAGAAAAGTTCGTGGCATGGCGAACGCCTGGCCGGAATCGATCCCGGCTTGCTGCGTACGCGCGCGGATCTGGCGCGCCTGCCCCTCATGGACAGCGCCGACCTGGCGGCCTGCGGGCAGCGCATGTTGTGCGTGCCCCAGGGTGAGGTGGCGCGCATCGTCACGCTTCAGACCTCCGGCAGCACCGGGGCGCCCAAGCGGTTGCATTTCACCCGGGCGGACCTGGATGGAACGGTGGATTTCTTTCTGCACGGAATGCTCAGCCTGGTGGATTCCTCCGATCGGGTGCTGGCGCTTTTGCAGTATTCCCAGCCCGACAGCACAGGGGATCTGCTGATCCGGGCCCTGGCCGGGGAAGGAATCCGGTGCGCGGGGCGGTGGCCGCCTGACGAGGCGGGGACACTGGCGGCATTGATTCTGCGCGAAGGGTATTCCTGTGTCGCCGGACTGCCCCAGCATCTGCTGGCCTTGGCATCGACGTTGCCTTTCGGTCAGGTCCGGACCATGCTCCTGTGTTCGGATTACGCGGCGCCCGCCCTGCGCAGCCGCATCGAGGAAAGCTGCGGCTGCGAGACGTTCCTGCATTATGGAACCACGGAAACGGGCCTGGGCGGAGGAGTGGAGTGCGCGGCCCACGATGGCTGCCATCTGCGCGAGTCCGATCTGCTGGTGGAGATCGTGGATCCGGAATCGGGCGTACCCGTGCCCGAGGACGAGCCCGGCGAGGTGGTCGTGACCACGCTGGGTCGCGAGGCCATGCCTTTGATACGCTATCGCACGGGAGATATGGCTCGGCTGACGACCAGACCATGCCTGTGCGGCGGGATCACCGCCCGGCTTTACGACATCGCGGGGAGGGGGCGGACCTGTGTTTTGCGCGGCGGATTCCGGGTGACCAGCCGGGAGCTGGACGACACTGTTTTCGGCGTGGAAGGCCTGCTCGACTACCGCGCCACGCTGGACAAAAAGGACGGGCGGGAGCGCCTTGCCATTGAATTTTTGGCCACGGCGGGGCATGACCATTGGGAACGCGAGGTCACGGGCGCGCTGCTGCGCGTCCCGGCGGTGGCGGTGGCGGTTGAACTCGGCACGCTTGCCCTCGGCCCCATGCGCCGGGTCGACGCATTCGCGCCGTCCCACACAATCAAGCGAAGCATTTGCGATCAACGCGGGAGTACGCCGTGAACGAGATACTGAAGAGGGTGTTGGAAATTCTCAATGAAGAACGGGAGGCCGTTTTTTGCGGCATCGTTGAAAGCTCGGGCTCGGCGCCACGCACGTCCGGCGCCCGGATGCTGGTTCTGCCGGACGGCGGCACGCACGGCTCCGTGGGCGGCGGCCCGGTGGAGGGCGCCACCCTGGCCAGGGCGGTGAGGATGCTGGATGGCGGCGAGACGCATGCGTTGCTTCCTTTCAACCTGAATTCCGCCACGGCGGCGGAGGCGGGCATGGTGTGCGGCGGGGCCGTGCAGGTGCTTTTGCAGCGGGTCGTCCCTGGGCAGCGCGGATTTTTCGAGAGGGTGATGGCTCTTCATCGTGACGGAAAACGTCCGGTCCTGATCACCGCGATGCGGCCGGGCATGGCTCCTGTCCTGGCGTTGTGGTCCGCCTCGTCCGGCCTGGAAGGCGTGGAGCTGTCCGCGCCCTTGGCTGACGAACTGGCCCGGAAGGCCGTCAGGACTCGGCAGCCCTTCCGCCTTGCAGAGGATGGGTTGGTTCTTTTTGTGGAACCCCTCGTCTCGCCCACGGTGCTGCATCTGGTCGGAGCCGGGCACGTGGCCCTGGCCACGGCCAAGGTCGCGTCTTTTGCCGGTTTCGAGGTGGTGGTCATGGACGACCGCTCCGAATTCGCCAGCGCCGGGCGCTACCCCGAAGCCCGCGAAGTGCGTGTGCTCGACGACTTCGAGGGTTGCCTGGCGGACCTGGGGTCCGACGACTATGTAGTCATCGTCACCCGTGGACACCTCCACGACCGGGACGTCCTGGCCCAGGCGCTGCGCACGGAGGCAGGGTATGTCGGCATGATCGGGAGCCGGAGCAAACGCGACGCGGTGTACCGCTCCCTGCTTGCGTCCGGTTTTGTCCAGACCGATCTGGACCGGGTCCACTGTCCCATCGGCCTGCCCATCGGCGCGGACACGCCGGAGGAAATCGCCGTGAGCATTGTCGGCGAAATGATCCGGGTGAGGGCGGGACTGCCGGCATGACGGTGGACGGGAGGCGTTTCGCGGCGGTCATCCTGGCCGCCGGCCTGTCCTCGCGCATGGGGAGTTTCAAGCCGCTCATGCCCCTGGCGGGGCAATCGGTCCTGGCCCGGTGCGTAGGTACTTTCCGGACTGCGGGACTCGCTGAAATCATGGTCGTGACCGGCCATCGCGCTTCCGAAGTTCAAGCAGAGGTTGAAAGACTGGGCGTTTCAGCCATCCATAACCCGGCTTACGAACAGGGCATGTTTTCTTCCGTGCGCACCGCCGCATCCGGCCTGTCCGGAGTCGACGCCTTTTTTCTGCTGCCCGTGGACATAGCGCTGGTACGCTCCGCGACCATCGCGTCCCTGGCCCGCGCCTATGACGGACGCGTCGCCTATCCCGTCTTCAAGGGCGAGCGAGGGCATCCGCCGCTCATTCCCGCGCGGTTGATACCGGAAGTCTTGCGGCACGATGGAGACGCGGGGATGAAAGGCCTGCTGGAGAGGCATCCGTTTCTGGACGTGCCTGTGTGGGACCAGGGGATTCTGCTCGACGCGGACACTGCGGACGATTTCGCGGTCCTGGTCGGGCGCGCCGCGAAACTCTCCATCGGCACACGGGACGAAATCGCCGTTTTGGCCAGGTCCATGCCTGAGCGCGGCATGGCTCATGGCCGGGCCGTGGCCGCTGTCGCGGTGCGTCTGGGCGAGGAACTGAACCGGCATGGCGGAACGCTTGATCTGGATCTGGTCCACAATGCGGCTCTTGTGCACGACCTGGCTAAGGGCGTGCCGGGGCACGAGGCGCGCGGCGGCCAGCTTTTGGCAGAATGGGGCCTGCATGGTCTGGCCGTGATCGTGGCGGCCCACCGCGACGTGCCTGCTCCGGATTCGGGAGTTCTCACGGAAAAGGAAGTGGTCTGCCTGGCGGACAAGCTGGTGCGCGGCTCGCAACGGATTTCCGTGCGTGAGCGCTTCGGGGAGAAACTCGCGCTTTACCGTCACGATGCGCAGGCCTGTGCGGCCATTCGCGGTCGCATGGGCAATGCCCTGGATCTTCTCGACCTTGTGGAACGGACTTGCGGCCAGGGCATGGAGGAGATTCTGGACGGGGTGCTGCCTTGAGCGGGATCTACCTCATCCGCCACGGGGAAATCACGCAGTCCTCGCCGCGTCGCTTCGTCGGCCAAAGCGATCTGTTGCTCACGGATCGCGGACGTGAGCAGATGCGGCAGGTTGCCGGGTATCTTGTCGGCAGAGGGGTGCGGCGGATTCTGTGCAGCCCGCTTTCGCGCTGCGTGGAGAGCGCGGGCATTCTCGGCTCGGCGCTTGGACTGCGGCCCGAAGTCGTGCCGGACCTGCGCGAGATTGGCCTTGGAGCCTGGGAAGGCTTGACGGTGGATGAGGTGCGGGAGCGCTTTCCCGGCGCTTACGAGGCCAGGGGCCGCGATCTGGCCGGGTTCCGGCCTGCGGGCGGAGAAAGCTTCGCGGACCTTCAGCGTCGCGCCTGGGCCGCCTTCGAAGCCATATCGGGTTTTGATTCCACGCAGGCCATCGTCGCCCATGGCGGGGTCAATCGGGTGCTTCTGTGCCGCGTTCTGGGCATGCCTCTGGATAACCTGTTCCGGCTGGGACAGGACTATGCCTGTGTGAACACCTTGCGCGTCGACGGGGGCGGATTCCTGGTGGGCGCGGTCAACATGCCGCCGTCGTGATTCGGGAGAAACCGTCTTTACTTCGAATTGCCGGACGGATAGTGGGAGCCGAGGGGATGGGGTCCCCCTTGAACCGCGACAGCCGCCGATGACTCCTCCCATGCCACAGCGATGGCAGGATTCGTGCGGCCCTGAAACCACGCCTGGACGTGGTTTTTTTGTTGGCTCATGCCGATCGCCGTGCGATGCTTGAGGAAACCGAGGCGGCCTGATGGGCCCCGAGAGGGAATAGCAGTTTCATTCGAGAGGAAGATGATGTCAAAAATAGCCATGATCGCCCTGGCCGGAGCCTTTGGAACCTTGTGCCGGTACTGGCTCTCGGGCCTGGTCTATGACATTCTGGGCAAGGATTTCCCTTGGGGAACATGGGCCGTGAACATTCTGGGGTGTTTTCTGTTCGGGCTGGTCTGGATACTGGCCGAAGAGCGCGGCTTTCTGTCGGCGCAGGCGCGGGTTCTGATCCTGACCGGATTCATGGGCGCTTTCACCACCTTTTCCACGTTCGTCTTCGAGAGCGGCGCCTTGGCCGGCGACGCGCAATGGCTGAAATTCGCGCTCAATGTCGGCGGTCAGAATCTGGTTGGCCTGACGGCGCTCTATCTGGGCTTGAGTCTCGGCAGGATAATCTAGGAGGGGCTATGCATTCGCTCGTTAGCGTCAAATTCATGAAGATTTTTTTGGGAGAGGCCGCCAGGCACAAAGGGCGGCCCCTGCACGAGGCCATCGTCGACGAGGCCCGCCAGCGCGGTCTGGCCGGAGCCACGGTCAGCAGGGGATTCATGGGTTTCGGGGCGAACAGTCTTTTGCGCACCTCGAAGATTCTGCGCCTGTCCGAGGATCTGCCGGTCATGGTGGAAATCGTGGACACTCCCGAGCGCATCGACGCCTTCGCGCCCGTGGTCGACGCCATGGTCGAGGACGGCAGCATCGTGATCTCCGAGGCGCGCGCCATCTTTCATCTTCCGTTGCGCATCCGGGACGTGATGACCGCCGACGTGGTCACGGTGACTCCCGAGACCCCGCTGGCGCAGGTCGTGGAACTGCTGCTGCGCAGGGAAATAAAGGCCGTGCCGGTCATGGACGGCAAAGGGATCGCGGGCATCATCACGGGCGGGGATCTTTTGTCCAGAGGCGGCATGCCGCTCAGCCTCGACATGCAGTGCGCCCTGCCCGCGACCATGCGCGATGAGCATGTGCGCTGCCTCGACTTCAAGGATCTGCGCGCCGCCGATGTCATGACCCGGCCCGTGCAGACGCTCAACATCAAGACCAAGGTGGCCGACGCGTTGCAATTCATGGCCAAGGGGGGCCTGAAGCGCCTGCCCGTGGTGGCCGATGACGGCAGCCTGATGGGCATTGTCAGCCGGGCCGACGTGCTCGCGGCCATGGGCCGCGCCTCGGCGGTGGCGGGACATCTCGACGTGCTGCCCGAAGGCATGCGCGGCTTTGCCCGTGACGTCATGTACCGCAACGTGCCCACCGCCGGGGCCGACACTCCCCTGCCCCTGGTTCTGGAGCGTCTGGTCGCCTCCCCTTTGCGCCGGGTGGTCATCGTGGACAAAGAGGGCAGGATCGAGGGTATCGTCCATGACCGCGACCTGTTGCAGCATTTCGCCCGTCAGAACGCGCCCGGGATTCTGACCCGGCTGATCGGTTTTCTGTCCCAGCCCAAGCTTGGATTCACCATCTCCGACGGAACGGCCAGGGACGTGATGACGAGCAGGGTCATCACCATTGCGCCTCAACTGCCCGTGCCCGACGTGATTCAGACTCTGCTCGAGCACAGGATCAAACGCGTCGCGGTGGCCGACGAATCGGGACGCCTGCTCGGCATGGTGGATCGGGACACGGTGCTGAAGGGCTTGGCGGGTTGAGGCGGGCGCGATTTTTAGCGCGCTGAAGCCGTCGGTTTTTGCCCCTTGACCTTGGAGACGGAGGGTTATTTCAGGCTTTCGGCCACAGTCTCGCGACCGAGACGGCGGAGCATGCGGCTGGTGCGTTCGCCCTTCTTGCCGTTTTCCTTGTAAAAAATCAGCGCCTTGCGCACTGCGTCCAGCGCTTCGTTCGCATCGAGCTTCGAGCCGAGCAGGATTCCGAGGCCGGGATTGAACGTGGCGGAACCGCCGAAGTGCAGGTCCCATCCGGAATTTTTGCCCACCAGGCCGATGTCGCGCACGAAACTGAGCCCGCAGCCGAAGCTGCAACCGGACACGCCGGTTTTGACCTTGAAGGGGTAGGGGCCGTTTTCCTTGAGCAGGACTGAGAGTTCGCGTCCGAGTTCCCGCGTCTGCTGTCTTCCGTACCTGCACTGCATGCTTCCCGGACACACGGAAACCCCGGGAGGGCACTTGGAAACGGCTGTGCCCAGGGCTGCAACGATCTCGTCCACCTTGTCCGCGGGGACTCCTTCCAGATTCATGCGCTGGCCGGTGGTGGCCCGCAGCGTGGGCAGGCCGTATGCGGCCATGACGTCCATGACGCGGCGCATCATGGCGATGGAAAGTTCGCCCTGGCTGAGGCACAGACGCAACGCGAACGTGCCGTCCTTGCGTTCCAGGGGCATGACCACCATGGGTTCGGATACTGTGCTCATGGGCGAAACCTTAAAGACTACTCGTGATTTTCGCAATCGTTCCGAACGACTACGATTGATGGGCGGCCGAAAGCCCGGAAGGCCCGGGCTTTCTGGCCCGCCCCGCTGTCCGGTCGCGGCGGCTTAGAAACGGTAGGCAACGCTCATGCTGAGCAAATGGGCGTCGCCGTCTTCGAAATCGGCGCTGTCCACTCCGCCGTTCACATACACATCCGCCCCCTTGCGATCCAGGATCAGCAGGTAGGTGTATCCCAGGTCCACGCTCCAGGAATCGTCATGCCAGCCAAGTCCGGTGGAGAACAGCTGGCGGTCGTTGGCCGGGACCATGTAGTCTGCCCGTTCGGTGCGCACCGGGGTTTCGTCGTACACGTAGCCCGCGCGCAGGTCCCAGGACGGCGTCAGCGCGTATTCCGCCCCGATGCCGATCCTCCAGGTGTCCTTCCAGTCCTTGACGGCCACGCCGGACGGGTTGACGCCGTTTATGCGGATGTCGAGTTCCTTGTACGAGGACCAGCCCGTGCGGGTCGCGTCGAATTCGAGGCTCAATCTGTCCGTGGGCGTGATGCACAGCCCCAGGGACCAGGAATCGGGCAGGGTGATTTCACCGTCGGCGTCGCCGTTGAGATGGTCGCCGCCCAAAAGGGAGGGCAGGTTGCTGTCCGCCTCGCCGCGCGGGTGCACGTCGATGGAGCTGCGGTACATGAGCCCCAGCGACAGCCAATCCGTGGGCGCATACCAGGTGGACAGGTTCACGCCCACGCCCACGTCGTCGCCCTGGACCTTGACGTCGTATGTGCCGCCGACCTTCTTTTTCTGCGTGAAATCGAAATAGTTGGCTTCCGCGCCGAGGCCGATGGACCAGTTGTCGGTCAGACGCATGCCCAGCACCGGGGTCAGGGAAACGCTCTTGATGGCCGCGTAGTAGACGCTGCCGGCCCCCGGCCAGTTTTCGTCGAACTCCGTGCCCAGGCCGAAGCGGTTGTAGACGCCGATGCCCAGCCAGTAGCGGTCTGTGAGCTGGGTGACGGCGTAGGCGTGGGGCAGCATCCAGACGTTGGATTCGGCATCGCTGCTCTTTTGACCCTCAATGGAAACCGTGACCATCGGGGCCACGGCGGAAAGCCCGGTCATGACCTGCGTGCCGTTCAGACCGGTCATGGCCGCCGGGTTGGAGGCCACCGCCGAAGCGTCGGGTTTTCCGGCCATGGTCGCGCCGCCCATGGCCACGCCGCGCGCGCTCCAGTCATATATGGCGAAACCGGCCGCCAGAACCTGCTGCCCCGTCAGCATCAGCCCCAACACGGCAACAGCGACAAATCTTCCCATCGTTCCTCCTCGTCAAACACAGGTTCATGCACGCCCCGTCGGACGTGCGACAACCTCGGGCGCATAAAAGTTTTTTTCAGTCATCTCAAGGGGAATGGGTGAAGTAAGCGCTCAGTCGTGTAGGGTGCGGGTATGGAAAATCCCGCGAATTCCCAGGACAGAAAAGAGATGAAGGCATTGAGCGTTGTCCGGGAGGCTGTTTTCAAGTGATGTGAACAGGTTGAGATATGCGTATTTCGAGAAATCAATGCCGGCGGATGGTGGCCTGACAATCGAGTTATGTGCGTCAGGTTTTGCAAATTCTCCCACGGCATGACGGGTAAGCTCAAGCAGCTGGCGACCGAGGCCATCCAGAGCTCATCGGAGGTCGTGATCGCGCCAAGTATGAGAGCCGACAGCAGTCGCGCCGACTCCCCTCCTGCCAAGGAGGGGTGCCCGAAGGGCGGGGTGGTTTCCTCTTCAACGGGAAGTCCCCCGCTCCACATCCCCCGTTCCGGATACCCGGTGCGGCGGTGGCCAGATCGGATGGAATCCGGATCCGGGCGCGCCAGCGCTCAGTAGCGCTTGAGTTCCTCCTTGGCCAGGACCAAGTGGACGCCGTCGCCGCCTGCCGGATGGACCAGGAGCGTCGATCTGCCGTTCATGCAGATGGTTTTGAGTTGGTCCGAGATGCAGATACGCTTTGTGTCCTCGATGGGGGCGTTGTCCGGGGTGCGGATGTCCTCGATGGTCTCATAGCTTCTGAGTTCTCCGGCTGTCATGATCGATCCGGCCCGTCCCAGATGATACCAGCCCCGGAAACGGCCGTCGTTGCCCCACAGCCGCAGCCCTATGCCCGCCAGTGCCCCGATGATCCCGCCGCCGGTGCCGCCGTGTTCGGACAGATGCACCCCGAGCGTGTGCGCCAGGGCGTAGGCTTCGTCCTTGGTCAGGACCTCCTTCTTGGCTCGCAGCCCGAAGGAGATGAGGACTTCCCTGACCCCGTTCGCCGGTTCATGCGCAATGCACAGCCCGGGGTCGGAACCCGGAGCGCTGTTTTTTTCCAGATAGGCGCTCAGGAAATCGACGTACCTTTCGCCCGGCACGTCCGTCTCGGCAGTAAAAACCATGGAGCTGTTGTGCGAGGTGTAGGGAATGTCCGGGTGCACGAAGAGCTGGTGTCTGGAGATCATGGAGTACGTGCCCCACCCCATGGCCGCCATCTCGCGGCAGGCGTCCTCCACCAGCCAGCCGGTGCCCTTGCTTTCCATATTGTCCGTGTCGTCCATGCAGATCAGCAGTTTCATGATGCGTCTCCTGAATTTTTTTTCCTGGGAATAAGCCCGCGGGCTTCCAGCTTGGTCAAAAGTGCGGGCACGGGCAGGGCGCCCAGGGCGCCGAAGACCATGCCGCCGCCGGTCTTGATGGCGGTGCTCATCAAGAGCACCTGCGCGTCCATGCCGATCATCCATTCCGAAAAGAACGAAACGGGCGCCCTGGCCCCCGCGGCCACAAGGCCGACGCAGGCGAAGGCGAACAGGTTTTTGCGGTGGCGCTCCAGGACCGGCATGCAAAAATCGACGACCAGGGCCGGCAGCATGTAGCTGACGATCCCCAGAGGTCCGAGCTTGCCGCTGCCCGTGAACATGCCCAAAAGGCCGGCCATGACCGCCGCCGTTGTCGCGCTCCAGGACTTGCGCACGCAGAGAGCGGCGAGCATCAGGAAAAGGATGAGGAAGAACATGGAATGGCCCGGCACTTTGAGGTGTAGGCGCAGCAGGAGCTTGGTGGATAGGATCAGCAGCGAGCAGAACCCCAAAAAGAGGGACTCCTGCAGGGTGAAGCCGAACATGTGGTTACGCACGGGGCTCTCCGGTTGTGTTTGATGGATTGGGTCCGGGCCACGAGGTGCGGTCCGGATGCAGACCGTACCAGCGGCAATGGGCGGCCAGGGCGATGTCTTTGGCGAGAGCCAGACTTGATACGATGGCCGGCAGGCAGATGACGCGCACCAGCGTGCCCATGTTGACGGGGTTTATGAGCTCGCGCGGCAGAATGCGGGCTCCCCGTAACACCTGGCTTTCATAAGTCTGCACCGTGACGCTCCAGAGCGTGGGGAAAAAGAAGACGCAGGTTGAAAGCACAAACCCCACCTTGGAGGGCAGAATGCGGACCAGCAGTCTAGCCATCTCCCCGTGGTGCGTGGTCTTCATGAGCAATACTCCCGGCAGGACGAGCAGCACCAGCCTGTAGGCGACCAGGGCCCCGTCGGGTAGACTCTGTACGCCGTAGCGAAGCAAATAGAGGGCCATGATCAGCACGACCTGCCAGATGAAGACGAGCACGATACGTTTCCATGAGTGGCGGTGGGCACCAGTGGCCACCGCCAGGGTGGCCGTGCCGAGGGTCAGGATGGTCAGGCTCCATTGTCCGTGCCAAAGCATGGCTCCCAAGGCCAGGATCATGGCCGACGCCATGCGGATCACGAGTTGGGCCTGACTGACCCGTGAGGTGTGTCGGGATGCGCCATTCAACACGGGATGAGCCTTTTGTCGCGCAGCATGTGCACGCTGTGCGCCCCGTGCGCGACGGGTTCGCGGTGCAGGGCGCAGATGACGGATGTTTTGCCCCGCGCGATGGTGTGCAGTATGGCCCAGACTCTGGTCACAGAGGCGGGATCAAGACCTACGAATGGGTCGTCCAGCAGGAGCAGTTCAGGCTCCACGGCCAGGACCGAGGCCAGGGCCACGAGATGCTGCTCCCCGTGGCTGAGCAGAAACGGGGGGCGTTCGGCCAGGGTTCCCAGATTCAGTTTGTCCAGGATCTCCATGCCCAGGATCCGGCACTTTTTTTTGGTCAACTTGCGGTAACTTAAGGAGAAGCAGACCTCGTCCAGCACTGTGTCCGCCGTAAGCTGGCGGGCGGGATTCTGGGTCAGCAGACCTATTCTGCCGCGCAGCTTTTTTGGGGTCGGCGATTCGCCGAAGACGGAGGCTCTGCCGCTTGAAAGGGCTTGAAAACCCGTCAGACAGCGCAGAAGCGATGTCTTGCCCGCGCCGTTGTCGCCATGGATGATGGCGATCTCTCCCCGGCGCAGGGTGAAGTCGAGGCGACCCCAGATGCGCTTGTCGCCCAGTTCCAGGCTTGCGCCGCGCAGGGTTGCCACAGTGCCCTGTCCCGGGAGAGCGGGTGGGGCGGGCAGAGTGAGATGGGTCGGTTTGTCAGCGGGCCGCAGGGTCTGCCCCGTGATGGCGCGGATGCTTTGGATGGCCTGCAAGGGGGCGGGGTCATGTTCACACAGAACCACGCTGCCGCCTTCGGCCAGGAAATTCTCGAGGATGGCGTTCAGGGCGTCGATACCGCCCTGGTCGAGCTGGGCGCAGGGTTCGTCGAGCAGCAGGACGCGAGGTTCCATGACCAGCACGGCGGCCAGAAGGAGCTTGTACTTCTGGCCCACAGACAGGTTGCCTACTGAACGGTCCAGGGTCAGGGCGGTGCTGTCGAGGCCGACGCGGGACATGGCTCGCAGCATGCGTCTGGTCATGTCCGCCGGCGGCACGCAAAGATTTTCCAGCCCGAAGGCCAGTTCCGACCCAATGTCGGGGCACAGGAGTTGTGTGTCCGGATTCTGCATGACGAGGCCGATTCCACCCGGAAGTGCCTGGGACACGGGCAGTCCATCAAGCAGGACACGACCGGGACCTGGTTCGTGCAGGCCGGCCATGGTCCGCAGCAGGGTGGATTTTCCGCATCCGGTGGGTCCGGTGATGCACAGGCATTCTCCGGGGCCGACTTCAAGGTCGACCCCGGAGTAGAGCGGGCCTGTCAGCCCGGTCGCGCCGACATTTTCCAGAATGAGCGGCATCAGAACACGTAGTCGAAACCACAGTACAAGGCCCGTCCCGGACGGGGGAATCCGTAGCTTTCCTCGTAGTCTTCGTCGAAGAGGTTGTTCACTCCGGCGTAGATGCTCAGGGTGTCATCGAGAAATGGCTGGCTGAGCTTCAGATCGACCACGGTGAAGTCATTCATGCGTTTTTTCAGGCTTGCGTCATCATTATAGGTGTACTGGTTGGCGACATAATATACAGATCCATAAAGGGACGTTCCGAACGGACACGTGTATTTCGCCTCAAGGGAAACGGTGTCGCGGGGGCGGTACTGCAGTTCGTCGCGGTTGGAGTCGTCGGACTTGTCCTCAGTGTGCAGATAGGAATACGCCGCCTTGATCCAGAAAGAATCAAAAAATGTGTTTTCCAGCCCCGCTTCGAAGCCTTCCAGCAGGTATTCTTCGTAATTTTCGTAAATTTCCGTGACATTATCCTTTTCGATCAGGTCTTCGGCGTAGGTTCGGTAGACTGCGCCTGTGAACACGGTCTTGAACGGCAATTCCTGGTTGATACCAATCTCGAAGTGTTTCGCCACCTCGGGTTCTAGATCCGGGTTGCCCGAGGTCGAGTCAAAGAGGTTGCGAATGGATGCGAACCGCACTTTGCGGGCGTGATTGGCGGAGACGCTGGTGCCTTCGAAGAGACGGTAGTTTGCGCCAAGAATATAGGTCCAGTCGGATGCGGTCTCGGATTCCGGTCCGCTCTGGGTGACGTGACCCACGCCTGCCACCAGGGTCAGGGGGTCGAAGGGTGTGATGGCGTATTCGAGCGCCGTGGAATATTCCTGAAGGTCCTGGTTCACATCGATGTCGGTGACCTTATTGTTTGCGGGTTTTGTGAATCCGCTCTCTTCCCAGCTTTGGGCCTCGCCGTTCAATGCCAAGGTCAGGATGCCATAGGTGTCGTAATCATAACTGCCGCGCAGGTTTACTCCGGCCACGGAACTGGTTGCCCTGCTGCGGGCAGCGCCTTTTTTGACTTGTGCGTCATAGTGCTCATCATCATATGTTTTGGTCAGTTCATTGCGCTGGTTGCCATAGAGGGAAACATCCATGGTAAACGGGACGGAGAATTCATGGCGGAGGTTGAGCTGGGAAGCGATCTCGCTATAGTCTTCAAGGCGCTCATACTTGGCTTTTTTTCCGAAATCATCGGATTCAAGATAGATGGACGGAGGCTTTCCGTAGCTGCCGCCGGAATATGACAGAACCCCGCCAAGTTGCGTTTTATCGTTTATGTTGTAGCCTCCGTTGAAGAAAAAGCTGTTTCGTTCTCGGTCGCTGTTCTTGCGCAGGTCGGAATCCTGGGCTTCTGTTTTGTCGAAGTCGCCGGAAACGGAATATGCATTGGAGTTGAGCCTGCTTACGCTGCTGAAGAAATACCCCTTCTCGCTGGCTCCCGACAGGGAAGCCTTGCCGAGGTAGGAGTCTTCCTGCCCCGCGCGCAGCCCTACGGAGCCATGCGTGCCCTGATTGCCGCCCTTGGTGATGATGTTGATGACGGCCGCCGTGCCGCCTGAGCCGTACAGTACCGAACTGGCGCCCTTGGTCAGCACGATGCGGGAAATGTTCTCGGCGGGAATGGAGGCAGGGTCGAATTGCCCGTCATAGGTGGATTGAAAGGGCACGCCGTTGATCAGGAGCTTGATGTGCCGGGTCCGAAAACCCCTGATGTCGATGCGCGGAGTGCCGTCCGCCGCAGTGCGGATGTACACGCCGGGTAGCATTTGGATCGCTTCGTTCAGGTTTGTCGCACCACGTGTTTCAATGTCCTTAGCCGTGACTTCGGAGATGTTGGTCACGTCGTCCACGCCCGGTTTATCAGAGGTAACCACAATTTCCCCCAGAGCGTATTCAGGCTCTTGGGCAAGGACGGGTTGAGCAGCAACCAGAACGAGGAGCGTCAGGATGGCCAGTTGGAATCGGGTCATGGTAATCCTCAAGCGTGAAAGGGTTGGTAGAAGGTTCGGCATCATAAGTATATAGTTATGTCTAGATTGGTATAGTTTAGAAAATTTTTAGTCAATAATGTCAAATATGTCAGATAAGACATAATAAAAAATGCTTGATCATGCGGACCGTGTGGAACAGCTGCATGACTAATGGACATGAAGTTCAGGTCGGCCTATGTGGGGGCACATTCCCGTTCGATGTTATAAATTCATAAGGGATTTGCATGAAGAATAACGATAATAGCACCCTTGGCCGCTCCCTCTGGCGGCTGGTGCGTTTCGCCCGGCCCCATGCCCGGCGGATTGCCCTTGGTCTTGCGGCCAATGCGGGAGCACGCTTTTTCGACCTGCTGCCCATGATCGTGGTTGGCCGGGTGGTGGACACCGTGGCCGTGGCCCTGCGTGAAGGGCAGACGCTGGCCGTCGGGGATTTTGCCTGGGCGGGCCTCCTGGTGCTGGGCACCTTCGCGGGGCTGGCCGTGTTTCAGAGCGTGAGCGACTACACCCTGGATTCGGCGGCGCAGCGCATTCGTCACGACCTGCGCGTGGACCTCTACACCCATGTCCAGAAGCTCGACGTGTCCTACTTCGAGTCCCGCCAGACCGGGGACATCATGGCCGTGCTGGCCGGGGACGTGGACAATCTGGAACGCTTTTTCTCGGATACGTCCACGAGCATCGTGCGTCTTTTCATCACCTTCACCGGCATCTACGGCATCCTTTTCTGGATGGACTACCACTTGGCGCTGCTCCTTCTGGCACCCATGCCCGTCGCCATCTGGGCCGTGCGCTTCTTCGCCACCCGCGTCGCGCCGCAGTACCGCAAGGCGCGAAAGGCCGTGGGCGACATCAACGCCATCCTCGAAAACAATCTCCAGGGAATGAACGTCATCCAGGCCTATTCGGCCCAGGAGCACCAGACCGGCCGCATCCGGCTGCGCTCCGAGGAATACCGCGACGCCGCCATCCGCGCGGCCCGGGAGCGGGCGCGATTTGTTCCGTTGCTCTACGGGGTGGCTGGCTTGGGGTACGCTCTTCTGATCGGCGGTGGCGGATGGATGACCTTTGCGGGCATCGGGCCCAGCGTGGGCGATTTCACCACCTTCGTGCTCCTGGCCATGCGCCTCATCCTGCCGTTGTTCGTATTCGGCATGCTCATCAACCAGATCCAGCAGTCCGAAGCCTCGGCTCTGCGCATCAACGAGATTTTCGACACCACGCCCACGGTGCGCGACCAGGCCAAGGCCTCGCCTCTTGAAGGCGGGCTGGAGCGGGTCGAGGTCCGCGAGGTCTGCTTTGCCTACCCGGAGCGCGAAAAGGTTTTGTGCGGAATCAATCTGCGCCTGGAGCGCGGCCGGGTGCTGGGCGTGGTTGGCCCGACGGGGGCGGGCAAGAGCTCCCTGGCCAAGCTCATGCTGCGTTATTACGACCCCTTGGAAGGGGAGATTCTGGTCAATGGCCGAGAACTGTCCTCCGTGACCCTGGACTCCTGGCGCGGACGCATCGGCTATGTCTCGCAGGAGGCCTACCTGTTTCACGGCACGGTGTCCGAAAACATCCGCCTCGGTTCGCCGTCGGCCACGGATGAGGATGTCGTGCGGGCGGCGGACATGGCCGGAGCCGGGGAATTCATCGCCGCTTTGCCGCAAGGGTATGACACCCTGGTCGGGGACCGGGGCATGAAACTCTCCGGCGGACAGCGGCAGCGCATCTCCCTGGCGCGGGCCATTCTGCGCGACCCGGAATTCCTGATCCTGGACGAAGCCACTTCCAGCGTGGACACGCGCACGGAGGAGGTCATTCAGAACAATCTCAAAAACCTGCGCGCCGAGCGTATCACGTTGGCCATCGCGCACCGCCTGTCCACGGTGCGGCATTGCGACGAGATCGTGGTGGTCGTGGACGGGGTGATCGTGGAGCGGGGCACCCATGATGAGCTGGTTGCGGCGAGCGGTGTTTATGCGGGGCTGTGGCAGGTGCAGAGCGGGGAATAGGGCGAGGAAGGATGAGCCTGCGGTGATGGCGGAGGCGGGTTGGGCGTTTTGTGCCGCGCCGCGACTTCTTTAATCAAGAGACGTCGTTTTGGGCGTCCGCTTCGGGGATGGAGGTAAAATTGGTGATGCGTACGTCCCCTTCAGGGAATCTGGCCAGGATTTCCAGCTGCCCTCCAAGTGCCTCGATGTGGTTGCGAAGCGTGGAAAGATACATGTCCGTTCGACGTTCCTGTTTGGCAATGGCCGGTTGTTGGATGTTCAAGAGCCGCGCAAGGTCCAGTTGCGACAGGCCACGGGCCTTCCGTAATTCATGCAGCGGCATTTCGCTCAGCATCTTGCGCGCAAGCGCCGCTGATTTATTGCGGGCTTGCGGCGATAACTCGGCCCTGAGTGCCGAGAATTTTTTAGTCATCGAGTAGTCCCTCTTCTTTGAGTTGGCGGAGATGTTCATCGTAAAGTGCATCCGCCCTCAATACGAACTCATCGTACCAGCGGTCATTTCCGGTCTTGTCGCCTCCGACGAGGAGTATGGCTGTCCTGCGAGGATCGAAAGCGTAGAGAGTGCGCATAGGCCTTCCCCTGTGTTGTGTTCGCAATTCACGCATGTGTCCGTGACGTGAACCTGATATTCCGGAGGAGTGCGGAAAACCCAAGGCCGGGCCGAAAATTTCAAGAAGCCTGACAGACGCATCAAGGGAAATCTGCTCTTCCTCGGTCAATGTGCGCCACCACGTTTCAAACTCTTCAGTGAACTCAACTTCCCACGCTGTAAATTCACTTTTAGCCATGAGTTTGTATTCCGTCAATGGAATTTTTTATGATAAGAGAAACGTCCGCACGAAGGAAACGGCATGCCCAGGCAATGCCGCGTAAGGATTCGTTTTTATAGGCTCAGTTGATGGCCGCATATCGGGCGCGATGAGTATATTTTGAAGGAGCAGACTGAGAAGACGGGTAGATCAGATTGAGGGCGGCGCAGCCCGACTCCTTGGGCCGCGCGAAATGGAAAAGTCCCCCTGGAAAGGCTTGCTTCCCAGAGAGACTTTTCTGTCTCAAACAAATCGATTCAGAATTGCCGGCTGATAAACGTAAAAAACATGCATGGGGTGCAGGGGACGAGTCCCCTGCCCGCCGGAGGCATCTTCTATTTCCCTTCCCGCTCCTTGTACCAGGCGCTGGAGTCTTCCATGAGCTTGTTCAGGCGGTTGACCATCTTGTGCGGGTCGGCCAGGTAGCCGTCCATGAGCAGGGCGGATTCGTAGAGCTGTTCGACCACGGTGGCCACGAATTCGTCCTGTTCGTTTTTGCCGAAAACGGCGAGCAGGTTGCGCACGAGCTTGTGGTCCTGGTTGATCTCGAAGATTTTCTTGGGGATGGAGGTGTCCTTGGTCACCAGTTGCATGATCTTGTGCATCTGGGACGTGGACCCGTCCGGGCTGACCAGGCAGGACGGGCTCTGGCTCAGGCGCTTCGATATGCGGGCCTCGGTGATGCGGTCTCCCAGGATTTCCTGCACGCGTTTCAGGAAGCGGTCCATGTCCTTGGACTGTTCTTGGGAGAGTTCCTCGGGCTTGTCCTGTTTTTCGGAGCTGTCGGCGTATTTTTCGATGTTCGTGATGTCGGCGTTTTCGGTGGCCTTGAGCTCGAACTCCTTGAACTTGCGCAGGCTGTCCATGACGAATTCGTCCACGGGTTCGTACAGGTAGAGCACTTCCAGGCCCTTGGCGCGGAAGATCTCCAGGTGCGGGTTCTGCTCGATGGCTTCGCGGCTGGGGCCGGAGATGTAGTAGATTTCCTTCTGCCCGTCCTTGGCGGCCTCGATGTATTCATCGAGGGAGATGAGGCCGTCCTTGTCCTCGTGGCGGGAGGAGTTGAAGCGCAAGAGCTCGCCGAAGGCCTCCTGGTTGGCGAAGTCCGCGTAGCCGAGCTTGAAGCGCTTGGAGTGCTCGTTCCAGAATTTGGTGTAGCGGTCCTTGTCCTGGCCCAGTTTTTTCAGGTGCGAGAGGATCTGCTTGGTCAGGGTGGTGGCGATTTTGCGGATGAGCAGGTTTTCCTGCAAGGTCTCGCGGGAGATGTTCAGCGGCAGGTCCTCGGTGTCGACCACGCCGCGCATGAAGCCCAGGTATTCGGGGATGAGGTCCTTGTTCTTGCTCTGGATCAGCACGCGGCGCACGTAGAGGTCCAGGCCGTAGTTCTCGCGGTCGAAGCCGAATGTGTCCTGGCTGCGCGGGGGCACGAAGGCCAGTGCCGAGAACTGCACCGGCGCGTCCACGCTCATGTGCAGGGTGTCCAGGGGTTCCTCGTGGTCGTAGGTCAGGAATTTGTAGAATTCCGTGTACTGCTCAGGGGTGATGGAGAACTTGTTTTCGCGCCACAGGGCCTGCACGGTGTTGGCCTTTTCGCCCTGGACCAGGATGGGGAAGGAAATGAAGTTGGAGTGCTTCTTGATGATGGACGTGATGCGGTTCTTTTCCGCGAATTCCTTGCCTTCTTCCTTCAAATGCACGGTCAGGGTCGTACCGCGCGGCAGGTCCTCGTCCAGTTCGGTCACGGTATAGGAGCCCAGCCCGTCGGAGATCCATTCCACGGCCTTGGCTTCGGGGCGGAAGGAACGGGTGCGGATGGTGACCTGGTCGGCGACCATGAAGACCGAGTAGAAGCCCACGCCGAAGCGACCGATGATGTTCGAGGAATTGGCCTGATCGGCCATGGCCTGGCGGATGAATTCGGCGGACCCGGAATGGGCGATGGTGCCGATATTCTCGACCAGCTCGTCCAGCGTCATCCCGATGCCTGTATCGGTGATGATGAGTTGGCGCTTCTCCTCGTCGGCGGTGATGGATATCTGCAAGTCGAGGTCGGGATTTGTGATCTCGGTCGAGCGTGATTGTTCGAAACGCAGCTTGTCGAGCGCGTCGGAGGCATTGGAGACCAGTTCCCTCAGAAATATTTCCCGGCTTGTGTAGATTGAATGGGTAATGATATCGAGAAGTTGTTTGATTTCCGTTTTGAATTCGAACTGCTGTGCCTGAGACATAAATGCTCCTTCTGGTTTGGAAATTTTGATGGCACCAAATAAAAGGCCTGATCCCATTGTCAAGGGCCGCGCTTGAAACAAGATTTTTACTTGACCGGGTCAGGGGGCTTGGGTAGAGAGTTTCCCCTGTCGGATGGTGGGTGTAGCTCAGTAGGCAGAGCACCTGGTTGTGGCCCAGGATGTCGCGCGTTCAAGCCGCGTCACTCACCCCATTAGACCACACGGGACAGCTCGTCTGTCCCTTTTTTTTCCCGCATTTTTGTGGTGGGTGTAGCTCAGTAGGCAGAGCACCTGGTTGTGGCCCAGGATGTCGCGCGTTCAAGCCGCGTCACTCACCCCATTTGACACTAAGGCAGAACCGGATAAGAACTGGTTCTGCTTTTTTTTTGGGGAGGCCGCATGGCTGCATTCACGGGCATCAACCACCTGGCCATGGTCACGGCGGACATGGACCGAACGGTTCATTTCTGGCGCGACCTCCTGGGCATGCGTCTGGTCGTGGGACTTGGGCATCAGGGCTACCGGCATTATTTCTTCGAGATCACCGACAAGGACATGATCGCCTTTTTCGAGTGGCCGGGCGTTCAGTCCATCGCCGAAAAAGACCATGGCGCGCCGGTGCGCGGACCCCTGGCCTTCGACCACGTGTCGTTTGGAGTTGAGAGCCTCGAAGAACTGGGGCGCTTGAAGGACCTGCTGGAAGCCAACGGCTTCTGGGCCTCGGAGTTTGTCGACCATGGGTTCATCATCTCCCTGTATTCCTTCGATCCCAACAACATCCCCATCGAGTTCAGCTATGCCGTGCCGGACTACGACGTGCATGCCCATCCGATCATGATCGACTCCAACCCGGTTCCGGCCGGGCAGGAAGGCAGCGAACCGCGTCCGAACAGATGGCGCGGCGACGTTATTTCGGAGTCGGATCGCGGCATATATCCCGGCGAGGCCGAAGCCGTGCGCGCCGCGTTCGCCAAGAAAACATAAAATCCCGGAACAGACCGGGGTATTTGAGGAAATATGGATAAACTTGTCATCGAAGGCGGCGTGCCGCTGAAGGGAGAGATCCGGGTCAGCGGTTCCAAGAACGCGGCCCTGCCCATCCTGCTCGCGTCCATCCTGGTCGACGGCGAAGTCCGCCTGACCAATGTGCCGAATCTGCGCGACATCGCCACCACGCTCAAGCTGCTCGAACTGCTCGGCTGCCGCGCCGAATACAATGACGGGGACGTGCTCCTGCACTCGTGCGATCTGAAGCCCGAAGCGCCGTATGATCTGGTGCGGACCATGCGCGCCTCGGTGCTGTGCCTGGGGCCGCTCCTGGCCCGCCTCGGGCGGGCGCGGGTGGCCATGCCCGGCGGCTGCGCCATCGGGGCCAGGCCCGTGGACCTGCACCTCAAGGGGCTGGAGCAGATGGGCGCGGTCTTCGAGCTGGAGAGCGGCGATATCATCGGCAACTGCGACCGCTTGCAGGGAGCCCATATCCACCTCGATTTTCCCACCGTGGGCGGCACCGAGCATCTGATCATGGCCGCCGCCCTGGCCGAAGGGGAGACGGTGCTGGAAAACGCGGCCCGCGAGCCTGAGATCCAGGACCTGGCGGAATTTCTGAACGCCTGCGGGGCCCGCATCACCGGCCACGGCACCAGCATCGTGCGCATCCAGGGCGTGGAATCCCTGCACGGCTGCTCCTATTCGGTCATGCCCGACCGCATCGAGGCCGGGACCTATCTGGTCGCCGCCGGAATGACCAAGGGCGAGCTGACCCTGCGCGACTGCCCGGTGGACGCCCTGGATTCGGTCATCGCCAAGCTGCGCGAGATGGGCATGTTCATCGAGGGCGACCGTGATCTCTTGACGGCCACCGTGGACGGACCCCTGCACTGCGTCGATTTGTCCACCCGGCCCTACCCGGGCTTTCCCACGGACATGCAGGCTCAGATCATGGCGCTCATGTGCGTCAGTCGTGGCGCGGGCGTGATCACCGAGGGTATCTTCGAGAACCGCTTCATGCACGTGCAGGAACTGGCCCGCCTCGGCGCGCATATCACCCTGTCCGGCCAGAGCGCCATGGTGCGCGGGGTGGATACCCTGAAAGGCGCCACGGTCATGGCTTCCGACCTGCGCGCCAGCGCCTGTCTGGTTCTGGCGGGCCTCGCGGCCGCCGGGCGGACGGACGTGCGCCGCATCTACCACCTCGATCGCGGCTACGAGCAGATGGAAGTCAAGCTTGGCGCGGTGGGGGCCAGGATTCGGCGCGAGCAGGAATAGGCATCGAAATCGCGGCGGAATCGCCCTGTTGAAGGTCATCAAAAAACCTCGTCCGGAACGATCCGGGCGAGGTTTTTTGTGCTTTGGGTCCGGGATTGGGGATGCTGTGGCGAAGCGGCTTGACCGGCATCGCGAGGGGCTCCGACGTGGCGATCCACATCGTTGAGTTTTCCAGCAAGGCCCTGGTCCGTTACTCTTTTGTCGCGTTTCCGTTGGTCTTTGGCGCATGACTTGGAAACTGCAACTCACGTTGCAAAAATCCCCGGATACGTAAGTATTCGGTGATGTTTCCTTCCCCGCGCAAGACCATCTCCCAGCCCGGTCGTTCCATGACCACCAGCACCGGCACCCCTTTGAACCCCTTCATCTTGAAATAGGCTCTGGCCGTGCGCACGGTCTGGCGCAGGTCTTCGGACACCGGCACTGGGTCGATGGTGTCCAGGCTTTCCACGCGCAGCACCTCCAGGAACAGGTTTTCCTTGCTGGCCGTGGAGTTCTGCACGGTGGCCAGGCGGAACAGATCGTCCTCCTTGTTGTCCGTGCTGGCCAGATGCCATTTGCCGGGCAGGGTCTGGGCGTTGATGGACAGGTTGGCCAGGATCTTGGAACAGTGGTCGCAGTGCAGGCTGAAAAAGAGTACGTGCTGCGGAGCATTGTCCGGGGCCGTCTCCCAGGTGCCGAAGGCGGTGTCGGTGATGGCGGGCGGGACGACGTTCAGGTCCAGCACGGCGTTGGCGGTGAAACCGCCGCACCATACGGCCACGCCAAGAAAGACCGTCAGAAGCGATCTGCGCGTCCAGGCGAAAAGGCACAGGGCCACGAAAAGGGTCGCGCCCACGATGACGCAGAGCAGGCATTTCTCCTTGAGGCCCATGAACTGAAAACCCAGGATCGCGCCGTCGAAGGCCAGGGCTCCGAAGAGCAGCAGGCTGGCCAGCCCCCAGATCCATTTTTTGTCGTAACGCCCGCCGAAAAAGACCAGTCCCCACAAAAACCAGAAAAACGCGGCTCCCATCTTGATGAGGTTGCCTTCCCCGAAACGGACGTATTCCCCGACCACGTCGCAGGCGGAGGTAGTGCAGAAGGACGTATGGCGAACGGCCTGCATCCAGACCTCTGCCGAGAGGAAGGAGGCGGCCAGAAAAAGAAAAGTCAGCAAGGCAGGGCGGGAAAATCTGGTCATGACAAACTCCCTGTTTGGATAATGGGTGTTTGTGTATCTAAGGAGCGCTTCGCGTCAAGCCGGTATTTGGCCGTAAATTGAAGCGGATGCGCCGGCGGCCCGCATTTGCGTGCCCTCGGCCTTGTGTCATTTCAACCGGATGGAATGTTTCTTGAGCAGCTCGTAAAGCCGCGCCCTGGAGAGGCCGGAGCGATCGCAGGCCGTTTTCACGTCCTTGCCGCAGAGTTCGAGCAGCTGTCGCATGTAGGCGCTTTCGAACTGGCCGACGACGATTTCGCGCACATCGCGCAGCGGAGGCAGTTCTTCACCGGGAGAGAAGGGCAGGGGAATGGCGGCATGAGACGGTACGGGCGCGAGCAGGCTCGGCTGCTCCTTGCTCGGATCATGGCGGAACGCGTTCTTGGCGATGCTGATGCGCACGTCCACCGGCAGGTGGTGGCTGTACAGGGAAGGCTCGTCCAGACAGTTGTCGATGCACACGGCCATGGTGTTGACGAATTCGCGCACGTTGCCAGGCCAGTGATAGGCATGGAGGGCGTTCAGCAATTCCGGGGTGAGCGTTTTGGCCGCGACGTTGCCTTCCCGGCAGATTTTTTCCGTGTAGTATTCGGCCAGCAAAATGATGTCCTCCTTGCGGGCGCGAAGCGGGGGGATTTCTATCTGGTGGCCGTTTAAACGATAGTACAGGTCGTTGCGGAAGAGCCCCTGTTCGACCATGTGCCGCAGATCGCGGTTGGTGGCGGCGATGACCCGGAAATTGCTGCTGACCTCCTTTTCCGAGCCGATGGGGCGAAACTTGTGTTCCTGCAGCACCCGCAGCAGGGATTTTTGCAGATCAAGGCTCAGTTCGCCGATTTCATCCAGAAACACCGTGCCGTTGTGGGCGAGCTTGAACAGGCCGTCCCTGGCTTCGTGAGCGCTGGTGAAGGAGCCCTTGGTGTGGCCGAAGAGGGTGCTTTCGGCCAGGTGGGTGGACAGGTTCGTGCAGTCGATGACCACCAGCTTGCCGGGAGTGTCGCTGTTCTCGTGAATGCCGCGCGCGAACAGCTCCTTGCCGGTGCCCGTCTCGCCGGTGATGATGACGTTGGCCTTGCTGCCCGCGGCCTTGCCCATGACTTCAAGGCAGCCCATGATGGCCGGGCTTTCGCCGATGATGGCGCTGCGCTTGACCTTGCGCGGCCCCCGGCTTTGCTCCTTCGAGGCCCGGTAGGCGATGGTGCGTTGCAGGATGAGGGTGATGTTGTTCAGGGAGATGGGCTTGCCGACATAGTCCCAGGCGCCGTTGGCGATGGCCAGTGCAGCCCCGTCGGAGTCCCCGTCGCCGGTCAGGATGACGACCTCCGGCAGGGAGGGAAAAGTCTGGAACTGCTTGATGTGCGCCAATCCGTTGCCGTCGGGAAGGTTGACGTCAAGAAAGATGAGATCGCAGGGGGTGCCTTGGAGCAGTGAGAATGCTTCCGTGATGCTCCTGGCGACCTGGCAGGAGTGTCCCATGCGTTCGATGATGCGCTGGAAGGCGCGGGAAAAGTCCTGGTCGTCGTCGATTATGAGAATGTTGGCCATTGAGTGCTCCGAAAGGTGGTGAATCCGTTTTTGTCGGATGATGTCTGGAAAAGCAAGATTCTTCTGGTTTTTCTCTTGCCTGGCCCGAACACGCGTTGCGTACTGGCCTTTTTCTCGGATCGGGGTTACCTTTGCACTATACATGTGAACTTTGGCGCTGCGGTTCGCGCAACCGTTCCGCTTTTTTTTACGACCGATCGGTTGGAGCCTTGCGTTGAAGCCGGATTTCACTGTTTGGGCAACGAATGCTCTTGGAGGAGGATTTCATGCTTCAGGATTTCAAGTCGTTTGGTTTGGCTGCTCGATGCGCGGCCCTTGCTTTCGTTTCGTTCATGTTTTTCCTGGTTTCCTTCGCCGGGGCGGGTGATACCGGGGAGTTGATCGTCCAGCGCTGCCAGGGCTGCCACGGAATGGACAAAACCTGCGACGTGACGGTGGACGACGCGTCCTGGTGGAACGAGACGGTGCTGCGCATGGTCGAATACAAGACCGATCTGCTGAGCGCCGACCAGGCTTCCGAAATCGGGATCTTCCTGGCCGATGGTACGCGGCGCGCCGAGCTTTGCTCTTCAAACTAAACACATGCCCAGCGTGGGGAGGACGTGATGAAACATGCAATGTCATGCCTTGCGGCCATTCTTTTTTTCGCCTCGGTGGCCGTTGCTTCCGGCGGCGCTGCGGAGCGCTACGCGAAATCGTGCAAAAGCTGCCATGGCGCGGATGGTTCCAACGCGGCCATGAGCAGGGCGTTGAAAGGGATGCCGACGGAGGAGGTGAAGGCGGCGCTGCTTGGCTACAAGGCCCAGTCCTACGGAGGGAAGAAGAAAGCCATGATGGAACGAGTGGTCAAACCGCTGTCCGACGCCGAAATTGAGGCGCTGTCCGCCTACATCGCCGGGTTTTGAACATGAAAAAGCCACGCCGGTCTCCCTGCGTGGCTTTTGGAGTTTTCCGTCCCTTGCTCAGCAGGCGTGCTGCAGATCAGGGGAAGGGGCGAAGCGCCACTTGTTCCGGCAGGCCGTTCCGCAGGAGTTGGAGCATTCGCACTCCTCTCCCACGACGACCACGGGCACCGGACTCTGCTTGCTGACCGTCTCCGTCAGCGATCCGAGAATCTTGCGGGTCGCGACATGCCCCTTGGCGCCCATGATGATCATGTCGCAGCCATGATCCTGGGAGGCCTTGATGATGGCGTCGGCCGGCGCGCCCTGTTCCACCGCGATTTCGAATTCGATCCCCGCTTCCCGGCATCCCTCCACGAAGATGGCGAAAATCTTGCCCATCTCTTCCAGATTCTTGCGGATGATCTTTTCGCGTCCGTCGGGGCTGATGCGACCGCTGATCAAGCCGTGGGCATGAAAGAGGATGACTTTGGCTCCGCACTGCTTGGCCAGCGCGATGGCGTAGCGCTTGGCGCGGCGGGAGGCTTCGCTGTCGTTCACGGGAACCAGAAATGTTTTGAGGCCTGGCAGATTCATATGTATTTTCTCCGAATGAAAGAATAAGTTGGTTAGTCAACCAATTCGTGCCATGCTTCACAAGGGCCGTCAAGAGGATTTTGTTTTTCCCAAAAAAAGAAGAGACGTTTCACATGTCCAAACGCCCGGTCAGGCGCTTGGGATGAGCGTTTGCCGTTCCCGGAAAGGGAATGCGCGGGCGGCGTCATTGTCTTTGAACCGGCTCTTGGGCCGGGGCGCGAATGTGCGCCTGCATGTTGCCAGAGCGGCGTGATCCGGCGTAGGCGCCGGGTAGCGGGAATGGCAGGCGAAGCTGCCTCACACAGCAAGGAGGCTCGATGGACATAGGTCGGAACACGCTGCGGCAGGCCATGGAAGAAGGGATTCTAAGCCCCGAACAGGCCGACAGACTGTGGGATTTTCTCGAGGCTTCGGCTTCGAACACGCCCGGATTTCGTTTCACGCATATCCTTTACTATCTGGGCGGACTCATGGCCATGGGCGCCATGAGTCTGTTCATGACGCTGGGTTGGGAGTCGTTCGGCGGATGGGGGCTGCTTGGCATTGCCGTGGCCTACGCCCTGGCCGGGCTCGCGCTGACGGAACATTTTTTGCGCAAGCGTCGTCTGTCCGTCCCGGCGGGGATCACCGCCGCCTTTGTCGTGGCCCTGACTCCGTTGGCCGTCTACGGATTCCAGGTCGCCATGGGCTGGTGGGCCGATGGGCGGATTTATCGCGACTACCACGTCCATGTCGACTGGCGCTGGATCTTCATGGAACTGGCCACCCTGGCCTCCGGAGCGATCATGCTCCTGCGCTACCGGCTGCCGTTTCTGGTCATGCCCGTGGCCGTGACGCTATGGTACATGAGCATGGACCTGGCCCCCTTCATCTTCGGTCAGGCGGACGTGACGTGGGAGCTGCGCAAGCTGGTTTCCCTGTGGTCCGGAGTGGTCATCACCCTCATTGCCCTGTGGATCGACATCCGCGCCAAAGGCGAAAGGGATTTCTCGTTCTGGCTCTACATATTCGGGGTCACGGCGTTTTGGGGCGGCCTGTCCCTGATGCGTTCGGACAGCGAGTTGAACAAGTTTCTCTACTTCTGCGTGAACCTGCTCCTCATCTTCTGCGGCGCGGCCCTGTGCCGCAGGGTTTTTGCCGTTTACGGCGGGCTGGGTGCCGCGGGATATCTGGGCTATCTTTCCTGGAACGTGTTCAAGGACAGCGTGGTTTTTCCCTTCGTGCTGACCCTGATCGGCCTGGGGGTGATCTGGCTTGGCATCGTCTGGCAACGTCATGAGAGCGTCATTGCCCTGCGCTTGCGGCGGTTCCTGCCCGAACCGCTGCGGGGTCCGGCGCAGCGGTGCTAGGGGTGGGCTAACGCTTTGGAAGCACTTCATGCCCGGGGTGTGAGGTTTCCTCTACGCGCATGTCGAGCGGGCCCCAAAATGCGGCACGCCCGCTTGCCATCGCGGCGCAATGGGCCTAATTGCAGAACGTTTCGCAACAACCCGAAATTTTGCTTTGTCAAGGAGGTGCAGTGTGGAGAAGATTCTGATCGTGGGGTGCAAGAACACCATGGACGACGTGTGCATAGGCTGTTCGCGCTGCCTGGTGGCCTTCAACAGAAGGCAGGGAATTTTCGAGATCTACGAGGACACCGACGCGGAGATCGTCGGCATGGTGGGCTGCGGCGGCTGTCCGGCCCCGGCCATCGTGACTAGGCTGATGCAGGTCAAGCTTTGGAACGCGCCTATGAACGAGAAGCCCACCGTGATCCACATCGCGCCCTGCATTGCCGAGCAGTGTCCGCACAAGGAAGAGATCATCAAGAAAATCACGGCCAAGGCCGGCATCCGCGTCATCGAAGGCACGCATCCCTATGTGCCTCAGGATATTTTCGCCTGATAATCGCGAAGGAGCCGGGGATGTGTGAGCATCCCCAGTTTTTTTTCATTCCGCATCCGACCTCTGAGACATGACATCAATATGCTTGCAGCGATGACTGAAAGATGCATCGGAAAGCACTGCTTCCGTCAGCATCAGAGGCGAGGCTGTAAACATGCCTGACGAACTCATTGGCTTGGAATCCTGGCGCCAATAACTATTCAAAAAATATATTGTATTCTTTGTTAGCTACTCGAAAAAACTTCGTGGTGCTGCCGACAGAAGTGTTCGGGCGTCATGTTGTTCAGGCTTGAATGCGGGCGAACGGAGTTGTAGTGCAGCCTCCATTCCTCGATCACGACCCGCGCCTCGGGCCGACACCGGAACCATTCCATCGACAGACATTCGTCGCGAAATTTGCCCTTAAAACTCTCGTTCAAACCGTTCTGCCATGGCTTCCCAGGCTCAATCAGCGCCAGATCCAGAGACTCGCGAGCCGCCCATTTGAGTAACGCCTTCGACACGAACTCCGGTCCGTTGTCAGAACGTAGGCTCAGAGGGGCGCGCCGTGAGTCTCAGTCGGAACCCTCCGGGTGGCACGCGCCGAAGATGTCGAGGATCGTCTTGTCCAGGTACGATTCTTCCCGGTAGGTCAGGAACGCGGAATTGAAGGCCCGCGTGATTTTGCTGATTTTCCTGTATCCCAGATTCACGTCCCGGATGTATCCGCTCAAGGCATCGCGACCGGAGCCCCAGATCTCGTCCTTTTCCTCCGACCGCGCCGAGGTGATGAACCGTTCGTCCATTTCCGAAAGCTCTTCCTCCATGCCGTCCAGGGCGCTTGAAATGTGCATCAGGTGCGAGTTCAGGTAGTGGCACATGCCCGCGGCCGTATTGCGCAGCACACGGTTCCTCTGGTTCTCCATGGCCTGCGTGATGTTCGAGGCGATTCCCTCGTAATAGAGCACGGCCCCGGATTCGTTTTTCTTGGCCCGCGCGGTGATGTCCACCTCGATAGGAATCTCCGACGTCGGTCTCAGGGTCACGGACCGGTTGGAGACGTGCCCCCTGTCGTTGAGTTCGCGCAGCATCTCGTCCAAGGCCGCGGGGAGTTCGACAAAGTCGTACACGTTGCTGCGCAGGGCCGCCTTTCGGCAGGGCAGGCCGAGCAGTTTGATGCCCGCGTCGTTGATGTCCAGGAACACACCCTCCGGCGACACGCTGAACGCCATGTCCTTGGTCTTGTGGAAAAAATCCTTGTACCGTTTTTCGCTTCTGTACAGGTCCAAAATGGCCTGTTTTTCCTCTGTGATGTCGCGGATCATGTGGTCGATGCGTTGCATGCCCCGCGCCGCGCAGAAAACCACATACCCTTCGTCGCGCACCCACCGGACCGTCCCGTCGCTGCGCACGATCCTGTATTCAAGCTCATCGAATTCCTTGGACACGATGGAATGGTAAAAATCCCTGACTTTGCCTTGATCCTCGGGGTGGGCCAGGGCGATGAGGTCGCTTTCGGACGCCGTGGTCAAGTTCCGCATGGGGATTCCGTACAGAAGTTCGGCCGCCGGATTGATGGACAAGACTGTGGCGTCCTCGGCGGAAAGCGAGACGACCACATCGTGCATGGAATGCAGAATGCTTTGCAGCCGATCGCTCAGTTTTCTGATTTCGTCCATGCGCCTGCGTTTCGGGGTGACATCGACCACCGTGACCAGCACCGGAGCAGGCTCTCCGGAGCGCAGCAGGGTCATGGTCATCTCGATGCGCAGTTCGCCCCGGTCCGTTTCGATCCAGAATTCATGGGGCGTCGAGGCCTGGCCTGTCGCGCGCACCGCGTCGTGGCTGCGCAGGATCGCGTCGCGTTCCCCGGCGGGAAACAGTTCCGGCAGAGCCCTGCCCATGAGCATGTCCCGCCGGCATCCGGTGATGCTCATGAACGCAGGGTTGGCATATTCGAAACAGCCTTCCCGCAGAACGGCGATGCCTTCCTTGAGATGCATGATTATTTCCAGACAATCGATGGAATTGTTTTGAACGGCATCCCGCTCAGAAAATGTTTGATTCAGCATCGTAATGACCCCAATTTTATGTCTAACAATGATTTTAGGCTTGATAGGAAATAAAAAAGGCGTTCCGTGGAACGCCGTGTCTTGAGTTTTGCACTGATGGGCGGCGTCGCGATTATCGTGGTGGACGAAAATCGTTTTTTTCTGAGATGATTGCGGAAAGGTTGGCGGAATTCATATTATTGTTTCTGATAAATCTGATAATTGAATGCGTTACTGGTGTTTTTTTGCGTAATGCGGAGATGTTGTGTTTCTGCGCAGGGAAAAATCAAAATACATCAATAGCCGCATGCATGCTTTTTTGCAAGAGCTGAACTTGCTGACAGAATATGCGCTGTCCAACTTTGGTGGCGAAAATCTCTGACTCGGTTCTCAAGAAGAATGGTGCGTGTCTAGGCCATCATTCCGAGATCGGACTTTGGTGCAAGCCCTTCGAGGTATTTCGCTCTGGCCTGCTTCAGGCGTTGCAGGTTCTGGTACAGCGGGTCGGCCAGCATGGCTTTTGTGTCCAGCTCGATCCTGGGCTGGGGCGTGTTTGCAAATGCGGTTTGGGTCAGCGCAGTGGAGGACATGACCACCTCGCCGCCGAGCAGGTCGGCAAGATATTCCGCTCTGGCCTTGGCCAGGTTCGGGCCTGAGATCACTCCCTGGGCGGAGTTCGGCAGGTTTCCAAGCATGGCGCCCGTCGCGTTGGAGGTGGTTACCCAGCCGTGATTGTCGATCTCGGCCACCACCTTGCCCCCAACCTGAACCGTGGCATAGGTTGCGTAGGCCGGATTCCTGGATGTGTCCGGATGCACGGAATGGCGTGACTCCAGCACTGTTTCCGCAGCCTTGACGTAATTTTCGAACTGTTCACCGTGCTGTTCCCAAACAGCCATTGGTTTGATCTTACTCATGTCGAGCGGTTGCGCGTCGTGCAATGAAATGCGGTTCTCCGTCGAAGTCATGCGGCTACCTCCAAGAGAAAAAATTGCAGGGAAATATCATGGACCAGCAAAAGGGATGCCGCAAGGACGACAAAGCGGCATGGCGGGTTGAGAATGGGTTGCGCGGGCAGATGGGCGCGCTCGATTCGGTTGCCTGCTCACGGAAAACATGGGAATAGTCGCATTGTTCCCGAAATGTGCAGGCGTTGCTTGAAGGGAAGTGCGGTGAAATTCTGCGGCACGCCCTGAACACTGGCCGTCCGGGATGAGGAGGGCGTCCGCATGAAATGGCGCGGGCGGCCATGCGAACAACTTTGATATGGTGTGATATGAAGATATGTTTAAAGCGGTTGTTGGTGTTTATTGTCGCAATATTCGTTTTGTCGTCAATTGTTGCCATGTATCTGTTGCCGACGTCCGCCGATATTATTCATGAGCAGGAATCGCCGTATCAGACTGTTTTTGTTTCCGAGGCGAATGGAATACGCAGAATGCATGCAGGGTCGCTGTTGGACAGGTCGAGTGCCATGGATTTGAATGATCCATACAGACACGTTTACGAGTACACGGCAATGATGATGCTGGTCTGCGGCTATGTGGATGCGCCGAAAAAAATTCTCGTGGTGGGACTTGGCGGCGGAACGGTCACGCGAACCCTCAGGATGATCTATCCCGATGCCCAAATCACGAATGTTGAATTCGACCCTGTGGTCGTGGACATGGCCAGGCAGTATTTCGGTTATGTTGAAGACGCAAATATGAAGCTTGTGGTGGAGGATGCCCGTCGCTGGCTGCGGAGCACGACAGAGCGGTTCGATATGATTTTTTTGGACGCCTATCACGGCGGCTATATTCCTTTTCATCTGACTACGCGCGAATTTCTGGAGATTGTCCGTGCGCGGCTCTCAAAGGGCGGCGTAGTCTGTTCGAACACCTGGATCAATCAGGCCCTTTCCGATCGTGAATCGGCAACATATCATGCGGTGTTCGGAGGATTTCATCATTATATCGGCAAATTGTCGACGAATCGAATTGTCGTGGCCGCGCCCGGCGGTCTGCCCTCATCCGAGGCGGTGCGCGCCAGGCTTGCGGAATTGGATGCCACACGCAAGCCGGAGCGCCTTGATTTGCAGGGCATGTTCGCGAATCATTTCGAGCCGAACCCGACCTGGCCGGGCGATGCGAAGATATTGACCGATGATCATGCTCCGGTAAATCTTTTGAAGGATGGAAAATAGCATGCGACGTACTCTCAATATTCTTGTCTACAGCGTGGCCTTTCTGTCCGGTGGTGTACTGCTTGGGCTGGAAATTGTCGCCAGTCGGATACTGGCCCCTTATTTCGGCAATTCTGTTTATGTCTGGGGAAGCTTGATCAGCGTCTTTCTGCTGGCCCTCAGCATCGGCTACTGGATCGGGGGCGTCCAGGCCGACAGACGTCCGAGTCTGGTGGTACTGGCCAAGATCCTGGCGTCTGCCGCGGTTTGCATTCTGATCCTTCCGCTGGTCTATCTGCCGGTCGGCAGGTACATCGCGGAACTGGGTCTTGAATTTCGGTTTTCCGTGCTCCTGATCAGTACGCTGTTCTTCTTGGTGCCGTCGGTGCTCATGGGGATGGTGTCTCCTTTTGTGATCAAATTGAGCGCCACAGGAATGGCAGAAATAGGCCGAACCGCTGGTCTTGTTTATGCAGTTTCGACATTGGGAAGCATTTCCGGAGCCATCGCCGTTTCATTCTTTTTCATTCAATGGCTGGGAACGCGTTCCATTGTGGTTGTACTTGGTCTTATTCTTTTGCTTCTCGCCTTGCTCTGCGTGGCTTGTGAAAGAAGATACAGTGAAACAAAAGCGTTTCATGCCTCCATGTGACGAATCTGGTGATTGAATCCAAAACCAGGGGGGGCTTTTGAATGAAATCATTCTCGCTTTGACTTTCTCACAGGAATAGCATCCTCTTCAGCGTCAAAAATGTGAGGTCACTCCGGACATCATTTCAGATCTTGACTCTTGAATTATCCAATCGCAGCCTGTCTGCAAAATTGAACGTTGGATTTTAAAGTCAGTCCAGTGACATGCAGTATTTTTGGCAATGAAATGGGTCTTCTTCCTGGCCTTCCAAAATTCCCGTCCCGATCTCTCTTTTGTGAATTCCTTTTTTCCGTTGTGTCGCGTTGGGGGTAACTTCGAGATGTTGGCGGACGTGGGCGCCGCAGTTTCGACAAGACACCGGCCCGTGCGCAGCGGGGGCAGCCTTTACACTTCCGGACACATCCACTACAAAATGCTATACACAGCCCTGGTCGTATCCCGGCAGGTTCCGGTTCACTTCAGTTCGAGCAACGCATGACAAGTTTGCGATCGACAATTCAGGCGGCGGTATTCTGGATCATACTGCTGGCCCTTTCCCTCGGATGGAACTGGCAACACCTCGAACGGTCGTTGATGGGCCTGGCCGAATCCGAGGCCAATGCCGCGTTCCACAAGGACGTGACCTACAGGTTGTGGGCCGCCATGCAGGGCGGGGTGTATGTGTCGCCTTCGGAGGACACACCTCCCAATCCCTATCTCAAGCATGTTCCGCAACGGGATGTCGAAACCACCGACGGAGTAAAGCTGACCCTGGTCAACCCGGCCTACATGACGCGACAGGTGCATGAGCTGGGCAAGGAAAAGTACGGTCTGCGCGGGCACATCACAAGCCTTGAGCCCTTGCGTCCCGAGAACGCGCCCGACGAATGGGAGGCCCGGGCCCTGCGATCCTTCGCCACGGGCAGCCTCAGAGAGACCACGCGCCAGACTTTCGACGGACAGCCGTATTTCCGTCTGATGCGCCCGCTCTTGGCCGAAGAGCCCTGTCTCAAATGTCACGCCGCCCAAGGCTACGCGCAAGGGGACGTCATCGGCGGCATCAGCGTTTCCGTGCCCTTGCGGACCTACCTTGCCCTCGTCGGCCAGCAACGCCTGCGCCTTGTCGTCGCGCATCTGGCCATCGGCCTGCTGGGGCTGACCGGGCTGGGGGCGAGCCACAGGTATTTCCTCAATTACAAACGCTCCTTGCGGGAGAGCGAGGACAGATTCGAGCAACTCGCCGAGCACAGCCGCACCGTGACCTGGGAAGTGGATGCCGGCGGCCTCTTCACCTATGTCTCCAATGCGTCGTCTTCCGTTCTGGGGTACTCTCCCGCAGAGCTCGTCGGGCGCATGAGCTTTTACGACCTGCATCCGGAGGAAGGCCGCGAGGCTTTCAAATCAGCCGCCTTCAAGGTTTTCGGCCTCAGAGGGAATTTCACGAATTTCGAAAACCGGGCCCGCACCCGGGATGGGCGCGAGATTTGGCTCGCCACCAACGGTTTCCCCTTGCTTGACGAGGCAGGGAATCTTTTGGGTTATCGAGGCAACGACACCGACATCACCGCTGAAAAGGAGGCTCGGACCCAGCTCGCGCAGCGCGAAGCCATGCTTTCCTCCATGCTTGAGAACCTGCCCGTGGACTTCTGGGCGCGGGACATGGAAGGGCGCGGCATCATCCAGAGCCGGTTGAGCAAGGAGCACTGGGGAGATTTCTGCGCAGCGAACGTCGACGCCCAGCCCGGGCATCCCCACAACGCCGAGAAATGGAAGGCCAAGCACGACCGTCTCTATGCCGGGGAAACCCTGGAGCAGGAAGAGGAGCTGGTCCTGGCCGACGGGCGGCGGCGCATCTTCCACTCCATGGGCGCGCCCATCGTCATGCAGGGCGAGGTGGCCGGCATCCTGGGCATCAACCTGGACATAACAGAGCGCAGGAACATTGAGGCGCAGCTGGAGCGCGAACGCGTCCTGAGCAAGGCGATCATCGACAGCGTTCCCGGCCTGCTCTATCTGTACGAGCAAAACGGGCGGTTGGTGCGCTGGAACCGGATGCACTGCGAACTGACGGGCTACTCGGACCAGGAGCTTGGCGCCATGCAGCTCATGGATTGGTACCGGGACGACCCCTCCACCCAGCAGAAGATCGCAATGGCCATCGAGCGGGTGCTCGAAGACGGCATCGGCACCGAGGAGGCGGAGCTTCAGACCAAGGACGGGCGACGCATCCCCTTCTTCTTGACCGCCGTGCGTCTGGAACTTGAAGGCCGCATCTACTTCACCGGCATCGGCATCGACATAACCGAGCGCAAACGCTCCGAGGAGGCACTGCGCCTGAGCGAGGAGCGCCTTGCCCTTGCCCTGGACGCCTCCAGCGACGGCCTGTGGGACTGGAATTTCGCCACGGGCGATGTCTACTACAGCTCGCGTTACCTGGACATGCTCGGGTATGAGCCGGGTGATATCGAACCGAGCATCACCGGCTGGGAAAAACTCCTGCACCCCGACGACCTCGAGGAGTCCAAACGCATCGAACTGGATCACATCGAACGCGGCGAGCCCTTTGCCCTCGAATTCCGGCTCCGCAACAAGGACGGGGATTGGCAGTGGATCATGAGCCGCGGCAAGGTCGTCGAATGGGACGAAAGCGGACGGCCGCTACGCATGGTCGGCACCCATGTGGACATCGACCAGCGCAAACGCATGGAGAACGAACTGGTCAAGGCCAAGGAGGCCGCCGAAGCCGCCAGCCTGGCCAAATCGGAGTTCCTGGCCAACATGAGTCACGAGATCCGCACGCCCTTGAACGGCATCATGGGCATGTTGCAGCTGCTGGAGGCCGGGGTGGTGGGAGAAGAGCAGCGCAGGACCTGCGCCCTGGCTCTGCAGGCCACGACTCGGCTGACTCGGCTGCTGTCGGACATCCTCGATCTGTCGCGGGTGGAGGCGGGCAAGATGCAGATGCGCATCGAGCCGTTCAATCTGCGGGACGCGCTCGAACAGAGCGTCGATCTTTTCAAGCCCATCGCCGTGCAGGCCGGGCTTGAGTTCAGGCATCATTTCGATCCCGATCTTCCGGAATTCGTGGCCGGGGACGCGGTCCGCGTCCAGCAGGTGCTCATGAACCTGATCGGCAACGCCTTCAAGTTCACGACCGAGGGATTCGTCTGCGTGGAAGCCCATCCCTTGCCATCCAGGGAGAGCGGCGGTCCGCGGATCTTCTTCTCGGTTTCGGACTCCGGGCGGGGTATCGGCGACCAGGCTCTCGGCACCCTGTTCCAGCCCTTCAGCCAGGTCACCAGCGGGTACACCCGCGACCATCAGGGCGCCGGCCTGGGGCTGGCCATCACCAAGCGGCTGATCGCCCTCATGGGCGGAAACATGGCCGTGGAAAGCGAGCCGGGACACGGCACGACGTTTTCCTTCAGCCTGACTTTCACAAGTGCGTCCGAAGCCACGCCCGCTCCTGAAACGGTCGGCGACGCTCCCGCGCCTTCGCGTCCGGTGCGCATCCTTTTGGCCGAGGACGACGAAGTCTCGATTTTCGCCACGCGCGCCCTGCTCATGCGGGCCGGGTACGAGGTCGGCGTCGCCCGCACCGGGCTCGAGGCCGTCTCCATGCTTCGGGACCAGGACTTCGGCCTGGTGCTCATGGACATCCAGATGCCCGGCATGGACGGTGTCGAGGCGACCCGCGTCATCCGCGGCGATTCCGGTCTCGGTGAGAAGGCGGCCGTGCCCATCATCGCCCTGACCGCCTTTGCCATGGACGGGGAAAAGGAACTCTTCCTGGCGGCAGGCATGGACGGATACGTGCCCAAGCCGGTGGGAATGAAAGAGCTGACCCGCGCCATTGATGACGCGCTCTCGAAACAGTGCGACCGTTCATAGCCGAGGCCGACAACGATGTCTGCGACCGCGTGCCGCAGGACATGCCGGGGCTTTTAGCATGCGGACATGTGCAGCAATGGTTTTGTCTTGTGCAGCGCGTGTGCAATTTTTATGTCGGCTGCGGTCTTTGCCCCTCCTGATCCCTGATGTAGTCGTGCCTTCTTGCTGGCCCGAGGCTTGCTATCGCTTCGGTCCGACCGTGTCGTCAACGCTCCGGTCGGAGCAAAACACGAAAGGAGAATGTATGGCGAAGACATCGAGAAAACAGAAATCCAGCCCCCCTAAAAAAGGCAATCCATTGGCGTATGGGGTCGTGATACTCCTGACAGGGGCGCTCATCGGCATTGCCTTCAGCACCGCCTTTCATTCCGGCACGGGTCGAAACTCCGCTCCAGTTCAGGCCCAGGACACCGGTCTGGACGCCAAGATCAAGACCTATTCCGAACGGGTGGCGATGAACCCGCAGGACGTGAACTCCTGGATCACCCTGGGCAATCTGTATTTTGACACGCACCAGCCCGTTCAATCCATCGAGGCCTACAGCCGGGCCCTTGAACTCAATCCTGAAAACCCCAATGTGTTGACCGACATGGGCGTCATGCACCGCTCGCTGGGAGAATTCCAAAAGGCCCTGGACGCCTTCGCCAAAGCCATCGCCGTGAATCCCCGGCACGAAACGGCGCGCATGAACACCGGAGTTGTCCTGCTTTACGATCTCGGTGACAAGGACGGAGCGATCCGGGCCTGGCAAGAACTGGTGCGTATCAATCCACAGGCCGTGAACGCCAACGGCACTCCCATCGCGGATGTGCTGCGGGAAATGACCGCCGCCGGGGAGAGTGGCGCCGCAAAGCTGATCGCGCCCGCCGCTTCCGCCAAGTAGGAGTAGGCGAGTGACGCATGCGTCCGGCTTGGAAGAGGACGTGACGCGGCAAACCCAATCTGATTCTCCCCCCGCCAAGGGGGAGTACCCGAAGAGGGTTGAAAGAATATCTGGATTATTCTTCCTATTGCTTTAAGCCGATACCAAGTTTGCGGATGCGGGAATAGAGCGTCGAGGGGTTGATTTTCAAACATTGGGCCGCTCCTCCTGGGCCCTTGACCCTGCCGCCTGTCGCCTTGAGAACGGCCTGGATATGCCTGCGCTCGACGTCCTCCAGGGACGTGTGCGTATCCTGGGGTTCCGGATTGGGGCTCAAACGCTTCAAGACCAGGGTGTCGCCGGGACTGATGATCATGGAATGTTCGATCACGTTCCGCAATTCACGTATGTTCCCAGGCCAGGGGTAGCTTTTCAGAGTTTCCATATCCTTGTGGGAAACGCGCCGGATGCGCTTGCCCATGCTCTCGCCGAATTCCCTGATGAATTCCATGACCAGTTGCGGGATGTCCTCGGGATGTTCCCGCAGGGGCGGCACCAGAATGGGAAAAATATTCAGACGATAGTAGAGATCGCTGCGAAAACGTCCCGCTTCGACTTCCTTGGCCAGATCCCTGTTGCTGGCCGCGATAATCCGCACATCGACCTTGATGGTCTTGGAACTTCCCAGGCGTTCGAACTCGCCGTCCTGGAGCACGCGTAGCAGTTTGGCCTGGGTTTCGAGCGAAACTTCAGCAATTTCGTCGAGGAAAAGAGTGGAGCCGTTCGCCAGTTCGAAACGGCCCGGCTGACGGCTCAGCGCCCCGGTGTAGGCGCCCTTCTCGCGGCCGAAGAGTTCGCTTTCCACCAGAGTCCCGGGCAGGGCGGCGCAATTGACCTTGATCATGGTCTTCGCGCTCCGGTTGCTCAAGCGATGGATGGTGTGCGCGACCAGGCTTTTCCCTGTACCGGTTTCCCCCTGCAAAAGCACCGTGCTCCCTGTCTGTGCGACCATCCTGATCTGCATCACGAGAGCGCGCATGGTTTCGCTGGAGCCCAGAAGCTCCCCTTGTCCCTCGGCCGTTGCCACCTCCAGGCGCAAATACTGATTTTCCCGCTCCAACTCCTGCTTGAGCCGCTCGATCTCCCGGAGTTGCCCCTGAAGCTGTAGTTCCATCTCCTTGCGGCCTGTGACATCGACGGTAACGCCCGTGAGGAAGGCCGCATGCCCGGCGTCATCCCAGACGCTCCGACCGCGCGACGCCTTCCAGCGCAAGGATCCGTCCCTACTCCGTATGCGATACTCCACCACGAGCTCTTCGCGGGTGTGGCGCGCCTCCTCCACCTTGGCGTTGACCATGTCCCGGTCATCGGGGTGAATCACCTCCATCAACCGTGACAAGGTCAGTTCCGTTTCCGGTTCGAATCCGAAATGCCCCTTGGCCCTGGCAGTGGCCCACAGCTCGCCGGTGTCCAGTTTGATTTCCCACAAGCCGATATCCGCAGACAGCGCCGCGATATCGAGCCGCTCCTTGGTGCGCCTCAGGTTGCTTTCCACCTCTCGCCTTTGCAGGGCGCTCACGAAAATTTCTCCAAGCAGCCGTGTCTGGGAGATGACTTCCTCGGGCCAGTCGCGTTCCTGCTCGCGGGCGTCCAGGCACAGGAGGTGGTGCACCCTGGAGCCGATGAAAAGCGGGATGACCAGGGCGGATTTGTTGCCGAGAAACGTGTGCGCACGCCGGTCTTCCTCGGCTTCGGGCGGCAGGTCGCCCATGCCGGCCATGCTCATGGTTTGCCCTCTCAAAACGACCAGGTCGTAGGTCCACGGGAACAAGGCCGCCAGGTTGATCTGCTTCGAAACATGGGGAACCCCGTCCGCGTAGCTCGCGTAGTCGACAGTGATCAGCTGAGACTTTTCATCGACCGTAAGCAGGCCGATGCGTGCGATCGCCAGAAATGAGAGCATGGCATCGAGGCCGCGATTGATCTCGGCGTCAAGGCTCTCCGGTGAAGCCTTGACCATGGTGGCCGATATCAAGGACGTCAGTTTTTGTAGATGGAGTATGTTGTCCATTGGTAATCCTGATGATTTAATGGAGCTCGAAGCTAAAGACAGATTCCAGAAATTCCGCGCGACGGCAAGGCCTCGGTTCGTCAGTTGTCCGTAATTTTCATTATTTATTTTAAGCTATTGTATTGTTGATCCTGCGCTTTTTCCAGCGGAATGAGCTTTTCGTGAACTCCGTACATACCCCGGTATCGAGCAGGAGTCATTTCGATTTCGGAGCGATATTTCGCACTGAAGACGAGATGTCGCCTCGAAATCTGAAGGCGGCATCATGATCAGAAACGCCGAATCTTCACGAACATGCTGATCTTCAAAAGGTTTGCGAGTTCACGGGGTCGTTCTTCTTATTGGTGCGGATTTTGTAATTCGTGGTGATCATGATCATCTCCCTCATGAAAATCTATCCGGCTCAAGGCCATGCTTCGGGCATTATCGACGTGTTCCAGTCGGTGAAGGTGCTGCTCGCCCCCGTTCCCGACTGCCTGCACGTCGCCGTCTCCACCGAAAGCGGGGAGAACGGCGCCATTTTCTATCTGGAGAAATGGCGGTCTAGCGAAGCTTTTGTCGAACACCTCCGCTCGAGCACCTATATGATGGTGCTCGAAGCTCTGGAATTCTCCTGCCGGAATCCGGAGGTGACATTTTTTGATGGAGTTGAAGTCGGCGGCCTGGATGTTGTGGAAAGGGCCAGATCTCTTTCGTCTTCAGGCATCTGACGCCTCAAGGATTTCAGAATCAACCCGTGAAAATGAGGATATCGATATGTCAGGCAAGTCAGGGGTGATGTGTTTTTTTACGGCCGTAATTGTGCTGCTGAGCGGCTTTTCCGTCATGGCGCAACAGTTTGTCTACCCGCAGAATGGGCAGAGCGCCGGACAGCAACAGAAGGACGAGTCCGAGTGCCATGCGTGGGCGGTGCAGCAGACGGGCTATGATCCCACGGCTGCCGTTCAGGCGGCTCCGGCGCAGCCGGCGCAGACGAACGCAGGCGCCCAGCCGGGGTCGGGGCTTCGCGGTGCGGCCAAGGGTGCCGTGGTTGGCGGGTTGATCGGGGCCATCGACGACGATGCGGGCAAGGGCGCGGCTATCGGAGCCACTGCGGGTGCGGTGGCCGGCAGGTCCCAAAGCCGCAGGCAGCAGGCGCAGCAGCAGGCCCAGAGCCAGCAGCAGGCCGCCGCTCAGCAGCAGGGACAGCAGGATGCGTATCTGCGCGCCAAAGCGACCTGCCTGGAGGCAAAAGGTTATTCGGTCAAATGAGTCTTCCCTTCGGCATGACTTTTCCGGGGAATCCTGGACACCGTTTCACGCGGGCCTTTGCCGGTTCGTTCAACAAGAGAGGGGAGTGACATGAGGACGTTGCGAGGGATCGTACTGACGATGCTGCTGCTTTCGGCCATGAGCGTGACGGCGTCCGCAGCTTCCGACGACCAGGGCTGGCCGAGGGTCTTTCAGAAGGACGGCAAGGAACTGATCGTCTACCAGCCCCAGGTCGACTACTGGAAGGATTACAAGGTCCTGCATGCCCGATTCGCCATTGCCGTGAAGACCGGGGCCAAGAAAGAGGAAAAGTACGGCGTGGTGGAAACCGAGGCCCAGACCGTGGTCGATCAGGACGCCCGCACCGTGGCGCTGATTCCAAAGAGCCGGGAACTGCGCTTTCCCAACACTTCGGACTCCGAAGCCGCAGCCCTCACGGCCGTGGCCGACGAACTCTACCCTCCCGGACAGGCCCTGGTCGTGTCCCTGGATCGCATCCTGGCCTATCTTGATCCCGAGAAACAGCCGCAGCAGCCGGCGGTGGAACTCAATTACGATCCGCCCCGCATATTTTTCAGCGATGAACCGGCCATTCTGGTGATGTTCATGGGCGATCCGCAGCTCAAGCCCGTAGCCAAGGACATGCCGGCCCTCATGTTCGCCGTGAACACGAACTGGGACGTGTTCTACGACACCACAAGCCAGCGTTATTTCCTGCTCGACGGGGATGCCTGGCTGACCACAGGCGATCTTGCGCAGGGGGCATGGACGGCGGCCGCGGATTTGCCCGAAGGCCTGGCCAAGCTGCCTGCGGACGAGAACTGGGCGGACGTGCGCGCGCAGGTTCCCGGCAAGACGTATCAGAACCCGCCTCGGGTCTTCGTCAGCACGGAGCCGGCCGAACTTATTCTGACCGAGGGAGAGCCCAGCTTCAGCCCGATCCCCGGCACGAAGCTCATGCGCGTGGCGAACACGGATTCCGACCTCTTCCTCAGCACCCCAGACAATGTCTATTATCTGCTCGTGGCTGGCCGCTGGTTCCGGGCCACCAGCCTTGACGCGGCCTGGACGCCTGCCAGCGCCGACCTGCCCGCCGATTTTGCCCTCATTCCGGACAGCGATCCCGCCGCCCATGTCAAGGCATCGGTTCCGGGCACCGTCGAGGCGCAGGACGCCATCCTGCTGGCCTCCATCCCAAGGGCCACGGAAGTCGCCGTGGGCCAGGCTCCGCAGTCAGCAGCCGTCTACGACGGGGAACCGAAATTCGCCACGATCCCGAGCACCACGGTGCAGTACGCGGTCAATTCCCCGCAGCAGGTCTTTCTGGTCGATGGCGGATACTATTGGTGCTCTCAAGGAACATGGCTGACCAGTTCCAGCCCGAGCGGACCGTGGACTTTCTGCACCACGGTTCCGACAGCCATCTATTCCATCCCTCCGTCCCATCCTTCGCACAACGTGACCTACGTCACCGTGCAGAGTTCGACCCCCAGCACCGTCGTCTACACCCAGACCGCCGGATACAGCGGCGAATACGTGGCCGCCACAGGCGTGCTCATGTTCGGCGCAGGGATACTGGTAGGCGCGCTCATCGCCGACAACTGGGACGACGATCATCATTATTACTATCCCCCGTATCCCGTTCCGTATTCCTACGGGTGCGGGGCGCGGTACAGCTATGCCTACGGCGGTTACTACCGCGGCGCCGCAGCCTATGGGCCCTACGGCGGAGCCGGGGCAGCGGCCAGATACAACCCGGCCACGGGAACCTACTCACGGGGGGCCTATGCCTACGGACCCGGCGGCAGCGCCTCGGCCCGACAGGCCTACAACCCCTATACCGGTGCCAGGGGTGGCGCGGTCCGCGTCGATACGGATTACGGCTCGGCAGGTCGCGGGGCTGCGTACAACCCGTCAACCGGCACTGCCGTGCGCGGCGGATATCGCAGCAACGACCAGGGCACGGTGGCCGGCATCAAGACCAACAGGGGCACCGGGGCCGTGGGCTGGGATACCGAGAACAGCCAGGGCGCGGTGGTCAAGGGCAGGGGAGACAACGTCTACGCCGGCAAGGACGGCACTGTGTACAAGAGAGATGACTCCGGCGAGTGGAGCAGCAACAGCGGTTCGGGCTGGGACTCCGTGGACAAGCCGGAGCGCGCGTCCATGAGTTCGCAGTCCGCCGGAGAGTCTGCCGGGGCAAAGAACAGGCCGGCGGTCTCCACGACCCAGACCAGCCAGGCCAAGGCCGCCAGCGGACAGGCGACCCGCTCCGCGCAGACAGCGCAGACAACCCAAGCCCGCCCCACGCAGACAGCGCAGACAACCCAAGCCCGCCCCACGCAGACTGCGTCCAAGTCCCAGCCTTCCGCGACCTCCAGGGTCGCGCCGCGCGAGTCGACCCGAAGTCTTGAATCGCAGGCGTCGGCGCGGCAGCGCGGGAACCAGCTGACGCATCAGGTTGGAACGCAGCGGCAGGCCGGGGGCGCAGGCCGTGTTCAGCGCAGGTAGAACTTTGAGGCGCAGGTCTTAGGTTTTGTGTCCACTGCTTGAAAAATCAACCAATAAAGGAGCTTATATGAACAAGATTCTCATTGTCGCCTTGCTGTTGTCGCTGTGTGCCTGTGCCGGGACCGGCAAAAATTCGTCGACCGATTTCAATCCCGCCGACCATTTTCTGGGCAACGACTACAACCTGCTGCAGGCCAAACCCGAGCTGAATGGCGGCCTTGGATGGCGCAGTCCCGAGTTCGTGGCTCAGAATTATACGGCTTTCTACATTGAGCCCGTGGTCCTGTGGCACGGCGAGGACATGGCCAAGGAATCGGGACTGAGCATGGAAGATCTGGAGCTGCTGGCCACGTATTTTCGTGACGTGCTGACCAAGGTTCCCGACGGCCAGAAGCTTATGCTGGCCGCCCAGCCGGGCCCTGGCGTCATCACCGTGCAGGCGGCGGTGACCGAGGTCGAGGCCAGCAGTCCGGTGTCCAATGCCCTGACCTCCGTCATTCCCGTCGGCATCCTGCTCTCCGCTGGCAAACAGGCCGCCACCGGTCAGGCCATGGGTGTGGGCAAGTGCGCGGTTGAAGTGAAGTTTGTCGACTCCGTGACGGGCGAGAACCTTGCCCTCTTCGCCGAGACCAAGGTCGGTAAGAAGTACAGCACTTCCGGGTTCACCAAGACCGGTCAGACCGAGGAGGCCATGGAAGAATGGGCCGCCCTGATGAAGGAACGCATCAACGTTCTGTGGGGAAAGTAGGCCGATCGTGCACCCTCTGTCCGGGTTCACCCGGACAGAGGCTTAAGACGTTTCGAGCCAACGGATTCCACCTGACCATCGTTTACAGGTTCTGACGCAGGAGTTTTCATGCATACGGCAGTACGGTCTCTGTTCTTGACGGCCTTTGTGGCTGTGGTGCTTGCGGCGTTCGTTCCGGCGCAAGGCTTGTGTGAAGACGCCGATCAGGCTGCGGAACTGGCCAAAAAACTGGCCAACCCTATCGCCAGCCTGATCAGCGTGCCTTTGCAGTTCAATTATGACGAAAAGTACGGAATCAATGACGATGCAGAGAAATACTTCATCAACGTTCAGCCGGTCATTCCCATCAGCCTGAGCGAAGACTGGAACCTCATCTCGCGCACCATCCTGCCGCTGGTTCACCTGAACGACGTCCCCCCCGGCAACGAGGAAAACGGGCTGGGCGACATCACCCAGAGCCTCTTCTTTTCGCCTGCTCAGCCGACCAGCCGTGGCATCATCTGGGGCGCGGGCCCCGTGCTTTTGCTGCCCACGGCCACGGATGAGCTGCTCGGGTCCGAGAAATGGGGCGCAGGGCCCACGGCCGTGCTCCTGAAACAGAGCGGGCCGTGGACGGTGGGGTTTCTGGGCAACCATGTCTGGTCCTTTGCGGGAGAGGACGATCGCGCCGACATCAGCGTATCGTACCTGCAGCCGTTTGTGGCCTACATCACCAAAACGCACACGACCTTCTCCCTGAACACGGAATCGACCTACGACTGGGAGGCCGAGCAGTGGTCGGTGCCGATCAACTTCCAGGTCAGCCAGTTGCTCAAGATCGCAGGCCAGCCCATCTCCCTCGGCGCGGGTGTGCGCTACTGGGCCGAATCGCCCGATGCCGGGCCGGAAGATTGGGGAGCGCGCCTGTCCCTGACCTTCCTGTTCCCAAAATAGGCAGGATCGCAACCAAAGCGGAAAGGGAACGGTCGGACTTCTCGAAAGTTGCCGACCGTTTCCCATCCGTAGGAGAAAACTGATTCCATGCAGCAACCGGATTTTATCGCATCTTCTCCTTCAGCCCTGACTCCGGGCGTGCACCTCATGGCCAAGCCCGCCGGGCCGGACTGCAACCTGCGCTGCGACTACTGCTTTTACCTTGAAAAGGAGGCGTTTTTCCCTGGCGTCAAGCGGCCGCGCATGACGGACGAGGTGCTGGAAGCCTATGTGCGCCAGAGCGCCGCGGCCAATCTGGGCACGCCGGGGGGACTGCTTTTCAGCTGGCAGGGCGGGGAGCCGACGCTCATGGGGCTGGATTTTTTCCGCCGGGCCGTGGAGCTTGAGCGCAAATACAGTCAGGGCCAGAGTTTCGAGAACACCCTGCAGACCAACGGGACGCTTTTGACCGACGAGTGGTGCGAATTTTTGGCGCGGAACCGGTTTCTGGTGGGCCTGAGCCTTGACGGCCCGGACTTCGTGCACGACCGCCACCGGCGCGATGCGGCGGGGCGGGGCACCTTCGAGCGGGTTCTGCGGTCGTTGAGGCTTTTGCAGAAGCATGGCGTGGAATACAATGTCATGGCCACGATCGGCCATGAGAGTGCCCGGCATCCTCTGGAAATCTACTCCTTCTTCAAGGATCAGGGCGTGCGCCATGTCCAGTTCTCGCCCATCGTGGAACGAGAGCCGGATGAGAGTGCGCGGGCGCTGGGGCTGAACCTGGCCACGCCGCCCCTGGCGCGGCATGGCAGCAGTTCCGCCGTCACGCCCTGGAGCGTCGAGCCGGAGAGTTTCGGAGACTTTCTGGTCGCCATTTTCGACACCTGGGTCCGCCACGACGTGGGCTCCATGTTCGTCATGAATTTCGAATGGGCCCTGGCCAGCGCTCTCGGCGAAGAGGGCGCGGTCTGCACCATGGCCCGCCATTGCGGCAACGCCTGCATCGTCGAGCACAACGGGGACGTCTATGCCTGCGACCATTTCGTGTACCCGGAATACAGGCTGGGAAACATTCTGACGGGCGACGTCGCCTCCATGGTTGCGTCGAAGAGGCAGCTTGAATGGGGGCGGCGCAAGGAAACGGCGCTGCCCAGGCAGTGCCTGGAATGTCCGGTCGGCCGGGTTTGCCGGGGCGGATGCCAGAAGCACAGGTTCGCCGAAACCGAGTCGGGTGAGGCGGGTCTCAATTACCTCTGTCCAGGATATTCAAAGTATTACAATCATATAGGCAAGTTCGTGGTCGGATTTCGCAAACTTGAGGAGCTGGGTTTTCCGCCCGCGTGGATCATGGAGGCCATCGACGCGCCGCTTTTGCTCCCGGCCTCGGAAAAGTCCGGCAACCAGCCGGTGTTGTTGTGGATTCGCTGACCTGAACATGAATTCGGCACCAGAAAACAGAGGAGATTCATTATGGCTACATCACGGAGGGCGCTGAACGCCCTGGGCGGCCTGGGCATGGCCCTGGCCGCGTTCTTCACGCAGCAACCCGTCGTTGCCCTGGCGCAGCAGGCGTCGGATGGTCTGGACCGCACGGTTCTGCCCATCAAGGAGCCAAAGCGCGAAACGACCAAGGAAGTTGATGCCAGCAAAGCCGTTGCCCCGGCCCGGTTTGTCGTCACGCCGCCCAAGGGCGCGCCCAACGTGGTCGTTGTGCTCATCGACGATCTGGGCTTTGCCGGGACCAGCGCCTTCGGCGGACCCATAAACACGCCCACCTTCGACCGCATCGCCGGTGAAGGCGTGTACTACAACAATTTTCACACCACGGCGGTGTCCTCGCCCACGCGGACGGCCCTCAAAAGCGGTCGCAACCACCACGTTTGCAACATGGGCGGCATCACCGAGATGAGCACGACTTTTCCCGGCAACACCGGGCAGATCCCCAGCGAAGTCGCCCCGGTTGCCGAGATGCTGCGCCTGAACGGATACAGCACCGCCGCCTTTGGCAAATGGCACGAAACCGCAGTCTGGGAGGCCAGCGTGTCCGGGCCGTTCGATGGCTGGCCGACCCGCCAGGGTTTCGACAAGTTCTACGGCTTCCTGGGCGCCGAGACCAACCAGTGGGCCCCGTTCATCTATGACGGCACCCATCAGGTCGAGCTGCCAAATGATCCGAACTATCACTTCCTGACCGACATGACCGACCAGACCGTGGCCTGGATCAAGCATCAGAAGGCACTGACCCCGGACAAGCCGTTCTTTGTCTACTATGCCCCCGGCGCCATGCATGCCCCGCACCATGTGCCCCAGGCCTGGATCGACAAGCAGAAGGGCAAGTTTGACCAGGGCTGGGATACGCTGCGTGAACAAATTCTGGCCCGCCAGATTGAGCGCGGCGTGGTGCCCAAGGGCACGAAGCTCGCCCCCAAGCCCGAGGCGATTCCGGACTGGAACACTCTATCCGATGATGAAAAGCGCCTTTTCAGCCGTCAGGCCGAAGTTTTCGCGGCTTTTCTGGACATGACCGACCATGAGCTGGGCCGGGTGATGAAGGCTCTGGAAGAGAAGGGCCAACTTGACAACACGATGGTCATCTTCGTTTACGGTGACAACGGCACCAGCGCCGAGGGCGGGCGTAACGGCATGTTCAACGAGATGACGTTTTTCAACGGCGTAGAGGAAACCGTGCCGGATATGCTCAAATCCATCGACAAGTGGGGCGGCCCCGAGACCTATCCGCACATGGCGGCCGGTTGGGCCGTGGCCCTCGACACTCCGTTCCAGTGGACCAAGCAGATTGCCTCGGACCACGGGGGAACCAAGGTCGGCATGGCAATCCGCTGGCCCGCCGGCATGAAGGCCAAGGGTGAGCTGCGCACCCAGTTTCATCATGTCATCGACGTGGCCCCGACCATCCTGGAGGCAGCAGGCCTGCCCGAGCCCAAGATCGTCAACGGCGTCGAGCAGCGGCCCATGGACGGCGTGAGCATGGTTTACAGCTTTGATGACGCCAAGGCCCCGGAACGACACACGACCCAGTATTTCGAGATGTTCGGCAACCGCGCCATCTATCAAGACGGTTGGTTTGCACGGACCATCTTCAAGGCGCCTTGGGAATCCAAGCCCCGCCGTGACGTGACGGACGATTCCGCATGGGAACTCTACGACACCCGCACCGACTTCAGCCTGATCAACGACCTGTCCGCACAAAACCCGCAGAAGCTCAAGGAAATGCAGGCCCTGTTCCTGGCGGAAGCGGAACGGAATTTTGTCTTGCCCATTGAAACCCGCTTCCTTGATCGGTTCAATGCGGAACTGGTCGGGCGCCCCGACCTGATGGCCGGCCGGACGACTCTCACCCTGGCCGAAGGCATGACCGGCATGACCGAGAACGTGTTCCTGAACATCAAGAACAAGTCCAAGACCATCACCGCCGAGATAGAGGTGCCCGCAGGCCAGGATGCCAACGGCATCATCATTGTCCAGGGCGGTCGTTTCGGTGGCTGGGCCATGTATCTGAAAGACGGAATTCCAGCCTATGACTACAATTTCCTGGGCCTGGAGCGCTTCACGGTTTCCGGGACCGAGAAGCTTGAAGCAGGCAAGTCGACGTTGCGCTTCGAGTTTGCCTATGATGGTGGGGGCCTGGGCAAGGGTGGCCTGGGGACGCTCTACGTGAACGACAAAAAAGTAGGTGAAGGCCGGATCAACCGGACTCAGCCGATGGTCTTCTCGGCTGATGAAACCGCCGACGTGGGCATCGATCTGGCGACGCCGGTGGTGGAATCCATCGGGGCGGAAGCCAAATCGCGCTTCAATGGCCGGATTCCGAAGGTGACGGTGGAAGTCAAGGCCGAAAAGCCTGCGGACAAGGCCGAGGCCGATGCTGCAATACTTCTGGCCGACAAGAAGGCCCTGGCAGACTAGTCTGAACACGCATCGGGGAGGATCGGGGCAAAGCCGATTCTCCCCGTTTCAATGTTGCTGAAGAATTCCTCACGGAGGGTCTGTAATGGGAAGCAAGTTCGTTCTGCAGATGTGGCTGGTCGCCATCGCGTTTTTGGCCGCAATGCCGGGTTGGGCGCAGTCTTCGCGATACACGATGACGACCGACATCCCGCCCGGCATCGCCATGCCGGACAGCGTGGAGACACGGCTGGGCACGCTCAAATTCTTTGACGGTTTTCCCGACGACGCCTCGGTCGAGAAAATCTATGACAACCTCGACTTTCAGCGCGCGGTGCAGGCCTATCTGCTGGCGCTGCCGGCCGTGAACATGGCCGGCTTGCGCGAAGGTTTACTGCAGCTTGGGCCGCCCAACACCACGATTCCGACATTCGATACGATGATGGATTCGCGGTCCCTGTTTCTGACGGCAAATGCCAACACTGCCTACACCTGGGTTTGGATCAATCTGAAGGACGGTCCTCTGGTCGCGGAGGTTCCGCCCATGGTCCTGGGCATGATTGATGATTTCTGGTTCCGTTATGTCACCGACATAGGCATCGTCGGCCCCGACAAAGGCAAAGGGGGCAAGTATCTGCTCCTGCCCCCAGGCTATGAGGGTGATGTGCCGCAGGGTTATATCGTCGTGCGTGTTCCCACCTACGAATCCATTTTTGTCTGGCGTAATTTTCCCGTCAAAGGGGACATCAAGCCCGCCATCGAAAGCCTCAAGAAACTCACGCGGATATACCCCCTGGCTCAGGCCGGAAACCCGCCGCAAAACACGTTTGTAAATATTTCCGGACGGGAATTCAGCACGGTGGCTCCGGCCGACTACAAGGTCTGGGAACTGCTCAATCAGGTCGTTCAGGGCGAGCCGGTCGAGTCCCTGGACCCGGTGACGCTCGGCTTTTTTGCGTCCATCGGCATCGAGAAAGGCAAGCCTTTCGCTCCCGATGCGCGCATGAAGAAGATCCTGACCGAGGCGGCGGCAGTGGGCGACGCCACGGCGCGGACCATCCTTTTCCGGAGCCGGATTCCCGAGGCCTTCTACTATCCGAACAGCACGTGGCGTCAGTGGCTTGGCGGCTACAAATTCGAGTCGCAGCCCGGCGTGCATTACCTGGACGCGGCGTCCTTCTTCTATTTCTATGCGACGGGCGTGACGCCGGCCATGGAGGCGAAGATGGTCGGTCAGGGCTCCCAGTATGCTGTCGGACTGGTCGATTCCACGGGCGCTGCCCTGGATGGCGGCAAGAACTACCGGCTGCATCTGCCGCCCAACATCCCGGTCAAGGATTTCTGGTCGGTGATTCTGTACGATAACCAGACCCGCTCCATGCTCCAGACCGACCAGCAATTTCCGATGGTCAGCAGTCAGGACAAAAACGTTCTCGTCAACGCCGACGGTTCGGTGGATGTCTATTTCGGACCCAAAGCTCCGGCCGGCAAGGAGCACAACTGGATTCAGACGATTCCCGGCAAGGGCTGGAACACGCTGCTGCGTCTCTATGGGCCGCTTCAGCCATGGTTCGACAAGACCTGGCGTCCGAGTGAGATCGAAGAGGTGAAATGATCCTTGGCTTCGGCGACAGGGCGAGGCCTTGATGAAAGAAAATGCGGAATACCATGCACGGGGGAGCGCATTGCTCCACCGTGCAGCGCGGTTTCTCCTGATTGCGCCTCCATGATGGACTTTCCAGGCATCACGGCGGCAACGATAAACCGACAAAACCCTCTTGCGACGGGAGCATCATGGGCATGAATTTGAAGGGCGCTTCGCAACCAGGCCGGTGTTCGCGATACTTCCGCCGGGACGTTCAGGTCGGTCCAAACCCGACATCACTGACCTGGAGGGGGTGGAGTGTCCTGCTCCTGTTCATTGTCGCCTTGAGCCTGGCCGGTTGCGCCACGACCATGGGCGTTCGACCCGGCGAGCCTCGCGACATCTACGGCCAGATTTCGGTCAGCGCCATCAGTGCCGACGAGTGCAGCCACTTCTCTCTTGATGTCCTCAGTCGCTTCGATCTGGTCGCGGCGTTTGAAAAAGATCCCGTCACGGTGCTCACCTCGTTGCATACGGAGGCCGTCAGGGACTACCGCACCGACACGATCTTTGCCCTGGCGGAACTGAGCTATCTGGCCGGGATGCGTGCCCGCAGCCAGGGGCCGGGCGCGTCGCGACCCCTTTTCTTCGCCTCGGTTTTTTATGCCTATCAGTATCTTGTCGGTAGTGAGGGGCTTACGCCTCCGGATGCGCATGACCGCCGCTTCCGTCTGGCCTGCGACTTTTACAACAGCGCCCTGGCCGAAGCCTTGACCGAAGCGGACGGCACCATGCGCATCGCTCCCGGCAGGGTGGTTACGAATATCGGCCGGTTCGGCTTTGATCTCGATACGACAAACTTTCATCAAAAATTGGAAGAAACGGAGCGGTTCGTGTCCGCCGACCGCGTCATCGTGCAGGGCTTCAGCCGCAGGAACCGGGATGCCGGCCTGGGTGCGCCGGTCATTGCCGTGCAGAAGAAACCCGAAGGGGCCCCGGCCTTCCGGTCCAGTCCGGCCACGGTCTTTCTGCGCTTCGCCTTCACACTGCAAGAGCTGGGCAAAGGTGACGGCCAGGCCACGTTGGAACTCTATTCGGCTTTTGAAAATACGCAGGTCGAGCTTGGTGGCAAGCCCGTGCCTCTGGAGCGAGACACCACGGCCCAACTGGCCTATCAGGTCGGCCAGCCCTATGTGCAATCCCTGGGTATCCGGGAGTTTCTGTTCGGGACCAGCTTTATCAAGACGGGCATTTTTCCGTTGCAGCCCCATGACCCGGGCAAGATCCCCCTTGTTCTGGTCCACGGCACCTTCAGCAGCCCGGTCGCCTGGGGGGAGATGGTCAATACCCTGCACGCCGACCCCGTCATCGCCACCAAATACCAGATCTGGAATTTTTTCTACGACAGCGGCAAGCGCATCGGAATCTCCTCTCGCGAACTGCGGGAGGCCCTGAGCCGCAAGATGCGCGATCTGGATCCCGAAGGCGCCAATCCCGCACTGCGGCGTATGGTCGTCATCGGGCACAGCCAGGGCGGGCTGCTGACCAAGATGACCGCCACGGATACCGGGGATGCCTTTGTGCGCATGGCCACGGGAAAACCCCTGGCCGAGCTTGAACTGTCAGAGGAGGACCGCGCCGAGGTCGAGAGGGAGTCCGTGTTCACGCGGCTGCCCTTTGTCAGCAGGGTGGTTTTCATTTCAACGCCGCACCGGGGGAGTTTTTTGTCCCAGAACTGGGTTCGCACCCTGGTGCTCAAGGTGCTGACCCTGCCCAAGGATGTCCTGCAGTCCACCGCTCGGTTCATGGACGCCGTGACACGACTGGGCGTGAGCAAAGAGGTGGCTGGCGAGATGGTCGGCACCAGCAGTCTCGACGTCATGTCTCCCAGGAACCCGGTCCTGCATACCCTGGCAGACATCCCCCTGGCCCCCGGGGTCAAGGGGCACTCCATCATTGCCATCGACGGCGACGAGACTCCCCCTGACGGCGACGACGGCGTGGTCAAATACACCAGCGCCCACGTGGATTACGTGGAATCGGAATTCCTGGTCCGCCACGGCCATTCCTGCCAAAGCCACCCGCTGGTCATCGAGGAGGTACGCCGGATTCTGCTTGAACATCTGCGGGAGGGCCGGAATCTGGATTGAATGCGCGATGGGATTTCACGGAGGGTGCGTTTCCTGTATGCCGGTTTTGAAAATTTTCCGGACGCCGGGGCCCACGCACGGCTGCGGATGGACATGATGATACGCATTTTGAGTGAACGCTTGGCTTTACGCAAACCATTTCGTCACAAGGAGAGAACATCATGAAAAGAAAGGTTATGTTGTTGATGCTGGCCGTCTTCCTGACGCTTCCGGTTCTGGCCGGCGCGGGGGTGACGGAGAAGCAGTTTGAACTCAGGAACACCCAGGACCTGATCGACCTGTGCACCGCGACAGCGGACGATCCGCTGTACAATCATGCCGTGAACTTCTGCCACGGATACCTTGTGGGGGCGTTCCAGTATTACGCGGCCGCGGCGGCCGGGCCCAACGGGGTCAAGCTGGTCTGCTACCCGGACAACCATCCGACCCGCAACCAGGTCATCGGCATGTTTATCCAGTGGGCCAAGGCGCATCCAGAATACATGCAGGAAAGGGCCGTTGAAACGGAGTTCCGGTTCCTGATGGAGACGTGGCCCTGCAATAAGTGACACTCGTGTTTCTCGGGCATGGAACCCTTGCCCGGGGGCGTTACTGGCGCTTGGTTTCAAACGAAGCGCAAAGGAGAAACCCATGAAAAAAACTCTTTTGATCATCACGCTGATCTTCGCACTTTTCCTGTCGGGCTGTTCCGGCATGTCGGATACCCAGCAGCGCACCCTGAGCGGCGGAGCCATCGGAGCCAGTGCAGGGGCCATTGCCGGTGCCATCGCCGGCAACACGGGCATGGGCCTGGCTATCGGCGCTGCGGCTGGTGCGGCGGGCGGATATCTGTATGACCAGCATGAAAAGTCCAAGGAATCCGCTTATAAAGAGGGATACAACGCCGGACAGAAGGCCAAGTAGGGGCATTGGGGGCAAGGCTGCCTGTGAACCTGATTCGGTATTTCTGCTTCGCTATATGAGATCCCGCTGAATTGCGATTGACTGCATGTGATAAATTCCTGTCCTACGCCATTTTCACCCTTGTGATGGGTGAAATGGCGTATGACAGGCTCCGTTTCGCCTTATAAGGCTTGTTTTCCCCATCCATTCATGCAATATGCTCTGTGAATTCAGCACAACAAGCCTGAATGTCCGTTTCAGACTTGCTGTTCTGCAAGGCAAGGTTTTATTTCATTCAGTCATGATTCCTGATATCATGACTCTACTGCAAAAAGTCGCGAAAGCCCTTGAATGTCATTCCTGCGAAAGCAGGAATCCATTCTTTTCGGATGGTTAAAAAGGCATGGATCCCCTTTTTCAAGGGGATGACGACTTTTTGCAGTGACATCATGTCATGAGATTTCTCACATCGCAATGAATCGTATAATCGGATATGTATGATCGACATCAATGCCCTGCGACAACTGGCGTTCGAGATTTCCGCACGTATTATCCGTTCCGGTCCGGATTCACTGGATCAGGATATCGTCGAGTCTTTGGCCCGATTGATTCCCATGGCAAAAGCGGACCGTGGTGGTCTCCTCTCGGTGCTGGAAGACACTTCGGAGGCACAGGTCGCGTTCAACTGGTTTGCGAGCGGGGTCCAGATCGTCGCCAAGGAGGGGAACAGGGCTGAAATGTTTCCCTGGTGCTACGCGCAGCTGGTCAAACACCAGCGAGTCGTCGCTTTTCGCAGCCTCGACGATCTTCCCCCGGAGGCGCATGTCGACCGCAAGTCGCACGAGTTCATCGGCAACAAGTCGGTCCTGCTCATCCCGCTCCCCATCGGGTCGAAGGTGCATCATCTTTTGGCGCTGAACACGGTCAACGAAGAACGGGCCTGGCCCGAGGAGCTCGTCAGGCTGCTTCAGATGCTCGGCGAGTCGTTTGTCAGCGCCCTGCAAAGACGGGAGGCGGAAAACGTCCTCAAGAATTCGCTCGAGCGTCTCGACCTGGCGGCGGAATCCGCAGGGCTGGGGCTTTGGGAATTTGATGCGAAGGCCGGGACGTTCTGGGGCACCGAAAGGGTCCATGATCATTTCGGGTTTCCGTCTGGCCGCCTCTTCACGGTGCCCCAGGTGCTTGAACGGATCGCCCCTGAGGATCGGGACTCCTTTCGCGTCAGTCTGGAAGATTCCCTGAAGGGTCAAAATGTCATGCGTGCCGAGTTCCGGGTTGTCGGCCCTGATGGCGCAACGCGATGGATCGTCGCGAGAGGGCGCGTGACTCCTGTGGGTTCGAGCGGGGAGGTGCGCTTCACGGGGATTACGGTTGATATCTCCGCGCGCAAGGAGATGGAGCAGCGGCTTCGCGCCCAGCTCGAGCAGATCCAGGAACTCAAGCGGCGCCTGGAAAACGAGAACGAGTATCTCCGGGCCGAGGCGAGCATTCAACACGATCAGACAGAGGTTCTGGGATCCTGCCAGCTCATGCGCTCCCTCATGACCCAGGTCCGGCAGGTGTCCTCAACAGGGAGCAGCGTCCTGCTGCTGGGAGAAACGGGCACGGGCAAGGGACTCATCGCCCAGACCATCCATCGCCTGAGCGACCGGGCCAGTCGGCCCATGGTCAAGGTCAATTGCGCGGCCCTGCCCGGGGCGCTGGTGGAAAGCGAACTCTTCGGCCGAGAGAAGGGAGCGTTCACGGGAGCGCTGAGCAGGCAGAAAGGTCGTTTTGAAATGGCCGACCGCTCGACGCTCTTCCTCGACGAAGTTGCCGAAATGCCCCTGGAGACACAGGCGAAACTTTTGCGTGTCCTGCAGGACGGAGAGTTCGAGCGCCTTGGGAGTTGCCATACGATCAAGGTCGACGTCCGGCTCATCGCGGCCACCAACCGGGACTTGGAGGAGGAGGTGGCGTGTGGCCGGTTTCGCCGGGACCTTTTCTACAGGCTCAACGTGTTCCCCATTCTTGTGCCCCCCTTGCGGGACCGCAGGGAGGACATATCCGCTCTGGTTTGGGAATTCGTCGGGGAATTCGGCGAGCGCATGGGGAAGAAAATCCGCCGGATTTCGGCCAGGGACATGAATGCCCTGCAAATGTATTCGTGGCCGGGAAACATTCGGGAATTGCGCAATGTGATCGAGCATTCGATGATTGTCAGCCAGGGGGACACCCTCGAAGTGCAGCGCCTGTCCGCAGCCGCCGTTCATGAGGAGCGCAGCGGCTCCCTCGAAGACATGGAGCGGGAGTACATCCGGCAGGTACTCGGGAAGACCGGCGGCAGGATCAAGGGTCCCCAGGGGGCCGCGGAACTTCTGGGAATGAACCCTTCGACCCTGTATTCCCGGATGCGCAAGCTGGGAATAGCTTTTCAGCGCACCTGACCTGCGAGACGATATTTCCTCTCCGGTTTCAGATATCGTCCTTTTGTTCTGCGAGACATCACTTCGGAAAGCTCTCCAATCCTGATCTTCTCCTTCAATTTCAAATTGTTCCATGCATGAATGTGGTTATTGGCCGGTGGCGTGGTTTTTGATTGGCACATGCTGACGAGCATGGCGGCTTCCTCTCAGAAGCACCGTCCCATGTTCCGGCGGGGGGTGAGTCGGTGGGATTTTGCCGGCTGATTCAGGACCAAGCACAACCTAACCTCAACATTTTGCAGGAACATCATCATGATCGACACGAAATCTGTCCGTTCGGATCGAGGCATCGCGCTGTGCGCACACTCTTTGGCCCTCCTGTGCCTCCTTCTTCTCGCGCCTGTGCAGGCGTCGGCCTCCAGCGCCACCGTGTATGTCGAAGGCGTCCCGGGCGGCGTCATTGTGCATACCGAGGAAGTCATCGCCAAAGTCATCGAAGTTGACCATCAGGGACGCACCGCGATCCTTCAGGGAGCCGATGGAGAAACCTTCACCGCCCGGGTCGGCGAGGGTGCGGTCAATTTTGATCAGGTCGCCGTGGGCGATATGGTCAACGTGACCTTGACCGAGGAACTCGTCGTGTTCCTCGACGAGGAGGGGGCCGCTCCCGTCGACTCGTCGTCTTCGGCTCTGGCCACGGCGCCCCAGGGCGCGCAGCCAGGCGGCCTTGTCGTCGATACCAGCCAGGTCACCGGCACCGTCACGGCCATTGATCCCGAACAGCGCACCGCAACATTGCAGTTCAAGGATGGCAGCTCGAAGACCTTGCCCGTGCGGGACGATATCGATCTGACCCGCCACAAGGTCGGCGACCAGGTGGTCTTCCGTCTCACCGAGAAGCTGGCGATCTCCGTCGAGAAGCCCTGACCGGGAGGCCTTGTCCGGGTCGGCCATCCGGTTCGACGTATTTAAGGACAACAGCCTGTTGCTGCATCTGCGTTGCTTCATCGGCTCCGTGAACGACCGGGTGTCGGCTACCAGCTCCATCGAACGGAAATTCCGCGAGGCGGGTATCTGCATTGCCTTCCCCCAGAGCGATGTGCATCTCGACACGGCGCGTACACTGGAGATCAGGATCTCGCGGGAGAAGAAAGCCGGCCTTCAGGGCGCCGACGAATCAGGTGAATGACGCAGCGTGCAATCTTGGGTATAATCCCGCCGGGATACTGAGAAGACATCACTGCAAAAAGTCGTCATCCCCGCGAAGGCGGGGATTCATGTCTTTTTAACCGGCTGAAAAGAATGGATTCCTGCCTTCGCAGCAATGGCTCTCAGGGTCTTTCGCGACTTTTTGCAATAGAGTCTGAGAAAAGACGGAGAGGCGAGGTGGATGCAATGAGTTGAAAAACAATGCAGCAGTGAGTCCTGAGCAGGACCCGGGGGTCTCATGAACGCTGAACAGGCCAGACTTGATGAGTCGAGGGAAAAGGGTGTTCTTTGGAAACAATGGGGGCCATACCTCTCTGAACGGCAGTGGGGGACGGTCCGGGAGGACTACAGCGAAAATGGCGATGCCTGGAATTTCTTCACCCATGATCACGCCCGCTCCCGGGCCTACCGCTGGGGCGAGGACGGCATCGCCGGCATCTCCGACGACAGGCAGCGTCTGTGCTTCGCCCTGGCGCTGTGGAACGGGAGAGATCCCATTCTCAAGGAGCGGCTGTTCGGGTTGACCAACAGCGAGGGGAACCACGGCGAGGACGTCAAGGAGTACTACTTCTATCTCGATTCGACGCCGACCCACTCCTACATGAAGTGCCTCTACAAATACCCGCAGGCAGCCTTTCCCTACGAGGACCTTGTCCGCACCAACGGACGGCGATCAAGGGAGGAAATGGAGTACGAACTGCTCGACACCGGGGTCTTCGACAGCGACCGCTACTTCGACGTCTTCGTGGAGTACGCAAAGGCCGGTCCCGAGGACATCCTGGTGCGGGTCACGGCTTTCAACAGGGGGCCGGACGCGGCCAAACTCCATCTCCTGCCGACCCTGTGGTTTCGCAACGACTGGGCGTCCTGGATCACCGAGGCCAACCGCGCCCCCGAAAAGCCCGATCTCCGGCAGACCGGTGCGCCGGACGGGGAGAGCGCGCTCGTGGCGACGCACCGGCTGCTGGGGGAGTTCGTGCTCTCCTGCGAAGGCGGGGCGCCGCTCCTGTTCACCGACAACTCCACCAACAACGACCGGCTCTTTCCGGGCCGCCCCAACGCATCTCCATACGTCAAGGACGGCATCAACGACTGCGTGGTGCAGGGGAAGGCCGAGGCCGTGAACCCCGAAAAGCAGGGCACCAAAGCCTCGGCGCATTACCGCCGCGTGGTCGAGGCGGGCGGATTCTTCACCGTCCGCCTGCGTTTGACAGGGAAATCCGCAGGCCGGACATCCACCGCCTTCGGGGAAGAGTTTGAGGCGGTCTTTGCCGCCAGGATTCGCGAGGCCGACGAGTTTTACGCCGCCGTAACCCCTCCGGCAGTGGGCGAGGACGCGGCCGCCGTCATGCGGCAGGCCATCGCCGGGATGCTGTGGAGCAAGCAGTTCTATTTCTTCGACGGGGACAGCTGGCTGGAGGAGCACAACTCCCACCCCCTGCACACCGGCTACAAGAGTTCCCGCAACTCCGAGTGGTTCCACATGCTCAACGAGGATGTCATCTCCATGCCGGACAAGTGGGAGTACCCGTGGTACGCGGCCTGGGACCTGGCCTTCCACACCCTGCCGCTGAGCATCGCTGATCCCGATTTCGCCAAGGAACAGCTCCGGCTCATGCTGCGCGGCGTCTATCTGCACCCAAGCGGCCAGATGCCCGCCTACGAATGGAACTTCAGCGACGTGAACCCGCCTGTGCATGCCTGGGCGACCCTCTTCCTGCACCGCACCGAGCAGGCCCTGCGCGGCAAGGGGGACATGGAATTCCTCAAGACGGCCTTCAACAAACTCGTGCTCAACTTCACCTGGTGGGTGAACCGCAAGGACCGCTTCGGCAAGAATGTCTTCGAGGGCGGATTCCTGGGTCTCGACAACATCGGCGTCTTCGACCGCAGCGCCCCGCTGCCCACGGGCGGTTACCTCGAGCAGGCCGACGGCACGGCCTGGATGGCTTTCTTCACGCAGACCATGTGCGAGATGGCGGTGGAACTGGCCACCATGGATCCGGGCTATGAGGACATGGCCTTCAAGTTTCTGGAGCATTTCACCTTTATCGCAGCGGCCATGAACCGGCCCGGAGACGAAGGCATGTGGGACGAGGAGGACGGGTTCTACTACGATCTGCTGCGCTTGCCCGACGGGAGTTTCCAGCGGCTCAAGGTCCGATCCATGGTCGGCCTGCTCCCCTTGTGCGCCACCACGATTATCGAGAAATGGCAGCGGGAGAGCATTCCCGGCGTCTTGCGCCAGATGATGCGCCGTCTGGGCCGCATGCCCGAGCTCCTGGACTCCGTCCACAAGACGGGCCCCGGCCATCTGGGCGAGGCCGAGAGGGGCATCCTGGCCCTGGTCAACCAGGAGCGGCTGCGGCGCATCCTCTCGAAGATGCTCGACGAGAGCGAGTTTCTGAGCCCTTACGGCATCCGTTCCCTCTCGAAGTTCCACGAAGCCAACCCCTATGTTTTTCACGCCCAGGGCCAGGAGTACCGGGTGGCATACCTGCCGGCGGAATCCAACACGGGCATGTTCGGCGGCAACTCCAATTGGCGCGGCCCTGTCTGGATGCCCGTGAACGTGATCCTCATCCGGGCCCTGCAGAACTATTACCTGTACTATGGCGACAATTTCAAAATCGAGTGCCCGACAGGTTCCGGCAGGATGATGAACCTCTTCGAAGTGAGCAGGGAAATCGCCGACCGGCTCGGCCGGATCTTCACCCGGGACGATGCTGGACGACGGCCCGTGTACGGCGGCACGGAGAAATTCCAGAACGATCCGCACTGGAGGGATCACATCCTCTTTTACGAATACTTTCACGGCGACAACGGCGCGGGGCTCGGCGCAAGCCATCAGACAGGCTGGACCGGTCTGGTGGCCAAAACCATACAGCTCTACGGCCTGCTGGACCCGGATACGGCCCTCAAGGGCGGCATTGCCGGGGGCTTCGCCAGAGTCGCGGGCAAAGAGGGGGGATCATGAAAGCCTGGCCGGAGGAACTGGAACGAAGGCACGGTCGGCGGGTGAGACTTGGGGAGTTGGAAGCCGTCGTCGCGTGCAGGACGCTTTGCGGGATGCTTTAGCCTGTTTGAGGCGCTGCCCGGCTGACGCTGCCCCTCGACAAGCGGGGGCGGGATTGCGCCGCGGACCATGTGCCGGTCGGACCCTTGCGGGGTCGACCGGCACAAAGCGTTATGGCGCTTATTTTCTCTTGTAGACGCCCTTCAGTTCGGCTTCCATACGGCGGTTTTCTGCACGGCCTTCCTCGGTGTCGTTGCTGGCGACGGGCTTGCTCTCGCCGTAGCCCACCGCGCTGAACAGGCTGCCGTCCAGACCGAAGTTTGTGACCAGATAGTCACGCACGGCCTTGGCGCGGCGCTCGGACAGCTTCTGGTTGTAGTCGTCTGCACCCTTGGAGTCGGTGTGTCCGGCGATTTCCACAACGGTGAAGGACTGCTGCTGCTTCATGTACGCGGCAAAATCGGCCAGCTCCTGGTGGTACTGGGGCTTGATGTCGGACTTGTCGAAGTCGAAGTTGACCTTCAAGCGGATGACTTCGGGAATCGGGCAGCCGTCGGCGTCGACAGCCAGTCCGATGATGGTGTCAGGGCATTTGTCAACGCAATTGTTCACGCCGTCGCCGTCGTCGTCGAGGGAGCAGGGGTCTACGCCGCCGGCCACATCGTAGAAGACGTCCTTGACGAACTTCTGCAGGGCGGCGTCATCGGCCAGCTGCGCGGCGGAAACGCCCACGCCGCAGGGCTTCAGGGCGGTGATGGCGTCCAGCAGGGGCTGGTTGCCGTTCACGGAATCGGCGAAGCTTACGGCATGGAAGCACACGTTGTATTTTTCGGCCAGGGCGGCGGCGACCTTCAGGGAATCTTCCCCGGCATTTTCCTGGCCGTCGGACAGGATGATCACGGCGTTACGGCCGGAAGCGGCCTGCAGGCTCGGTTCCAGGGCCCGCAAGGCGACGCCCAGCGGCGTGGGGTCGCTGCCGATGAGGGTCGGCACCTTGGCGATGGACGCGCCGTAGGACGCGGGCGCGTAGAGTTCCAGGGTCTGGAGTTCCCGGTACGGTGCGGCGGTGCTCAGCGCACCCTTGTAACCCAGTTCCGGAATCATGGTGTTCATGCGTTCCAGGATGGATTTGGCCAGGACGATCTTTTTCGTCTTGGTGTCTACATAATTTTCGTCCATGGAGCCCGAGCGGTCAACGAGGATGATGAAGTTATCGACCTTCTTTACGTATTCGGTTGCGGCGTATGCAAAGGGAGCTGCAAAAGTTAACAGAATGAAGGCCAAGAGCATTCTTTTTGCGAATTTCATGAATAGTCTCCGTTAAAACTTTGTCTCATAAAAGGCTAGTTTGCATTTACTGACGTCACTGCAAAAATTCGTCATCCCCTTGAAAAAGGGGGTCCATGTATTTCTAAAACACTGAAAAGAATGGATTCCAGCCTTCGCGGGAATGACTCTCGGGTTCTTTCGCGACTTTTTTACAGGAGCATCTTTACTGATAAATAATGACATTTATGAAAAATATTTTTTCTATAGCACCTCCTGCTGCTGTAAAATTTTGCTATCAATGTGAAATAATGCATGCTTGTGTCTACTGCAAAAATTCGTCATTCCCGCGAAGGCGGGAATCCATTTTTTGTGCAGATACTTAAAAAGGCATGTATTCCCGCCTTCGCGGGAATGACACTCAGGGTCTTTCGCGACTTTTTGCAGTAGAGTCTGACATGGCCCGTCTTCGCGGGAATGACGACTTTTTCAGTGATACCATTATCAGCAATTATCAAGCCAGTTGCGCCAGGCCGTCTTGAGGCGTCATCATGTCCGACGCCAGAGAAGGAAAGCAGGCGAGAGCCCTGTGGATATGCCGCTTCCATAACTCCCGTCGGGGCGTTTGTTTCATGGGTGTTCGATCCGAACATCAACTGCAACTGCAGTGCTGAATGCCGCGTGTCCGTAGTTTTCCGATCTTGGATCTCAATCGGTTTTTCATGATTTCCTGTTGATCGCGAGTATTGACGAACGCCCAGTGTGCGAAATGTCGTCTTGGCCTGAATCGAGGAAACGGTTTATATATTGAGCAAATGCTGTCGAACATTTCATGCTCGTAAACCGGGGAGACAAGCTTGAACTGGAGTGCCTGTTGATGGCCGCGCCTCAGGATCATCCGGATGCGCCTCCCGGGGAGAGGGTTCTCTGGCATACCCTTGAAATTCTTGAGGTCACGGGTAGCCGAGTCAAAGGGTTGGGCGTTGTTGGGGAACTGCGGGACGTCGCCCCTCGGGCCTCCGCTCGCGGAAATGCTGGCCTGGCATCAAAGCCGGACCTTTTCTGATCTGTGGCGTGATATTTCGACCATAAGGTGATATATCACCTGGCATGTTTCTCTCCGTTCCTTCCGCGTTTTATCATATTCTGGAATAACTACATGATATTAAAGAAATTGGTCTGGATTCCTGGCGGTGCGTTTCTTTGGCACTGATCATGAATGTCCCATTTCATGATCATTTCCATCATCAAGATCTTCCCGCCACCGGGCCGAGGGGACGCCGTCATGGACGTCCTCGCCTCATTGAAGGGGCCTGTTTCCGCTCTGCCCGACTGCCTGGGGTGTTCGGTTTCGGTGGAAGTGGGGGAAGGTGGGGCGATCTGCTATGTTGAAAGGTGGAGTTCCCGGGAAGCTCTCGACAGGCATCTGAATACGCCATTCTACACCCGCCTGCTGGAAGTCATGGAATGCTCGTCCCGTTCTCCGGAGGTCGAATTCATTGACGTGGCCGATGTCGTTGGCCTTGAACTGGTCGAACAGGTCAGGAAGCCAACATGAGAAAAGGAGCAAAGCCATGACAGCCCCAACCTGCAGGTTGGCGGGGGCGCTGCGGATGGCGGGGCCGATCCTGCTGCTGGGTCTTCTTGCAGCTGCCGGCTGCGCATCCATCGGTCCGGACACCATCGCCCGCGACCGTTTCGACTACAATACGGCCGTCGCCGATTCATGGAAACGCCAGTTGCTGCTCAACATCGTCAAGATTCGGTATGGCGATGCCCCGATCTTTCTCGATGTCGTCTCGATCACCAATCAATACTCTTTCGAGTCCGAGCTTGCGGGCACCCTGGGCTGGTCCTTTCCGCCCGGCGCCAATTGGCAGGAGGTCGGAGGGACTGGCCGCTATTACGACCGGCCGACCATAACCTACACCCCGCTGTCCGGAGAGAAGTTCGCCCGCAACCTGATGACGCCCGTACCGCCCGACACGGTCATGGCTCTGGTCGAGGGCGGGTATCCCATCGAACAGGTCTTTCGCCTGATGGTGCATTCCGTCAACGGTATCCGCAACCAGTTCGGCGGGGCGGCCCGGATGCGCCGGGCGGATCCCGAGTTTAGACCGCTGCTGGCCAATCTTCGCGAGGTGCAGGCTTCCGGTGCGGTGACCATGCGCGTCAAAAAGATCGGGCCGCAAGCGGCGCTCGTCATGGTTTTCAGCAAGGCATCCTCGCCGGAGCTTACCAAGAGGATGAGGGAAATCCGGCATGCCCTCAACCTGCGAGAGGGAGACGGCGAATTCCGGGTTGTTTATGGTTCGGCAGCGGCCAGCGACAGCGAGATTGCCCTGATGACCCGCTCGGTCTTCGAAGTTCTCAGCGACATCTCCTCGACCGTGGAGGTCCCGGCGGACCATGTCGCCGATAGACGGGTTGCCCCGGCCATGCCCGTCGAGTGGAAAGATTTCGACCGGCCGCTGATTCGCATCGGGGCCGCCACGGAGCGTCCGGCCGATGCTTTTGTAGCGGTGCCGTATCGGGATGCCTGGTTCTGGATAGATGATCGGGACTTTGCCTCCAAAGGGGTTTTTTCCTTCATGTTGTTCATCATGGCCCTGACCGAATCCGGGGGAAAGGACAGTGCGCCGGTCCTGACGATATCAGCGGGAGGATGAAGCGCGCCGAAAATTTTGAGAAAATTAACCGTTGATGAGGAAACCAATGAAGAGTCCAACACCAAGTGCATGGGTATTGCTGATCTTGCTGTGCATGTTGACAACCCAGGGCTGTGCCCCCCGAACAAAAGCAGGCCAGCCGGAACCGCTCGCATCGGCAAATGCGGGGGCGTCCGTGGCAATTGAGATCAACGAGATGACGACGCTGGCCTATGAAGGCGGGACGCTGCCGCTCACCACCACGCCGGTGGTCGGCACTCCCGATCGCCAATACAATCCCAGCTTCGTCGCCGGGACCGAAGCGCTGGGGGCGGACGAGATGCGGGTCACCATCCTCGGCAGCGGTGACCCGTTCGTCAAGGCCAGCCAGGCGTCGGCATCCGTGCTCATCGAAGTGGGCAATGCCGAGCGTGATTTCTTCTTCTTCGACCTGGGCTCGGGCGCCCTGGCCAATTTCAGCGGGTTGAAACTTCCCGTGACCGGGACGACGAAGGTGTTCTTGACGCATCTGCATGCGGATCACGTCGGCGACATTCCAACCCTGGTATGGAGTTTCGCCAAGGCCGGGAGAGCCGTTCCCGTCGAGGTCTGGGGGCCCGCCGGCGAGACCGGAGAGCTTGGAACCCTCGCCTATGCCCGGCATCTTCTGGCCGCGCATGCCTGGGACACGTCCTCCCTGCGGGAGCATCCATCCGGACGACCCGGTGCGCAGATAAAGGCAACCGAGATCCCGCATGACAAGCCGACCAAGATCTACGAGCGCAACGGGGTCACCATCACGTCGTTTCCGGTGACGCACATCCTCCCGGGCCCCGTCGGTTATCGCATCGATTACCAGGGCAACTCCGTGGTGTTTACCGGCGATACGCTCCCCAGCGACACTACTCTGGAAGCCTGCAAAGGGGGGGTGGATCTTCTGATTCACGAGTCCTTTCCCTCGGCTTCGGTCTTCTCGAAGAAGGCTCACGTTCCGTTGGAGTTCGCGGAAGTGGTCGTCAACAAGTCGCACACCAGCCCCGCCAATGCGGGCAAGCTATTCAAGCAGGCGGGGGCGCGGATGTCGGTGCTGTGGCACCTCGTCGTCGATCATGACACGGTCGGTCCGGCGTATCAGGAGATGCGCGGCCAACACGACGGACCGGCAACCATCGCCCAGGATCTCACGGTGTTCAACATCACGAAGAGTGCCGTCGTCACCCGCCAGACGATCATCGATCCGGTCGCATGGCCTGTTATCGGCAAGTGACATGCTTGCCTCAACGGCGGCATCCGCAAAGATCATTCACCCTCTCGGGAGGTTTTGCTGAGATGAGGAATACGAGAAAAATTGTCAGGTCGGCGATCCTGTTCCTCGCATTGATCGCTCCGTTCCAGCTACAGGCAATGCCCTATGACACCCCCGAGACCTGGGGGGGAGACCTGATGTCCCGCCCCCGTCTGACCGGAGACTGGGGGGGGCTCAGGGACGCCATGGCCAGGAACGGCGTGGTGCTGGACCTGGATACCTACTGGATGCCGCAGACCATCACCGGCGGCGGAAAAAATCAGGAGAGCGGGTCGTGGGGCAACGCCATAGCCACCCTCAACGTGGATACGCAAAAGGCGGGACTTTGGCCGGGAGGATTCCTGAAAGTCCAGACCGTCACCAGTTTCGGCGACAGCATCGCAACCGACACGGGCGCCATGATCCCCGCCAACATCTCTTGGATGCTCCCCAGCCTCGATGAGGAGACCGGCCTGCAGGAATTCACCTACACGCAGTTTTTCAGCCAGCATTTCGGATTGTCCCTGGGCAAGATCAACTCCATCGCGCCGACCAATGCGCTTCACGGCGATTACACCAAGGGGTTCCTGAACGCTGGGCTGAATCTGCCGCTGGCCTTGGCCATGGTGCCGCTCTCGGCGTATGGCGGAACCGCCATCTTTCTGCCCAGCCATGATGTCACTCTGGCCGGCATGGTGCTGGACGCGAGCGGTACCATCGACAACGACAAGCTGGGGGATGCCTTCAAGGACGGCGTCATGACCCTCGTCAGTGCTGATTTGAAGGTCAGGCCGTTCGAACTGCCCGGCCATCAGAACCTGACCTTCGCCTGGAGCAACAAGACCCGCATTTCCCTTGTCCAGGACCCGTCCAACGTTGCGCGCCTGCTCCTGCGGGAACGCTTTCCCCGGCTCGGGGATCCGGGAGCGCCTCTCTACCATATCCTTGAAGCTCGAGCTCCCGAATTGCTGGAACCGGCCGAGCCTTTGAACACGGAGCAGGAAACCTGGGCGGGCGTCTACAGCTTCGAGCAATTTCTGTGGCAACCCGTCGGCGATCCGCATCGCGGCATCGGGATATTTTTCAGCGCCGGAGTGAGTGACGGCAAAGCCAATCCGATCAAGTACAGCCTTTCCCTGGGATTGGTCGGCAAGGGCGTCGTGCCGGGCAGGCCTCAGGACGATTTCGGGATCGGGTGGGCGCGCACGGAGTTCAGTGACGATTTTGTGCCCTATCTGCGTGACAGGTTTGACCTGGGTCTGGATCATGAAGATGCCATCGAGGTCTTCTACAATGTTGCGGTGACGCCTTGGCTCAGCGTCAGTCCGAACTTCCAGTTCATTTCCCCGGCCCTGGACAGGACGCTGGACTCCAACGGGAATTTTGAGGATCTGGATGATATCTACCTGGCTGGCGTGAGGATCGGGGTGCGGTTTTGAACTTTTCCGGCGTGGTTTCTACAGGCAATATTCATCAACAAGGAGACAACATGCGTAAGGTTCATCTGGTTCTGCCTTTCTTGTTCTTGCTTCTAGGTTGCTCGTTTTTTTCCGGCTCCGCCCAGGCCGCAACCGCTGGTGAAATTGATAAGGCTGTCAATCTGGCGCTCGAAAAGCTTTATGCGAGCACGCCGGCGGCTGCCGAACTGGCCAAGGTCTGCAAAGGGGTGCTGGTCTTTCCGGATGTCGTCAAAGCCGGGTTGATCGTCGGTGGGCAGTATGGCGAAGGGGCGTTGCGGGTCGACGGCAAGACCGTCGGCTACTACAACACCGTCGCAGCTTCCTACGGGCTTCAGGCCGGAGCGCAGACCTTCGGTTACGCCATGTTCCTGATGAACGACAGCGCCCTTGATTACCTGAAGAAGAGTCAGGGATGGGAAGTCGGGGTCGGCCCCACGGTGGTGGTCATGGATGAGGGGTTGGCCAAGAGCCTGACCACTTCGACCGCCAAAGACGACATCTATGCCTTCATTTTCGGGCAGAAGGGTCTGATGGCCGGCATCAGCTTGCAGGGATCCAAGATCACCAAGATCAATCCCGACAAGTAGCCGGACAATATTCCCGGGAATCGAAATCGCCCCGGAAACGAATGGCGCATGCGCATTTTGCGGCTGGTCAGCCCGATCTTTCAGGCTGCACGATATGCATCCGTTTTCCGGGGCCTCTGCTCCTGTGAAGAGACGATCGCGGCGCGCCGGAATCACGCGCCCTGTCCTCTCGCCATGGCCCGGCGCTGCCGCGTCAATATTTGAGGCCCCAGACGATACGGGGACATGCGGACATGCTCCGGTTGGGAGAGGGAAATGAAAGGAAGGTATCCAACGGCGATGACATGGGGCGCATAATTCATGCGATCGGCAGAGTGGCGGCTTTTCTTGGCCTTGCCGTATTGGCCTGCCTGGGGACGTTGGCCATCTATTACTCCAATCTGCCGCCGGCGCTGCGGCTGGCATGCAGCGGGTTCTTCGCTCTGGTGGCCGCAGGCCTTGTTCTCGCCGGTCTCCGGAAGAAAGGACGGTGGGCGTGGGGCGGCTTCATCATCCTTTTTGCATTGGTGTTCGCGGCGTGGTGGGGTCTGATCCCTCCCTCCAACGACCGTGACTGGCAACCGGATGTGGCGGTTCTCCCTTGGGCCGAAGTCCGCGGCGACGAAGTCACTGTTCACAATATCCGCAACTGCGAGTACCGCACCGAAACCGACTACACGGTGCGCCACTACGACCGGACCTTCGACCTGGCCCGCCTGAGGAGCATGGACCTCTTTCTGGTCCATTGGGGGGCGCCCGGCATCGCTCACACCATGGTCAGTTTCGGTTTCAGCGATGGCAGCTACCTGTGTTTCTCCATTGAGACGCGCAAGGAAGTGGGCGAGGCCTACTCGGCGGTCAAGGGCTTCTTCAAGCAGTTCGAGTTGACCTACGTGGTGGCTGACGAGCGGGATCTGGTCCGGCTGAGGACCAACTTCCGCGCCGGGGAGGACGTGTACCTCTATCGGCTCGATGTTCCGATGGATTTTGCCCGTAAGGTGCTGCTCGACTACCTGCACAAGATCAACAGCCTCAAGGCAACCCCCGAATGGTACCGGGCGATCGGGGCCAACTGCACGACCGGCATCCTGCGCCACACCAACCGTTTCAACCCCGAAGCAAGCTTCGACTGGCGTTTGATCGCCAATGGCTACCTCGACGAGATGCTTTACGAAAGGGGGAGAATCGACCGGACGTTCCCCTTTGCCGAACTGAAGAAGCGAAGCCTCGTCAACCCGACCGCCAAGGCCGCCGCCGCGACAGAGGATTTTTCACGCCGGATTCGGCAGGGGCTGCCAGGAATGGAGTTCTGAGAATGCGGTTTCATGGGCTTGCGCCCCGTTTGCTTGCTCTTCAAGGATAACTGACTGGTGGCGTGAATCTTTTGCTCGACAGATGTAAGATTCCGGCCAGCATCGACGGCATCTTCCCGGCCCCTCAAGTTAGAAGTGGCCCCAGAAATTTGTACAAGCCTTTAGGTGGGAACTCTGCTAGTCCCGACCCCTTCAAACGCAGATCAGGGAGCAGAGAATGACGAAGAAGACGAGACGGAAGCATTCAGCAGAGTTCA
>JBFWJY010000016.1:0-84631 GCA_050252955.1 Desulfomicrobium sp.
TCGCACCCAATGGGTGCTAAAAATCATTCAGGAAAAGCAAGTTCAATATACCGATATCATTGATTTATTTCAAGTTCAAAATGTTTCAAAACTGTATATTCAATGCAACTTTTTCACGGATTTAGGTAACCAAATTATTGATCGATTTTGGAAATCATCTATAATAAAAAATTCTCTTAACATATTTGAATCAACAACAAAAACGCAACTCGAATTATTAATCACTAAAGCAATTTATTGGTTTTCTGATGCGCACAAAGATAAAATAATTACTATGCAGTTTATAAAATATTGGAGCTGCATAGAAGTTTTTTTTTCTATACGTGGAAAAACTACACAATCTCTTTCCACTGGCATATCAGCAATATTAACACACGGGCCGTATCAATTTATAGATAAAAAACATTACACTGATATAAAGAAAAAATTTGACGACCTATACGATCTTAGATCACGTGCCTTACACGATGGAAATTATCACAATATATCATGGCGTGAAGTTAGTTATCTGAGCCAACACGTATCTTGGATGCTTATAAATATGATTACAATTTCTACTCAAGGGCATAATGAAATTACACAAATAAGAAAAGAAGTTGAAAAAATTGATATGCAGTTAAATAAAACAAGTAAATAACCACTCAAATTACAATTTGGCCAATGAAAGCAATTGGCGTACCTAAATCAACCAGCCTGTCCCACTGTCCCATTCTCTAGGGGTTCCAGAAAATGGGACAGTAGTCGAAAAGCCCATCAGGTCACAGCAGGCTTGCTTTTCAATCGCTGGACCGTCGATTTGGGAATTCCAGTCTCATCAGCGATCTCACGTACCGAGCACCCTTGCTTGAGCATTGCCTCTACTTTAGCAAGCCGCTCATCTTCCACGACAGAACTACTCCACTTTGCGCCACCATCGCTCAATTCTAAATGCGCTGTAAAGGACTTTGCCTCTGGGCCGCTCATACCACGCCCTTTTTCAATATGAATCTCGAACCGAGCTCCTTGCTCTGGCTTATAGTCACTTGGCTTTTTCAGGGCTATTACTGTATCCAGAATATCTTCTCTTGCCGATGCTCCTCTTTGTTGCCCTCCCTTGCCTGCATGATGAACAAGCAAGACCGACTTTCCTCGCCGACGCATGGACAATAACCATTCCTGAATAGGTCGCCAGCTTTCCGTCTCATTTTCCCTTCCACCGCGACACAGCGTGGCCAAGTTATCTAGAACAATCAACTCTCGGTCATCCACGTATGGAGCCATAATCTTATGCCCCTCTGATGATGCGAAATTTGGCATACTACAGGGCTGAATATCTGGGGTAAGAATATTCAAATAATCATCCTGCGGACAATACCCGCCAGCGCCACTCTTGATCTGATCGAGACGGTCTTGAAGCGCCTTCGCTGGCATTTCGCCATCAATGTAGAGAACTTTACGAGCACTCTCCGCATACCACGGACCAATAGCCTGACCTCCACAAGCTGATGCCCACGCAAGTGACAAGGCAGCCCATGTTTTCCCAAGACCTCTTGGGGCATAGAGCATCACTAATCCTTGCTCTGGAATAATTGGGTATAGGATGTGTCCACGCTGCGGAAGATTCAAGCCCAGAAAATCTGAGTAGTTCAAGACCATTAAACCATCCCGAACAGGTGAACTGATACTCGACACTCCTGTAGAGAGTTGTGACTCTGAGGGATTTAGTCCGCCATGCCCTTCCTCTTCGACAGTCTCTGAAATAAATTGTGCGCTGTGCATAACTGCTGGCATCGCCGTAACTACTTGTTGTATCATTCCAACTCCCTTAGTTCTGGAATGTTAATCGACCACAGAACCAATCGATGAACGGCTCTCGCAAATAGCCAACACGCACCTTACCCATAGCCACCTTACCTTTTGGCCCCTGGCCCATGCTGTCTAAATTAGCCAAGGTCCGAGGATTCACAAGCCCTCCTGTAATCCTTCCGACCTCACTTCTTGCAATAAGAGGAGGACAATCCTCCAACAACTGCGCCCTCAATTCATTTTTCGTCATATCCTGACCTCACAAAGTTAAAAGACCGCACACAACGAAATGCTGTGCACGGCCCGATAAGTATGAGATCAGCGTTACCCGAAAAAGACTCAAAACATAATTGTCTATCTTCGGGCTTATGATCCAGATGTTTCAGGGGGTTTCACTCCTGCCCTCCGACCTCTTTGGCCGCCCACCTAAACTCTTGAATTGTTGAGGGATTAAGCTCCAGATTTTCAAAAAGGTCGTATCAGGCAGCTCATTACGAAAAATCCCCTGTTCCTTCAGGACACCCCACAGATCCTCTTTTGTCGCCCGTTTTCCTTCACTCAGTGACAGGGCAATCGATATCGTAGCCCTGAGGCTTAAGTCCCACTTCTCTTTTTCTGCTCGCAGACGCCCAAGCTCCTGCTTCTCACGCAAGGAAAGGCCATCTCTCGATTCAGCCATAGCAGACACAATCGATGACTCTTCGGGCTCTTGTGTGGACGCACCAGAAAGCCTCTGTTGGTCGGCATGATTTTCCATTGGAGCCATACCAGCAATCACCTCAAATTCTAGCACGTCTTTCATTAAAAAATGATGCAGCCTCAATTTTCCAGCAAGCACATCTAACGGCAATGCTGCGTAACAACAACCCTGGCCAGGAGCAGGATCGCAAGCATATCGACGAGTATGTCCAAAATAATGATCCCCAGGCATCCCCTCAAAGGTACTATACTCACACGACATACAAATATGTATCGGGTGCTTACCTGTCTTTCTGTCTATTGGCTCTAGATTAATCATCTTCCCATCTATAACAGATCCCGTCAAAAAAGCATTCGCTAACTCAAAATCTAATCCTTGCCATCGCACCAATATTTCGTCACCTGTAATCCATCGTCTTTCCATAAAAAGTCCTTGCTATAAAAGCATCATCGCAAACCTATAGAAAAAAATCGTTACTGATATTGCGATCTTGGCACGAGAATCGGGATGGCCACATAGAAACATGCCTGAAAGGGGAAGGAGAGAACTAATAAACAACATCCGTGTTGATCAGTGAACTAACTCCCACCGCTATCTTCCCCGAAGCTAGAGCACAAGCGTAGCATAAGAATAACAGCAAATTTACATTTTTTTACATTAACATCTTGATATTATTGAATATACTTAAAAAATCCGTCAATAAAGCGGCGGTCAGAGACACTGCGATCACCCTTAAAACGAAACAAATTGAAACATTATAGCCAGATAGCCATCTTATAGAGCCAAAATCTACACGTGTTCTTGACCATGTGCCGCACACTAAATCATAGTATAGACTGAGCAGTATCAGATACGCACCACGCCTGCTATTTCATAAAAAAATCTTCGCGCAATAAAGATACTATGACTGGCCACGGCAGGGGGAAGGCTGGTCCTGCATGGGGAGGGGGGGGCGTCACTATACCTTAGCGGAGAACAACTCCACAACTTTCGTTGATTCAACCTGGGTCATGGACTCCAAAGCCGCCATAGCTCTACGGCGTCCAGCGTCCCCACTATGCTGATAACGAAGAGCCATCGCTGGCGTTTTCCATCCAGCAAGATCCATCATGTCGCGAAGCGGAACCCCAGATTGCCCGAGACGGGTAGCGCCAGAGTGTCGCAAGCTATGAAAGACCATCCGATCTAATTTTCCTCTTCCCTCGTTCAACCCCAACTCCTCCACCACCTCACGAAATGATGTCGGAGCTTGCTTATAGGGGTTCCCCTGAGCGCCATAAAACACATGGCCGCTGGCTGGCCCCATGCTACGGAGCAGATCTATGAGGGTATCAGAAAGTGGAATCTCTCGGTTTGAACCGTTCTTCGTGTTCCGAAACATGACCTTGCCCATAGCGAGGTCAACGTCCTTCCATTCCAAATTTGCAGCCTCTGAGAATCGGCAGCACGACAAAGCGCAAAACACCGTCAGGCGGTAGGCATACGGGTCACGTTCAACCAGGGCTTGCAGGATGGCTTGTAATTCGTCGTTGGTGACTATGCGGGTCCGACGGTTGCTATCTGGCTTCAGGGTTGCGCCTATGAGCTTGCCTCGCGGGGGCATTTCGGTAATCAACTTGCGGGCGAAAGCGTGTTCCAGGACCAAGCGTAAAGTCAAACAGGCATATTGCCGAGTACGAGGAGAAAGGCCGCCATCCGTCATAGCGGCTAGGAGGAAATCCCACTGGGTTACCCCTATTTCCTGAATCTGAATATGACCCAAAAGCGGATCAATCCAGTTCTCAAACAAGGATACTTCGCGACCCCATGATTCTGGCTTTTTCTTATTCTTCGCTGTGGACAGATAGTCGTTGTAAAAATACTCGCGCAGGGTAACGGCCTGGGCTTCGGCTAGTTGGCGCTGCCGTTCGGCTTCAGCCTTAGCTTGGGCAGCCTTGGCCCGCTTCTCTTCCAACGTAGCAGGGCCTTGGCCTGTCCTATGCGCTTCCTTCAGCTTGGAGCGCTCCGCCACGGCACGTTCGAGGTTCCAACCCTCAGAGGCCCATCCCAAACCTTCTTCACGGCGCTGACCATCCACGACATAGCGGATGGCAAAATATCGGTCAGGTCGAACCCCGTGCTTGCGGCCTGGGTGCTCATAATACCTAACGCCTGTTTTACTGGTCGAAATCCACTTCACGGCCATCGGTTCCTCTCCCCATCCTCTCCCCATTTTATTACTGAAAGAGGGTGTTTTCCAGTGAAAGCTCGTGGCCAAGTATCACGCTAACTACCTGCATTGTCAACCTATACATGACATTCTGTGAAACCCAATGAAGTCAACGTATAGGATTTAAAATCCCTTGATCTTCGGATCGTGCGGGTTCAAGTCCCGCCCTGGGCACCAAGAAAAAAACAAGGACTTACTGCTAAAATTGCGGCAAGTCCTTTTCTTTTGAAATTCACCGAAGGGCGTTTCGCCCCACCTGCCCCCAAAGACAGGATTCACGGCCCTTTTTGGCCTCTATCGCTCTGACAAGCCTGGCGCTTTTTCACGGCCACATCATCGAGGTCTGTGAACCAGCCTGGCAAGTTGGGTGGAACAGGTAAACTACCAACTCCGCACAGCGCCGGTGTCGACATGCACGAATCCGTCCCTCGGATAGAAGCCGACCCCGCCCTTGCGGGAGGCTTTGGCAGCGTCGCGCAGATCGGTCAGGGAGACGTCGGCGAGGCGGATGTCCAGCGCCTTGCCTTCCATGTGCAGGCTCCGTTTGGCGACCCCGCCTCCGCCCGTGCGGCGCAATTTGGCGTTGGTTGCCGGACAGCGGAAACCGGAAATGATCTGGAACGGGGAATCCGTGCCCAGGGTCTGCTTGAGCCTGAACAGGAGATCAAAGACTTTCGGGTCCATACGGCCGATCTGGCCGGAGTGGTGGTCGCGCAGGAGGTGGTTGAGTTTCTTGAGCGCCTCGGGAACGTATTTGTCACCCACCGCGTAAACGATGCGCAGCTTCTCGCGCGTGTGCGTGTGCATGAAGGACAGGCTGCGTGCCCCAGTCTGGGACGGGAGGGCCGCCAGCGACGACGGGGCGATGGAAAAGGTTGCTCCGGCCAGGGCCAGGTTGGCCATGGAGTGCAAGAATCGACGACGGGATTGGTTCATAGGCATCATTGGCTGGTTTGGACGGATCGGCGCAAGGCCTGATCCAGAAGTCTGTCCTGACCGTAGATGTCCGCGAAAAAATGGACCTGGCCATCCTTGACCTGCACGGTGTTGTAGGCAAGCACGACCTGCACGGGCTCCCGCAGGCGCAGCGTGGTGGAAACGCCGGCCCCCATGGCTTCGCGGATGCGTTCCTCACCCCAGACCGGGTCGTGTTTCAGGACGAATTTCGCCAGCCCTACAGGGTCTTCGATCCGAATGCAACCGTGGCTCAGATCGCGCCTCTCCCTTTCAAAAAGATGCGTGGTCGGCGTGTGATGCAGGAAAATGCTGTCCTTGTTGGGAAAAATGAACTTGATGTCGCCGAGGGCGTTCTTCGGCCCGGGCCGCTGCCGGATACGCACCCGCCCCAGGCGGGCCGCCTCCAGATCCTCCATGGACAACTCCGTGACGACCTGCCCGTCGGGGGCGACGAATTCAAAGCCCTGGCGGACGAAATAGCCGGGGTCGCGCAGAATCTTGGGCACGACTTCGGAGCGCACGATGGACAGGGGCACGTTCCAGTAGGGGCTGAACTCGATAAAGCGAAGCTGCCCGTCGAAGAGCGGCGTGCGCGTGTCCAGGGCGCTGCCGATGATGACCTTCATCGTGGTCTGCACATCGATGTCGCCGTCGGGCGTGATTTCGTAACCGTTCAACACGTGCTCCGGAATGTTGACGGCGATCGTGCGCGGTCCGTTCAGCAACGGCGTCCAGCGCAGCCGCTCCATGGACAGCGCGATCTGGCGCGCCCGGGCGGAGGGCGAAACGTTCAACTGGGCGAATGTGCGCCGTCCGATCACCCCGTCCGGCGCAAGCCCGTGCCGAATCTGAAAATCCATCACGCCCCTGACGACGTGGCTTTCGTAGCGTTCGGCGGGAGCGGTGTTCCGAGGCAGATCGCCAAGGGCGGCCAGACGCTCGATCACCAGCGGCAAGCCCGCGTATGTCTGGCCGATTTCCAGCTTCCGATTCGGCAGAGGCGGCAGCGGTGTCTGCCACAAGCGGTTCGCAAGCGGATCATCCGCCATTTTCCGGTATCGAGCCAGGGCGGACTTGAGTTCGGCATAAAGCGGAACGCGGGGAGCGGCCGCAGCCACCGCTTCCCGCAAGCGGCCCTCGCGCAGGGCCTGCCGCAGATGCGCCGCCGGGTCGAAGCTGTCCGGGGCGCGGTTCGTGAAATTTTCTTGGATCAGACGCGGATCGATCTGGCCGAAATGCAGATCGGCGAAGTAGCGCAGCATGGCCTCCGTCAACTCCTGATCCAGGCGCATGACGATGCCGGGCGAAAGGGTCTCCCCCTCAGGCAAACCGGCCAAAGCCTCGCTCAACCTCCGGGCCCCGTATTTTCGGGGAGCGAGGCCCTCCTCGTGGGCGTTTTCAAGAATGGAAACAGCCGCAAACGCCGCTCCGGTGGGGCGCCCATGCTCAAACCAGACAGTGCTGTTCTCCGCCGATGCGGCAGCGCTCCACATCATCGCGGCAACAGTCAGAATGAACGCAACATGAATCCGGCGCAGCGCTTTGACATGGGAAAACGCAGCGGAGCAAAGATCGTTCAGGTTCAAGAAAATAGCTCTCCCTTGTGATGTAAGCCAAAAACACGCATTGCAGGCAGCAGCGGCGGTGCTCCAAGGCGGAATACGCGTCGCGCGGAAAGCAACGAGCAAACGCCGTTCATGCTTCTTGACGGCAAGGAGCATGAACGGCGTTATAGTGCCGGTCTGTCGGCAGTACAAGACGCAATACGCGAAAACCCTAGTTTGCCGTGGCCTTGAACTCGTCGCGCCGGTTCTTGGCCCAGGCCTCTTCGCCGGATCCGGGGACCGCGGGATATTCCTCCCCGTAGCTGATGATGGTCAGACGGCCGGCATCCACGCCCATCAGGACCAGGTATTCATGTGCGGCGCGGGCCCGGCGCTCGCCGAGCGCCACGTTGTATTCGTTGGTGCCGCGCTCGTCGCAGTGTCCCTCGATGACAAGACTCAAAGCCGGATACGCCTTCAGCAGCTCCGCCTTCTCCGCCAGGATCTGACGGGACTGATCGGAAAGGTCGCTCTTGTCGAAGTCAAAATAGATCCGGTCCGCGCCGATCTTGTCGATGGCCTGACGTTGCAGTTCAGCCAGACGCTGGGCTTCGAGCTGTTCTGGGGTCAGACCGCCGGCGCTTGATCCTGCGGCCGAGGTCCCGGCAGGGGTGGAGCTCACCTTTTTCGAACACCCGCCAGCCATGGCCAGGCTCAGCGCCAGCGCGATCAGCACGAACACACTCAATTTTCTCATGACATCCCCCTGTGGTGAAAACGTTGAACATCGAACGCCTCAAATTTTGAATCGACACTACTACGTTTATGCAACAATGTGTAGAACAATTCTTCACGCCTGCCCATTCTTCCATGAAAATCCAACGCCGACGACGTCGCCCTCCTCGAAAACGCGGCTCCGGACGTCCTGCGCCCGCAAATCAGCCGCGTTCAAGGCAGGACATTGACCTTTGCGTCTGAAAGGCAAAAGAATATCATGCGGTTCGCGGACAACGCCCCCACCGGCCGTCACCCGCGGACAGCCGGACCCGCCACGGGCCGCGACGGGCATCGCTTCCACCCCGTTTCGTTCCAATGCAATCCTTGCAATGTTCCCCAACTGTGCTAAATTTCAATCATCAAATCGACCTGATATGGAACTCAACCATCTGCCAGGAGGTAGAATAATGAGCATGTTTTCCAAGATTCTTTGTCCGGTGGACTTTTCGGAATCAAGCGCAGCCATCGCCAAGACGGCGCGCGAATTCGCCATCAAGTTCGATGCCGAGGTTCTGGTCGTGTATGTGGCGCCGTCCATGATCCAATACGAGATCTTCGACCTGCCCGCCGCGTCCCTGCCGCAACTGGTGGGAGACATCGTCACCGGGGCCGAAAAAACCATGACCGAGTTCGTGGCCAAGCATTTTCCCGACGTCAAGGCCACGGGCAAGGTGGTCAGCGGTGACGCGGCCGAAGCCATCGTCTCGCTGTCCCAGGCGGAAAAGGCGGATATCATCATCATGTCCACCCATGGCCGTCAGGGGCTCAACCGCCTGCTTTTCGGCTCGGTGGCGGAAAAGGTCGTGAAGACATCGGCCGTGCCGGTCATGACCATCCGCCCTCAATAACCACTCGTCCAGGGCCCCGCCGCGGGGCCCTGGGATTTCACCATGACATCCATCCTGCGCTCTTCACGGTGCCGTCGCGGCACGATCTGCTCCATCGCCGCCTATGCCCTGACCATGTTGGCCGTTGCCTGGCTCGTAGTGCGAGGCGCCGAAAGCATGGGCTACAACTGGCAATGGTACCGGGTGCCTCGCTTCATCCTGCTTCCCGACGGCAGTCCCGGCCCCCTGCTGCGCGGCGCGGGCATCACCCTGCTTGTCTCCGGACTGGGACTCGCGGGCGCGGCGGTCCTCGCCCTGGGCACGGCGCTGCTCCGACTGTCGGGCTCCGTCGTCGGACAGGCCCTGGCCAGGGGCTATCTGGAACTGGTGCGCAACACGCCGCTCTTGGTGCAGATATTCTTCATATACTTCGTCCTGGCCCCGGCCGTCGGTCTGGGCAGGATGTCTTCGGCGGTGCTGGCCCTGGCCCTGTTCGAAGGGGCCTACGCTTCGGAGATCATCAGGGCAGGGATCCTCGGCATCCCCCGCGGTCAGTGGGAAGGGGCCCTGAGCCTGGGCATGACGCGCGGCAGCGTCTACCGTCAGGTCATCCTGCCCCAGGCCCTGCGCAACGTCCTGCCGCCTCTGACCAGCCAGGGAGTGTCCCTGATCAAGGATTCAGCCCTGGTCTCCACCATCGCCATCTACGACCTGACCATGCACGGGCAGGCCATCATCGCGGAAACATTCCTGAGCTTTGAAATCTGGTTCGTGGTCGCGGCCATCTATCTTTTCTTCACGCTGACGCTGTCGTCCCTGGCCAGATTGCTGGAAAAACGTTCATCATCTCACCTGGAGGACTCATGTACAGGATAATCGCCACCCTGATTCTTTGTCTCGCCCTGAACTCGGGCCTGCTCCCGGCCCAGGGGCATGCCGCCGAAAAAGCCACGATTGACCAGATTCTGGAGCGCGGAGTGCTGCGCGTGGGCTTCGACACCTTCGTGCCCTGGGCCATGAAGGACAAAAACGGCGAATACATCGGCTTCGAGATCGATGTCGCCCGCCGCGTGGCCGCCGACATGGGCGTGGAGGTCGAATTCGTGCCCACCAAATGGTCGGGCATCATCCCGGCCCTGTTGACCGGAAAGTTCGACGTCATCATCGGCGGCATGGGCATCCAGCCGGCCCGAAACCTCAAGGTCAATTTCAGCAGCCCCTACGAATTCTCGGGCATGTCCATGGTCGCAAGCACGCAGGCTGCTCCGGGCCTGTTCTCCCTGAACGACTTCAACAAGCCTGAGATCATCCTGTCCGCGAAAACAGGCGCGACCTCCGTCGCCGCGGCCAAAAAGCACATGCCCAACGCCGTCGTGCGCATGTTCGACGACGAGGCCCAGGCCCTGCAGGAAGTCCTGAACGGACGCGCCCACGCCATGGTCGCCTCGGCCCCGTTCCCGGAGCAGCAGGCCATCCGCAACGCGGACAAGCTCTACCTGCCGCTCAAGGGGGAAACCTTCACCAAGGAGCCCATCGGCTTTGCCGTGCGCAAGGGAGACCACGATTTCCTGAACTTTCTGAACAACTGGGTGCTGGTGGCCGCATCGGAAGGCTGGCTGGCCGAACGCTATGACTACTGGTTCAAGACCATGGACTGGGAAGCTCAGATCAAGTGATTCAGGCGACGCGCCAGGCTCCCGGCAACGAGCGTCACGCGGGGCCCCGCCACGGCGGAACGCTTTCGATGCTCGACCGCGCCCTGCTCGCGCTTGTCGCGGGATGCGTGGGCTATGTGGCCTGGCGCGTGCACGCCCAGGGCGGAAGGGGATGGGAATGGGAGGTGCTCGGCCAGTACCTGCTGCGCGCGGACGGTCGTCCGGGGCTGCTTCTGCAGGGCCTCTTCACCACCGTGCGCCTGACCTGCTGGTCCGCGCTGGTCGCGATCTTCCTCGGAGCATGGGCGGGACTGGCGCGCACCAGCCCCAGCCTCTACCTGCGCCTGGTGGGCGGCACCTACGTGGAGTTCTGCCGCAACCTGCCGCCCCTGGTCCTGGTATTTCTGTGCTATTTTTTCCTGGCCGACCAGATCGCCCCGACCATAGGCCTGCAGGACGCCTTGCGCACGGCTCCGGACGGGGTCCGGGCCGTGGCCGGGTTCCTCTTCGGGCGCCTGGACCAGGTCGACGCCTTTGTCACGGCGGCCTTGACGCTTGGATTGTACGAAGGCGCCTATGTCGCCGAAATCGTTCGTGGAGGGATAGGTTCGGTGGATGCCGGGCAATGGGAAGCGGGTCGGGCCCAGGGGTTCTCCCGCTTTGGCCTCATGGCCTGGATCATCATGCCCCAGGCCGTGCGCAACATGATTCCACCGCTGGCCGGACAGATCATCTCCACCATCAAGGATTCGGCCATCGTCTCGGTCATCTCCATCCAGGAACTGACCTTCCAGGGCATGCAGCTCATGGCCACGACCTACCTGACCATGGAGGTCTGGACCTGCGTGGCGCTTCTGTACTTCGCCCTGACCTTCACCTGCTCCATGGGCGCCGCCCGCCTGGAACACCGCCTGCGCCGCAGGTACACGGTCTAGAACTCGCAGCGGATGCCGGCGTAGTAGCCCCGGCCGTATTCGGAGCGCGGGGCCGGCACGTCTCCCGACCCGATCTCCGACACTCCGACGTGCCCGTCAGCCGCGAACACATTGAAGACGTCGAGCATGAGGCTCATGGTGAAAAGCTCTTCCTTCACGACGTCGAGTTCGAGGGAGACGTCCGTGACCAGGCTGCCGGAGATGATTCCCGTCCTGTAGGCATCATGGCAGAGACCATCCTCGTCAAGCCACCTGGAGCTCGATGTGGTTTTCTTCTTTTCCGCTGTGCCGTAAGGAGTCTCGTCGAATGTGCGGGCATCGTTCTTGAGCCCGGTGGTGGAATCCCTCCAGCGGGACACGCAATTGACCCGGAACCTGTCATCAAAAAAAAGCCCCATCCAGCGCAGGGTCACCACGGCGGGCGCGTTGAAATCGTCGGGCGGAAGGGAGCTGCGATCCATCAGCTCCCCCTCGTAGAAAACCCTGTCGTAATCATACTCGTAGCCGGAGTATTCCTTGTACTCGTCGACCTCGCTGTCGAAGGCCCCGTTGAACGTCCTGGTCCTGGATTGCGAGACCCCGAGGGACAGGGAATGCGATCCGAAACGCTTGGTCTCGAAAGTGCGGGCCAAGGTCAGGGAAATACCGTCGAAGGTGCTTTTGCCGTCGTTGGTCAGTTCATACACATCCTCTTCCAGGGCCTTGCTGATGATCTGCTTGCGATGGTCCCGGTGCACGAATTCCAAACTGTATTCGAGCCCGGCGATTTCCCCGACCAGCCCCCCCATGAGTTCGTCGGAATACGGGGTGTCCAGGTCCTTGGCCTGGTAGCTCTTGTCATCGCTCACCTTGACCGGCGGCAGATTGTCGGGATCGGTGTTGTAGCGGATGAGCAGCGACGACGAGGGGCGATACCGGTCGAACGCATAGGCCCGGAGCTGACCGCCGTAGTACCGGTTGATCCCGGCCACCACACGCAGAGCGCCGTCCCCCATGGTATCGAGCTCCATCTTCAGGCGAGTGGCGACATCGGTATTGTGCGAGAAGTCGTCATGATCGACGCGCAAGCCGGGAGTGAGGGTGAACCGCCCCCATTCCACCTCGGCCTGGCCGTACCAGCCCAGGGTGTTGAGCGTCCGGCGCTGATCGCTTTCGGGATACGTCGTGGAAACCTGGGTCCATTTTCCGGAGGAAGGAAGGGTCATGATTTCCATTCGCGCTTCTTCGTTCCACATGTCCGTGGTCACGTTGCTCAGAGAAAGTCCCGAAGACAGGCCCCAGCTTGCGTCTCCGGTTTCGAACGCGGACAATTCGACGTCCAGCCCGGCGTCGATGCCCCGGTTGACGACCTTGGCGTCGCCGACCCCTCCCCGATAGTACCAGTCCTCTTCCGCCACCCCTGTCCCGGCATACGTTTCTCGCAGGTTGTTCATGGAATCCCTGCTGTACCCGTTCCGGGAATAGGCGAGCCGTGCGCTCAGTTCGCCCCATGCCCCGCCCAGCGTGGCCGACCCGGCCAAGCGGAAGGCTTCGTTTTGCGTTTTCCAATCGCTGTCCTCGTACAGGGGCTTCCAGCGCTCTTCGCTGTACGGGGCGTAGGTGGCGTCCAGGGTCAGTTTCAAGTCGTCGTCAGGCGTGAAGAGCAGCTTCGCGAAAAAATTCTCGCTGCTGCGCTTCTGGGCCTTGTCATAAAAAGAATCCTCGGGCGTCTCCATCTTCAGCGGGATGATCGAACGCCGCTGCGAAGCCGCCACCAAAAGGGCGACGTTGTCCGTGAGAGGACCGTCCGCTCCGGCCCGCAGAGCGTAGGTCCGAAAACGCGGCTGGTTGGCGGACGTGGTCGAATCCTCGTCCACGCCCCGCAGGTCGAACCACTCGCTGCGGGAATGCCCGCCCGAAAAAACCGCGTGCCAGCGGTCGGTGCGCGGATCAACAAGCTCCGCCCCCACGACTCCGCCCACAAACCCGCCATACTTCGCCGGAACGTTGCTGGTGTAGACCGTGACCGTGTCCACCAGGCTGGAATCGTAAAAAATCGTCTGATCGCCGCCGTTCACATGCAGATCGTTGGGCACGATGCCCTCCCCGTCGGCGTCCAGGCCGTTGGGATTGAGCGTGTTGGTCACGCTCATGCCGTCGATGAGGAAATTGTTTTCGTAGGGTTTGGCTCCGGCGATGGAGACGCGGGGCGGGCGGATCTCACCGCCGGTCAGGCTGGAGGTGTCTTCGTTGGAGAACTGGACGCTGGAGAGGCCCTTGATGGCCTCGGTGATCGTCCCGGTGCGGGAGGGCAGCGACCGCAGCTCCTCGCCTTCTATCGTCGCCTTCCCTGCCTGAGGCTTTTCCGCCACCACGCTCACGGGGTCAAACTGGTAGACGAGGTCCTCCTCCATGTCAGGGGGCGGGTCCGCTTCCTCCGGCACCACCGGCACGGACGCGTTGGAGCTATCGTCCACCTTGTCTGCGAGGGTGCCGTTGCCGTCATCTTCGCTTGCGCCGGTATTTTCGACGAAATGCGCCCCGTCACGCGCGGAGGAAAGGGATGTGCCGGAGAGGGTGTCCGCCTGGACATTTCCGGGAAACAAAAAAAACAGAAACAAAACAAGGAGGATATTACACACTCCGCCTTGCCCTTGTATTTTTTGTGAAATGGTGGTTGCGCTTTTTTTTCACAAATGCCACGCACCTGTTGCGAGTAGGTATTAAACGTAAAAACTCTCATTGAAGTATGTAATACAAAATATCAAGCTCTCTATGCGAATACTGATTTTTGTCATCACCCTGCTGCTTCTTTCGACATCAGCCCTCGCCATCCACGAGATTCCCCTCGATGTCAGCGCGCTCGACATTTCCACCGAGCGCGGCAGCCACAACAGCGTCATAGCCACGGCTCAGGACTCCCAGGGCTATATCTGGATGGCGTCCATCCGGGGCATCTACGTGTATGACGGACGGGTGGCGCGGCGGGTGCTCGAGGATGTCCTGCGGGAAACGAAAATCCGCGATCTGCGCATCGACGACAACGACATCCTGTGGGTCGGAACCAACTCCGGGGTGCTCGCCTATTCCCTGAAAAACGGCACTCCCCGCTGGTACAGGACAAACGATACCCCGGCGGGACTCTCCACCAGAAGCGTCAATATCATCTACTCGGACCAGAAGGGCGCCCTGTGGGCGGGCACGGTCAATGGCGGTCTGCATCGGTACGAACCGTCCTTCGACAGGTTCGACATGGTCGACATCACCCCCCCCCGCCCGGACACGCAGTGGTCCGTATTCGACATCGCCGAAAGCCCGAAGCGGGACATGTGGCTGGCCACGAGGCAGGGAGTGCTCCGCCTGACCGGCAGCAAAGGGCCGGCCACGGCCATTCCCCTGGCCACCAAAGAAGACTATTCCGCCAAGAAAATCGCCTTTGACGGGGCGGGCAACCTTTGGGTCGGCGTCGCCGGCAAGGGTCTCTGGACGCTGCCGGCGCATGCCGCGCGCCATGAACTCGTCGCGGTGCGGGACTTCCCGGCGGACCACATCCTTGATCTCTTCCCCGACAGCAACGGCGACGTCTGGATTTCAACCACCCAGGGGCTGTTCCGATATGCCTTCCGGGAGGGCGGCATTTTTCGTCACCCCTTCCGCATCCAGAATCCGCGCAACAAGATCCCCGTGTTCATCACCTCCATCATGGAGACCAAAGCGGGGACGCTGTGGATCGGAACATTCAACCACGGGGCGCTGCATCGTCCGGCCTATCCCGGCGCCAAGCTGCTTCAGCTCAGAATCAAAGGCCAGGACGAGCCGTTGCGGGATGGCGACATAATCTCCACGGTCAATCCCGCCGATTCGCGCATCTATGTCGCGCCGCAGAGCGGGAATCTCTACCGCTCGCAACCCCTTGCCCCCAACCAGCTCGCCCTTTCGACCGTCATCGAGCTCGAAGCCTTTCTCGAAACCCCGAGAATACGGGCCCTGGCCTGGACATCCGGAAACTCCCTGGTCTGCGGCATGCAGAACGCGGTGCTGCATGTCGGTTCCGATCTCGAAATCAGCCGCGTTCAGCCGGTCATGGAATCCAAGGATCCTTCGCTTCTGTCCAGTTTCATCCGCCATGCCGCGCCCATGGGGGATGGACGAGTCTGGTTTTCCAACATGAGCGAAGCATATTCCTGGAAACCCGGCGACTCTTACGCACGCAAGGAAGTGGACTTTCCTTCCAACCCCGGCGGTGGGTGCATCCACCGTTCAGGGCAGGACATCTGGATCGGCTACGGCACAACCATAACCAGGATCGATACCGTCACAGGCCGCAAAAACAGCTTCCCGCTCCCGGAATCCGCGCAGCAGGAGGGAGAAAACAACATCAAATCCCTGCTTCTGCTCAACGCCCAGGAAATACTCATCGGAACCACCCGGCAGCTGTTCCGCTACAATCTGGAATCAGACACCCTCACCCCGCTGCGCACCGGGAGCAACGACCCCATCCCGAGCGTGCTCTCGCTCTGGCCCGACAACGCCGGCAACATCTGGATGCACACTTCCTCGAAAATCTATCGCCTTCCTCCCCGTTCCGACCTCGTCGCCGAGATGGCCATCGGGGCGGGGCATCCGTCCTCGAACATCTCCTCCTCCCCGGCTGTCCTGGGACAGATGCTCGTTTACGGCCATTCGGATGGATTGCTGCTCATCGACCCACAAAAACTCCTCACTCGCGAGCCTACCCGCCCCAAGATTTCCGACATCCGCATTTTCGGCGAGCCCGTGTCCGCGACCACTCTGGGACGGATGCCCAAAAACCTGGATCTCGACCACCGCCAGAATTATCTGACCTTTTCCTTCTCCATCCCCGAGATCAGCGCCCTCACCGTGCCGCGCTATGTCTACAAGCTCGAGGGTCTGGACGGGACCTGGAACGATGTCGGGACGCAGGCGTCGGTCAGCTACGCGCACCTGGAACCGGGGGCGTATGCGTTCCACCTCAAGGACGGGACGGACGGGACGGTCACCGAGTCCATGAATATCGTCATCCGCCCGCCGTGGTGGCTGACCGTGTGGGCCAAAGCCGGATTCGCGCTGTTCCTTTTGCTGGTCTTTCTGGGTTCCGCGCAGCTCTTCGCCCGCTTGCAGACCACGCGCATCCGCAAGGAGATGCTCGAAAACCTGGTCATGCAGGATCCGCTGACGGGAGTGCCCAACCGGCGCAAGTTCCAGGAAGCGCTCGCAGCGGAAAAAAGCCGCTGCAAACGCAGCAACCACCAGATCTCGGTGCTCATGATCGACATCGACTATTTCAAGGGATTCAACGACCGCTTCGGCCACCAGGCAGGCGACATGGCCCTGCGCAGCGTCGCCCAGACCCTGAGCGCGACGCTCAAGAGACCTGAGGATTTCGTCGGCAGGTATGGTGGGGAGGAATTCGTGGTGATATTGCCCAGCACCAACCGCAGCGGCGCGGAACGGGTGGCGCAGAAAATCCAGGAGGCCCTGTTCATGGCCAACATTCCCTATCCGGGATCGCCGCTTTCGGACAGAATCACGGTCAGTCTGGGCATCTCGACGTTCAGCCCGCAAACCGACCTGCACATCGATTCGGGGCTCTTCTCAGCCGATCAGGCGCTCTACCAGGCCAAGCGCAACGGACGAAACTGCTTCTTCTACAAGGATCATTGCCTGGCGCTAACGCCCCTGCGGCAGTGACAGAAAGCGATCCATGCCGCACAGCCCGCACTCCTCGCACCCCGATTGAGGACAGGCGGGGGTGACCATGTGATGTCTGTATTTGGTCCACTCCGAATACAGGAACTTGCGCGAAACTCCTATGTCCAGACGCTCCCAGGGAAAAACGCTGTCCCGGTCCAACGGGCGTCCAAGAACCTGCCGCGCCAGCGCGTCAAATTCCCTCACCGCGGCGGGAAGCCCTGTTTCCGCCGCGCGTTCCAGGCAGGGGAAAATCTCCTCCCCGCCCCGGGCCAGAAACATCTGCACCCTGGCCTGGCCCGGATTCTCCCCGGCAAAGCGCATGCCCTTGAACCTCCCGACCGCCTTCTTGAAGCGACGCATGGCCGCCTTGAACCAATCCTCCTCGGGTATGGGGGCCCACTGGAGCGGCGTCCAGGCTTTGGGCACCAGACAGCTCGCGGAAAGAGAGATCAGCTCGACGCCCTTCTTGCGATTGCCCTGCCCGGCTTTTCTGGCCTCGTCGATGCGTCCGAGAAAGGCCTCGAACTCGGCCCAGTCATCTTCGTCCTCGTCCGGCCAACCGGTAATCATGTACAATTTCAGCGTATTGAATTGCAGTCGACTGATGCGCGCCACGGCGTCCAGAAAGGCTTCTTCCGAAAAATGCTTGTTCATGGCCTGACGCAGGCGGCGGCTCGCGCCCTCCAAGGCCAGGGTCACGGAGCGGGTGCCGGTGTGGCGGAGAAATTCGAGCAGTTCGTCGGTCAAGCCGTCCGCCCGCAGGGAAGACAGGGAAAACTTGATCTTGCGTTCCTGCAGCCAGCGCAAAAACGTCAACAGATCAGGCCAGTCGGTCAGGGCCGTGCCCACCAGCCCGACTTTCTGCGGCGCGCAGCGGGTCACTATTTCCTGAAGGGTCTCGATCCCGGCGTGACGGGGGGGCTTGTAGATGCTGCCCGCCGCGCAGAAACGGCAGCCGTAGGGACAGCCCCGGTTGACCTCCAGCAGCAGCATGTCGCGGAACTGCGCTTCCGAGCTGACAAAACAGGAGTAGGCGGGATCGCCCAGGGTTCCGGTTCCGGATACAGCCACAGCCCTGCGCACGGGCTCGGGGCTTTTGCCGGGGACGAGCATTCCGGGCAGACGGGCAATGTCCGCAAGGGCCAGGGACTTCTCGCCGCCCGAATTCCAGACCCGGGCGATCCGATCCATGACGTCGGGCAGCCCGGCCTCGGCCTCGCCGACGAACAGTCCGTCCAGGGCGGGCAGGACCGGAAAGGGATTCAGGAACGCCAGCGGCCCTCCGGCCAGAACCAGGGGCCAGGAGGAACGCTGCGCCGCTTTGACCGGGATGTCCGCGTCCAGCAGGAGTTTGAGCGCGGCGGGGAAATCGCCTTCGAAATTCAGACTGAAAAGAACAAGGGGGAAGAGGCCCAGGTCGCGTCCGGAGTCAACGGACCTGGGCCTCGGGGAAGTGGGATCCCAAAAAAAACGTTCAACGGCCACATCCTCGCGATCCGCGAGCAGCCGGTAAACGACCTGCCAGCCCAGAGTGGAGAGCGCGTGCTGCGCGGCTTCCGGGAAAACCAAAGCCACGGGCAGCCGTCCTCCCCAATCCTTGAGTCGCGGGACTGCTCGGCCTAGATAAAGCTCGGACACAGTTCCCTCCACGGTCGGGCGTGACGGATCAAATCAACAGCTATCCTAGTCGGCCTGCATTCTGATGAACGACGGAATTTCAAATTCCTCCTCTTCGAACAGAAACTCTGCATCCTCGCCGCCGTTCACGATCTTGCGGGGCTCGTGCCGCCGCTCTTCCACGCCTGGCTGGGTCTTGGCCCGGATGTACGCGGGCACGCTCAGATCGGCGCTTTCGTTGACCGTGATCTTGCGGGTCCGCGGACGGATGAAGGAGCCTTCGCTTTCGGCGCCAAGCCTGGCGGTGCCTGTGTTCGCGGCGAAGGGAGTCACTTTCGTGCCCTTCTCCACGGGAGCGTTGCCGTCCTGGATGCCGGTGGCGATGACGGTGATGCGCATTTCGTCCACGCAATCCATGTCGAAGACCGTGCCGAAGTAGATCTTGGCGTCCTCGTGGGCCGCTTCGTGCACGATGCTGGCCGCTTCGCTGACTTCCTCGATGGTCAGGTCGGGTCCGCAGGTGATGTTCATGAGCACGCCGCGAGCGCCGTCGATGGTCACGTCTTCCAGGAGCGGGCTGGTGATGGCCTTCAATGCCGCCTCGCGCGCGCGTCCGTCGCCGGAAGCGATGCCCGTGCCCATCATGGCCAGACCCATCTCTTCCATGACCGCCTTGACGTCGGCGAAGTCGAGGTTGATGAGGCCCGGGACCATGATCAGATCCGAAATGCCCTTCACGGCGTGAAAGAGGACTTCGTCGGCCTTGCCCAGCATGTCCACGAAGGAGGCCTTCTTGGAGGCCAGGGTCAACAGGCGGTCGTTGGGGATGGTGATGATGCTGTCGACGATGTCGCGCAGCTCCTTGATCCCGCGTTCGGCCTGCTGCTGGCGGCGCTTGCCTTCGAAAAAGAAGGGCTTGGTCACCACGGCCACGGTCAGCGCGCCCATGTCCTTGGCCACCTGGGCGATGACCGGAGCCGCGCCCGTGCCCGTGCCGCCGCCCATGCCGGCGGTGACGAAGACCATGTCGCAGTCGCCCAGGATGTCGCGGATCTGGGCCTGGCTTTCGAGTGCCGCGTCCCGGCCCATGTCCGGGTTGGCGCCCGCGCCGAGGCCCTTGGTCAGCTTGTCGCCGAGCTGGATCTTGTATTCGGCCTTGGAATGTTTCAGGGCCTGCATGTCCGTGTTGGCGGCGATGAAGGTCACGCCCTGCATGGCGGCCTTGATCATGTTGTTCACCGCGTTGCCGCCTCCGCCACCCACTCCGATGACTTTGATCAAAGCATTGTCTTCGCGTTCAATTTCTAGGAAATCCATACTTCCCCCCACGTTTGCATTGTTCGGTTCTCCGTTTTCCCGTGCTCGTCAAACCCGTCAACTGATGTCCACGAACCATTTCTTCATCCGCGCCAGGATGGAGTGGAAGATGTTCTTGTCGCGGATGCGGATCTTGCTGTCCCGCCCGTGCTTTTCCGCGCCATAAAGCAGAAGCCCCACCGCCGTGGCGTAAGTCGGGCTGTCCACCACATCCTTGAGTCCGCCCACTCCGGCAGGCGAACCCGTCCTGGTCGGCAGGTTGAAGACCTGCTCCGCCAATTCCTGAATCCCTTCGATGCGCGAGGCGCCGCCGGTCAGCACCACCCCAGCGCCAATAAGTTTTTTGTACCCGGAGCGGATCAGCTCCTGGTCCACCAAGGCGAGAAGCTCCTCCATGCGCGGCTCGCAGATCTCGGCCAGGACCTGCCTGGTCAGCTTGCGCGGCTCGCGGCCGCCGACGCTCGGCACCTCGATGATCTCGTCCTTCTTGACCAGCTCCGCCAGGGCGCAGCCATACTTGATCTTGATCTTCTCCGCGGCCTGGGTCGGCGTGCGCAGGCCGAAGGCGATGTCGTTGGTCAGGTTGGTGCCGCCCAGGGCGATGACCCCGGTATGCTTGATGGAATTGCCGTGAAAAATCGCGATGTCCGAGGTGCCGCCGCCGATGTCGACCAGGGCCACGCCGATCTCGCGCTCCTCGTCGGTCAGCACGGCCTTGGACGAGGCGAAGGCTTCGAGCACGATGTCCTCCACGTCCAGGCCGGACTTGTGGCAGCTCTTGACGATGTTCTGGGCGCTGGTCACCGCGCCGGTCACGATGTGCACCTTCACCTCGAGCCTCACCCCGGCCATGCCCAGGGGGTCTGCGATGCCGGTCTGGTCGTCGACGATGTATTCCTGGGGCAGGATGTGGATGACCTCGCGGTCCAGCGGAATGGCCACGGCCTTGGCCGCGTCGATGACCCGCTCGATGTCTCGGGCGGTCACTTCGCCGCCCTTGACCGCGATCACGCCATGGCTGTTGAAGCCCTTGATGTGGCTGCCCGCGATCCCGGCGTACACTGCGCGGATTTCGCATCCGGCCATGAGCTCGGCCTCTTCCAGGGCCTTCTTGATGGACTGCACGGTCTGTTCGATGTTGACGACCACGCCCTTCCTGAGACCCGTGGACGGACTGGTGCCGATGCCGATGATGTCCACGATCCCGTCCGTGCCCACCTCGCCGACCACGGTGCATATCTTGGTCGTTCCGATATCCAGACCAACGATCAATTCAGACTTGGCCATACTTCCCCTCATCTCCCGGCTCTTGCCGGCTTGCTTCCCTAGAGTGTTTGATCGGCATGCAGCCTGATCCATGCCCGCCCGGGCATGACAAACATGAATGCGGTGCGATCCAGCTCGCCCCTGTGCCTCAAGTCAGTCCAAAGCCTGGTCAGGCTGGTCAGCGTGGCATCCAGGTCCACGCCATCCAATTGCACGAGCACCCTCGGCTTTTCCAAAAATATGCTGAACTGCTCCGCGCTGTCCTGCCGCAGCCAGGCGATCTGGCTCATGCCGAAAGGCAGAGAGTTCCGCGCGACCTCGTCCAAAAGCGATCTGATCCCGTTTCCGACCTGCAAACCCTCTTCGATTTCCAGCAACGGCAGCGAAATGAACTTGTCCACATTCACGGGGGCGATGGTTTGTCCGCTCAGATCCGCATAGTAGAGCTGCTCGTCGCGACGGGTCAGGAAGGCCGGTTCGCGCTCCTTGACATCGATGATCAATCCGTCGGGGAGCACCCTGGTCACGGCCACGCTCTCGATCCACTCACTGGCGGCGATGCGGCGCTGCACCTCGGCGATGTTGATGTTGAGGACATTCACGCCCGCGCTCACTCCGCCCAGCTCCGCGATCTCTTCGCGATCGAGCCGATGGGACCCTTCGATGCGCAGATCGGCGAGGGCGAAGAATTCATGGGTCGTGACCCACCTGTAGGCGAAAAGAATTCCGAAACTGACCACCACGACCGCGCAGATGCCCAACCCCCAGCGCGTCAGGGTGAAAACCGTCCGGCACAGGCCAAGCAGGAGGCCGCCAAGCATCGCGCCCTTGTCCACGGGCTGCTTGCGGACCTTGCGCCGGGGTACGTTCCGGCGAACCTTCTTGCCTATTACCGCCGTGTTCACTGCCTGTTCACCCCTTCATCCAGGTACCCCTGGCCAACGGTCCAGATGCTGCCCGCGCCCAAGGTCAGAAAAAGGTCGCCCGGTTGCAGGATTTCGCCCAGTGCTGCCTGCATGGACCCGAAATCCTCGAAAAAGCGCACCGGAGTGCTCGTGACCTGCCTGATGGCCTGTGCCAGGCTCTGACCGCTCACGCCCGGAATGGGCGATTCGCTGGCCGGGTAGATCTCCGTCAGCAGCAGCAGATCCACTCCGGCGAAAACTTTGGAAAATTCCCCGAAAAGGGCCTGCGTCCTGGTGAACCTGTGCGGCTGGAAGGCCACCACCAGGCGCTTGGCCGGGTAGCACAGGCGCGCCGTTTCGAGGGTGGCTGCGATTTCCGTGGGATGATGGCCGTAATCGTCCACCACCAGCACGCCGTTCTTCTCGCCCTTGTGTTCGAAGCGGCGACCCACGCCACCGAACGCTCCCAGGCCATGGATGATGTCCTTTTTGGGGACTCCGGCCTCCATGGCCACTCCGATGGCGGCCAGGGCGTTCAGGACGTTGTGCCGCCCGGGATGGGTCAAGGACACCTCGCCCCATAACTCGCCGTGGCGGTAAACGCGGAAGCGCGACCCCGCCTCGCAGCTTATGATCTCGGCGCGCAGCGCATTGTCCTCGCCAAAGCCGTAGGTCAGAACCGGGCGCCGGACACGGGGCAGAATGGACTGGACACCCGGATCGTCCCCGCAGACCACGTTCAGGCCGTAAAACGGCACGCTGTTCATGAAGGCCACGAAACTGTCCCGGATATCGTCCAGGTCTTTGTAATAATCGAGGTGGTCGGCATCGACGTTGGTAACGATGGATATTCTGGGCAGAAGGCACAGGAACGATCCGTCCGACTCGTCGGCCTCGGCGATGAGATAGCGCCCCTGGCCGAGCATGGCGTTGGAGCCGTAGGCGTTCAGACGCCCGCCGATGATCACGGTGGGATCGAGATGGGCCTCCATGAAAATCGTGGCCAAAAGCGATGTCGTCGTGGTCTTGCCATGGGTTCCGGCCACGGCCACGCCGACCTTCAGACGCATCAGCTCGGCCAGCATTTCGGCCCGGGGAATGATGGGCACGCCATGGGCCCTGGCTTCCGCCAATTCGGGATTGTCGTCGCGCACCGCGGTGGAGCGGACCACGACCTGCGCATCGCGGACATTCTCCCGCGCATGGCCGGAGTGAATCGTGGCGCCCAGAGATTCCAGACGCTGCGCCACCGGCCCCTTGACCAGATCCGAGCCCGACACTTCGTACCCGAGGGTCAGGAGCACTTCTGCGATGCCGCTCATGCCTGCTCCGCCAATCCCGACCATGTGTATTTTCTTGATTTTCGATTTCATGTTCACCGTCTGTCGCGTCGCGTTCTGCTTGACGCCAGCTCTTGCAATTGCGCCACCACCCGCTCCCCGGCATCGGGGATTCCCGCTTCGCGGGCGGCCCGGGCCATGCGGCCCAGGTTGTCCGGCATCTGAAAAAGATCGCCCACCACCGAGGAAAGATTGAGTTCGTCCAGCTGGCGCTGCTGGATGACCAGGGCCGCGCCGACCTTTTCCAGCGAACGGGCGTTTTTAAGCTGGTGGTCGTGGGTGGCATAGGGGTACGGCACCAGGATGCTCGGCTTTCCGGCCACCGTGAGTTCGGCGATGGTCGTGGCCCCGGCCCTGCAGATGACCAGATCGGCGAAGCGGTAGGCCGCGTGCATGTCGCTGATGAACGGCTCGACGCGCGCTTCCGGGTATTTTTCGGCGTACACCGCCCTGATCGCGTCGTACCCGTCCTTTCCCGTCTGGTGCCAGATGCCCAGGCCCAGGACCTTGAGCCGGTCCAGCTCCCGCACGACGAACCCGTTCAGGGCCGAAGCGCCCTGGCTGCCCCCGACGATCAGGATGTTGCGCGTGGGCATGCGCCGCTCTTCCCGCAGGGCGCGAATCTCCGCCCGCACGGGATTTCCGGTGAGCACTGCCTTCGCCTCTCCGAAAAGCGGATCCTCCATGCCCGGAAAGCTGACCATGACCCGGTCCACGCGCCGGGCCAGGACTCGGTTGGTCACACCGGGCACGCTGTTCTGCTCATGAATGGCCGTCGCGACGCCCGTCAGACTGGCCGCCAGCGGACAGGAAAAACCCGCATACCCGCCCAGCCCAAGCACCACGTCGGGCTTGAACTCGCGCAGCAGCCGCCAGGACTTGAAAAGGCTGCGTCCCAGCCACAGCGCCGTGGCCGCGCTTTTGAGCCCTCTTCCGAGAACCCCCTGGGCCGGAAGGGCCACGAAGGGGATGCCCGCCTTACGCGCCCACTCGCCTTCCGGCCCGCGCTCTCCGCCCACGAACAGCAGTTCGCAGTCCGGCGCCAGGGCGCGAACGCTCTCCGCCACGGCCAGGGCCGGAAAGATGTGGCCCCCGGTGCCGCCTGTGGTCAGAATGAGCCGCTTCATGCCTTGACCTTCCGTGACAGGTTGAGCAGCACGCCGACGCAAAAAAATCCCGAGACCAGGTGGCTGCCGCCGTAACTCAGGAAAGGCATGGGCACGCCCTTGGGAGGAATCGCGCCCAGGACCACGCCCATGTTCAAAATCCCGCCGACGATGACGATGGCGCCCATGCCGAAGGCGGTGATGCGGTCGTGCATGGATTCCTGGCGCACGCTGATGGCCAGGGTGCGCCACAGCACCACGCCAAGCAGGATGATGATGAACGACACGCCGATAAAGCCCAATTCCTCTCCAAGCACGGACACGATGAAGTCGTTGTGGGCCTCGGGCAGAAAAAAGAGCTTCTGCTTCCCTTCGCCCAGCCCCTGCCCGAACCATCCCCCCGAACCCAGCCCGTAAAGGGATTGCACCAGCTGGTAGCCGGAATTCTGCGCGTCCTTGAACGGATCGAGAAAGGAAAACACGCGCCGGAAACGATACGGCGAATTGACCACCAGGAGCGCGGCCGAGACCAGGGCGAGGACCACGGTCGAGCCGAGAAAAATGATCCGCGTCCCGCCGACCAGGCACATCAGGAAGAGCAGACCGGCCAGAAACACAGCTCCGCCGAAATCCGGCTGCAGCAGCAGCAGGAAGCAGAGGGTTCCGGTCATGAGGATGGGCGGCAGAAAACCCACGCTGAACGTTTTGACCAGATCCTGCTTGTTGGCGAAATAATAGGCCAGATAGAAAACCAGCGCGATCTTGGCGGCCTCAAGGGGCTGGATCGAGAACGGTCCCAGTCGCAGCCAGCGGCTTGCCCCGCCCGCCGTGGTGGCCAGCGGCGAAAAGATGGTCAGCAGCAAAAGTCCCATGGCCAACAGAATCCAGAGGTAGGTGCGGCGGTAGAAAAAATCCATGTTCGTCCGCGCAGCGACGGTCAGCGCCACTGCGCCGGCGGCCATGAACAGCATCTGCTTCCAGAAGAGGGCGTATTTGTCCCCGTACACCTTTTCGGCCATGATGCCGCTTGCGCTCAAGACCATGATCAATCCGAGCGATGCCAGACAGATGACCGCTCCGAGCAGGATGACGTCGACATTCATGATCTGCCGCGCGCCGTCGCGCTGAGTGATCTTCATGACGCGCCCTCCACCCATTCACGCACCGCGCGCTGAAAGGTCTTGCCCCGCTCCTTGTAGTTGGCGAACAGGTCGAAGCTGGCGGTGGCCGGGGACAGGAGCACGCATTCCCCGTTGCGGGCGTCGGCGGCGGCGCGGAACACGGCCTCTTCCAGCGTCGCGTCCCAGGTCATTTCCTTGCCGCATTCGCTCCAGGCCGCCTCGAAAATCTCCCGCGACCGGCCGAACAGGTACACGGCGCGGACCTTCTCCCGGATCAGGGGCAGCACCAGGCCGAGGTCCCCGCCCTTGAACACCCCGCCGGCCAGCAGGCGCACCGGTCGGTCCTGGCTCCTGATGGCCGCGATCATGGAGTCCACGGTGGTGGATTTGGAATCGTCGATGAATAAAACGCCCCTGTGCTCCGCCACCGCCTCGATGCGATGCGGCAGCGAGGAGAATCCGTCGATGCCGCGCTGCACGTCCTCCTGCGAAAGTCCGAAGTAGCGGCAGGCCAGGTAGGCCGCCTCCATGTTCTCACGATTGTGCTCCCCGGGCAGGGCCGGGCACGTGAAGCGGGGGCTGGCCACGAAATAGACCCTGCGGGCGCTGGTGAAGCCCCGTCCCTCGAGCTCGTCCTTCATGGACAGGGGCGCCACGGCCAGGTCGCGGTCGTCCATGTGCGCGAACATGGACAGCTTGGCGTCCAGATATTCTTCCATGCTCTCGTGGTAGTCGAGATGGTTGGCCGAAAAATTGAGCAGCACGCCGACCCGGGGGTGGAAGGACGGGGAATTCTGCAATTGGAAGCTCGACACCTCGAGCACCAGGATGTCAGCCTGTTCCGCGCCCAGCAGGTACTCGCACAGAGGCGTGCCCAAGTTGCCGCCGGTGAAGACCTTGCGTCCGTTCTCCTCCAGAATGCGGCCGATGAGCGTGGTGGTCGTGGTCTTGCCGTTGGTTCCGGTCACCGCGATGATGGGCTCGGACACGAACCAGCTCCCCAGTTCCAGCTCCGACACGACCTGCACTCCGGCAGGCAGAAGGGCGGCGACTTTCGAGCGGGCAATGCCGGGGCTCAGCACGACCAGATCGGCGCCGGCAAAATGTTCGGGTCTGTGCTCGCCCGCTCGGATCTCGAAGCCCTGGTCGGCGGGAATCTTCGCGGCGGCGGCTTCGCTTTTTTCCAGCACGCGCACGGTGGCGCCCATTTTCGCCAGCAGACGCGCAGCGGCGATGCCGGAGGTTCCCGCCCCCAGGACAACCGCGGTGTGGCCGCGAAGCTGATCTGCATGGATGAATTCGCGCATGCCGTCCTACCTGAGCTTCAGTGTTCCCAGAGCCATGACCGCCAGCAATAGCGACAGGATCCAGAAACGGATGATGATTTTCGACTCGTGAATGCCTTTCTTCTCGAAATGATGGTGCAGGGGCGCCATGCGGAAAATCCGTTTCCCGCCGCTTACCTTGAAGTATCCGACCTGGAGGATGACCGAGAGGGTCTCGACCACGAACAGGCCGCCGACGATGACGAGAAGCAGCTCCTGCTTGCACAGGATGGCGATGAACCCCAGCGTCCCGCCGATGCTCAGGCTGCCCACGTCGCCCATGAAGACCTGGGCCGGAAAGGCGTTGAACCACAGAAATCCCAGGCCCGCCCCGACCATGGCCCCGCAGATCACCGTCACCTCGCCGACCCCGGCGATGTAGGAGACTTGCAGATAGTTCGCGAGGTTCACGTGCCCGGCCACATAGACGAAAAGGGCGAAGCACCCGGCGGAGACCACGGCCGGGCCGATGGCCAGGCCGTCAAGTCCGTCGGTCAGATTCACGCCGTTGGAGGCCCCGATCATGACGAAAAGTCCCAGGGGCACGTACATCCAGGTCAGATCCGGATTGAAATTCTTGAAGAACGGCACCATGAGCCTGGTCGAGTATTCCGGAAAGGACACCAGGAGCGACACCGCGCCCACGCTGACGATGAGCTGGCCAAGCAGCTTGACCCGCGGCGAGAGGCCGTCGTTGTGCTTGCGCACGACCTTGATGTAGTCGTCCATGAATCCGACCGCCCCGAAGCCCAGAAAAACCAGCACCGTCAGCCAGATGTATTTGTTGGACAGATCGCTCCACAAAAAGACGCTGAACAGCATGCAGAACCCGAACAGCAGGCCGCCCATGGTCGGAGTGCCGCTTTTGGCCTGATGGTCCGGGCCGCACTCCTTGATGTACTGGCCAAACTTGAGTTTGCGCAGCCAACGGATGAATATGGGGCCGATGATGATGGACAGAATAAGCGCCGTCAGCATCGCATAGATGGAACGAAACGTGATGTATCGAAACACGTTCAGCATGCTGACCTGATCGCTCAAGGGGTATAGCAAATGATAAATCACGCCCAATTCCTCTCAAGTGCAGAATAATACTGCTCCATTTTGCAACCCCTCGACCCTTTGAAAAGTATCACTCCGGATTCATGGCGGACCGGATTCAAGGCCTTGGCGACCTCGTCCGCTCCGGACACGTTCCGGAAAGACCCTTGGAATCCGCCAAGCCCGGCCTGCACGTCGCGTGCGTGCCGGCCATGGAAAAAACAGTGCGTGGCGCCGCTGGCCGCTATCGCTTCCCCGAGTTCACGGTGCGCTTGGGCGCTCTGTGCGCCCAGGTCGAGCATCTCGCCCAGGACCAGCACCAACCGTTTGCCCTCGCCCAGGCTGGCCGCCTCGCGGATGGACCGGGTCATGGAGACGGGATTGGCGTTGTAGGTGTCGTCGATGAAAAGCCACGAACCGACGCGGTTCTGCACGAAACGCTGGGCCACCGGGCTGTACTCGGCCAGGGCGGACTCCACCTTGGCCAAAGGCAGGCCCAATTCCATGGCCATGGCCGTCACGGCGGCCATGTTTTCGGCGATATGGACATTGGCCGACACCAGGCAGCGCATTGGCGCCTCCTTGACCAGCAGCGAATACGCCGCCTTGTCCCGAACTCGCTCCTGCCCCAGGCAGGAATAGTCGGCCCGCGCTCCCGCTCCGGAAAAGGTGACTGTTCTCAGGGCGCGTTTCGCGCTCTCGCGGGCCAATTCGGGATAGTCGGCGCTGACGCAGGCGAACCCGCCCTTCTTGACATGGTCCAGCAGCACGCTTTTCTGCTCCGCCACTCCGTCCAGGCTGCCGAGGCCTTCCAGGTGACAGCCGCCGATGTTGACCAGCAGCGCCGCGTCCGGAGCCAGGATGTAACCCAGTTCGTCCATGTCGCCGGGGCGGCTGATGCCGAGCTCCAGAACCCAGAAATCCTCGTCGCCGTCCATCTCCAGGATGGACAGAGGCAGGCCGATCTGGTTGTTCAGGTTCCGAAAATTCTTGGCCGTGCGGCCCGCGGATCCCAGGACCTGGGCCAGCATCTCCTTGACCGTGGTCTTGCCCGCCGAGCCGCTGACCCCGATGACCCTGGCGCGGGTCCGTTCCCGCCAGGCCCGGCCCAGACGGCCAAGGGCCAGCGTCGTGTCGCGCACCAGGAGCACGGGCACCGACAGGTCGAGGGGCGTGCTGGCCACCACGGCGCAGGCTCCGCTTTCCACCGCCTGCTTCGCGAACTCGTGACCATCGAGCTTCTGCCCGACGATGCAGAAAAACAGATCGCCGGGACGAACGGCCCGACTGTCGATGCAGACCCGGCTCACATGCAGATCCTGACACCGGTCGATGCTCGCGCCCAGGGCGTCGGCGATGCGCTGAAGAGTCATGTTCATGACAGGCACTCCCGCACGACCTCGAAATCCGAGAAATGACGCTTTTCCATGCCGATGACCTGATAGTCCTCATGGCCCTTGCCCGCGATGAGCAGCGCGTCTCCCGGCCGCATGCTCTCAACGGCCAGGGCGATGGCCTTGCGCCGATCCGCCTCGCGCAGCACCTGGCGCGCGCCGGTCAGGCCCGGCTCGATCTGGTCGAGGATGGCCTCGGGATCTTCTGTCCGGGGATTGTCGGAAGTGATGACCACCACGTCGGCGTGCCGGGCCACGGCCTGCCCCATGAGCGGGCGCTTGCCCGCGTCGCGGTCGCCGCCGCAGCCGAAGACCGTGAGAAGACGCGCAAAACCCATCGCCTTGAGCGCCACCGACACCTTCTCCAGCGCGTCCGGGGTATGGGCGTAGTCGATGAAAATATCGAGGCCGCGCGCGTTGGGCACTCGTTCCAGCCTTCCGGGAGCTCCCTTGGCCCGGCTCAGGCACGCGCACTGTTCGGGTGAAAGCCCGAGCATGAGCCCCACGCCCACGGCCGAGAGCAGGTTGTAGGCGTTGTGCCGCCCCACCAGGCCCGTGGGCAGCTCCCACGTCTTCCCGCCGTGCCGGATGCCAAGGCGCATGCCGGCGGTGCCGGCGCTCAGGATTTCGCCGCGCAGTTCCGCATCCTCGGAATCAAGGCCAAATCCCGACAGGTCCGGACGCATCTCTTTCAAGCGGCGACCGTACGGATCGTCGATGTTGACGAGCCCCCGGACGCAACGCGCGGGCCCGTCCAGAAAAAGCCTGGCCTTGGCCGCGAAATACCGCTGCATGTCCCCATGGTAGTCCAGATGATCCTGGGTCAGGTTGGAGAAGACGCCGATGCCCATGGGCAATCCCGCCGTGCGCTCCTGATCCAGGGCGTGGGAGGACACTTCCATGACCAGCGCCTCCACGCCGTCCGCGATCATGCGTCCGATGATCTCGTGCAGGCTCAGGCAGTCGGGCGTCGTCATGGTCGCCGCAAGCTCGACACCGGGCCAGGAGCAGCTCACGGTGCCGATCAGGCCCGCCGCCATCCCGTTCCCGCTCAATACGGAGTGAATCAGGTGCGCCGTCGTCGTCTTGCCGTTGGTCCCGGTCACGCCGACGATCAGGGGCAGGCGCGATTCCGTCCCGCATGCGGCGCGGGCGAGCAGGCCGAGCGCCTGCGCCGGGCTGTCCACGGCCAGGAACGAAACGCCGTCGCGCCCGGACGCATTCACGCCCTTGCCGTGCACGACAACGCGCGCGCCGCGATTCACCGCGTCATCGATGAACCTCGCGCCGTCGACCCGCGTGCCGGAGAGGGCCACGAAAACATCTCCGGGCGCGACCATCCCCGAATGGGTTCGGAGCCCGGTCCCGCCGCGCAGCATTTCCAGCACGGTCTGTAGGTTCATCTGATTCATTTTCAACCCGGTTGTCCTGTCAGCCACAACTGGCATTTCTTGTCCGCCGGCCATTTCTCGCCGGGCAGAGGTTTCTGCTTTTCGATGACCACGCCCTGTCCCGACACCTTGGGCACTATGCCCCGCGCCACGAGGATCTCAAGGGCCTGGCGCACCGTGGCGCCCTGCAGGTCCGGCATGACCTGCGGATCGACGCTGATATTTTCCTGGCGCTGCACCGGTGCCGAAAACCGTTCCGGCGACACCTTGGCCATGCGCATCTTTTCCACTGGCTCGGCCAGCATGCCCGAGGAGGTCAGCAGCTGAACGCCGACGTTGCGCACTTCGGGAGCCACCAGCACGCCGCCGTAATGCCCGGCCTGCGGCTCGTCGACCATCATGCAGACCAGGTAGCGCGGTTTGTCGGCGGGGAAGACGGCCACGAACGAGGCCACGTATTCTCCCCCGTATCCGCCGGTGGGGCTGGCCTTCTGGGCGGTGCCCGTCTTGCCCGCGACCCTCACGCCCTCTATGCGCGCCTGGGTGCCGGTGCCGTCCTCCTGAACCACCTCTTCCAGCATGGCCATGACCTGCGCGGCCACGTTCGGGTCAAAGACGCGCTTGCCCTGCACGGGTTTCCCCGGCTCGTGCACCAGGCGCAGGGGCAGGCGGACCCCTTCGTTGGCGATGCACAGATACGCTTCGGCGAGCTGCAGCATGGTCACTCCCAGCCCCTGCCCAAAGGAAATATTGGCCAGCTCGACGTCCTTCCACTGCTTGACGGGATTGAGGAGCCCCGCCGACTCTCCGGGCAGGGGCAGCCCCAGCCTGCGGCCGAAGCCAAGCTCCTGCAGATACCTGTTCAGCTTGGCCGCGCCGAGTTCCAGACCGATCTTCGCGGCGCCGATATTGCTCGAATAACGGATGATCTTGCTGACAGTCAGGTTTTCGTACTTGTGCGTGTCCTTGACCCGACGGCCCTTGACGCTCCATTTCCCGTTTTCACAATAGTACTCCGTGGACGGGCGGCACACCTTCTCCTGCAGCGCCGCCGCGACCATGATCGGCTTCATGGTCGAACCGGGCTCGAAAATATCCACGGCCACCCGGTTCTTCCATTCTCCGCGGATCTTCTTCACCGCGTTGGGATTGAAGAACGGGTAATGCCCCCAGGCCAGGATGTCGCCGGTGGGGACTTCGACCACCAGCGCCATGCCGGACTTGCCCCTGGCCCGGATCACGCTGCGCGCCAGGGCCTCTTCCGTGGCCAGCTGCACCTGGCTGTCCAGAGTCAGGCGCAGGTCCTGACCATTGAACGAGCTCCTGTCGCCGCTTTCCGGAGAGGACAGCCGCTTGCCGGCCGCGTCCCTTTGCACGGTGAACTTGGAGGACGACGGCATGAGCTGGTCGTTGAAACTTTTCTCCAGGCCCTCGATTCCTTTCCCGTCCATGTTCACGAAACCGAGCAACTGCCCGGCCATGTGTCCCTGAGGATACTGGCGGGAGTTCTCGGTTTCCAGGTAGACTCCGGGAAGCGTCTCGGCCTTGATGGCCTGGGCCTGGGCGTCGCTGATCTTGCGGGCGATCCACACGAACCGCCTTCCCGGTCCCATCTCGGCGGCGATGTTCCTGGGATTCACACCCAGAATCGCGCCCAGGCGTTGCGACACGGTCCAGCGGTCCTTGATCTCGTTGGGCCGCGCGTAGACCGACGGGGTCGAAATGGACTTGGCCAGCAAAAGCCCGTTGCGGTCGAAAATCTCGCCACGCTTTCCGGACACGGTTTCCGAGGCCCAATACTGGCGATTGGCCATCTTCGCGTATTCAGGGCCCTTGACCACCTGGACATAATACGCGCGGGCCCAGAGTCCCATCAGCGCCAACGCGAAAAGAAACCCGGCGAAGATGATCTTGCCGCGGCTTCTGTCCTTGGGTGGCTTGCTTCCGGTTTTTGTCACAGCGAAACCCTGTCCTAATCCTGCAAAATGCGGATCTGATCCCGGCCCGGCGGTCGCAGCCCCGCCTTTTCCGCCCGCGCGCGCAAGGTCGCGGGGGCCAGGAGATAATGTCTTTCCACCTGCAATTTCGAATTCTGGTCCTGCTTCTCCTGTAGTTCGCGCTCGAGGGTCTTGAGTTCGTAGGCCAGGTCGACCCGCTCGATATTGACCCAGACCAGCCCCAGGCCCAGGACTATGGTCGCCACGAACATGGCCCCGATACTCAGGTATCCCTTGCCGTCCCCGCTCATCTGCCCTCTCCGTCAACACGCTCCGCCACCCGCAACTTGGCGCTGCGGCTGCGGCTGTTGGACCGCATCTCCTCTTCGCCGGGGACGAGGGGCTTGCGGAAGGGGAGCTTGAGCTTTTGCGTATGTCCGCACTGGCACACGGGATATTCCCTCGGACACAGGCAAGCCGAGCTTTCCTTGCGAAAAGCCCTCTTCACGATGCGGTCTTCCAGGGAATGAAACGAAATCACCGCGATGCGCGCCCCGGGCCGAAGATAATCGACAACGCGCTCAAGAAATATTTCGACTTCCCGCAACTCCTGATTCACCTCCAGCCGCAAGGCCTGGAACGTCTTGGTGGCCGGATGGTTGCGGGCCAGCGCGCGCCGCTTTGCCGGGTAGGCCGCGGCCACGATGCGCGCCAGCTCCAGGGTCGATTCGATGCGCGCGGTTTCCCTGGCCGCGATGATGGCCCGCGCGATGCGTCCGGCCATGGGCTCCTCGCCGTAGTCCCACAACAATTGGCGCAGCCTCTCGAAGGAAGCCCCGTTGACTATGGCCGAAGCGGGCTCACCGCCTGACCCGGGATCCATGCGCATGTCAAGGGGGCCGTCATGCAAAAAGGAAAAGCCCCGTTCGGGACTGTCCAGTTGCAGGGAAGACACTCCCAGATCGGCGATCACGCCGTCGAGCCTGTCCCAACCCGCTTCCCGCAGGGCCTGCGGAAAATGCTGAAAAGACGTATGGGCCAGCCGTACATTTTCTCCGTATGGCGCAAGCCGCGCCCCGGCCTTGGCCAGGGCCTGCTCGTCGCGGTCGAGACCCAACAGCCGGGCCTGTCCGCCGGTGATCTCCATCAGCCGGGCAGCATGTCCGGCCAGCCCGAGGGTCGCATCCATGTAGAACCCGCCGGGTTTCGGCGCGATCCAGTACATGACCTCTTCAAGCATGACCGGTATGTGATCGGAATATGCGTCCATGGCCCCTCCGATCAGAACCGCAGTTCAAAGCCTTTTTCGGCCAGATCATCCATGACCTGGTCGACATTCTCCTGCATGGCGTTGCGCCCCGCCTCGAAGCGCTCCTGGTCCCATATCTCGAATTTTCTTCCGACTCCGGCCAGGACGATGTCCTTCCGCAGCCCCGCGTAGTTGCGCAGGTGCGGCGGAATGAGAATCCGCCCCTGTTTGTCGAGGGTGACCTCGACGGCCCCGGAGATGAAAAAACGATGGAAATTCCGGACGTTGCGATCCGTCATATTCAGTTTGGCAAAACTCTGTTCAATGGCTTCCCATTCCGGCATGGGATAGGCGGCGACGCACTCGTCGAAATTGGTCAGCACGAGCTTGCCGTCCGGAGAGTTGGCGAACACCTCGTCGCGAAACTCCGGGGGCAGCATGAGCCGTCCCTTGGGATCTTGCGTACGTTGTGAATGCCCTCTGAACATACCGTCCTACCACCTTCTTTCCACTTTTTACCACTTTTTACCACCCTTATCCACGCATCTTGCGGGGAGTCAAGCCATTCCTCCACTTTTTGCCGATTTCGCCTCTAAAAAAATAATGCCCGCACCCGCTCCAGAAGGCGCGAAATCTTTCCCCACCCCCGGACGACGTCGCCGGACGAGCGGACGACCCGCTCCCGGGAGCCTCAAAAAAAGCTCCTCAAAACGACATATCTTTAGATTCATTGGCAATACGCAGCCACGAATACGCCGCGTCCCGGACAGAACATGCGCAACGGCCACAAACTTCATTTCAAGCCGTCCATTTCCTTGACTCTCTATTTTGAGAGGCATATCCCCGGAAGTGGATACGATAACGTTTAGCCTCCCGATTCAAGAGTATGCACTTTTAGTTTCTTTTCTTTGATTTTTATCTATCCGGAAATTTTCCGGACAAATAGTCCATACTATATTTTCGCATCGGGCTGCGACTTTGCTCTTTCACAAAGCATCTTTTACCAAATATAAAAATAGAGGATCAAAAGTGATTTTTTTCACTTTTCCAGAGGCATGAACATAGGCTTTTTATTAGCGTGTGCACTTTTTGCAACATTCATTGCCTTGTGCACAAGCCATGCATCCCCGCGCGGATGGATCGTCTCCATTCTGGCCGCAACACTCTTCGCATTTCTGCCCTGCGCCGCAGTCCTGACCGGCACACCCGTGTGGGAATGGCGCAGCGGATGGCTCCTGGGCGGCGAACATGCATTCCTGCGCCTGGACGAGACAAGCGCCTTTTTCATGACCCTCCTGGCGGTGGTCGGCGCGGCTGGCGCGCTCTACAGCCGGACGTACTGGTCCTCGCAAGATCATCCCCGTTCGGCCGGGCAAAGCCGCCTGTGGTGGAGCGCCATGCTCGCCAGCATGGGCCTGGTGCTTACCCAGTCCAACGGACTGCACTTTCTTCTGGCCTGGGAATCCTTCGCCTTGAGCGCCTATTTCCTGATCACCCTCGACCGGCGAAGTCCGCAGGTCCGATCGGCGGGGTGGCTCTATCTGACCGCCTCCCACGCCGGGACGCTCGCGCTGTTCGGTTTTTTCGCGGCTCTGGCCGCGCGGACCGGCAGTTGGGATCTTGGCCCCATGAGGGAGCATGAAACGCTGGCCCCGCTCTTCTGGATCGCGCTGCTTGGTTTCGGCATCAAGGCGGGCGCGTTTCCGCTGCACATCTGGCTGCCCTCCGCCCATGCCAACGCTCCGAGCCACGCCTCGGCCATCATGTCCGGGCTGGCCATAAAAATGGGCGTCTACGGGCTGGTCCGTTTCAGCTCCTGGCTGCCCCTGCCTGCGCAGGCGGGATGGGTCGTGGCCGGACTGGGCTGCGCCAGCGCGGTCCTGGGAGTCGCCTTCGCCCTGGGCCAGCACGATTTGAAGCGTCTGCTGGCCTACCACAGCGTTGAAAACATCGGCATCATCCTCATCGGCCTGGGTTTCGCCATGATCGCGCTGCAGCAGGACCGTCCGCAATGGGGCCTGCTGGCCTTGGCGGGGGGGCTGCTTCATGTCTGGAACCACGGCCTCTTCAAAGCCCTTTTGTTTTTGGGAGCGGGGGCGGTGCTGCACTCCACGGGGACTCGGCGCATGAGTTCGCTGGGAGGCCTGTGGCGGGCCATGCCCTGGACGGCGACGCTCTTCACGCTGGGGGCCGTGGCCATCTGCGGCCTGCCGCCCCTGAACGGGTTCGTCAGCGAATGGCTCATCTACTCCGGCCTTTTCGACGCCGCCCGTCTGAAGACCACGGCGGCGCTGGGCGCCGTGCCCGCCGCCATCCTGCTCGGCGTGACCGGGGCCCTGGCCCTGGCCTGCTTCGTCAAGGTCTGCGGCGTGGTCTTCCTCGGCGCGCCGCGTTCGCGACAGGCGGAGGGCGCGCATGAATGCGGCCCGGACATGATTGCGGCCATGGCTCTTCTGGCCGCCTGCTGCCTGGCCATCGGCTTGGCTCCGGCCCTTCTCTGGCCGACCCTGATGCGGGTCGCCGGGGCCTGGTTCCAATCCGTCCCGGCCCCGGGCCCGGCCAACCACCTTGTCCCGCTCGGGGCGGCGCACCTCTTTCTGGCGCTTGCCGCAGTGGCCGCCGGCGCGCTTTCCCTCGCCATCCTGCGCGGCCGCCGCAAACGCGTCCTGACCTGGGACTGCGGCTACAAGGCTCCGACGGCGCGCATGCAGTACACAGCCGGATCATTCGCCGGGATCATCGGCGCCTGGTTCGGATGGATTCTCAAGCCGTCCGTGCATTCAAATCCGCCCGAATCCTTCTTTCCCACCGGATCACGCCATGAGAGCCACACCCCCGAAACGGTGCTGGAACATGTTGTGGTTCCGGCGGGCAACCGGCTTCTCGGCCTGGCCGATTTTGCCCGCGCCTTCCAGCACGGGCGGGTCCAATCCTATCTTTCCTATCTCTGCGCGGGCCTGTTCGTCCTGGCCCTCGCCGTGATCTTCTTCAGCAAGTAGGCAGCCATGTCCTCCAACAATCGAACGCCAAAAAGCACCATGTACATAAATCTCATCCAGATCGCCGAATCCTTCGGGGTTTCCGAACAGGTCATCACCGAATGGGTACGCACGGAAGGCATGCCCCATGTCCACGACCGGGACCGCATCCTCTTTGAGCGCTCCCAGGTCATGGATTGGGCCGCGCGCCACGGCCTCGGGGGCCAGGGCGGGTTTCTTTCCGAACCTGCCCCGTCCCAGGCCAACTCCCGGGAGCTTGCCCTTCTGCTGCGACGGGGTGGCATCTGGCGCGACATCGACCCGTCCGGTTTGAACGAGCTGTTCACACGCATCGTGCGCAGACTCACCGATCTGCAGCCCGCTGTCAGGGATCTGCTCATAAGACGCATCGCCGCTCCCGGCGGGATAACGGCCGCGCCAGTAGGATGCGGTTTCGCCCTGCCCCACCCGGCCATGCGCGTCGCCCTGGGCGAGACCAACGCCCTGACCGCGCTGATCCGCCTCAACGCCCCCTGGGCCGAGGCCCAGGCTCCCGACAGGATTCCGGTCACCCGGCTGCTCTTCTTCATTTCCCCCACCCCGCGCCTGCACGTGAACATGCTGGGCCTTCTGGCGCGCGCCGTCGCCTCGAAGCGGCTTGGCCAGGCCCTGGATCAGGGGGCGGACGATGAGGCTCTGCTGAATATCCTTTCCGAATGCACGCGGCAGCAGGACTCGACGGGAGGCGGACGATGATCGCCGAGCTTCTGGCTCTGGCCGGATTGAGCCTGCTCCTGGCCATGGGCGTGGGCCGCGTCCATCCGCGCATCTGGCTGGGGCTTAGCGTCGGCGCAGCCCTGTGCGGCCTGTATGCGGCCCTGACGATCCTGATCGGCGGCGGGGTCTGGAGCTGGAGCGGCGACTTCGCGCCGGGCGGGGAGATCGCATCCCTCAGGCTCGACGGCGTGAGCGCCCTGTTTCTCGTTCTGGTCTGCGTGGTCGGCGGACTCGGGGCGGTCTATTCGCACGAATACTGGTCCGAGCGCCATTATCCCCGGTCCGCGCCCAGAGGGCGCGTCTGGTGGAGCGTTTTGACCCTGAGCATGGGCCTGGTCCTGACCTGCGCCAACGGACTGCATTTTCTTTTCGCCTGGGAAGCCTTCGCCCTGTCCGCCTATTTCCTCATCACGCTGGACCACGGTCGCGGCGACGTGCGCAAGGCCGGGTGGCTCTACCTGGCCGCATCCCACGCCGGGACCATGGCCCTCTTCGCTTTTTTTTCGGCGCTGGCCGCGCGCACCGGCTCCTGGGAACTCGGACCGGTCCATGCCCAGGCCGGACTGGCGCCGCTATTCTGGCTGGCATTGGCCGGATTCGGGGTCAAGGCGGGCATGTTTCCCCTGCACATCTGGCTGCCTTCGGCCCATGCGGGCGCCCCAAGCCATGTTTCGGCCATCATGTCCGCCGTGGCCATCAAGATGGGCGTCTACGGCATCGTGCGTTTCAGCGGCTGGCTGCCCATGCCCGCGAACGCCGGCTGGGTCCTGCTCGCCATCGGCTGCGCGAGCGCCCTCGCGGGCATCGCCTTCGCCCTGGCCCAGAACGACCTCAAACGCCTCCTGGCCTACTGTTCGGTGGAAAACGTCGGCATCGTCCTCATCGGACTTGGCCTTTCCGCGCTGGCCGTCCAGTACGAACAACCATCCTGGGGCAAGGCCGCCCTGGCCGGAACGTTCCTGCACGTCATCAATCACGGGCTGTTCAAGTCACTGCTTTTTTTCGGCGCGGGCTCCGTGCTCCACGCCACCGGCACCCGTGACATGAGCCGTCTGGGGGGATTGTGGCAGGTCATGCCCTGGACAGCGGCCTTGTTCGCCGTCGGAGCCATGGCCGTGTCCGGGCTTCCGCCCCTGAACGGATTTGTCGGCGAGTGGGCCCTGTACCAGGCATTGCTGCGCGCCGTGGCCCAGAAAAGCCACGCCGCGGGAGTCCTGCCCGCCATCATCGTCCTGGCCGGCTCCGGAGCCCTGGCCCTGGCCGCTTTCGCCAAGGCGACGGGAGTCGTCTTTCTCGGGGCCCCGCGCACCAAGCCTGCCCGACTGGCGGTCGAATGCGGCTGGCCGATGCGCGCGCCCATGCTTCTGCTGGTCGCGGCCATGCTCGGCATCGGCCTGTTGCCGGGCCTGTTCTTTGCTCCGGTCATGAACGCCGTCAGCGTCTGGGCCCCCCAATGGAGCGGCGCCGATCCGCTGCTGGCCCCCCGCGCCCTGGGCGGCGCGCACACCATCCTGATCTGCGCCCTGCTCGCGGGCGTTTTCCTGGTCATGCGCGCGGTCCGGGCCAACGGAGCGCGATGCGCTCCGACCTGGGACTGCGGCTACGCGGCCCCCACCACGCGCATGCAGTACACCGGCGGTTCCTTTGCCGGAATCGCGCGGGGCTGGTTCGCCTGGCTCTTGCAGCCCCAAATCATGATTCGCCGCGTGCGTGGCCATTTTCCCGGCCGGGCCCTGGTCGTCGAACGGGTGCCGGAAACGGTTCTGGAACGGGTCATCGCCCCGGGCGCGTCGGCCGTCGGCTGCGTGGCCGACGTGGCCAGAAGGATGCAGCATGGACGCCTGCATCTCTACATCCTGTATGTTTTCCTCGGAGTCACGGCTCTGGGACTCATGATTCTCCTGGGAGGAATGTGATGCCCATATATATTGATATGCTGCTGCGCCTTGCGCTCTGGCTGCTTCTGGCGCCGCTGCTTCCCGGCGTGATCAACAAGGTCAAGGCCTGGGTGGCCGGACGGCAGGGGCCGCCGGTGCTGCAACTCTATTACGACCTGGCCCGCCTGTGGCGCAAAGGCGTGGTGCTGAGCACCCTGGCCTCGCCCGGCTTCGTCATCGCCCCGGCCATAGCCTGGACCGCCGTGGTCGCCGCGGCCCTGCTCCTGCCCCTGGCCGGAGCGGGAGAGGTTCTGTCCTTTGACGGCGACGTGCTGCTGCTGGTCTATCTTCTGGCCCTGGCCCGCTTCTGCACGGCCTGGGGAGCCATGGAAACGGGTTCCGCCTTCGAGGGCATGGGCGCGGCCCGCGAAGTCAGCTTCGCCGTCCTGGCCGAAATCGGCATCATCACCGCGATCCTGACCCTGGTCGTGCAGTCGGGCAGCATCGCCCTGTCCTCCATGTTCGAGCCCCTGCCCGGACCGGGCGCGGCGCTGCTGGCCGTGGGACTGTTCATCATCCTGCTGGCCGAGAACTGCCGGGTCCCTTTTGACGATCCGAACACGCACCTCGAACTGACCATGATCCACGAAGTCATGGTCCTGGACCACAGCGGTCCGCCCCTGGCCATGATCCTGCACGGGGCGGCGGTAAAGCTGATGCTTTTTTCCGTCTTTCTGGCCCAGGCGGTGCTGCCGCTCTCCGAACTGCCTCTCGTGATCTCCCTCGCGGCCCTGGCCGGATGCGTGCTGCTGATCACCGTGGCCGTGGGGCTGGTGGAGTCCCTGACCGCGCGTCTGGCCTTCCGCCGGGTTCCGCTGCTCCTGACCATCGGCTTTCTGTTCTGCCTTTTCCCCCTGATTCTGACCTGGATGGGTGACTTATGAACGACACGCTGAACCTCTTGATCGGCCTGGCCATGGGTTTCAACCTGCTGGCGCTGGGCACCAGCCGGCTACCCGTGCTGATCCGCGCCGTGGCCGTGCAAGGCGTGCTGTTGGGCCTTTTGCCCCTGGTGCTCGAAGCCCACGCCCTGGACTGGCGCCTCATCCTCATCACCCTGGCCACCGTGGCGGGCAAGGGTTTCCTCATACCCTACATGCTCATCCGCGCCATGCGCGCCGCCAACATCGCACGGGAACTCGAACCCTTCATCGGCTACATCCCGTCCCTGCTGCTCGGCGCCGGGGGGACCATCGCCGCCGTGGTTCTGACCGGGTACCTGCCGCTGCTGCCCGAACACGCCGGAAACCTGCACGTTCCGGGAGCCATGGCACTCATCCTGACCGGCTTCATCCTGCTCATCGGACGGACCAAGGCCATCTCGCAGGTCTGCGGCTACCTGATACTGGAAAACGGCATCTACCTCGCAGGGCTGCTGCTCATCCGCTCCACTCCGATCCTGGTCGAATTCGGCATCCTGCTCGACGTCACCGTCGGCATCTTCGTCATCGGCATCATCGTGGACCGCATCCAGCGGGCCTTCGATTCCCTGGACACCCGCAAACTCACGGCGCTGCACGAATGAACGCATACCTGCTCATCCTCATCCCCCTGGCCGGGGCCGTGCTGGCCGCCCTGTGGCCGCACAGGCAAACCAGGCCCTTTTTCCTGCCCGTCGTGGCCTTCGCGCACACAGCGCTGTGCGCCCTGCTCCTGGTCAGACCCGTGGCCGTGGAACCCTCCTCCTGGCTGGCCTTCGACCCCCTGGCGCGGGCCATCCTGCCCGGCGTGTCCCTGCTCTTTCTGCTCTGCGCCTGCTACGCGGTGGGCTACCTGCGGCTCAAAGAACAGGACAACCGCGTCTTTGTCCCGGCCCTGCTCCTTGTGCTGGGACTCTTGAGCGCCGGGCACCAGGCCAGGCACCTGGGCATCCTGTGGATCGCCACCGAGGCCGTGACCCTGGCCTGCGTGCCGCTGATCCATTTCAACGGCACGCCCAGATCCTTCGAGGCGACCTGGAAATACCTGCTCGTCGGCGGCACGGGCATCGCCCTGTCGCTGCTGGGTTCCATCTGCCTCGGCTACGCGTCCCTGCACGGCGGCGGCAGCGGCGACATCACCTTCACGGCTCTGCTGGCCCACGGCCCGGACCTTTCCAGGGCCTGGGTCCTGACCGCCTGGGTCCTGCTCCTGGTCGGCTACGGCACCAAGATGGGCCTTGCGCCCATGCACACCTGGAAGCCCGACGCCTACGGGGAAAGCCCGGGCATCGTCGGCGCGCTGCTGGCGGGCGGGGTCACGTCCGTGGCCTTCATGGCCCTCTTGCGCATCAAATCCGTGGTCGACGCCGCCGGGCAAGGAGTTGTCGCCAGCCGCACCCTGCTCGCCATCGGCCTTTTCTCGACCCTGGTGGCGGCGCTCTTCCTGCTGCGCACCCGCGATTTCAAGCGCATGCTCGCCTATTCGAGCATCGAGCACATGGGCATCCTGTGCATCGCCACCTCCCTCGGAGGACCGGGCGCATGGGCGGCTCTTTTTCATGTCTGGAGCAACGGCCTGACCAAGGGGGCCCTCTTCCTGAGCGCGGGCAACCTGCAGCGCGCGGCGGACTCATCCTCCATCGACGATGTGCGCGGCATGTCCAAAGTCATGCCGCGCTCCTCGATGCTCCTCGTGACCGGCATGTTCGCCATCACGGCCTGCCCGCCCTTCGCTCCCTTCTTCAGCGAACTGCTGGTCGTCCGCACCGGTTTCGCCGCCGGTCAGGGCTGGGCCATCGGCCTCTTTCTGGCCTGCCTGCTGCTGGCCTTCTTCGGCCTCTCGCGCATCGTCTTCGCCGTGGTCGACGGACGCCCGAGGCTCAAGACGACGAAAAGGGCGCGCCTGCGGGAATCCGCCGGGCTCGTTCTGCCCCCGCTCTTTCTTCTGGCCGCGTCCCTCTGGCTTGGCCTGTTCACCCCGGACATCCTAAGGGATGCATGGTCCGCCGCAGTCCTTCAACTCTTCCCAACGCCATGAACACACTCGCCCCGTTTTTTCCACTCACCAATGCGTCCAGGATCTCGTGGGCTTCGGTCCCGGTCTTTTCGGTGACCAAGCTTGTCCGCCTGACAGGCGAAATGCTTCACGCCGGAGCGCGGCTGTGCTCCTGGTTCGGCGTGCCGGACCATGAGGGCACGATCCTGGTCGCGGTCCTGGCCCTGGACGCCGAAAGCACCCTCGGCGTGGCCCGAAGCGAACCCGTCAGCGGCTCCTACCCGTCCCTGACTCCCAAGCACCCCCAGGCCCATCTCTTCGAGCGCGAGGTCTGGGAGCAGCATGGGCTGGTCCCTGTCGGCCATCCCTGGCTCAAACCCGTGCGCCATACGCTGGAGAACGCCCCGGCCAACGCCCCGTTCTTTCAGGTCGAAGGCGGCGAAGTGCACGAGGTGGCAGTGGGCCCGGTGCATGCCGGGGTCATCGAGCCGGGTCATTTCCGTTTTCAGTGCGTCGGCGAGGAAGTGCTGCATCTGGAAATCGCCCTCGGCTACCAGCACCGGGGCATCGAGGACGCCCTGCCCGGCGGCCCCTATCAGGCGACCATGAGCCAGATGGAAGCCCTGGCCGGAGACACGAGCATCGCCCACGCCACGGCCTACGCCTCGGTCATGGAAGCCCTGGGCGGGGTGGAAGCGCCCCTGCGCGCCCAGTGGCTGCGCGCCGTCGCCCTCGAACTCGAACGCCTGGCCAACCACACCGGCGACATGGGCGCCCTGGCCCTGGACGTTGCCTTTTTGCCCACCTCGGCGGCCTGCGGAAAAATCAGGGGGGATTTTTTGAACCTGACGGCGCTCATGTGCGGCAACCGCTTCGGTCGCGGGCTGCTCCGTCCGGGCGGGTGCAGGCATGATCTGGAGGAAAAGCGCCTCCTCACCCTGACCGAGCGGCTCAAAACCCACATGGCCGACGTGGAGCAGGCCGTGGCCTGGTTCTGGGACGCGGCCTCGGTGCGGGTGCGCTTCCGCAATGTCGGGGTGGTGCACCCGTCCCAGGCCGCGGACATCGGTCTGGTCGGCCCGCCGGCACGGGCCTGCGGACTGGTCCGCGACGTGCGTTTCGACCACCCGGCGGGCTGGCACCGTTTTTCCCAGACCCCCGTGGCGGTGTGGCCCAGCGGCGACATCTTCGCCCGCGCCCGGGTGCGCTCCTTGGAAATCCAGCGCTCCGGGCGCTACCTCTTCGAACAGCTGGAGGCCCCGGTGGACGGGGAAGTCCAGACCCGCCTTCCCGCCCCGCAGCCCGAATCCCTGTCCGTGACCCTGGTCGAGGGCTGGCGCGGAGAAGTCTGCCACGTGGCCGTGACCGATCATTTCGGGCGCTTCCGGCGCTACAAGATCACCGATCCGTCCTTCCACAACTGGACCGGCCTGGCCCTGGCCCTGCGCGGCACGGCGGTCTCGGACTTTCCCATCTGCAACAAGAGCTTCAACCTGTCCTACTGCGGCTTTGACCTCTAAGGGGAACGCCTATGTTCATATTCGACACCATCAAAAACCGGATACAACGCGGCTGCCAGACCATGCCCTACCCCAAGGGCCCGGCTCCCGCCCTGCCCGACCGCCATGGCGGGGCCCTGCGCCTGGACGCGTCGCGCTGTCCCGAAGGCTGCGCCCAATGCCTGGAGGCCTGCCCGGTGGAGGCCATCAGCCAGGAACCGGACCGTGGAACCCGCCTTGACCTTGGCCGCTGCCTGTTCTGCGGCGACTGCGTGGCAGCCTGTCCCCACGAGGCCATCAGCACCACGAACGACCACCGTCTGGCCGCTCGCCGCCGCGAGGATCTGATCCTGGGGGCTCCCGGCCAGGAGGAACTGCGCCTGGCCCGGGCCCTGGACAAGAAAATGAAAAGCCTGCTCGGCCGGTCCTTGCGCCTGCGCCAAGTCAGCGCGGGCGGGTGCAACGCCTGCGAGGCGGACATCAACGTGCTCGGCACCATCGGCTGGGATTTGGGGCGCTTCGGCATCCAGTACGTGGCCGCGCCGCGCCACGCCGATGGCGTGCTCATCACCGGACCCGTGACCAAGGGGATGGAACTGGCACTGCAAAAGACCTGGGCCGCCGTGCCCGAGCCCCGCATCGCCATCGCCCTGGGCTCCTGCGCCATCAGCGGCGGCCCCTTCGTCGGTCACCCGCAGCACAACGGCGGAGCCGACCCCATCATCCCCATCGACCTCTACATCCCCGGCTGCCCCCCGCATCCCCTGAGCATCCTGGACGGTTTCCTGCGCCTGCTGGACCGCCTGCCCAAGCACAACCTCTAGGGGCCCATCCCCGGCGGACGCACGCCCCAAGGCGCAAAAAAAAGGGCCGGAATCGCTTCCGGCCCTTTGATCGTTCTGGGGTGTGAACGACTTAGTACATGCCGCCCATGCCGCCCATGCCGCCTGCGGGCATGGCCGGGGCAGCCTCTTCCTTGGGCTTGTCGGCGATGGCGCACTCGGTGGTCAAGAGCAGAGAGGCCACGGAAGCGGCGTTCTGCAGGGCGATGCGGGTCACCTTCTTGGGATCGATGACGCCGGACTTGAGCAGGTCTTCGTATTCGCCGGTGGCGGCGTTGTAACCGAAGTCTTCCTTGCCGGTGCGAACCTTCTCGATGACCACCGCGCCTTCGACGCCCGCGTTGCCGCAGATCTGGCGGATGGGCTCCTCGATGGCGCGACGGATGACCTGCACGCCGGCGGCCTCGTCGTCATCGGCGGGCTTGACGGAGTCCAGCACGGACTGGCAGCGGACCAGGGCGACGCCGCCGCCGGGCACGATACCTTCTTCAACGGCGGCGCGGGTGGCGTTCAGGGCGTCTTCCACGCGGGCCTTCTTTTCCTTCATCTCGGTCTCGGTGGCCGCGCCGACGTTGATCACGGCAACGCCGCCGACGATCTTGGCCAGGCGTTCTTGCAGCTTCTCGCGGTCGTAATCGGAGGAGGTCTCCTCGATTTCGTTGCGGATCTGCTTCACGCGGGCCTTGATGGCTTCGGCTTCGCCGGAGCCGTCGACGATGGTGGTGTTTTCCTTGTCGATGACCACGCGCTTGGCGGAACCGAGCTGGTTCAGGGCGATGCTTTCGAGCTTCACGCCCAGGTCATCGGAAACGACTTCGCCGCCGGTCAGGATGGCGATGTCCTGGAGCATGGCCTTGCGGCGCTCGCCGAAGCCGGGAGCCTTGACGGCCACGACCTGCAGGGTGCCGCGCAGCTTGTTCACGACCAGGGTGGCCAGGGCTTCGCCTTCGATGTCCTCGGCGATGATGACCAGGGGCTTGCCCATCTTGGCGGCCTGCTCCAGAACGGGGAGCAGTTCCTTCATGTTGGAGATCTTCTTCTCGTTGATGAGGATCAGCGGAGAATCCATTTCGCAGACCATCTTGTCGGGGTTGGTCACGAAATAGGGGGACAGGTAGCCGCGATCGAACTGCATGCCTTCGACGACATCCAGATTGGTTTCCAGGCCCTTGGCTTCTTCGACGGTGATGACGCCTTCCTTGCCGACCTTGCCCATGGCTTCGGCGATGATGTTGCCGATGGTGGCGTCATTGTTGGCGGAAATGGTGCCGACCTGGGCGATTTCCTTCTGGTCGCGGGTGGGCTTGGCCAGCTTGTCCAGGCTGCCGGTAACGGCTTCAACGGCCTTGTCGATGCCGCGCTTGATGGACATGGGGTTGCGGCCGGCGGCGACCAGCTTGATGCCCTCGGAGAAAATGGCCTGGGCCAGGATGGTGGCGGTGGTGGTGCCGTCACCGGCGATGTCGGAAGTCTTGGAGGCGACTTCCTTGACCATCTGGGCGCCCATGTTCTCGAACTTGTCTTCCAGTTCGATCTCCTTGGCCACGGTCACGCCGTCCTTGGTGATGATGGGGGAACCGAAGGACTTTTCGATGACCACGTTGCGTCCCTTGGGTCCGAGGGTGACCTTGACGGCATTGGCCAGGGTGTCCACGCCGATTTTCAGTTTTTCACGGGCCTTGGCATCAAACTTGATAATTTTAGCAGCCATGTGTGCGTCTCCTTTCTTAAAAATTAGGCTTCGATAACAGCGAGGATGTCGTCTTCACGCATGATGAGCAGTTCCTCACCATCGATCTTGACTTCGGTGCCGGCGTACTTGTTGAAGATCACCTTGTCGCCGGTCTTGACGCCCATGGGGATCTGCTTTCCGTCATCGGCGACCTTGCCCGGACCGGCGGCAACCACTTCACCCTTGATGGGCTTTTCCTTCGCGGAATCGGGGATGATGATGCCGCCCTTGGTTACCTGCTCCTCTTCGAGACGCTTGACCAGAATACGGTCGTGCAGTGGTCTGAGTTTCATGTTTTTCCTCCAAGATGTTTAAGAATTTCTTCCGTGTAGATATTTTTTTTGGCACTCGGCAAGCTGGAGTGCCAAAACGCGGAACTGAAAACACACCACCAGTTCCACGCAAGACAGAGGCCCAAATAATCCCTGCCGCAGTGAAGTCAAGGGACCGAAACAAAAAAAATCCGACTCCCGTCAACCGGCGCGGCTTGTGATTCGAGGCGAGGCAGGCTATGATTTTTGGTTGATACCGGCGTTCACCGCCCTTTCAAAGACACAACGCTCGACCGCGACAAGGACAATGTATGCTCGACATCAAATTTATCCGCTCAAACCCCGACGAGGTCAAAGACGCCTTGCGCAAGCGCCGCAGCAAGCTGGACCTCGGCGAATTCCTGGCCATCGACCAGAAACGGCGCGATCTGCTCCTTGAGACCGAGGAGCTCAAGGCCCGCCGCAACCAGGCTTCCGGCGAAATGGCCCGCCTGAGAAAGTCCGGCGGGAACGCCGACTCCCTGCTGGCCGAGATGGGCGTCGTATCGGCCCGCATCAAGGCCCTGGACGAGGAGCTCAAGGCCATCGACCAGCAGGCTTCCGAGTGGATCATGTCCATCCCCAACGTTCCGCACGCCTCCGTGCCCGAGGGCGTGGACGAGGCGGACAACCGGGAAGTGCGCAGTTGGGGCGGAAAGCCAAGCCTGCCCTTCACCCCCAAGGAACACTGGGAACTGGGCACGGCGCTTGGCGGACTGGACTTCGAGACCGCGGCCAAGATCACGGGCAGCCGTTTCGTGATCCTGAAGGGCTGGGCCGCGAAGCTTGAACGGGCGCTGATCAGCTTCATGCTCGACGTACAGACCACGGAGAACGGCTACGACGAGGTCATGCCCCCGGTCATCGTCAACCGCGAGAGCCTCATGGGCACGGGTCAGCTGCCCAAATTCGAGGAAGACCTCTTCCACCTCGAAAACACCAGCTACTACCTCATCCCCACGGCCGAAGTCCCGGTGACCAACATCTACCGCGACACGACCCTGGCCGAATCCCAGCTGCCCATCGCCCACTGCGCCTACACGGCCTGCTTCCGCTCCGAGGCGGGCTCCTACGGCAAGGACACCAAGGGCATGATCCGCCAGCACCAGTTCGACAAGGTGGAGCTGGTGCGCTTCGTCCATCCGGATACATCATATGATGAGCTGGAAAAGCTTCTCGGCCACGCCGAAAGCATCCTGCGGAAGCTCGGCCTGCACTACCGCGTGGTCACGCTCTGCGCCGGGGACCTGGGCTTCTCCTCGGCCAAGACCTACGACATCGAGGTCTGGCTGCCCGGTCAGGACAAGTACCGCGAGATATCGTCCTGCTCCAATTTCGAGGACTTCCAGGCCCGCCGGGCGGGAATCCGCTTCAAGCCGGCCGACTCCAAGAAGAGCCGCCTGGCGCACACCCTGAACGGCTCGGGCTTGGCCGTGGGGCGAACCATGGTCGCCATCCTGGAGAACTACCAGCAGGCCGACGGCTCCGTCGTGGTTCCGGAAGTCCTGCGACCGTACATGAACGGGCTGGAAAAAATCGAATTGAAAAAAGCCTGACTTTCCGGCTTGACAAGGTGGATACCCGCCTATAGAAGCGTCTTCTCTTTACGGGCCGTTAACTCAGACGGTAGAGTATCTGCCTTTTAAGCAGAGAGTCGAAGGTTCGATCCCTTCACGGCCCACCAAAGATTGTGCGTCCCCATCGTCTAGTGGCCTAGGACGGCGGCCTCTCACGCCGCTAACAGGGGTTCAAACCCCCTTGGGGACGCCACTTTTTTTCATCGACGCAAATCATGCGTCCCCATCGTCTAGCTAGGTCCAGGACACCGGCCTTTCACGCCGATAACAGGGGTTCAAATCCCCTTGGGGACGCCACTTTTTTTGTGTTGGGCGATCGTTCAACGGCAGGACAGCGGACTCTGACTCCGTCAATCTTAGTTCGAATCTAAGTCGCCCAGCCACCTGTCCCCATCGTCTAGCTAGGTCCAGGACACCGGCCTTTCACGCCGATAACAGGGGTTCAAATCCCCTTGGGGACGCCACTTTTCATGCATCAAGCCCTGGGCCGCGCGCCCGGGGCTTTTTGTTTCCCCCGCCGCTTCCCGACGCCCCGACGGGCCGCAACGGCGCAAGCCAGTCCCGGGGCAACGCACCCCACAGTCAGTACCACCTCGCCATGCCCCAGACATACGTTTTTTGGTTTGCATTGAGCAGGGTTCGTACCTATAAAGCCGCACATGCCAAAGAAGCTTCTCACCTCTCTGCGCGCCCGGGCCATCATGGCCCTGACCTTCATATTCATGGCCATGGGACTGAGCTGCATGCTTATAATCAGCCTGATCATCACCCAACGCCTCGACTCCTTCGAACAGGAACTGGCCGCCGCCAACGTGCGCCGCGCGCGCAATTCGCTGCAGCAGGACATGACCCGCATCGACAACCTGGTCAAGGACTGGTCCTGGTGGGACGACACCTACGAGTTCATGGCGACCCTGTCGGTGAATTACGTCGACAGCAACATCACCCCCGACGTGTTCCGCAATCAGGATTTGAGCGTCATCGCCTTCGTCAGCCCCCACGGAGAAATCCTGCACGCGTCCTACATGCCCCGTGGCGGCAAGGAGCTTGAGCCGCCCAAGGAGGCCCTGCTCAACTACATACGAAAAACCGGCCTCTCCTATCAACAGGACGACCTGTTCAGCGGCCAGCCGGCCGTGGTCAATATCGCGGGCTCGTTGTGGATGACAGCCAGCCGCACGGTGCTGACATCCCAGCAGACCGGCCCGTCCCGGGGCCGCCTGTGGATGATCCAGGAAATCGACGAGGCCTATGTCGAAAAAATCACCCAGCGCACCGAACTGGCGCTGCAGATCCATGTCGCGAACGCGCCAGAACTGCCGCAAGCCATGCTCGCCCTGCGCTCGGGAAAAGCCCTGAACGAGGCGCTGGTGACTCCCGAGCGCGCCACCATCTGGAGCGGGCTGCTGCTCCCCGACGCCGCCGGGGGTGCGCCGATAGCCCTGATCGCCAACGCGCCCAGGGAAGTGTCGGCCATGGCGAACACGATCATGAAGACCACCCTGGCCGTGGTTCTGGTTTTCGGGTTCGTGGGCTTTTTCAGCAGCGTCGGCTTTCTTGAAAAACGGATTCTCTCACGACTTTCTGACTTGAGCGCCAGGGTCCGACGCGACTCGCCGGACGCGCAGCTGTGCCGGATCGGCCAGGAGTGCGATGAAATAGACCAGCTTTCGAACCTGGTGGACAGCGCCTTTACCTCCATTCGCGACAACGAGCGCTTTCTGCAGGAGATCATGGGGGCGCTCAAGGTCGGCGTGATGCTCATCCGCACGGACGACAATGTCATCGTCAGCGTGAACCCTTACGCCTGCTCGCTCATCGGGCGGCCTGAAAAGGACATCCTGGGCAAGGTCTGCCACAAATTCGTCTGCGCCGCCGAAGTCGGCAAATGCCCGGTCTGCGATCTGGGCCAGTCCTGCGACAATTCCAGGCGTGTGCTGCTCGCGGAAGGCGGACAGGAAATTGACATTCTCAAGTCCGCCACCATCGTTACCCGCGACGGACAGGACTTCGTTCTCGAAACGTTCCTGGACATCCGGGAAATAGAGCGCACGCGACGGCTCCTGCAGGAATCCGAGGAACGCTACCGGGCCATATTCATGAACACCGGCACGCCGGGCATCCTCATCAACGAGGACACCACCCTGGCCGTCGCCAACACCGAGTTCCTCCACCTCGCCGGCATCACGGAGCAGGACATGCTCCAGGCCCCGTCCTGGACCCGGTTCTTCCATCCCGACGACGTGCAGAGGATGCTGCGTTACCACGCTCAGCGCCGCCAGGACGAGAATTCGGCGCCCAGGACCTACGAGGCGCGCCTCATCGACACCACCGGCGAGACGCGCCATGTCCGGCTGACCGTGGCCGTCATCCCCAACTCGCAACAGTCCATCGCCTTCCTGGTCGACATCAGCGACATCAAGAACGCGGAAAGAAAGCTGCACGAACTCGCCTACACGGACACCCTGACCGGCCTGCCCAACCGCCTCAGCGCCATGGAGAGGCTGGACCGCACGGTGCGGACCCTGTCCCCCGAGACCGGCAGCCTGGCCGTTTTCCTGCTCGACCTCGACGACTTCAAGGTCATCAACGATTCCTGGGGGCACGCCGTGGGCGACATCATGCTCATGGAGGCCGGGCAGCGGCTTGTTTCCATCCTCAAGACCTCGGAACTGGTCGGCCGTCTGGGCGGCGACGAGTTCATCGTCGTTTCCGAGGCCAACCGCTCCAAGGACGAGTACGCGCAGCTGGCGCAAAAGCTCATCGACACCCTGGCCGCGCCCTTCCAGTTCGGAGATTCCGAAACACACCTGAGCGTGAGCGTCGGCGTGGCCCTCTTCCCCGGGGACGGGGACACGTCCGGCCAGCTGGTCCGGTGCGCGGATCTGGCCATGTATCAGTCGAAAAACTCCGGCAAGAACATCTACCGCTTTCATTCCCCGGAGCTGACCCTGAAGGCCCAGCGCCGGATGGAAATCGAGCGGGAGCTGCGCCTGGCCCTGGACAGCGGACAGATTGTCGCCTTCTTCCAGCCGGTCATCGACCTGGACAGCGGACGCATCGTCGGCGCCGAAGCCCTGGCCCGCTGGCGCAAGCCCGATGGCAGCCTTGTCTCCCCCATGGACTTCATCCCCGTGGCGGAGCAGACCAACCTGATCACGGACATCGATCTGGGCATCATGGCCCAGGCTTGCCGCCAGGCCCGGGAATGGGCCGAACAGGGCCTTGGCAGGCTGCGCGTGTCCTGCAACATCTCCGCCCGCCATTTCCAGCGCGGAAACCTGCCCGAAGAAGTGCGGGCCGTGCTGGATGAAAGCAAGCTCCCTCCCGACCAACTGGCCCTCGAAGTCACCGAGACCGTGTACATGGAAAACATCGACCAGGTGCGCGCCACCCTCGAAGCCATCGACAGGCTGGGCGTCTCGAGCGCCCTGGACGACTTCGGCACCGGTTACTCCTCGCTGTCCTACGTGCACACCCTGTCCTTCGACGTCCTGAAGATCGACAAGTCCTTTGTCAAAAACCTGCCCGACCACTCCGCGCTGGCCCTCGTGCGCGCCATGCTCGGCATCGCCGCCAGCCTGGACATCACGCCCCTGGCCGAAGGCATCGAGACGCAGGAGCACCGCCGACTGCTCAAGTCGCTGGGCTGCAAGCTCGGACAGGGCTATCTTTTTTCGCCTCCCGTGCCCGCGGAACGCTTCGCGGAACTGCTGAAGAAAGAACCCATGGGAGATGACGAAAACGCATAACGCGGTTTTGAAAGCAGCCCGTTTTTTGCGCGGCAACTTTTGACGCCAAACCGTGAATCGGGTAGACAACGTCTTCATAGTACCAGGGTTCCCCGCAAGCACCACACCCAATCAACGGAGAAGCACATGGATCCCACCCGTCTCATCCCGCAAGCCCTCCCCATCCCGGTGGAATGGGGGTGGTTCTACCTCTTTCAGGTACTGACCTTCATTGTCCACATCCTGATCATGAACGTCATGCTCGGCGCATCCATCATCGCCCTGGTCCACCATCTGCGCGGCAAGGCCGAGACGGAGCCCCTGACCAAATCGATTTCCACCAAACTGCCCTTCACCATCGCCTTCGCCGTCAACTTCGGCGTGGCGCCCCTGCTCTTCATGCAGGTTCTGTACGGACAGTTCCTCTACACCAGCAGCGTGCTCATGGCCGCATACTGGCTGGGGGTGGTGGGGCTGGTCATCGTGGCCTACGGGAGCGCCTACATCTACGATTTCCGCTACGTGTCGCTGGGCAGCCTGCGCACGCTCTTCATCGCCCTGACCACCTTCTGCCTCCTGGTCACCGCTTTCATCTTCACCAACAACATGACCTTCATGCTCAGCCCTGACAGCTGGTCAGCATACTTTGACAATCCGTGGGGCACGCTGCTCAACCTGAGCGATCCGACCGTGCTGCCGCGCTACCTGCACATCGTCGCCTCCTCCACCGCCCTGGCCGGCCTCGCGCTGGCGCTGTTCCACAAGCGCAAGGTCAAGGACGACCCCGGGGCGCAGCGCTGGGTGCGGCACGGCGTGAACTGGTACGCATTCTCGACCATGGTCCAGATGGCGCTGGGTCTGTGGTTCCTCTCCGCCCTGCCGGAACCCGTCAAGCACCTCCTGCTGGGCGGCTCCCTGCCGCACACCCTGATCTTCGCGGTCAGCGCGAGCCTGGGCATCTTCAGCATCAGCAACGCGCTGAGCTACAACGTGAACACCACGGCGGTCCTGTCCGTGACCACCATCACCCTCATGATCCTGCTGCGCGACATGGTGCGGGACGCCTATCTGGCCCCGTATTTCCAGGTCAGCGACCGCGTCGTGACCGGTGAATATCTTCCGCTTGTCCTTTTCGTTCTGACCCTGGCGGCCGGGCTGTGCGTCGTTGCCTGGATGCTCCGCGCCGCCGCCAAGGATTCGGAGGTGCGCTCATGAACTTTCCAATCTGGGAACTCCACTGGGCCGGCGGCGGCCTGCTCATCGCGCTCATCGCCGTATTCCATGTCTACATCGCCCATTTCGCCGTGGGCGGCGGACTCTTTCTCGTCCTGACCGAACACCTCGGCTACCGCCGAAACTCCCAGCCCATCCTCGACTACACCAAGCGGCACACCAAATTCTTCCTGCTGGTGACCATGGTCCTGGGCGGAATCACCGGGGTGGGCATCTGGTTCATCATCTCCCTGGTCGCCCCCGCCGCCACGATCCAGCTCATCCACACCTTCGTCTTCGCCTGGGCCATAGAATGGGTCTTCTTCCTGGGCGAGATCGTGGCCCTGTTCATCTACTTCTACACCTTCGGAAAAATGGGGCGGCGCAACCACCTGGCCATCGGCTGGCTCTATTTCTTCTTCGGCTGGATGTCGCTGTTCATGATCAACGGCATCATCGGCTTCATGCTGACCCCCGGAGATTGGCTCGAAACCAAAGACATCTGGGACGGGCTCTTCAATCCCTCCTTCTGGCCGGCGCTGGCCTTCAGAACCTTCATCGCCATGATCCTGGCCGGGCTCTACGGCTTTGTCACCGCCACCTGGGAAAAGGACCCCCGTACCCGCGAAACCCTGGTCCGCTACTGCGCGACCTGGCTTCTGGCCCCCTTCGCCTTCCTGCTGCTCTCGGGCTGGTGGTACATAAACGCCCTGCCCGAAGGGCCGCAGGCCATGATCCTGGGCGCCAACCCGGAAATCGCGCCGTACCTCCAGGGCTTCTTGTGGATTTCGATCATCCTCTTCGCCGGCGGCCTGATCATGGCCGTGCGCATGCCGGCGGCCGTCAAGCGGCCCATGGCCCTGGTCCTGCTCGTCATCGGCCTGGCCTACATGGGCTGCTTTGAAACCATGCGCGAGGCCGGACGCAGGCCGTACCTGATCCACGGCTACATGTATTCCAACGCCATCCTGGCCGGCACCGAGGACGCCATCGCCGCCGAAGGCTTCCTGAAGACCTCGGGGTGGAACCAGAATCAGGTGATCACCCCTGAAAACGCCATGGCCGCGGGCCGCGAGATCTTTCGCGGCCAATGCGCCGCCTGCCACTCCATCGGCGGCCCCCTGCACGACATAAAGCGTCTGGGCGCGAAGTTCGGAGCCGCGGGCCTCGAAGCCCAGATCTCGGGCATGGGCAAGATCTACGCCTACATGCCGCGCTTCGCGGGCACCCCCGAGGAGCGTAAGGCCCTGGCCGGGTACATCGCGCACGAGCTGGCCGAGGCGCCCGCGACGCCGGAACAAACGCGCCCCCGTCCGCAGGCCGTTCTTGAAATCCCGGCCTTCGACGCGCAGGAGTCCGAATACGTGCTCCTGTCCTGGTGCACGCTGGGCGAGAAATGCATCTCCGACAGCGACAGCCGCTTTTCCCTGCTCCCTCCGGGCAGTACTCTCATGGCCCAGCTCATCCGGCGCGGCCCCCTGCCGGAGCTTGTGACCGAAAATGTCGAAATCTCCTACACCGCCCCGAAGGGTTTCGAAAACCCGGCCAACCATGTGGAGTTCTGGAAATACGCCCCCTCCCTGGTGGGCAAGGAACTGCCCCAAAACGTCAGCGCCAAGGGGCTGGGCATATCGGGCGTGATGAAGCTTGGCGAACAGGGCTCGAACTTCGTGGCGGACGGCATTCCCGTGCTGCCCTACACGGATGACGGCGCCGTCGACCCCTATCCCGTCTTCACCATCGAAGCCAAGGACACGGCCACCGGCGAGATTCTGGCCACCACCAAGGTCGTGGCTCCGATCTCCACGGAGATCGGCTGCAAGAACTGCCACGGCGGCACCTGGCGGCACGAGGGCGCCATGGGCATTTCCGTGATCACGGCCTCCGACGTGCTGGCCAGACACGACAGGCGCCACAAGACCCGGCTGCTGCCCGAGGCCGAAGCGGGCAAACCCGTGCTTTGCCAGAGCTGCCACCCCGACCCGCTGCTCAATGCCACGGGCAGGCCGGAGCTTCTGAACCTTCCGGCCGCCATCCACGGCTTCCACGCCAACTACCTGTCCGACCGGCCCGACGCCGAGCCCTGCCATTCCTGCCACCCCACCGGGCCGGACAGCTACACCTACTGCGCCCGGGGCGCCCATGCGGCCAAGGGCCTGACCTGCGTCAACTGCCACGGAACCCTGGAAGACCACGCCCTGTCGCTCCTGCGCGGGGAAAAGGAGGCGGGCAAGCCCAAGGCCGAACTGCTCATGCGCCACGTCAAGCCCAGGCTTGTCGCCGACGCGGACGACATCGAGCCGCGCACGCCGTGGATCGATCAGCCGGACTGCCTGAACTGCCATGTGGATTTCGAGCCGCCACAGGACGAAAACCCTTCGGGCTTCAACCAGTGGGTGCGCGGACCCTCCGGACTGTACCGCACCCGCACCGACGACGCGGGCCTGATGTGCCAGTCCTGCCACGGATCGACCCACGCCGAATATCCGGCCGTGAACCCGCTCCACCCGGATCTCGACACCATACAGCCCTTGCAGTACCAGGGCCAACCCGGTCCCATCGGCGGCAAGGGCAACTGCGCCGTCTGCCACACCGAGGACATGGAGTACGAATTCCATCATCCCAACATCCTCGGCCAACTCTGATCCCAGGCCACGGACCGGGGCAGCGATGCCCCGGTCTTTTCAGACAGCCGAGGCCGGACGCGACCGGCGCGAAAACCGCCCGCCGCCCTTCGGCCCTTTCCCGGACGGCCCCAGGCCGGAATGCGACCCAATGCCGTGATTCCAGAATTCCCTTTACCGTCACCCGTCCTTGGGCTAGCCTCGATGACGAGGAACCATGGCGGACCCGAGCCCGACACAGCCGCGCGGCGCAAGGAAAAATATCATGTCGTACCTGCCCTGCGTGGGTTGTGGATGGTGCTGCCTGCATGACCAGTGCACGGATTCCCTGCGCCGGCACGGCTATCTGCCCCGCTGTCCCGAGCTCTTCTGGAGCGACGAAAAAGGGCGCTACCTGTGTCGGACCATGCTCGAGGCCGAATCCGGCAACGCGATCCGCCGCAACCAGCATACCGGCGGGGGGTGCTGCGCGCCCCTCAACTCCTGGCGGCAGGACATCCGAAACCGGGACACGTGACGCGCATCCTCTGGACGGACCATGACCCAAGCCTTCTCCAACGCCAAAGACGCCGCCCAGGCCCTGAAAACGGCATCCCCGCGCCTCTTGAGCGGTCAGCAGACGGTGCTCTCCATCCTGGTGGCCATTGTGCCGCTCATGTGCATGGCCACTCTGGGCTATGTCTTTTACGACGCGGCCTACCGGGAAAAAAATCACGCCCTTCTGGCACAGAAGGCCATGAGCGCCGCTCAAAGCATCGATGCCTTCCTGGATGAAAAGATTTCCAACCTGCATCACGAAGCCGCCTCCGCCACCATCACGGACCTCTCGGACCCCGGCTACCTGCGCACCCGGCTGCACTTCCTGCAAAACGCCTATCAGGGCGTATTCCTCGACCTGGACCTCATCGACTCCAGCGGCACGGTCATCGCCCGCGCCGGCGGCGCGCCCGGCGGGCCGGAGCCGGAGCTGGAACCATGGTTCCAGCAGGCCATCAGCCGCCCGCAATTCGTCAGCAATCTCGCCCAATGCGAAACGCACTGCTTCCTCGGCGTGCGCATCATCTTCGAGCAGACCGCCTGGCTGTTGCGGGCCCACCTCGATCCGGAACAGATTCAAAACACGATCCGCATCTTCCATCCCGGAGGGTCCGGGGGAGCGTTTTTTCTCGACCGCCAGGGCGGTTTCAGCACCAGCGGAGAAACGGGCCCCGGCGACAGAGCCACGGCCCTGCTGCTGGCCCAGCAATTTTTTCCCGAAAACCGGCCCGTGGTGCTTGAGGGCAAGGACGCGACAGGCGCGGCCAACCTTTACGGATGCGCCCCGCTCAAATCATCGGGCAGCATCCTGGTCATCCATCAGCCCAAGTCCCTGACCACGCGGCCACTCATGAAGGCCAGGCTGCTAGCCGTGGGCATTGTCCTCATGGGCTGCGCCGGAATCGTCGCCACGGCCCTGGCCCTGGCCAGACGGACCGAGCAGCGTCTGCTCAAGGCCGAGCGCGAGCAGCAGCGGATGCAGCAACACCTCATGGAGGCCGGCAAACTGGCCGCCATCGGAGAACTCGCGGCCGGCGTCGCCCACGAGATAAACAACCCCCTGGCCATCATGATGGAAAACGCTGGCTGGATTCAGGACCTGCTCAAGTCCGACGACCCGCACAGCGAGGAAAACACCGAAGAAATCTTCTCCTCCCTGCAAACCATCACCACCCAGGGGCACCGGTGCCGCGAAATCACGCACAAGCTGCTGAGCTTCGCCCGCAAGCCCGACAACACGGCCAAGGTGGTGCACATCAACTCCCTGCTGGAGGACATCGCCGGTTTCGCCCGCCAAAAGGCCAAGTACCGGGGCGTGGAGGTCCGGCTGAACCTCGACCCCCAGGCCGGAGACGTCGAAAGCTCGCCCACGGAGATCCAGCAGATCGTCTTGAATCTCATCAACAACGCCATCGACGCCATCGACAAGGAAGACGGCCTGGTGCAGCTGCGCTCCGCGCGAGAGGACAACTTCGTGCGCATCGATGTTGAAGACAACGGGCCAGGCATTCCCGACGACATCCTGCCCAATATTTTCGAGCCGTTCTTCACCACCAAGGCCGCAGGCAAAGGCACGGGCCTGGGCTTGTCCATCTGCCGGGACATCCTCTCCCGGATGGGGGGAAGCATCAGCGCGGACTCGGTTTTCGGCCAGGGCTGCGTTTTTCACGTCCGGCTGCCCGCAAACCCGCGCAAATGAGCCGCATGTACGACAAAACCATCCCATCTCATCAAATTGACTCCATAATCTTCTCTCTGTAAGACCTTTTCGCTACTGCTCAACTTTGACCATGGAGTCCCGATGCCTGAGGATAAGCCCAGAGAAAGTCAGCCGACGACCCATGGCGAGCTCATCGACATTCTGGTCAAGGAGGGGATGCTCACGGAAAAGCAGGCGCTGCATGCCTCTCGACTGCGCGCCAAGCTCGTCCGACCCAAGCCCCTGCTCGAAATCGTCAAGGAACTCGGATACGTAACCAGCGAACAGGTCACGGCGGCGATCCGCAAGAACAAGCTGTCCATGCGCATAGGCAGCCTGCTTCTGGAGCTCGGATTGATCAGCGAGGCGGACCTCGAAGCCGCATTCCAGATCCAGCGCGCCAGCCGCAGTCCGCAGAAGCTTGGCGAAGTCCTCGTCACCAACAACTTCATCAAGGAATTCAAGCTCCTTGAAGCCCTGTCCCTGCAACTGGGCTATCCTTTTGTCGATCCCAGGTTCACCGCCCTGGACATGTCCCTCATGCACCAGATTCCCGTGGCCTACAGGAGCAAAGCGGCCTATGTGCCCATCGAACGCCAGGACCACCAGGTAGTCGTCGCCTTCGCCAACGTGCTGGACATGGACGATCAGGAGGAGGCGCGCACCATCTTTCCCGAGGGCATCCTGCCGGCCATCGCCACGCGCGAGTCCATCCTTGAAACCTATCAGCGCTTCGAGCGCGGCGCCCAGGCCAAGGAGTCCGTGGACGACGAATCGGCCTCGGGCATCGTCGAGCGCATCATCCTCGACGCCATCGAACTCGACGTCAGCGACATCCACATGGAACCCCTCCCGGACCGCCTGCGCATCCGCTTTCGCCGGGACGGGGTGCTCGAACCCTACAAGGACTACCCGCGCGGGATGATCCCCAACATCTCAAGCCGCATCAAGATCATGTGCAAGGCGGACATCGCCGAGAAGCGCCGTCACCAGGGCGGACGCATCCTGTTCGAGTACCCCGGCGGGGAGCTCGACATGCGCGCCTCCTTCTACGTGACCATCCACGGCGAGGCCATCGTGCTGCGCCTCTTGAACCGGCAGGGCAACCTCATCGACATCGCGAGCATCGGGATGTACCCGAAGATCCTCAAGCGCTTCATCGACGGGGCGCTGTCCAGGCCCAGCGGCGTGGTGATCATCACCGGGCCCACCGGGTCGGGCAAGACGACCACGGTCTACAGCTGCATCCACCACCTGAACACGCCGCTTCTCTCCATCATCACGGCCGAGGAGCCCGTCGAATACGTCATCCCCGGCATCTCCCAGTGCTCCATCGACCCCAAGATCAACCTGACCTTCGAGGAAACCCTGCGCCACATCGTGCGCCAGGATCCCGACGTCATCCTGATCGGCGAGATCCGCGACAATTATTCGGCGGAGGTGGCCGTGCAGGCCGCCCTGACCGGTCACAAGGTGCTGACCACCTTCCACACCGAAGACTCCATCGGCGGCCTGATCCGGCTCATGAACATGGACATCGAGGCCTTCCTGATCTCTTCCACCGTGGTCAGCGTGGTGGCGCAGCGCCTGCTCAGGCGGATCTGTCCGGAATGCTCCCAGCCGTACAAGCCAAGCCCCGGCGAACTGCAACTCTTCGGCTACACCCAGGCCACGATCCAGGGCTCGAATTTCCGCAAAGGAACGGGCTGCGCCCACTGCCGCTACACGGGATACCGGGGGCGCATCGCGGTGTTCGAACTGCTCATTCTCGATGAAATGGTCCGCGCCGCCATCCTGGAACGCAAAAACAGCTTCGACATCCGCAAGATCGCGCTGGAGAGCGCAGGACTGGTGACCCTGTTCGAGGAGGGACTGGTCAAGGCTTCCGAAGGCCTGACCACCCTGGAAGAGGTCATGCGTTGCCTGCCCCTGGTCCTGAAACCCCGCCCCCTGGAAGAAACCCGCCGCCTGCTCGGAGTCTAGCAATGAACGAGGCCAAGTCCTTCATCGAAATCCTCAAGGAGCATGTGCACTCGGATCAGGCGCAGCTCCCGGCCTTCAACCGCACCGGCCTCGCCATCCAGCAGGAAATGGCCAAGCCGGACCCGGACATGCAGGTCATCGAAAAACAGATCCTGCGCGATCCGGCCCTGTCCGGCCAGCTCCTGAAGGTGGCCAACTCGTCCTTTTACCGGGGCATGATCGAAGTGACCACGGTCAGAAACGCCATGGTCCGGCTCGGACTGGCCGAAGTCTCCAACCTGGTCACCCTGCTGACCCAGAAGCAATCCTTCACCACCTCGGACCCTTTCATCCGCCAATACATGGATCAGCTCTGGATCCATTCCGTGGCCTGCGCCCTTGGCGCCAAATGGATCGCCAAGGAATGCCGTCTGCCGAGCAAGATGAACGAGGCCTTTTTCGCGGGCCTGCTGCACGACATCGGCAAGGCCTTTCTGCTCATCGCCGTCTCGGACCTGAAGAAGAACGGGCGGCTGGACGAGAACGCGCCCCAGTCCTTTATCGAGGAAGTGCTCGATACATTGCACCAGAGCCTTGGAGCGCAGCTGCTCAAAAGCTGGAACCTGCCCCGGATCTACTGCGACGTGGCCGAGCATCACCACGACGAGAACATGGACGGCGGCCAGGACATCATCCTGCTCATGGTCAGCCTGGCCAACAAGGTTCTGGCCAAAGCCGGCATCGGCATCGTCCACACCCCGGACATCGACCTGGCGACCAGTCCCGAGGCGATCATCCTCGACCTCTCCGAGATCAAGGTCGCCGAACTGGAACTGACCGTCGAGGACTACGTCGACTTCGTGAGGGAAATCGGCTGAAGGAGCCGGCGCACGCGCCTTTCTCCCGCCCGAAATGCGAGGGCCGGCTCATGTGAACCGGCCCCTCGTTTTCACCACCCCCCGCCGCCTCCTCCGCCGCCTCCGCCGCCGGACGATCCGCCGCCGCCCATGCCGGAAGATCGGCCCGGCGCGCTGGATGCCGAAGACACGGCGGACTGCATCCCGCTCCCAAGCCCCGCCGCGAAAGCCCCCGGATGCATCCGGTCCCAATGCCGCCCGGCGTACCAGCCCGGCTCGTATCCGGAGCGTTCGAGCAGGTTCGCGAACCGCTCTCCCCACTGATTTTCAACGCCCAGGGCCATGGCGTAGGGCAGAAACTTCTCGAACAGTTCCGGAGTCTCATCTGGAGGATGGATGAAATTGAGGCGTTCCTCCTCCGCCACGGACAGGTACATCCTGAACCCCTCGATCTCGTCCAGCGTCTGACGGCCGATGCGCGTCGGCGCTTTCAACAGCTCATAGAACAGCGCGTTCATGAGGACCACGGCCCCAAACACCAGCGTGGCCGCAAAGCCGATCTGGCCGCCTAAGACCCAGAGCCCGGCCACCTCGCCGCCCAGAAACGGCAGCGCGAACACGGTCAGCGGCACCGCCGAGAGCTTGCCCTTGACGCCCCGGGCCCGCCATGCGGTGACCACCTGGCGCGCCAGCACAAAGCAGCCGAACGTCCAGCCCATCAGCCAGACGCCGATGAAGAGCAGTTCAGGCGGCACGGGAGCGGCCCAGGCCATGCCCGCCACCGTGGCCAGGGTGATGCCCATGCCCGGAGCGAGCCAGCCCGAATTGGTCAGGAAATAGGTGGAGGACAGCTCGCGTCCGAGCTTGTCCTTGATGGCCTGCCTGGCCCGGTTCAGCGCCCGGTGGTTGGTGTTCTTCAACTCCACCAGCGGCCCGGCCTTGCGCAGCTCGTCCCACGCGGCCCGCTCTCCGACGGACAGTCCCGTCGGAGCCTGATCGGCCAGTTCGAGGCCCATTTTCCCATTGTCCACGATGGAAAGCCCGCCCTTGACCGCCATGCTGACCACGGCGGCGGTAAAGGCCGTGTTGTCGAACCTCATGCGCCACAGCATGCGGACCATGGCCGGAGAAAAACCCTTGGGCGGGGCGAAGCGCGGGATGATCACGCCCTTTTCCGGATCGCGGCCAACCTTCATCCAGGCCAGGACGTAGTACGCGAAAAGAAGCGCCGCTCCGATGCCGGCGGGCAGCAACGAACCGCTTTCGATCAAGGTCCGCGCCGCCTGCCCGGTGGCCGAAGGCGGGGTCACGAAGCCCTTGGGCCAGGAAACGGCGATGGTCAGTCCTTCGCCCGGCGCGTAGGGCCGCGTCGAACCGAAGGTCACCTCCCGCTGACCGGCCACGGAGAAGGCGCGACTGTCCTTGCTGCCCATGGGACCTTCATAGGCCACGGCCTCAAGGGCCCACGCCCCGCCCGGCAGCCGCACCTCGCAGCGGACCCGGTCAAAGGGCAGCCGCCAGCCGTTGCCGTTCACGTTCCAGTAAAGCTCGTCGTGCTCCGTGAAAAAACCGAGCTGACCGGTGGTCCTGTACGTCAGGTCGTAGGTGTGGCGGCCAGGCGGAAGATGGACGTTCCTGTCCCCGACATAGATGGCCACCCCGTTGGATTTTTTCTCGGTGTGGTAGGGCTCGCTCGCGCCGTCGCGCTTCACGTCCAGAAGAGTGAAACCGACGCGCACCCGGCTCCCGTCGCGCCCGGAATAGAGCGTCGGGAACTCGCGCACGATTCCGCGTTTGATCTGCTCCCCCGTGGCCTGGACGGTGATGGTCTCGGTGACCACCATGGACCCGTCCGGGTCGATGAGGACCAGGGAGGAAAAATCCAGGATCCGTTCGGTCTCGGCCAGCAGGGGGGCGCAGGAAAGCAGCGTGAGCAGCGCGGCCAGAAGTATCCGCGTATGCATGCCCGCCACCCTAGAACTCCACCTTGGGCACGGCCCGCTCCGCCGGGCTCTCAAGCTCGAAGAATTCCGCCTTTTCAAAGCCGAAGCGTCCGGCGACCAGATTGGACGGAAAAGACTCCACCGCGATGTTCAGGTTGCGCACCGCCCCGTTGTAGTAGCGGCGGGACAGCTGGACCTGCTCCTCGATCTCGCCCAGGGAGGCCTGCAACTGCGCGAAGTTGGCGTTGGCTTTGAGCTCCGGGTAGCTCTCGGCCAGGGCGAAGAGCTTGCCCAGCGCCGCCCCCAGAAGCCCCTGCGCCTGGGCCGTCTCGCCCACGCCGTGGGCGTTCTGGGCCAGGCCGCGCAGACGGATGACCTCTTCCAGGGTGCCCTTTTCGTGCTCGGCATACCCTTTGACCGTGGATACAAGGTTGGGGATGAGGTCCGTGCGCCGCTTGAGCTGCACGTCGATCCCGCTCCAGGCTTCCTCCACCGTGTTGCGCATGCGCACCAGTCCATTGTAGATCAACACCGCCCACAGCAAAAGCGCGGCGGCCAGGGCGAGCGCCACAAGAAAAGCGATCATGACTCCTCCATCTCGAAATGTTTATGCCCGATCTTGTAGAGCAAAGCCCGCTCGTTGAAAAGCCGGCCCTTGCTTTTTGAGCCGGTCCTTGCCAGACCATGAGCACGGCAATCCACTCTATCACGTGCGCGAGGCTCACATGTCCACCCCCAAGAATTGGCTCGTAGCCCTTCTCCTTCTGATCGTCGCAGCCCAGGCCTGGATGCTCAAGGACCTGTACCTGGGCGAAACGCGGCCCGAGCTGTCGGTGAACAGCGTCAGCCTCGACAGCCTGATGCGCACCACCCTGACCGTTGAATTCGACCGGGCGGTGCCCGAAGCCGCCCGCGCCAAGGCCGCTCCCGCCGGAATCGAGCCAGTGGTCGAAGGTCAGTGGGTCTGGGCCAACCCCTACGCCTTGAAATTCCTGGCCGCGACGCCCTTGCCCCTCGACATGCAGTACACCGTGAATCTGAGCCCGGAAGTCTTTCCCGACGACATGCTGCGCGGAAAACGGAGCGCGCCCGTGCGCACCGGCAGCTTCGCCGTGCTGGAACTGACCGTGAACGAACTGGCCTCCGAGGCCGGGCCGGACATGGTCGAACTGGAAGGCCGCGTCGTCTTCAACGCCCCCGTGGACCCGCAGGATCTGCTGGCCGCCATGCGACTGAGCGACCACGACGGAACCCCCGTGGAACTGTCCTTGCTGACCCAGTGGCGCACCGCCGGCTTCAACTTTCGCAGCGCGCCCGTGCGCAAGGACACGACCGCGCGCACCCTGACCCTGCGCCTGGCCCCGGAGCTGACCGTGGCGGGGAAAAGCCTGTCCCTGGGCCGGGAATTCCTCCGGGACATCGAGCTGCGCCTGGACCCCGTGCTGCGCGTCGTCGCCGTGAGCCCCCGCTCGGAAAAGGACCTCTCGCGCATCGAGCTTGAATTTTCCGCCCCGGTCAGCGCCTCGGCCGTGCGCGAACTGCTGCGCATCGAGCCCGAAACCCAGGTCTCCGTCGCCGCCCACGGAAAAAACGTTTCCCTGACCGGCAAGCTGGAGCCCGGCAGCACCCGCGTCGTGCGCATCGCCAAAGGCCTGCGGGCCGAGGACGGAGCCACGCTCGAAGCCGCTTTCGAGCAGAGCCTGCGCATGCCGGACCTTCCCCCGAGCGTGGATTTCTCGTCCTCCGGCATGTTCCTGCCCCGCCAGGGCCAGGGGCTTCTGGGAATCGAACACGTCAACGCCGACACCGTGGAATTGACCGTGAGCCGGGTTTTCCTCAACAACCTGAGCGCGCTGTTCCAGGACTACGGGTATTCCATCTTCGACGGCGGCTCGGCCCGGGACTCTGTGCCCTATCACCTGGGCAGCGAAATCCACCGCGAGACGTTCGACGTAACGTCACCCCCGAACGCGGTTCAGACGCGAACCCTGGCCATGTCCGAACTCATCCCCGAGCAGCGGCCTGGCCTGTACAAAATCGGGCTGAATCTGCCCGCGGACTATCGCGGCGCAACGCGCTGGGTCCTGCGCACGGACATCGGCCTGGTGGCCAAGCAGGACGAGGCGGGATTTCTGGTCTGGGCCAGCTCCATGCAGGATTTGGACGCCCTGGAAGGCGTGGAGCTGACGCTTTTGAGCTTCAAGAACCAGGTGCTGGGGGTCTCGCGCACCAATGCGGACGGCCTGGCCCGCATCCCCAACGCCGGAAACGACGACGAGCTGGGCTCCCCGGCCATGATCCTGGCCCGGCGCGGCGAGGACTTCAGCTTCATCTTTCTGGACCGCTTCCGCATCGACTCCACGGGGCTCGACGTCAGCGGCGCCTCGATCAGCCATACCGGCCTACAGGCCTACCTGTACGGCAAGCGCGACATCTACCGCCCCGGCGAAACCCTGGACGGGACGATCCTGGTGCGCGACGGGCGCATCGGCACGCCCCCCGACCAGCCCGTGACCATCGAACAGCGCGACCCCGAAGGCCGCCTGCTGCGCACCCTGAGCCTGCCCCTGGACCGGGGCATGGCGGGTTTCAGCCTGGACATCCCGGACTGGTCCCTGACCGGACACTATCTGCTGCAGGCCCTGAGCGGCGGTCAGGTCATCGGCTCCTACGCCTATCAGGTCGAGGAATTCATCCCCGACCGCCTGAGCGTGGAAATAGCCGCTCCTGAAACCATGGGCGAGCCGGGACAAAAGCTGAACTTTGACGTGGTATCCCGCTACCTCTTCGGCCCTCCGGCTGCGAATCTGGCGGTGTCGGCCAAGGTCCGGCTCCTGAGCGCGGACTTCGCGCCCAAGGGCTTCGAGGGCTACAGCTTCGGCGATCCGGGCAGGAGCTTCGAGCCCCTGGCCCTCATGAGCACGGATGGCCGCCTGGATGCCGACGGCAGGGCCTCCTTCGGAGTGGAAATCCCCAGGGACCTGACCCCGCCTCTGACCCTCTGGGCCGAGTTCACCGGCCGCGTGCGCGAACAGGGCGGGCGCGGCGTGACCGCCAGAAAACGCATCCCGGTGCATGCCTACTCCCTGTATCCCGGCATCAAGCGGCCCGGATCCATGGAGCTTGAGCCGCGCAAGCGGGCCGTGTTCGAATTCGTGACGTTAAGCCCCGAGGGCAAAAAAATCGCCCACCCGGAGCTTGTCGCGACACTGTTCCAGGATCAATGGCAGACGGTCATGCGCCGGACGCAGTCCGGGTTCACCTACGAATCCGTGCGAAACCCGGTGGAGATATCGACCCAGCGCGTGAGCGCGGGCCAAGGGGCGGGCTCCTTCTCCGTCACGCCGCCGGATTACGGCTCGTACCGCGTGCGCCTCGCCGACCCGAAAAGCGGGGCGGCCTCGGAGCTGGAATTCTACTGCGGCGGCTGGGGCTACTCTCCCTGGGCGGTCAAGAACCCGGCCCGCCTGGAGCTGATCCCGGACAAGGCGGGCTACCGGGCAGGCGAGACGGCCTCCTTCCAGATCCGCTCGCCCTTCGCGGGCAAGGCGCTGGTCACGGTGGAAGGTTCGACCGTGGAGCACCTGGAGATCGTGGAACTGCACGGAAACACGGGCCAGATCCGCATCCCGGTGCGCGAGCAGTGGCAGCCCAACGTGCACCTCACCGCCACCCTGATCCGCCGGGCCTCGGACATCGCCCCCGGCAGCGCGGGGCGCGCCTTCGGAGCCGCGCCCATCTTCGTGGACAGCCTCATAAACCGCATGGGCCTGCGCGTTGACGCCCCGGACGAGGTCCGCCCCCTGACCGACCTGGAAATCCGGGTCCAGGCGAAGCCTCACGCCCGGGTGACCGTGGCCGTGGTCGACGAGGGCATCATGCAGCTGGCCGGGGGCAAAAACCCGGACCCCTTCGGGCATTTCTACGCCAAACGGGCCCTGGATGTGACGAGCTACGACAACTTCGCCTTCATGTTCCCGCACTTGGGCGCGGCCAGACCGCTGGCCGGAGGCGGCGACGACCTGGGCGGGGCCTCGTCCTTCATGCGCACCGAAGGCATCCGCCGCGTAAAGCCCGTGACCTTCTGGTCCGGCGTGCTCGACGCCGACCAGACGGGCGCGGTGAGCCACCGCGTGCGCCTGCCCGACTTCCAGGGCGCGCTGCGCATTGTCGCCGTCGGCAACCAGGGCAAGAGCTTCGGCGCGGGCACGGCCATGACCCGCGTGCGCACGCCCCTGGTCCTGACCCCGACCCTGCCCCGCTTCCTGGCGCTGGGCGACGAGATCGAAATCCCCCTGACCCTGCGCAACGACACTCCGTCCGCCGCGTCGTTTCGCATCAGCGCCACGGTCGGCGGCCCGGCGACGCTTGGAGCCATGCCCGCCCCCCTGACCCTGGAGCCGGGGCGGGAAGACACCGTCCATCTGCCTCTGCGCTGCGGCATGGAGGAAGGAAAGGTCACGCTGTCCTTCACTGCCACGGGAGGCGGCGAGACCGCCTCGGCCGAGGTGGAACTCGATCAGCGCTCGCCCCTGCCCGTGACCCGGATCATGGAAAGCACGACTCTTGACGCGGCCTCAGGGCAAATCGGCGCGCCGCTGCCGGACACCTTCCTGCCGGGATCGGCCAGACGCGCGGTGCGGCTTTCCACCCGCCCGCTGCTGCGCTACTCCGGGCACCTGGAGAACCTGCTCGGCTACCCCTACGGCTGCGCCGAACAGACCGTGTCCAAGGCCTTCCCGCTGCTGCACTTCGGGGCCCTGGCCCGCGAACTGGCCCCGGACCGCTTCAACGCCGCCGGCCCGGCCGGGCTGGTCCAGACCGCCATCCGCCGCCTACAGACCATGCAGACCGGGGCGGGCGGCTATGCCTTCTGGCCGGGCGGCGCCGATCCCGATCCATGGGTTTCGTCCTATGTCTGCCACTTCCTGCTGGAGGCCCGGCAGGCCGGGCACACCATCCCCGAACGCATGCTCGACAGCGCATTCTATTATCTTGAATCGCTGGCCAATCCGGAAGCCGGGAGTTCGACGCACAGGATCGAACAGGCAGCCTACGCGCTCTATGTCCTGGCGCTGGGGAAGAGGTCCGACCTGGGCAGCCAGGACTATCTGCGCGCGACCTTCGAAAAATCCCTGGGCGGCGTGGCGCGGACCCTGCTGGCCGGGGCCTACCTGGAAACGAGCAACCAGGCCGCGGGCTTCGCGCTGCTGCACGCGGACCCGGCCATCGACGAAAAGCGCCGGGAAAGCGGCGGCAACCTGGGTTCGGGCCTGCGCGACAGGGCGCTCATCGCGCTCATCCTGCTCAAAAACGTGCCCGACGATCCGCGTCTGCCGGAGCTCATGACCCGACTGGGGGCGGAGCTTGGCGGCAATGCGTGGCATTCGACCCAGGAAACCAGCCTGGCCTTCATGGCCATGGGCAAATACCTCTCCACGCTGGACGACGCCCGGCCATTCTCGGGCACGCTGGCCTGGCCCGAAGGGGCTCAGATCTTCGATGAGACAAAGCTCTTCACGCGGGAGGACATCCGGACCGCCGGGGCGTTGACCCTGGAAAAATCGCCTGCGGACCGCGCCGTCTTCGCCACCGTGCTGACCTCGGCCACGCCCAAGGCCGAATCCCATGTCCCGCAGAGCCGGGGACTTGAAATCGAGCAGACGCTGCTGCGCGAAAACGGGCTGCCCCTGGAAGGCGACAGCGTCCGCCAGGGGGACCTGGTCATCATGCGCACCAGGGTGCGCAGCACCACCGGACCCATCGACAACGTGGTCGTGCAGAGCCTGCTGCCCGCAGGCCTGGAGGTGGAGAATCCCCGCCTGGCGACCACGGAACGCCTCGACTGGATGGAAGAGGAGGCCCAACTCGAAGGGCACCAGGATCTGCGTGACGACCGCATCCTCGTCTTCACCAACCTGGACGGCAACGGCTGGAAGACGCGCCACAGCGTGCTCCGGGCCGTGACTCCGGGCCGGTTCACGCTGCCCCCGGCGCAGGCCGAGGCCATGTACCATCCCGGCCTGCGCGCCGGCGGAGCCCTTGGAACCGTAAACGTGACGCGGGACGTTCCCATCCCATGAGCACTCCCTCAAGGACAATGGCGGCCCTGCCAAGGGCCGCCATTGTCCTCATTGCCGCCGTGGGCGCCCTGGCCTGCCTGGCGCTGCTCCTGGACCGCCTCTTACCCTTTCCCGTGGAGCGCCTTGATCCTCCGGCCGCCACCCGCGTCCTGGACCGGGACGGCAAGCCGTTGCGCTTTTTCCTGGCCTCCGACGGGATGTGGCGGTTCCCTTTGACCCTGGAGGAAATATCCCCTGATCTGACCGCCGCCCTGGTCGATTCCGAAGACCGGCATTTCTTCCTTCATCCGGGGATCAACCCCTTCTCCGTGCTCCGCGCATTGTGGGTCAACGTTCGGCATGGGCGGATCGTGAGCGGGGCCTCGACCATCCCCATGCAGGTGGCCCGCCTGGCCGACCCGCGCCCCCGCACCATGGGAACCAAGATCGTCGAGGCATTTCGCGCGCTGCAGCTGTGCTGGCATCATTCCAAGCGGGACATCCTGCAATGGTATGTCAATCTCGCCCCGTTCGGCTCCAACGTGGTCGGGGTCGGCGCGGCGTCCTGGCATTATTTCGGCAAGGAGCCGACCACCCTGTCCCTGGGCGAGATCGCCCTGCTTTCGGTCCTGCCGCGCTCGCCGACCCGCTACAATCCGCATAAAAACCCCGGACTCGCACGCCGGGTCCGCGACCGGGTGCTGGACCGGTTCGCGGCGCATGGCGTCTTCGACCCGACCCGGATCGCCGAAAGCAGGAGCCGCCCGCTTCTCGCCCGCCGCGCAGCCGTGCCGCAGGGCGCGCCGCATTTCAGCCGCTGGGTGCGTTCGCGTCTGCCCGAAAGGTCCGTGATCAGGAGCAGCCTGGACAGACGCGCCCAGGATATCGTGGAAAAGCTGCTCTCCGGCCGCATGGAGGGCCTGCGCCGGCAGGGCATCGGCAACGCGGCGGCGGTGGTGATCGACGTGCAACGCCGCGAAATCCTGGCCTACGCCGGGTCCGCGGATTTCTGGGATGACTCCCGGCAGGGCCAGGTCGACAACGCCCTGTCCAGGCGCTCTCCCGGTTCGACCCTGAAACCCTTTCTCTACGCCCTGGCCTTTGACCAGGGGCACCTCGCGCCCGGCTCCATGCTCCTGGACGTGCCCACGGATTTCGCGGGCTACGCCCCGGAAAACTACGGCCAGAACTTTCAGGGCCTCGTCAGCGCGCGTTTGGCCCTGGCCACCTCCCTCAATGTTCCGGCAGCGCGGCTGCTGAGCCGCTGCGGGCTCGTCCCTTTCCACGAACTGCTGCGCCGGGGCGGCCTCTCCACCCTGGACAGGCCGGCCAGCCACTACGGGCTGTCCATGGCCCTGGGCGGCTGCGAGGCCCGGCTGCTGGAGCTGACCAACCTGTACGCGACCCTGGCCGATGCGGGGACGCACAAACCCGTCCGGCCCCTGATGGACCCCTTGGCCGGGCGCAATCCGGACATCCGACTCGTATCTCCGGAAGCCTCGGCCATGATCCTTGACATCCTGGCCACGACCAGAAGGCCAGACCTGCCCGACGCCTGGGAGTTCACCCTTTCCGCCCCCAAGGTGGCCTGGAAGACCGGGACGTCCTTCGGACATCGCGACGCCTGGGCCGTGGGCCTGAGCCGCGACCTGGCCATCGGGGTCTGGGTCGGCAACCCCGACGGCTCGCAGTGCGCGAACATCTCCGGAGCGCGCCACGCCGGGCCCCTGCTTTTCGATCTTTTCCGGGCGCTCTCTCCCCGCACGACTCAGCTGCCCTCGTTTTCCACGCCGGCGCTGCAACGGATCAGAATCTGCGCCGTCAGCGGGGAACGCCCCGGCCCCGACTGCCCGCTGGCCACGACCCCGGCCATCGCCGGGGTGACAAGCCTTCCGGCCTGCGGCATGCACAGGCGGATCTTCGTCAATCCCGCCACGGGCCTGCGCCTGCACGGGGACTGCCTGCTCACAAAGGAGTCAACAGAAGAGGTTGCGCTGGTCTGGCCAGCCGAACTGGTGGCCTTTCGCCGTGCCCAGGGTTCGAGCCTGCCGGGGCTGCCCGGCATCGACCCGGAGTGTCTTGACGTGCCGGAGGAAGGCGGGCCGGTCATCCAGTCCCCTTCAGCCGATACGCCCTACCATGTCCGCATGGACGTGCCCCAAAAATTTCAACGTCTGGCCCTGTCCGCGGCAGGGGCGGCGGGCGCTTCGACACATTACTGGTACGTGGATGGCCGCCATGTGGGCCGGACCCCGCCCGAAACGCCCTGCTTCATCCCCCTGGAGCGCGGGGTGCACGAGGTCACCGTCACCGATGACCAGGGGCGCAGCGCCCGCACGACCTTCACGGTGCACGCCCGGGACGGCGACGCCCTTGGCAGCCGGGTTCAGCCCTGATAGGCAAACCATGATTTCAGGAGGGCTCATGGCCATCAAGCTGCATCTCGTCTTCAAGGACCGCGTCGGCATCGTCGCCGACCTGTCCCGACGCATCGCCGACCGCATGTTCAATATCGTGGCCATGGAAGTGGATCGCGTGGACGAGCTGGCCCACGTCTATGTGGAAGCAGAAGACCGCAGATGCGAGGGAGCCCCATCGGACCTGCCTCAGGCCCTGAGCGACATCCCCGGCCTGCTGACCTCCCGGGCCATAGACACCCTGCCGCAGGAGGAGCAGGCCCGGCGGTTGCGCGTGGTCCTGGACAACATCGCCGACGGAGTCGTGGCCGTGGACGCGAACGGACTGGTCACGACCATCAACGCCTCCGCCTGCCAGATCCTGAACCTGGATCAGGACAGCGTGACCGGCACGGACGTGCGCGAACTGGGACTTGGCGACACGGCCATCCTGGACAGCCTGGCCGGGCGGGAAAGCCCCGACGTGAAGCGCACCTTGGTCACGCCTTCGGGGCGCTTTCAATATTTCGCCACCTGCCGCCCCATCCGCGACGCCGAAGGCCACATCATCGGGGCGGTGGAAATAGCCAAGGACATGCAGGAAATCCGCATGCTGGCGCGGAGCCTTTCCGAACCCGCCCAGATCAGCTTTTCGGACATCGTCGGCCAGAACCAGAACATCAACAACCTCATCGGCTATGCCCAGCTCATCGCGGCCACGGATTCCATCGTCTGCATCCGGGGCGCGTCCGGCACAGGCAAGGAGCTCTTCGCCCGGGCCATGCACACGGCAAGCCGCCGGTCCGGCCCTTTCGTGCCCATCAACTGCGCGGCCCTGCCCGAGCAGTTGCTGGAGAGCGAACTCTTCGGCTACGTGGGCGGAGCCTTCACCGGCGGCCTGAAGGACGGCAAGCCCGGCCTCTTTGAGGTCGCGGGGGATGGAACGGTCTTTCTGGACGAGATCGGCGACATGCCGCAGCCCTCCCAGGCCAAGATTTTGCGGGTCATGCAGGATCACTGCGTGCGGCGCATCGGGGGCTCGCGGGAAATACCCATCCGGGCGCGGATCATCACCGCCACCAACGGAAATCTGGAGAAAATGGTCGAGGAGGGAACTTTCCGGCAAGACCTGTACTACCGCATCAACGTGCTGCCCATCCATATCCCGCCGTTGCAGGAGCGCCTGGACGACATCGGCCTTTTGGCGGAGCATTTCCTTTTCACCCTGGCCTCGCGCATGGGGCGGCCGGTCAAGAGCATCACCCCGGAAGGCCTTGCCAAGCTGCGCACCCACAGCTGGCCGGGCAATGTACGTGAGCTCAAGAACGTGGTCGACCGCGCCGCCATCCTCTGCCCGGCGGAAAGCATCGACGAGCGTTTCCTGATCCTGGCCCACGAACTCGGCGACCGCATTCCGGGCCAGACCCGGCAGACCCAGGCCGTCGAACCGGGAAAACCCCTCAGAGAGCAGCTCGATCGCCTGGAAAAGGACATCCTCGAAAACGTTCTGACCAGGGCCAAAAGCGTGCGCCAGGCCGCCAGGACCTTAAGTCTGTCCCACACCGCCATCCTGAACAAGATCAAGAAACACGGCCTGCGCGTGTCCAGAACCGTGCGCGTCGACTAGAAGAGACTTTTCGCCAAAGTCACTCGAATATGCCGACAGTGCCTCACGTCCCGTTGTCGGTATGGGTTTGAGGCCGAAGAAAGAGTTCTGGCGAATTCCAAACCGAAGACTCGTCTCTTCACCCCGGCATCGCGGCATATCGAACGATCTGGGCCGCTACAAATCACAATAGACGAATCTGGCGGAGGACAGCGTTCCTCAAGCCGATATTATCCACTGGCATTCTGACCAGGACTTGCTTACGAAACCCAAAAGATAAAGATATTGCGTAACCACTCGGAAGACCGCCAACGCGAGTTCGCGCGCACCCCGATCTCGACACGGCCAGGACGAACCACAATGCCAACGTGCTGGATAATCGCAGGACCCAACGGGGCAGGCAAAACTACTTTTGCCCTTGAATACTTGCCTAAGGTTGCGAACTGCACCACATTCATCAATGCCGACCTCATCGCTGCCGGTCTTTCGCCTTTGGCGCCTGAACGTGAAAGGATGGCAGCCAGCCGTATCTTCCTGAAGGAAATCAAGGAACGCATCAGGCTCCGAGAGAACTTTGCCTTTGAAACGACCTTGGCAGGAAGAACGTACCTGCGCTTGATCAGGGAACTCCGCCATGACGGATGGGTCATCAAATTGATTTTTTTGGGGCTGCCCAATGTCGAAATGTCAAAAATGAGGGTTGCCGAAAGGGTTGCTCACGGCGGTCACAACATCCCGGAAAAAGAGATCGAAAGGCGTTTCCCACGAAGCCTCTTTAATCTTTTTCAAAATTTCAGCACAATTGTGGACAACTGTCTTTGTTTCATGAACGACAGAGGCACCCCTCTGCCCGTTTTCGAGCAGCAGGGCGAACGCAGGATCATTCACCACCAGGATTTGCACACCTTGATGCTCAAGGAAGCAGGACTATCATGAAAATAACTCAGGCCCCCCCCTCCAAAGAAAGCATGATCGTGCTGGAATCACTCCGAAAGGCTGTTGCTCAGGCATTGGACAGGAAGAAACGCCTCGGACAGTATGCGGTCGTCTGGCAGGATGGACAACCGACCATCATTGGCGATGACAAGCCGGAAACCAGCAGACAGAAGGACTGAACCTTTCCACAAATCCTTGGCGATTCAAGGCACGTCTAACCTCTTGTTTTTTTCTGGCCGGGGCGGCAGGACTCGGACCAGCGGCCCTCGGTTCCCGAATCTGTGCCGACAACAGGCCGCACTCCGCCTCTGCCTCGAATCCAACGCCATAAACCTTGCCTAAAATCACGCGCAAGATCCCCTCCCGTACACAACGTCCACCTTGACGGTGACAGCAATCAGCCTTCCCTCTTTTCCTTCAACCTTCTCGGTGATAGAAAAAATAAATATGGAGTCCAGCACCAAATCCAAACCGCCACACCGATCCATCCTCATCATCGAAGACGAGGAATTCATCCGCCTGACCGTCGCTGACCATCTCAAGGATGATGGGCACCGCGTGAACGAGGCCGCAAGCGGAGCGGAAGGGCTGCGTCTGCTCGACATTGACCGCCACGAGGCGGTGCTGCTTGATTTGCGGCTCGGCGACATGGACGGGCACTCCATCCTGGCCGGAATCCGTGAGAAATCCGCCGAAATCCCGGTCATCATCGTTTCCGGAGCCGGTGACATGCACGACGTCATCAAGGCCTTGCGCGCCGGAGCGTCGGACTTTCTGACCAAGCCGATCCTTGATTTCGCCCTGCTCGACCTGGCCCTGGACAAGGCCTGGGAACGTCTCGATCTGCTTCAGGAACGCCGGGAATATGCCCATGAGCTGGAAAGGCGGGTCCTTGAACGAACCGCCGAACTGGCCGAGACCAACGTCAAATTGCAGGAAAGCGAAGCCCTTTTTCGCCAGCTTGTCGAAAACATACATGAGATATTCTGGCTCCAGCAGCTCGACCCTCCTCGCATGCTCTATATCAGCGCGGCTTGCGAAGGCATCCTGGGCGTGCCTACGGATGTCGTCATGGACGACATCAAAAATCTGAGCGACCACATCCATCCCGATGATCATGAACGCGCCCAGTACTTCTATCAGCTTAAAACTCTTGAAAACTCTGTTGACGAGTATTTCAGGTTCGTCAGACCGGACGGAGAAATCCGCTGGCTCCGATCCAAGATATTTCCCATCCCCAGCACCGACGAGGGGGGCACCCGCGTCGCGGGCATCACCGAAGACATAACCGAGCGCATCGCCGCGGCGGAAAGAGAAAAGGACAACCAGCGCAAGCTGATCCAGGCCGACAAGCTGATCTCGCTCGGAACCCTGGCGGCTGGGGTGGCTCACGAAATCAACAATCCCAATCATCTTTTGCGGTTGAATGCCCAGGCCCTGGAGCAGATCTGGAGCCAGCTCCGGGAACAGCTCGACGAGGTGATCCCGGAAAGCTCCTCCATATCCATCGGCGGCATGACCATGGAGCAGCTCGACACGGAAATTCCCCGCCTGCTGGGCGGCATTGTCGGCGCTTCGGATCGTATGCGGGATATTGTCCGACACATGAAGGATTTTGCCCGCGCGGACACCCTGGACGCAGACCGCCCTGTCAGCATGAAAGACGTCCTGCGCGCCGCCATTTCCCTGCTGCACAACAAGCTCAAAAATTCCACCGACCGCCTGCACGTCGACATCGAGGACAACCTCCCTCCCGTGAAAGGAAACCCGCAACGCCTGGAACAAGTCTTCATCAATCTGCTGATAAACGCCGCAGAGGCTCTTCCGGACAAAAACGCAGGCATCGAGATCCGCCTGCGCAGCAAGGGCCCGCGCCACGTGGAGCTGACAGTCCGCGATGAAGGGGTGGGAATCCCCGAGCACGTGAGAGAGCACATCTTCGACCCCTTCTTCACCACCAAGCGCGACTGTGGCGGCATCGGACTCGGACTTGCCATCAGCAAGACCATCATCGACGCCCACAAGGGAGAACTGCGCTTCGAACCGGCGGAAAACGGAGGCACCCTGGCCCTGGTGACGCTTCCGACGATGGAGGAGGCATGAGCCTTTATCCCGCAAACCCCGTTCTGCTGGTGGATGACGAAGAAGAAATCCTGGCCGGGCTGAAAGTCACGCTGGCCCTGGCCGGGATCACGAACACCGTCCTCTGCTCCGGTGGCGCTGCGGCGCTGGACATCGCCCGGGAACGGGAAATCGAGGCCGTGTTGCTGGACGTGCTCATGCCCGGCCTCAAAGGCGACGAGATTCTCGAAGAGCTCCTGCATGCCCAGCCCGACCTGCCGGTCATCATGGTCACCGGCGTCGACGACGTGGACCTTGCCGTCACCTGCATGCGCAAAGGGGCCTATGACTACATCCGCAAGCCCGCCGATGCGGAGCGCATCGTCTCGGCCCTGACCAGGGCCTTCGAACTGCGCACCATGCGCCGGGAGCGCCGCAACCTTTCCACCGGATTCCTGAGCCCGGCTCCGCCCAAGTCCGAAGCCTTCCGCGAAATCGTCACGCACAGCCCGGCCATGTTGCGCATCTTCCAGTACTGCGAGGCCATCGCCGCAAGCCCGGAGCCGGTGCTCATCATGGGGGAAACGGGTGTCGGCAAGGAGCTTCTGGCCAAGGCCATCCACTGGGCAAGCGCCCGTAAGGGAGAATTCGTGGCCGTCAACGTGGCCGGACTTGATGAACAGGCCTTTTCCGACACGCTTTTCGGTCATGTCCGAGGGGCCTTCACCGGCGCGGACCGGCCACGCGGCGGGTTCATGGAACGGGCATCCGGGGGCACGCTCTTTCTCGACGAGATCGGGGACCTGCCCGTGCAAGCCCAGATCAAACTCTTGCGAGTCCTGCAGGAAAGGGAATTCTACCCCATGGGGTCGGATCGGCCCAAGCCCCTGACCGCCAGGATTATTTCAGCGACCAATCGCTGCGCTGACGAATTAGGCGACGGCCAACGCTTTCGCGCTGATTTCTATTTCCGCATCGCAACCCACGCCCTGACCATTCCGCCTTTGCGCCATCGCCCCGAGGACATCGCCCCTTTGGCGGCCCATTTTCTGGAGCTCTTCGCCCAGACTTATGGCCACGCCATCGAGCTTTCCTCCCAGGTGCTCGATCTCCTGCGCGACTACGCATTTCCCGGCAATATCCGGGAATTGCGGGGGCTGATCCTCGACACGGCGGGAAGATCCCAAAACGATCAACCCTGCCTTGATGCGCTGAAAGAAAAATTGTCCCAACCTCAGCCCGTCCTGCAAAGCTCCATGCCGGATCAAATGTTTTCAACTTTTCCGCGGCTGCCAACCCTGCAGGAAGGCTCCGAAGCCCTTGTCGCCGAAGCGCTGAAGCGCACCGAAGGCAATCAACGGCGCGCGGCCCAACTGCTGGGCATCACGCCGCAGGCCCTGAATTCGCGCCTCAAACGCCGGTCGTCCTCCTCCGCATAAAGATATATTGATCGCGTTCCAAAATCTTGAGTTTCCTTTCCGTCCTTGGCCCACGCGGCCTTCTGTTCGCCCGCCACGGGCAAAGATAAAGATACGTTGATTCCAAACGCCGTCCCCCGCCCTGCGCGTTACACGCAACCTATTATTTTAATTCTTTTTTAGACTCCAAAACAAAGTGGCACGTCTCTTGGTTATCGCACCTCCGGGAGGTGCCCCCATGGACACGTCAAATCAAACAACAACGCCCACGGTCCTGCTCATCGACGATGAGCGGATGAACCGTCTGATCGTAGGCGACTACCTCCGCGACAGCGGGTACGCGGTTCTCGAAGCGGAATCCTCATCCGAGGGGTTGCGCATCTTCGATAATGCCCGGCCCGATATCGTCATCACCGACCTGCGCATGCCGGGAGGCGACGGGAATCAAGTCGTCACGCGGTTACAGAACGTAGCGCCCGACACCCCGGTCATCATCATATCCGGAACAGCAAGCCTGGAAGAGGCGCTGTGCATGCTGCGCGAAGGAGCCAGCGATTTCATCACCAAGCCGGTGCGGGAAATGGACCGCATCAAGCGCGCCATCGACGCGGCCATGAAAAAAGCGCACCTGCACCGGGAAAACCGCCTCGTCAAATCAGCCCTGGAAGACGCAATTCAACAGCAGACGCATGAATTGCGGGATCTCAACGCGAAACTCAAGAATGCCCTTGAATCCACGGTCAACGCCCTGGGCGTCATCGTGGCCCAGAAAGACCCCTACACCGCCGGACACAACGATCGGGTGGCACGTATCGCCATGGCCCTGGGCCATTCCATGGGTCTGTCCCGGGACCGCATCGACACCCTGCGCGTGGCCGGGAACCTCCACGACATCGGCAAGATCAGCGTTCCCGGAGAAATCCTGAACAAGCCGGGCAGGCTCACGCCGGAAGAATTAGAGCAGGTCAAGATCCACCCGGAAACAGGGTTTGAAATACTCAAAGACATCCCTTTCCACGGACCGGTGGCGGAAATCGTGCTCCAGCACCATGAACGTTACGACGGCACGGGATATCCGCGCGGGCTCAAACGCGACGAAGCCATGCTTGAAGCGCGCATCCTCGCCGTGGCGGACATCTACGAAGCGCTCACCTCGGACCGCCCCTACCGGCAAGCCCTTCCGCACGAACAGGCCATGGCGCACATCATCCGTGAGGCCGGGAACCAGATCTGTCCTCTCTGCGCTTGCGCCTTCATCGCCGCCAACAAATCAGGAGTGCTCTCCGCCATCGCCAGAAACGAACGTATCGAACAAATCGCAGGCCATGAAAAACACGCATCCACAACCTCGTTCGAGGCTGATACATAACTAAAACCTGCCAAGTGAATCAAAAAATACATAAAGAAAAACACTTCAGAGCAAACATTGCATCCAATAATACTTTGTTAAACAAATTGTACAATGCTGAGACACATATCATGGCAAAAATCACGATTCGAACAAAACTGATCGGCGGAATGCTGCTCCTTGTGAGCCTGGTTTCTTGCGGACTGGGCTACATCGCGTTCAACCGCGCCAAGCAGGCCACCTTTACCCAGGCCGAGGAGAACATCATCGCCGTGGCCAGGTATGGCGGCGAACTCGCCAAGAACCGTCTGGAATACCACGTCGCCGTTTTGCGGGGCATCGCCAACCGTCACGTGGTCCGCTCCATGGACTGGGAACAGCAGCGCCCCGCCCTGGAAAACGAGATCGCCAGGATGAAATATCTGGGAATGGGCATCATCGAAACGGACGGCATGGCCCGGTACTCCGATGAAAGCACGGCGGATTTGGGCGACAGGGAGTACTTCAAGCAGGCCATGAACGGTCGGACAACGTTCTCAAACGTCATCATCAGCAGGGTCACGAACGCCCCGGTCATCATGGCCGCTACGCCGATCACGGACAATGCGGCAAACGTTCGGGCGGTTCTTGTCGCTCGCCTCGACGCAAATCTGCTGAGCGACATCACGGACGGCATCAAATACGGCCAAAGCGGCTACTCCTACATCGTCGACGACAAAGGGGCGGCCATCGCCCATGCCAACCGACAGTTCGTGCTCGACCAGCGCAATTTCATAACGGAAAGCAAAACCAATCCCGAGTTCGTGGACGTGGCGAAAATGCTGCGACGCATGACCGAGGGCGAGACCGGCTTCGAGCAGTATCCGTTCATGGGCAAGGACCGCTTCTTCGGCTTCGCCCCCATCGAAGGCACAGGATGGTCCATCGCCGTCGGAGGGCAAGCGGAGGAGATACTGGCTCCAATCCATGAAATGCGCTGGATGATCGGACTGGCATCCATGCTTTTCCTCATCGTCGGCACAGGCGTGGCGATCCTCGTCGCCAGGGAGGCCATGCGCCCGGTCAAGACCTGCGCCAACCTGCTCAAGGACATCTCCGAAGGCGAAGGCGACCTGACCAAACGGCTGCCTGTCGAGACAAACGACGAGATCGGCCAATTATCCCAATACTTCAACAACTTCGTTACAAAACTCCAGGGCATCATCTCAGGCATCGCCGACAACGCCCGGACCGTGGCCTCCTCAGCCACGGAACTCTCGGCCGTGAGCACCCAATCGACGCAAAGCGTCCACGCCCTGTCCGCCAAGACGTTCACGGTGGCCTCGGCCGCCGAGGAGATGAGTTCCAACATAGCATCCGTCGCCGCGGCGATGGAGCAAACCACGTCAAACCTCGCTTCCGTTGCCGCAGCCACCGAGCAGATGACCTCCACCATCGGCGAAATCGCGGAAAACACGGAACGCGCTAGCACCACGACAGAAGGAGCGGCAAGCCAGGTGGACAGCTTCGCCTCAGTGCTGCGCCGCCTCGGCGAAGCCGCGCAAGAGATCGGCAAGGTCACGGAGACCATCTCCGCCATTTCGTCGCAGACCAACCTGCTGGCCCTCAACGCCACCATCGAGGCGGCCAGGGCGGGAGACGCCGGCCGCGGATTTGCCGTAGTCGCCAATGAAATAAAGGAATTGGCGCTTAAGACAGCCGAAGCGACCAGCGACATCAGGGAACGCATCGGCGGCATCCAATCCGCGACAGGCGGCGCCGTCAACGACATCGACCGGATCGTGAACGTGATCGGCGAGGTGAATGCCATTGTCGCAAATATAGCCGCCGCCATCGAGGAACAATCCGCCGTCACCCGCGAAGTGGCGTCCAACATCGCCCAGGCGACGGAAGACGTCCAGGACGCCAACCTCCGGTCCACGGAAATGTCCACTGTGTCCAAGGACATCACCCGGGACATCAACGCCATCGACTCGGTCACAAGCGACATCAGCTCCGGCGGAGACCAGGTTCAAACAAGCGCCGAGGAGCTCTCGAAGCTTGCCGAAGATCTGAACGGTCTGGTGGGGCAATTCAAGTTTTAGGTGACGGCGCGCGGCAGGCCAGTTCTCCTGGACGACAAGGCTCCACGACGCGGAATCCGGAATACACAGGCCAGGACGGCGACACCCCGCCATGGCGGCTGTCAGCGTCCATGTTTTTCACAGTCAACACCAGAATATAAAACCCTAAAAGGAGTGTATTTCCATGCAATGGTTCATCAACATGCGCATCATGAGCAAGCTTTTGCTTTCATTCGCCATCATCCTGTCCATCACGGCAGGGCTTGGCTGGTTCGCGAGCGGGCAGATGTCTCAGGTCAACGACAAATCCACGGAAATCAGCGGCAATTGGCTGCCCAGCGTTCAGGCTTGCGGAAAACTCAGTTCGCTGATCCGTGAAATACGCATCGCGGAATATGGACACACCATTTCTGAAGACGAAAAAGATATGGCAGATTTCGAAAAACGAATTGAGAAATACATTATAGATATGCAGGATGTCAGGGCAGAGTATGAAAAACTTCCAAGTCTGGAAGAAGAAAGCCGCGCTTACCAAGAATACAAGCATCACTGGGATCTCTATATAAAGGAAAGCGCGTCGATCATTGCCTTGTCCCGCGCCATGAAGACCAAAGAGGCGGTCGATACCATGCGCGGGACATCGCGCACCGAATACTACGCCGCCAAGGACGCCCTGGATAAAATCATAGAAATCCAAAAGAACGCATCCAATGCCGCCAGCGCCGAAGGGGACGCGATATACGCCCATGCCCGCACATCCATCATCGTCGCCAATGTCGTCGCCATTCTCATCGGCTTTCTGATCGCTTTTCTCGTCGCCAGGATCATCACCCGCCAGTTGGGCACGGAACCAGGCGTCATCGCGTCCGTCGCCGAGCGGATCGCCAGCGGCGATCTGACCATCTCTTTCAACGACACCACGCGCCATATCGGCGTCTATGCCGACATCAAACGCATGTGCGAACGTCTCCGCGAAGTCGTGGCCGAGGTGCAAGGCGCCTCTGAAAACGTGGCCTCGGGTTCCGAGGAAATGAGCGCCTCGGCCGAGCAGCTTTCCCAGGGCTCAACAGAGCAGGCCGCTTCCGTGGAGGAAGTGTCCTCCAGCATGGAACAGATGGCCGCCAATATCCGGCAAAACGCCGACAATGCCGGACAAACCGAAAAAATCGCCCTCAAGGCGGCCCATGACGCCGACGCAAGCGGCAAGGCGGTCGTCCAGGCCGTGGACGCCATGAAGAACATCGCCGAGAAAATCTCCATCGTCGAAGAGATCGCCCGTCAGACCAACCTGCTGGCCTTGAACGCCGCCATCGAGGCCGCCCGCGCCGGCGAGCACGGCAAAGGCTTCGCCGTGGTCGCGGCCGAAGTGCGCAAACTGGCAGAACGCAGCGGCACCGCGGCGGCCGAGATCAGCGAGCTGTCTTCCTCCACGGTGAGCGTGGCCGATCAGGCCGGCCAGATGCTGGTCAAGCTGGTCCCGGACATCCAGCGCACGGCCGAACTGGTGCAGGAGATCTCCGCCGCCTCCAACGAGCAGAATGCGGGAGCGGAACAGATCAACAAGGCCTTGCAGCAGCTCGACCAGGTCATCCAGCAGAACGCCTCGGCCTCCGAGGAAATGGCCTCCACCTCCGAGGAGCTTTCCAGCCAGGCCGAACAGCTCCAGAGCACCATCTCTTTCTTTCGCCTCGGCACCGATACGGGCAAGGTCGTCCGCCAAACGGCTCGCCTGACCCGGCCGCAACCCGTCCGCAAAGCCCCAAAGGCGCTGGTTTCCAAAGCCCCGACCGGCGGTCTGGCCCTGGACATGGGTCGCGACGATGAGGACGACGAATTCGAACGCTTCTAACCAGAGGACGAGACAAGCAATGAACGACAACACTATCCTGCAATATCTGACCTTCGCCCTGGGGGAAGAGGTTTTCGCCCTCGAAACCGGGTTCGTGCGCGAGGTCATCGAACTCGTGCCCGTGACCCGCATCCCCAAGACACCGCCGTTCCTGCGCGGAGTCATCAACCTGCGCGGGCACGCAGTGCCCGTGGTCGACCTGCGCGTCAAATTCGACATGCCGCAAGTCGCGGACACGGTGAGCACCTGCATCATCATCGTTGATGTGGAAATCGAAGGCGAGCAGTGCCACATGGGCGCCATCGTCGACTCCGTGCTCGAAGTCTTCGAGATGGCAAACGATCAGATCACGCCGCCGCCGCGCATGGGCACGGCCATCCGCTCGGACTTCATCCGAGGCATGGGCAAGCAGAACGAGGAATTCATCATGATCCTCGACATCGGCAAGGTGTTCTCATCCGAGGAGCTTTGCTTGCTGGGAACCGTCAAGTCCGACGAAGCGGAATAACAATGGGAGGGGGCGCTCCGGCGCCCCCTGAATAGCCGGAGCATGCGCAAGCCAGGAGGCACCCGATGTTTTCATGTACTGTCGAGGGAATTCCGGGGCATCCGGTCGCCAAACTGTCCGGCGGCCTGAGCCTGGAACATTGTAAAAAAATTCATTCCGAACTGCTGACCATCCTGTCCCAGACCGACGTCTTGACCATCGATCTGGGAGACTCGGACAGATCGGACCTGTCCTTTATCCAGATACTCCAGGCCCTGCTCAAGGAGCGGAACACGAAAATTTGTTTCGCGAACCTGCCCGACCACCTGCGCGACCTCGCGACAAGCCTTGGCGCAGGCAATGTCATGGAGGAACTCTTAAAGCGGATGGAAAACAACGCATGACCAAGACCATGATGACAGTCGACGACTCGGCCAGCACCCGCCAGCACGGCCGGCCCCTGGCAGTGGCCAGGAAACTGTTGCCATAACCCCCCGGAACCGGAGCACGAAATGTTCAGAGAAGAAATGCACCGTCAGGCATTCAAGGAAGAAGCCTTGGAACTGTTGGGCGAACTGGAAATCTCATTATTGGAGCTGGAGTCTGAGCCAACCGATGGCGAGGTCATCAACCGGGTCTTCCGCGCCATGCACACCATCAAGGGTTCCGGCGCCATGTTCGGTTTCGAGGACATCGCCTCCTTCACCCACGAGGTGGAGACAATCTTCGATCTGGCCCGCACGGGTCGGATTGCCGTGACCAGAGAACTGCTGAGCCTGACGCTTTTGGCCAGGGACCACATCCTGGCCATGGTCGAAGGAACCGACTCGGACACGCGGGCCGAAGAAGTCATCAGGGGGCTCAAGGCTCTCAATCCAAAATCGACGCCGCCCGAGGCCACGCCCGTGCGCGAACCGCTCACGTGCGCCCTGAACCCGGACCTGCGCACCTGGCGCATCCGCTTCGCTCCGCCCAGGAACGTGTTCATGAGCGGGACCAATCCGGCCTCTCTGCTGGAAGAGCTGTGCGAGATGGGCGAGCATCACGTCATCATGCACGTCAAGGACATCCCCGACCTGCCCCGGCTCAACCCCGAGGAATGCCTGGTGTGGTGGGACGTCATCCTGACCACGTCCAGAAGCGAGGACGAGATCCGCGACGTCTTCATCTTCGTGGAGG
>JBFWJY010000017.1:0-81373 GCA_050252955.1 Desulfomicrobium sp.
CTGGTTTTCGGATTCAAGATGACCGAACTGCCCGACAATCAGGGCTGGATGGTTCTTTTTTCCGACATAACCGAAGTGCAGCGAATGGAAAAACAGATCAAGGAGATGGAAAAGCTGGCCAGCGTCGGCGAACTTGCCGCGGGCCTGGCCCATGAAATGAAAAATCCCCTGGCCGGAATCAAGGCCAGCCTCCAGCTTCTTCTTTCCGACAATCTGGAAAAGGAGTTTTCCGAAAGGCTCTCCCGGGTCATCCTGCGCGACATCGACCGCCTTGATTTCCTGCTCAAGGATTTTCTGATCTTCGCCCGGCCCAAGGCGCCAGAGCCTTCGGCCCTTGATCTGGCGAAGGAACTCGAACATGTGCTCATGCCCCTGCGTCTGCGGTATCCGGAGGTGGCGATGAGTATTGATGTCGGAGAGGAGCCGTTTTACTTTGACCGCAACCAGTTGCACCAGATCCTGATCAATCTTGTGGTCAATGCCTTGCAAGCGCTCGAGAACACGGAAAATCCAGTGGTGGCCATTTCCGATTCCATCGCACAGAACACAAGGACCCTGGTCATAACCGACAATGGTCCCGGTCTTGTTCCGGAGATGGTCGACAAGTGCTTCGACCCGTTCGTGACCAGCAAGGCCGTGGGCTCGGGCCTGGGCCTGGCCATAGCCCGCAGGCTTGCGGCCCAGAACGGCACATTCATCGATCTTTCCAATAATCCCACGGGGGGAACCAGGGCCGTCATGGTTCAGGACCTTTCGTTTTTCAGGACCGAAAAGGATACCCAGGACACAACGTGAACACTTTCATCGCCGACCTGCACATTCATTCCCGATTTTCCCGCGCCACAAGTAAAAGCCTCACGCCCCGAAATCTCGTGGCCTGGGCCGCGGTCAAGGGCATAAACGTTCTGGCCACGGGTGACTTCACCCATCCGGGGTGGATGGACATGATCAGCGAACAGCTCGATGCCGAGGAAAACGGGTTGCTGCGCCTGCGCGACGGAAAGGCGCTGGAACAGGAGCTGCCCTGGTATTCAGGCAGCGTGGACGCGACCCGGATACGTTTTCTGCTCTGCACGGAAATCAGCTCCATCTACAAGAAGGCCGGCAAGGTCCGCAAAATCCACAATCTGGTCTTTATGCCGAGCATCGAGGCGGCACTGAAATTCAATACCCGCCTGGCCCAGGTCGGCAATCTTGCCTCCGACGGCCGCCCCATTCTCGGTCTCGATGCCCGCGATCTCCTGGAAATGGTTCTTGAAACCGACCCCTTGGCCTACCTCGTGCCCGCCCATATCTGGACCCCGTGGTTTTCCCTTTTCGGATCCAAATCAGGGTTCGACCGCATCGAAGACTGTTTCGGCGATTTGAGTTCAGAGATTTTCGCCCTGGAGACCGGCCTTTCCTCCGATCCGGAGATGAACTGGATGCTCAGCGCTCTCGACCGTTTCACCCTGATCTCCAATTCCGACGCCCATTCCGGGGAAAAACTGGGTCGGGAGGCCAACATTTTTTCCGGCGAGCGGTCCTTTGCGGGCATCCGTTCAGCCTTGCGGCGCGAAGCTGGAACGACGCGCTTTGAAGGCACCCTGGAGTTCTACCCCGAGGAGGGGAAATATCACCTCGACGGCCACCGTAAATGCGGGATCGCGCTCGAACCCGAAGAGACCTCGGCGCGGCGCGGTCTTTGCCCTGTGTGCGGCAAACCTTTGACCATCGGGGTTTTGAACCGCGTCTTCGCCCTTTCCGATCGGGATGTGCCCAAGCGGCCCGCCCCGCACGCGGATTTTTTTTCTCTGGTGCCGCTGACCGAAATCCTGTCCGAAATCCTGGGTGCCGGACCCGGCACCAAGAAGGTGCTAGGGATGTACAATCAGCTGGTGCGGGATTTCGGATCGGAATTCAACATTTTGCGCAGCGTTCCCGAAGAGGACCTGCGGCGCTCCTCCAAGGTGCTGGCCGAGGCGCTGCGCAGGATGCGCTCGGGACTCGTGCACAGGCACTCCGGATATGACGGCGAATATGGGCGCATCTCCATGTTCACCTCCCAGGAGCTGCTTGAATTCAAGCACGGGCGCATGCTGTCCATGGCGGCCAGGTCCGCGCCGGCCGAAGCCCGGGGACAGCGCTGGCGAAAAACCGGGACGGCGCCGCCGCAGGCGCAGGGCGAGGCATTGGCGGCCAACGAGATGCAACTGGCCGCCATTCTTGCCGGACCGGGTCCGGTGCTGGTTTTGGCCGGTCCGGGCACGGGCAAGACCCACACGCTCATGGGAAGGGTGCGCCATCTGCTCGAACAGGGCGCCGATCCGGCCCGCATGCTGATTCTGACCTTTACCCGCAAAGCCGCCCGGGAACTCAAAGACCGCCTGCACCGTCTCTGTCCCGGCCTGTCCACGCTCCCCAAAACGGACACGCTGCACGCCCTGGGCCTGGAATACTGGACCTCCGTCATGGGCGAAGCCCCGGTATTGCTCTCCGAGGAGAGCAGCCGCAGGCTCTTCGCGGCGGCCAATCCGGATTTGCAGGGCAAGGAGCTGCGCTGCGCCTGGAACGAACAGGGCCTGGCCCGCGAGAACGGGGTGCGTGTCCCCGGCGAGCACAGCAGACGCTATCTGGACGACAAGGTCCGCTTCAATCTGGTCGATTACACGGATCTGCTTGAATTCTGGCTCGAACATCTCGAACTTGGGCAATGCGTTTCCGGCTATGACCATGTTCTGGTCGATGAGGTGCAGGATCTCTCCGCCCTTCAGCTCGGTCTGGTCACGGCCCTTGCCTGCAAGGGCGGGCGGGGCTTTTTCGCCATCGGCGATCCCAACCAGGCCATTTACGGCTTTCGCGGCGCGATGCGCGACGTGGAACAGAGACTGCGCAACCTGTGGCCGGACCTGAAGAGAATCAGGCTGGTCTACAACTACCGCTCGGCCCAACAGATACTGAGCCTGGCGAGCCATCTCTTTCCGGAAAAAGAAAGCCTCGTGGCCCGGAAATCGTCCACCGCGTCCCTGGTGCTGTTCGAGGCCCAGGGAGCGGAACAGGAAGCGGGCTGGATCGCGGGCCGGGTGCGCGAGCTGCTTGGCGGCACAGGCCACTGGCAGGCGGACCGGAGCGAGGAAAAAAATCTCGCTCCCGGGGACATCGCCGTGCTGGTGCGCTTCAAGGCCCTGATCCCGCCCATAGCCAAGGCCCTGGAGGCCGCGGGCATACCCGTGTCCGTGCCGGAACAGGAGTCCTTTTTCGTTGATCCCCGGGTGGAGCTGCTCCTGCGCATCGCTGGCAACGTGCTTGGCCTGCCGGACGTTCTGGAGGCAGAGATGGCGCTCTGCCCCGAACACGTGGTCGAGAAGGGGCCTTTGGCCATGGCCGTCCATTTTTCCCAGACCCCGCCCTTTGACGACTTGTTCTGGAAGAGCAAGGCGTTCGTGGATCTGGTCAAGGCTTTTCAATCCTGCTCCGGGTGGCGTGGGCTGCTGAACATGGTCAGGCTTGAGACCGAACTTTGCGGCATCCGGGCCAAGGCCCAGAAGGTGCAGATCATGACCATGCACGGGGCCAAGGGGCTGGAATTCGAGGTCGTGTTCCTGCCGGGGCTGGAAGAGGGCATTCTGCCGTTCGCCGGAATGGACATGCTCCTGGGCAAGCCCGGCGACGAGGGCGTCCTTGATATCGACATGGAAGAGGAGCGTCGGCTTTTCTACGTCGGTCTGACCCGGGCCAAGTCCATGCTTTTCCTGAGCCACTCCGCCAGCCGGCGCGTTTTCGGCAAGACCCTGAAGCTGGCCCTGTCCTCCCTGGTGCGCCGCCTGCCCCAGGACATGCTGCGCAAAAGCGCCATCACGCGCCACGTGCGTTTGAACGAACGCCAGCTGAGCCTTTTCTGACAGCCATGCGTTTTCGACTGGCCGCGCCATCCTGCGTCATCCCCGAACGGGTCGGACCCAATTGCCGGGCGCTTTCCCCGCTGGTGCGGGAGGTGGCGCTCATGCTTCTGGAGACACCTGGTTGCCTGGATTACGACGAGCGCGACCTGCCCCCCGACCTGCCCGCCCTGGGCCTGACCTACCACGCCCACCTGCCCCTCGATCTGCCTTGGCGGGACGGTTCCAAGGCCGTTGCCGACGTCATTTTGGCTCTCGAACAAAAAATTGCCTTTCTCTGCCCGCGCGGTTATGTGCTCCATCCTCCAGCGCCCGGCCAACTTTCCGGGTTGCTTGCGCACCGGCCCGAACTGGCAAACCTGCTGCGGCTCGAAAACACGGTCCACGGCGATCTGACCGGAATCTGGGGTGAAATAACCGCTCTGAACCTTGGCATTTGCCTGGATGTGGGACACATGGTCAGCTACGGTCAGGAAGGGATGTTGAGCCTGTCCGGGTTTTTCGACCGGGTCCGCATGCTTCACGTCTACGGAGGCGAATCCAAGCGCGGTCATGCCGGCCTGGACCAGCTGCCCGATCCGGGGCTGCTGCGCGACATCCTGCGGCGCGTGCGGCCGGGTGCGGTGCTGGTGGTCGAGATTTTTTCCCTTGATGAGCTTGAGCGTTCCTTGGAGCTGCTCAGGTCCTGGCTTTCGCAGTGGGGCATGGAATATGATTGAGCTGGTGCTCGGCGGCAACAAATCCGGCAAATCCGACTTCGGGCTTGAACTCCTGCGCCGGGGACCGCGCCCCTGGACGCTCATCGCCACGGGCAAATCCCGGGACCTTGCCTTTCGGGAACAGATCATTACCCATCGTCTTGGCCGGGACAGGGACATCGCGGTGCGCGAGGTGGACGCGGACCTGGCCGGGACGCTCTCCGTCCTGGCCCCTGGCCCCGGGAGCGTGCTGGTGGACAGTCTTGATTTCTGGATGTTTTCGCTGGCGGCGCGTGCCCGCGAAGACAGAAAACGCATGCGGGAGGAATTCCTGGCCGGGCTTGAAGCCTGGCAAGGGGGGAATCTGACTCTGGTTTCGACCGAAATGGGACTAGGGCCCCTTGCGTTCGACGGCGAAATACGGGCTTTTGCCCGTGATCTGGGCCAACTCAACCGTGAAATTGCCAGTGTCAGTACAAGCGTGTATCTGGTCGTTGCCGGGTTGGCCCAAAAACTCAAGTGAGAAGGTCATGGCCTATTTTCGAAAGCTGGATCCGAAGCTCGCCAAGCTTCAAGAATTGCTGAACAAGAATGAGCGCTGGCTGATTCTCATCAACGCCGATCCCGACGCGCTGGCCTCGGCCATGGCCTTGAAGCGCATTCTGGCCGGTCGTGTCGAACAGGTCGCCATCGCCCATGTCAACGAGATCACCCGGCCCGACAACCTGGCCATGATCCGTCTGCTGCGCATCGCCACCAAGAAACTCACCCCGCTCCTGCTGGCCCAGTATGACCGGTTCGCCCTGGTCGATTCCCAGCCGCATCACCATCCGGAATTTGCCAACATCAAGTTTTCCGTGGTCATCGACCATCATCCCAAGGTCGCGGGCACACCCGTGGAAGCCGATTTTGTCGAGATCGTGTCCGAGTACGGGTCCAACGCGACCATCATGACCGAGTATCTCTACAATCTGGGGCTGCGCCCCGGAAAGCTCCTGGCCACCGCCCTGCTGTACGGGATCAAGACCGACACCCAGAGCTTCGAGCGCGAATTCCACGACAACGACATGAAGGCGTTCCGCTATCTTTCGAAGTTCTACAACAAGCCCCTGTTGCACAAGATCATCCGTTCGGAATTCCGTCTGGAGTGGCTCAAGTATTTCACCCAGGCCTTCCGCAAGATGCGGGTCACGGGCAAGACCATCACCATTTTCATGGGCAAGGTCGATTCCTCGGACATCCTGGTCATCCTGGCCGATTTCTTCCTGCGCGTGCACGGATTGTCCACGACCATGGTCAGCGGCATCAGCGAGGACAAGCTGATCGTGGTCTTTCGCGGCGACGGCCTGCGCCGGGACATGGGCAAATTCGCCAAGCGCCTGTTCGGCGACGTGGGTTCGGCCGGGGGGCACAAGTCCATGGCCCGGGCCGAGATCCCCATGGAGAAACTGGGCTGCCAGCATGCCAGTCAGTTCGTGTGGGAGCGCCTGCACGGAACGTCCGATGTGAAGAAAAAGAAAAAAGATGTGGAGAATTGCCCCAACGGGGCCTCGTGAGGGGTCCCGATTCCACCAAACCGGAGGGCGCATGAGTTTGCAGACAAGGCTCGGACTGAAAACCGAGCCGCTTTTTTTGATCGACGGCCACGCCTTCATCTATCGCGGTTTTTACGCCTACCCGGACTTCAAACGCTCCGACGGGTTTCCGACCAGCGCCATGTATATCGTCTTCAAGCTGGTCCTGAAGCTGCTGCGCGAAGAGAACCCCACCCACCTTGTGTTTGTCACCGACGGGCGCGGCCCCACCTTTCGCAACCAACTCCTGCCCACCTACAAGGCCAACCGCCCCCGCATGCCCGAAGGGCTGGCCGCGCAGCTCGAACCCCTCAAGGCGGGGCTCAGGCTGCTGGGCATCCGCGTGCTCGAGGCCGAAGAGGCGGAGGCCGACGACTGCATCGCCTCCCTGGCCGGACGTTTCAAGGCGGAGCGAAGCGTCGTCATAGTCGGGGCGGACAAGGATCTGCGCCAGTGCCTGGACGGGAACGTGGTCATGTGGGACCCGGCCCAGGGCAAGGAGAAGCTCGTGACCCGGGAGAGCTTTGTCGAGGAAACGGGTCTTCGGCCCGATCAGTGGGCGGACTTCCAGGCCATGACCGGCGACGCCGCGGACAACATCCCCGGCATCCCCAAGGTCGGGCCCAAGACGGCCATGGGCTTTCTGCGCCGCTTCCCGAGCCTGGATTTGCTCAAGGAGAATTTCGACCGCTTGACGGCCAAGGAGCAGACGCTGCTCGGACCCCACATGGAAGACGTTTTCGTGTACCGGCAGCTGACCAGTCTGCGCACGGACATGTGTGCGCAGTTCAGCCTGGACGATCTGGCCGTGGGAGAGATCGACGCGGCGGCGCTGGATTTTTTCAAGGAATACGAATTCCGTTCCCTGCTGTCGGAATTCCAGGCCCTGGCCCGCACAAACGGGGGCGTGCGGCAGAACGGAAACCGGAAGGACATGGCGGCCGCTCCTGCCCCGGACGGGCCGGAAAAGCCCGGTCCACCGCGTATCGAGCCCCGCGTGGTCACGGCCCTCGACTCCCTGGCCGGACAGGAGGTGGGGCTGCACGCCGAGGGCGAAAAGTGGATTCTGGGCACGGACGGAAGCGAGCTCTTGTACATGGGTCCGGTTTCGGACCTGAGCCGCGCGCTCAAGGACGCCCGGGTGTACCTGACTTCCTACAAGAGCGCGCTCGAACAGGGACGCCTCGATCTTTCCGGCTGCGCCGAGATCTTCGACATCGAGCTGGCCGCCTATCTCTTGAGCCCCGAGGAACGGAACTATTCCCTGGAACGGATCCGTGACGGGCTTGGCGACGAAATCGAGGCGCACCGGGAGAATCATGGCCAGGCCGTGCTGGCCGTGGGCCGCCTGTTGCGTTCGCGGCTGGCCGGATCGGAGCTGCTTGGACTCATGCGTGATCTGGAACTGCCCCTGACCGAGGTGCTGGTGCGCATGCAAAAGCGCGGCATCCGCATCGACGAGACCAAGTTTCGCGATTTCCTGACCATGGTCCAGGCGGAGCTGGAAACATTGACGCGGAAAATTCACCTCCAGGCCGGAGGGGAATTCAACATCCGTTCCAGCCAGCAGCTGGCCGAAGTGCTTTTTTCCACATTGGGCCTGGCCAGCAAGCAGAAGACTCCGGGCGGGGCGCAGTCCACGTCCAGCAGCGTGCTGGAGGGCCTGGCGGGGGAGCATCCCATCGTGGCCGACATCCTGGAGTTCCGGATGTACGAGAAGCTGCGCTCCACGTATCTGGAGCCGATGCCGCAGCTGGCGGGCAAGGAGGGGCGCATCCACACCACCTTCAACCAGCTGGCCACGGCCACCGGCCGTCTGTCCAGCAGCAATCCGAACCTGCAGAACATCCCCATTCGCGGGGCCCTGGGGCCGCGCATGCGCTCCTGCTTCGTGGCCGCGCCGGGCAACATGCTCGTGGCCGCGGACTATTCGCAGATCGAGCTTCGGGTCCTGGCGCACATGTCCGGGGACCAGACCCTGCGAGAGGCCTTTGCCGCCGGCGACGACATCCACGCGCGCACGGCCAATATCCTCTTCGACAAGGCGGAGGTAAGCCCCGACGAGCGGCGCAAGGCCAAGACCATCAACTTCGGCCTGCTCTACGGCATGGGGCCGCAGAAGCTGGGACGGGAGCTGGGCATCAGCTTGAAGGAAGCCAAGGAGTTCATCGCGGTCTACTTCAGCAAGCTTTCCCGCGTGCGGGAATTCTACGAGGAGATCGAGGCCGGGGCCAAGTCCCTGGGCTTTGTCACCACCCTGGCCGGCCGGCGGCGCATGCTGCCCGACATCAATTCGCGCAATACGAACATGGCCCAGCAGGCCCGGCGCATGGCCATCAACACAGTGGTCCAGGGGTCGGCGGCGGATATCATCAAAAAGGCCATGCTCGAAGTGGACAAGAGCCCGGTTATTGGCGAATTAGGCGCGAGCCTGATTCTGCAGATCCACGACGAACTCCTGCTCGAAGCTCCCGAGGCCGTCGCCGGGGACGTGGGAGGGGCCGTGGCCGGGATCATGGCCTCCGTGTACGCCCTTTCCGTGCCCCTGTCCGTGGACTGGGGCGCGGGCAGGGACTGGAGCCAGGCGCATCAGTAACCATCTTTTTGGACATATCATGCTCAACAAACTTCGATTGCTCACTCCCGGACCCACCCCCTTGCCGGAGGAGGTCCGCCTGGCTCTGGCCAAGGACATGGTCCATCACCGCAAGCAGGATTTCGTGCGGGTCATGGAACGCATCCAGCCCGGTCTTCAATATCTTTTCGGCACCGACCAGCAGGTTCTGCCCCTGTCCTGTTCGGGAACCGGGGCCATGTACGCGGCCGTGGCCAACCTCTTCGCTCCGGGCGAGAAGGTGCTCGTGGTCGAAGGCGGCAAGTTCGGCGAACGTTGGCGTGAAATCGCCCAGAGCCATGGTCTGGACGTCACCTCCCTGGTCCAGGAGAACGGCCATGCCGTGGCGGCCTCGGACGTGCGGGCGGCGCTGGACGCGGATCCGGGGCTTCGCGGCGTGCTGGTCCAGGCCTCGGAGACGTCCACCGGCGTGCTGCACCCGGTGCGTGAGCTTGGGACCGTGACCCGGGATCGGGACGTGTTGCTGGTGGTGGACGGCATCTCCGCCGTGGGCATCTCGCCCTGCCCCATGGACGCCTGGGGCGTGGACTGCCTGCTGACGGGCTCCCAGAAAGGACTCATGCTCCCGCCGGGCCTGGCCCTTTTGTCCCTGAGCGCGCGCGCCTGGAACAAGGCGCGTCTCGCGGGCTCCTCCAATTTCTATTTCAACCTGCTGGCCGAGCGGGACAAGAGCCTGAACCACCAGACCCTTTTCACCTCCCCGGTCAATCTCTTGCAGGGGTTGGCCGTGAGCCTCGACCTGTTCAGGGAGCAAACCCTTGAGGCCGTGTACGCCAAGCAGTGGGCCCTGACTTCCATGGCCCGGACCGGGGCGAAAAGCCTGGGGCTCGAACTCTTGGCCAAGACGCATTTCACCTGGGGACTGACCTCCATCATGCTGCCCGCCGGCATCGACGGAAGCGAGGTGCTGCGGGTCGCCGCGGAGCGTTTCGGGGTGGTCATGGCCGGAGGCCAGGGCGAGCTCAAGAAGCGCGTGGTCCGGCTGGGGCACATGGGGCATGTGGACTGGAGCGACGTCCTGGCCGGCCTGCACGCTCTGCGCCAGGGCCTGCGAGCCGCCGGAGGATACAGCGCCTCAAGGACATACATGGAAGACGCCGTGGGGGCCTACGAAGACGCCCTGCGCGAAGGTTGCCCCGAGACGAGGGCATAAGGAGCGAGTATGAGCGAAGAAAAGAAGGTGGCCGAAGAATATGAGGAACTGTCCTGTTCCTGCCCGGAAATGCCGCAGCTGGATTTCGGGACCTTTGTCCTGTCCATGAGCTCCTCGGCCCTGGTCTACCTGGGAGAGGTGCCGGAGCCCGAAAGCGGGCAGATCACGGAGAATGTCCTGGCCGCCAAGCAGACCATCGACATCCTGTGCATGCTCGAGAGCAAGACCAGGGGCAATTTGACGGATCAGGAAGCCCGGCTGCTGCGGGACATGCTTTTCGAATTGCGCATGAAATACGTGCAGAAGGCGAAATAGGGGGCCTTATGGTCAAACGCGTCGGACTGGTCGGGGTGACCGGCTACACGGGAATGGAGCTGGCCCGCATCCTGCTTGGCCACCCGCACCTGCGACTGACCCAGGTCACGTCGCGCAAGGAGGCCGGGCAGCCCCTGCGAAAAATTTATCCCTTCCTGCAGGGCACGGAGCTTGGCGAACTGGAGATCACGGCTCCGGACACCGCTTTTCTGGCCGCGGAATGCGATCTGGTCTTTCTGGCCGTGCCTCACTGCACGGCCATGGAGATGGCCGCGGAACTGCGTGGGCACGGGACAAAGGTCGTGGACTTGAGCGCCGATTTTCGTCTGCGCGACCGCGAGGTCTACGAGAGCTGGTACGGCGTGTCCCATACCCAGTCAGCCCTGCTGACCGAGGCGGTCTACGGACTGCCGGAGCTGTATGCCGAGCGCATCGCCGGGGCCTCGCTGGTGGCCAACCCCGGCTGCTATCCAACCTCGGCCATTCTGGCGCTGTACCCGGCCCTGGCCTCCGGGCTCATCTCCGCCGAGGACCTGGTCATCGACTCCAAGTCCGGAACCTCCGGGGCCGGACGCAAGGCGGGTGTGGGCACCCTGTTCTGCGAGGTTTCGGACACCTTCAGGGCCTACAACCTGACCAGGCACCGCCACACCCCGGAGATCGAACAGGAGCTGGGCCTGGCCGCGGGCCGGGAGATCCGTCTGTCATTCAACACGCATCTGTTGCCCATCAATCGCGGCATCCTGACCACGGCCTACGCCAAGCTGTCCCCCGGCATCGGCCTGGAGCGGGTCCTGGCCTGCTACGAGGAGTTCTACAGGGGCAAGCGTTGGGTGCGCATCCTGCCCCAGGGCACGCTGCCCGAAACGCGCTGGGTGCGAGGCACCAATTTCTGCGACCTCGGGCTGGTCACGGACCCCCGCACAAACAGGCTCATCGTGGTTTCGGCCATCGACAACCTCTGTCGGGGAGCTTCCGGCCAGGCCGTGGCCAACGCCAATCTCATGCTGGGTCTGGACGAGGACGCGGGTTTGCCGCGCGCGCCGCTCATGCCCTAGGGACAACGGATGCCTGAGCGCGAACCCCAGCAATTCTACGACAAGATCTTTGTCGCCAGACAGCCTGTCTTCGACGCCGACATGCGGATCTGGGGTTACGAGCTTCTTTTCCGGCAGGGGGAAACGCAATCCGCCGTGTTCACGGACGGGGACCAGGCCACCACCCAGGTAATCGCCGACGGGTATGCCCTGGGCACACGGGGCATGGGCGACGGGGTCCGGGCGCTGATCAACTTTCCGCGCAATGTTCTGATCGGCGCGGCTCCCTACGTGCTTCCCGGGGAACGCTGCGTGGTGGAGATTCTGGAGACGGTGCGGCCCGAGGACGAGGTCATGGAGGCCTGCCGGCAGCTCAAGGACCATGGCTATGCCCTGGCTTTGGACGATTTCGTGGGGGAGCCGGGGTTCGAACCCCTGTGCGAGATTGCCGACATCATCAAAGTAGACATACTCGGCAAAACCCCGACCGAGGTCATGGCCATCGTCAAGGGTCTGCGTAGGTACAAGGCACGCCTGCTGGCCGAGAAGGTCGAGAGCCCGGACATGTTCACGGTCTGCAAGCGGCTGGGTTTCACATATTTCCAGGGGTATTTTTTCAGCAAGCCGGAGATCGTTCCCGGCCGCAAGCTCTCCGCCAGCCAGGCCACCAAGATCAAGCTCTTGAAGGAACTCAACGAATCCGAGGCGGAGCTGTCCCGGCTGGTGGAAATCATCCAGACCGACCTGTCCATTTCCTATCGCCTGCTCAAGTACATCAACTCCGCCCGCTTCTGCCTGCGCGGGAAGATCGAATCCATCCAGCGCGCCGTGAACATGCTCGGGCGGCAGAATCTGCGCCAGTGGTTGCAGGTGGTCATTTTGTCCGACATCAACTCCACGGACAAAGGTCAGGAGCTGGTGCGCATTTCCGTGCTGCGCGGCCGTTTCCTGCAGCTTCTGGCGGCGGTTCACCCCACGCCGTTTCCGCCGGACAGCATGTTCGTGCTGGGCTTTTTCTCCGTGCTGGACGCGATTCTGGATCAGCACATGGATCAGGTTCTCGACGAGATTTCCCTTGATCCGGACATCAAAGCCGCCCTGATCGACTCCCATGGCCCCAATTCCGCCTGGCTCGAACTGTTGCGGGTGCTCGACCAGGGCAGATGGGACGATCTTGAGAGAGGGGCGTCCCGGATGGGCGTTCCCATGCGCCTTATCGACAACGCGGCCATCGAGGCCGCGATGTGGACCGATGAAGTCATGGGCGGCGTATCCTAGGGAGCGTGCGGAAGTTTCGATCCGGAGCCCCGGGACAAACGGACAAAAGCCGGTCCGGATTCTGGACGCCGGGCGGCGCCGCTTTTTTTGCAGACAACAGGACTCCGTAGTGGAAGAGACGTATCCCGAACAACTTTATGACAAGTTTTTTGTCGCGCGCCAGCCCGTGTTCACCGCCGAGATGCAGCTGTGGGGCTATGAACTGCTCTTTCGCCACGGGGAGAACATTCAGGAGGCCGTGTTCGTCGACGGAGACCAGGCCACCACCCAGATCATCGCCGACGGCTACAACCTGGCCGTGCGGGGCCTGCGCCAAGGAGCCAGGGTTCTGGTCAATTTCCCGCGCAGCGTGCTGGTGGGCGGCACGCCCTATCTTCTGCCCTCGGAACAGTGCGTGGTCGAGATCCTGGAGACGGTCATGCCCGAGCCCGATGTCCTGGGCGCCTGCCGCGAACTGAGCAAACGGGGCTACACCCTGGCCCTGGACGACTTCGAGGGCGCGCCGGGCCTGGAGGCGCTGTGCGAGATGGTCGATATCATCAAGATCGACATTCTTGGCAAGACGCCGACCGAGGTCATGGCCATCGTCCAGGGGGTCAAGAAGTACAATGCCAGGCTGTTGGCCGAAAAAGTGGAGAACTACGACATCTTCAAGGTCTGCAGGAATATCGGGTTCACGTATTTTCAAGGGTTCTTCTTCAATCGTCCGGAGATCATACCCGGACGAAAGCTTTCCACCAGCCAGATCAACAAGGTCAAGCTGCTCAGGGAGTTGAGCGCGGCGGACGTGGATCCTGCGCGGCTGGTGGAGATCATCCAGACGGACCTTTCCATCTCCTACCGGCTGCTCAAGTACATCAATTCCGCGTTTTTCGGCTTGCAGATCAAGGTCACGTCCATTCCGCGCGCGGTGTCCATGCTCGGGTGCCGGAATCTGCGCCAGTGGCTGCAGGTGGTCATATTGTCCGACGTCAACACGGAGGACAAGGCACACGAGCTTGTCCGCATTTCCGTGCAGCGGGGCCGGTTTTTGCAGATTCTGGCCGAAAGGCACCCCACGCCCTTTGACAGGGACGGCATGTTTTTGCTTGGCTTTTTTTCCCTGCTCGACGCCATCCTGGACCAGTCCATGGACAGGGTGCTCGAAGAGATACCTCTGGACCCCGGCATCAGGGCGGCCCTGACCGATCCGGATGATCCCGGCGCGGTCTGGATCGGTCTGCTGGAGGAGATAGACCGCTGCAACTGGGATCGCCTGAACAGAAAGGCGCAGCAGATCGGTGTTCCCTTCGACCTGGTCAACAGGCTTTCCGCCGAAGCCTCGATCTGGACGATCTGGGTCATGAGCTGAGCGGCCCCGGCGCATCGCGCCCCGGAATTCTTGATTGTTTTGAATCACTGATACTCATAGACAGGTGGCGCATGGTCGAACCTTTTCTTCCTCCCGCCGTATTTTACACGGCGGCCCTTGTTCTGGGGTTGTGCCTGGGCAGCTTCTACAACGTCTGCGTGCATCGGTACCTCGTGGGCCAGTCCGTGGTCAGCCCGGGCTCGCATTGCCCCGCCTGCGGTCATGTGCTGTCCTGGTGGGAGAACATCCCGGTGCTGTCCTACATTCTGCTGGGGGCCAAATGCCGTTCCTGCAAAGGGAAGATCCATTGGCGCTACCCCGCGCTGGAGCTCTTGTCCGGGATTCTCGCCCTTCTCTTCGCGCTCGAATTCGGACCCACGGCGCAGTGGCTGACCTACATGGTTTTTCTGGGGATTTTTCTGGTGGCCGGCTTCATTGATCTGGATTCGTTCATCCTGCCCGACATCCTGACCTATCCGGCGGCCGCGCTGGCTCTGTGCACCCCGCTCTTTCTGCCCGTGGACTGGCTTGAGACCGTGCTTGGCGGCCTTTGCGGCGCGGGAATCTTTCTCCTTCTGCAGCAGTTCTACCTGCGCGTGCGCGGGATCGAAGCCCTGGGCACCGGAGACGTCAAGCTGATGCTCAGCCTCGGCGCCCTGGTCGGCCTTTCCATGCTCCCGCTCATGATCCTGCTCTCCGCCCTGTGCGCGCTCGCTGTCGCCGTGGTCTATCTGCGCCGCCCGGAAGGCCGCGGCTTGCGCACTGCCATTCCGTTCGGGCCGTTTCTTTGCCTGGGCGCCGTCCTGACCCTGCTTTGGGGGGAAGACCTGTTGCGTCTTGTCATGGGCTTTTGAGGCCCGCTTGCGGTCCGGGACGGCGGAAGGGGGATGTTTCGGAGCTCTGGGCCGGTGAAAGGCGCTTTTTACGGCAGAAACGCCTTGGCGATGAGATAGAGATCACCAAAGGGCGTCCCTGACTTGATGGCCGACATCATGCGCATGGACAGGTCCATCTTCATCTCCAAGGACTCAAGGATTTCCTTTTTGACCAGGTTGAGCCGGTATTTGACGAAGTCGTAGTCGAATCCGTCGCAGATGAGGGCAAGGCCGTCCTTGAAGTATCGGGAGGAGATGAATTCCTGGAATTCCAGCAGGTGCTCCGGCCCATTTCTTCTGGCCAGCATGCAGTAGAAGACGAGGTTGATGATCAGCGCCTCGATCTTGAGCTTGTGGTCGATATTGAGGAACTTGGTCTTGTTCAGTTCGGCGTTGTCCAGGTTCTTGAGCATGACCTGGGCGACCTCGAAGACCTGTTTTTCGAAGATGGGCGCGATATGGAACTTGGACAAAAAACGGATCATCACTTTTTGCGGGTTTTCCTTGGACACGATGCCCAAGAGGCCGATGGCCATGAGTACGTATTTGCGGTGCAGCTCCGCCAGGATGTTTTTCTTCCTGACCTGGGCCAATTCCTCGCAGCGCGCGGGTGAGAATGACGACGCCGCCAGTTCGAGCAGGAACCTGATGTGCGGCTCGCGGGTGTGTTTCGCTTCTTCCAGCAGGAATTCATCGCCCTTGTTTTTGGAGTCCATGGTTTTTTTCACGGACAGCCAAAACGCGGCCACGCCCTCAAGGGGCATTTCCATGAGGTCGAATTCCTTGGGGGGGGCCGACGTTGGTGCGCTGGCCCCGAGCAGCAGCTCCGAAACCTGCTCGTTGATGTTTCGTTGGCTGCTCATGGGCCTAGTCGAAGCAGAATTCCAGGGTGAAGGTTCCGGCCTCGCAGGAGAAGGGAATGGCGATGGCCACGGCCGAGGTCATGTGCGCGATGGTGTGGTTGTCGCCCATGATGACCGACGGGGTGGAGCCCTGGAGCTTGAGGCCCATGTCGACCAGTCCGACGCGGGCCTGGCCGGAGATCATGTTCGTGATCTCGCCCATGGCGTCCTGAACGTCCTGCAGAATGTCCTCGATGGCGTCGCCGAGCATCTGCTTGACGATGTGCACGGCGGTCTTGCGGTCGAAGGAGATGGAGAAGGTGCCCTGCTTGTCGCCGGTGATGCCTATGACGGCTGAAACGTCGCCCCGGGCCATTCGGTCTTTCTTGACGTAGGGCGTCCCGGCCACGACTTCAAGGGCGGCCATGGCGGAGAGCACGTCTTTGGTTGCTTTGATGAAGGGTTTGGCCAACGATGGATCCATGGTGTTCTCCTTGGGTGGTGCGTGGATGGAAAACGTCACACCGTGGAATTTCATAAAGAAAATTTGTGTCCGGGGTCAACCATGCAGAAGCCGGTCCCCCTTTTTTCAACCTGGCGGCGAAAGTGGCATGCCATGCGTGTTCAAGGGCCGACAAGGCTGGTTTCGTCCCGGTCGGGCCAAAAGAGATGGTTGCCGGAGAAGGAGCGGCTCGTTAGGTGATGTCGGGCAAACATGAACGGCGCGGACGCGTCGCAATGGTGAAATAATGGAGCAGCGGGTCAAAGAATATTTGCGCCGGGTCTACGGACTGGGCCTGGCCGATGTGGACGAGCTTTACTCGCTTGGCACCCGGACGGTCGCGTCCACGCTGAGCCGGCTGGAGGACGCCTTTTTGCGGTCCGACGTCCAGGAGATCGCCGACGCGGGGCACATGCTCAAGGGGGCCCTGTTCAACATGGGGCTGGCTGAACTCGGCGAGATGGCCAAGGCGCTGGAGCTGGCGGGCAAGGCCGGGCGCATGCAGGACGCGCGGGCCATCTACGCGGGGCTTTTGCCACCGCTTCGAAGTTTCTGACTCCGCCGGAGCGACGTCAAAAGCTTTGGGAGCGCTCAATCGTGATGATGGTGCGGTTCGTCGCCGAGCGGATGGGCGTGCACATGGCGGTGCGGCAGGTGCGGCACGTCGGTCACTAGGCAACCGTTTTTGATGGTCATGAATTGCGTGGTGGTGCGAGCCAGAAAGTCCCAGTCGTGCGAAATGATGATGCGCGCCGTGGGCAGGCCGTCCAGAATTCCGATGATGCGATCCCGGGTCTCGGGGTCGAGGCCGTTGGTGGGTTCGTCCAGGAGCAGCGCCTTGGGCTGCATGGACAGGATCGTGGCCAGGGACACCAGTTTTTTTTCTCCTCCGGACAATCGGTGGGTCAGGCGATTCTCGAACCCTGCCAGGCCCAGCTTTTCAAGGGTCAGCATCGACATCTCCCGTGCCTCGCTCACGGACATTCCCAGATTCAAGGGCCCGAAGGCCACGTCATCAAGCACCGTGGGATTGAAGAGCTGGTCTTCCGCGTTCTGCAGGACCATGCCCACTTCGCGGCGCAGGGCCCGGAATTCTTTTTCCGTGCGCACCGGCGCGCCGTGGAAAAGGACCTGCCCGCGTCGCGGGGTCGCAAGGCCCATGATGACATGGAACAGGGTGGTCTTGCCGCTGCCGTTGCTGCCGTAGAGGCCGATTTTCTGCCCGGGGGCGAAGGCGAAGCTGACGTCATGCAGCACCTCTCGTCCCGACGGGTAGGCGAAGGACACGTTTTCCAATGCGAAAATGGGCGTTTCAGACACGGTTTGTCTCCAGGAAAAAGTCCATGAGCACGAAGCCGGTCGTGGCTGTCAGCCACAGCAGCGCGAAAAGCGCGTCTTTGGGCCGGGCCTTGAAGCGGACCACGGAAACGAAGCGGCCTTGAAAGCCGCGCAGGACCATGGCCTCGTAAACCCGCCCCGAGCGGTCGAAGCTGTTGACCAGGACCATGGCCAGCATGTTGCCGATGGTGCGGTAGGTGTGCATGCCGGTGCGGGGCGCGAAGCCGCGAAGCCGGGCCGCCGTGCTCAGGCGCTGCCATTCGTCGGCGATGACGTGCAGGTAGCGGTAGGTGAAAAGGAACAGAAAGACGAGTTTGGTGGGCAGGCCGAGCCTGTCCAGGGCGTGTCCCATGGTCGGGGAGTCCATGGTGGCGACCAGGGCCAGAAAGGCCAGCAGGATGGCGTTGGATTTCAGAGTGGCCAGCCAGACCAGCACAACGCCCTCGTGACTGGCGGTGAGCGGTCCCACGCTCAGCAATGGCGTGCCGGGCATGGTCAGGGGCACGGTCACCCAGAGGAAAAGAAGAAAGACATTGACCAGGGCAACGCGTCTGCAAAGCTGCGCGAGTGGCGGCCTGCTCAGACAAAGCGCCGCCATGGGCGGCACCAGGGCCGCTCCGGCCGCCGAGGGTTCCTGCAGCAGGGCCGCGCAGAGCGAAAAAAGGCCCGCCATGGCCAGGCGCACCCTGGGATCGAGCCCATGCACCACGGAACGGCCATGGGCGAAAGGTTCGTCAAACACGCGGGCGGCTCTTGAAATAGGCGGCCACGCCCACCAGACCGAAAATCCAGCCGATGCCGCCGATGATTTCGCGCAGTTCCGGTCCGCGTTGACTTTGCTCAAGCAGCTCGCGCTTGATGGGCGCGAGCCGGGCATCGAGCAGCGCGCCCACGACCTCCTCCACGTCGGACCTGGACAGGGCCGGCGCGATCGGCGTTTCAGCGGCTTTGGCTTCCATCGCCGGACTCGGGTCCTGGGCCGGGGCCGGGATTTTCGCGTCCAGGAACTCCTCGGCCGCGACGATCCATTCGTTGCGGTGTCCTTCTCCGGCTTGGAGCAGGATGCGCAGATCCGCTTCGGACTGGCGGGCCTGGTGGGGAACGGGAAAGCGGAACAGTCCCTGCTCGTCCGTCGTTCCTTCCAAAAGCGTCTCGCCGCTGGCCGCGTCAAGGATGGTGACGGCTCCGTTGCGGACCCGCTTCGATTTGCTGTAACTACACTCCACGACAATGTCCTTGCCTTCCACATAGGCGAAAACGTTGACCCGATGGGCCTGGGCCGAAGTCTGGCCGAGCAGGGCGAGAGCGAGGAGCAGGAAGAAACTACGCACGCGGACCTCCTTCAAGGCTGTGGGCGAATCCGAGTATTTCGGGACGGACCCTGGACAGAAAGGATACGGTCAGCGTGGTTACGATGCCTTCCACGATCATGACCGGGACATGGGCCAGGAAAAGAAGTTGCGCGGCCTGCGTGAATCCCTGGTCCGTGAAGGCCAGGGACGCGGCCGTGAGCAACCCTGCTCCGGCCACGGAAAGGGCGCCGCAGCAGAACGCCGCCACGGCGCGCACCCGGCCCGGACGGGAGAGGAGCGGTCGCAGCAGGACAAAAGAGAGCACTGCCGGAAAGGCCATGTTGAAGGCGTTCACTCCCAGCACCGTGAATCCTCCATACTGGAAGAGCACCGATTGCAGCATGAGCGCCACCAGGATGGCCGGAAAGGCCGCCCAACCGAGGATGACGCCGAGCAGGCCATTCAAGATCAGGTGGGCGCTGGAGGGGCCGATGGGAATGTGGATGAGCGAGCCGACGAAAAAGGCGGCGGCCAGGATGGCCACGGTCATGAGCCGGTCGTAATCGAGGCGGCGAAGGCCGATGGCCGTGCCGCCGACGGCCAGGGCCGCGCCCAGGCCAAGTATGGCCGGAGAAAGAACTCCTTCGGAAATATGCACGTGCTCCCCCCTCTTGGCGTGGACAGGCGAGGCATGACAAAAAGCCGGGCATGTGTCCATGCCCGGCCGCTCCGGGCTTTTGTCGGCCCCGTGGATCAGGGATTATTTGCGGACCGGGTCGACGAAGCGTGTCCACAGCACCGCGCCCAGCTCCACGTCCTTGGGCGAGCCCGCGTGGTCCATCTTTTCCGAGGCCGTATTCAGCGCCGCAAAGCCCCACCATCCGGCGAAGGGGACGGCGTAGGTGAAGACGCCTGCGGCGTCGGTCCTGACCACCTGGGTGATCATGAAGTCGTTGGGGGCTTCGTGCCTGCCGTCCTTGTTGTAGAATTCCACCTCGACATCCGCCCCGGCCACAGGCTGGCCGTCCAGCAGCACCCGCCCCTGAAAGACATTGCCCGCATAGTTGCCGAAGGGACGGGTCAGGGGCACGATCTCGGTTTTGAGGCCCAGAGGCTCGCCCCAGCCCTCCTCCTCGCCGAAGGCCGCGACCACGGTCTTGGTGTGATGGACGATGAAGCAGTCTTCGGCCGGCTCCCAGTACGGGGCGGGCTCCATGACGAACTGATACACGCCGGGTCTCTTGATCGCGTAGTCGGCGCTCCAGGACGGATGCTCCATGATCGTGGCGGGCTTCAGGGTGTCTTTCAGCTCCTGGGCTTCGCCGTCGGTGAAGACCTTGAACGAGGCCGGGGCGGACAGGGGCATGCCGACCATTTCCATGGGGTGCGAAAAGGACAGGGCCAGCGAAAGGGCGGCGTCTTTTTTGTCCATGACGATGTCCGACGACGGAATGACCATGCCGAAGTGGGCCAGGGCGGTGCTTGAGACGCAGAAAATCAAGGCAAGGCAGAGCGGAAGTGTTCTGAACATGGAATCGCCTCCCATCCGGAATGATCCCCGGCGAAGCGGATCATCTCGGGATTTGCAGGTTGAAAAGTATTGGATTGAAAAAAAGGCCCCGAAGGTAACACGAAAAACAAAATAATAATACCGATCACCGTCGGTATCGGGTAATTCGTGCTTTTGTCAACAATCAGGTTTTATCGGGAGAGTGCGGATCGTCCCGGAAGGAACGACCCTGGCGGCCTGCGGAACGGGTTTGGCGGGCGAAGCCCGGCGCGGTTGCGCCGGGCGGGGATTTTCAGGAACGCCGGGACAGCGTGCCGTTCGCGGGGGGCTTCCGTCCGGGCTTGGCGCAGGGCTTGACAACGGGCGCGGCGGAATCGCCGCCGCGTGCCGGAGTGCCGGCAGCGTTGCGGGCGCGCGGTTTGTCTGCCGGAGCGGGCGGGGCGGATGACGCGGACGAGGACTCTGACCTGCCGGAAACGCTTTTCTTTCCGCCGCCCTTGCCGGGACCAAAGGGGCGCGGGGCCGGATGCAGATCTTGCGCGGTGTCGCCGGTGGCCGGGACCAGGGCTCCGCGCACAAGCCGCACCTGCTCCAGGGCGATATCCAGATCCTGGGCGTAGCGCTTGGCCAGGCGGCTTTCCGCTTCGGTCATCAGCGACAGCACAAGGCCGGCGGCGCCGGCCCGGCCCGTGCGTCCGGCGCGGTGCAGATAGTCGCGGCTCTGGCTCGGCACGTCCACGTTGACCACCAGCTCCACTCCGGAGATATCGAGTCCCCGGGCCGCGATGTCCGAAGCGATGAGCGTCCGGGCCTTGCCCTTGCGGAAATCGTCCAGGGCGGCCTGGCGCTGGAACTTGTCGTGCGCCCCGTGCAGGTCGGCCACGGACAGTCCGTGGTGCTCCAGGCGTTCGGCCATCCGTTCGGCGCTTGCCCCGCGGTGCGCGAAGACCAGGGCGCGTTCGGGGGAGAGCCCGCGCAGCGCCTTGCGCAGCCAGTCGATCTTGTCGCGCTCCTCGCAGACCAGGTAGCAGTGTCGGATGTCCGGGCTGATCCCGTCCTGCGCACGCACGAACGACAGGTCCGGGGCCAGGGCGCGGGCGATGCGGGTCGTGGCCGGGCCTTCGGTGGCGGAGACGAAGACGAAGCGTGTCTCCGCGCCCAGTTGGCCCGTGATCTTGCGGATGTGCTCCAAGGATTCCTCGATGAGCAGCCGGTCGGCTTCGTCCAGAACCAGCCAGACGGTTTCCTTGAGCTTGAGTTTTCCAAGCTCCATGAGGTGCGTCACGCGCCCGGCCGATCCGATCACCAGGTGGGGCTTTTTCTTGAGCCCTTCGATCTGGCGGCCGGCGGCGGCACCGCCGATCAGGGCCTGAACGCGCACGCCGAGTCCGGCCTCGCGGGAAAGTTCCGTGGCCACGCGGGTGATCTGCATGGCCAGTTCGTGAGTCGGGGCCAGGACCACGGCCTGTACGTGCTGGCTGCCGGAGTCGATGCCCGCCAGGATGGGCAGCAGGTAGGCCAGGGTTTTGCCCGAACCGGTGCGGGAGACGAGCATGGCCGATTTTCCGGCCATCAGCGCGGGCATGGCCGCCGCCTGCACGGGCAGGGGCGCGGCGAGTCCGCGTGCGCTCAGGGTTTGAACCAGGGCGGGGGGAAGTCCGAAAGAGTCGAAAGTCATATATGTCCTTTACGGCGTGGGGCCGAGGTCATGAAAAAGATGGCACCGCGCCGGAATTTCCGGCGCGGCGTTGAGCATCAAAGAGATGGCGATTCCCGCAGCTCGTCGCTCCAGACCACGACCTGGTTGCGGCCCAGGCGTTTGGATCGGTACATGGCTCGGTCCGCCCTGCGCAGCAGTTCGCCCATGCCTTCGTCACCGTCCGAGGGTTGCGGAACCATGGAGGCCGCGCCGAAACTCATGGTCACGCAGGACGCCGCCTCGGAGTCGCCGTGTTCCAGATGCAGATCCGCGACCGCCCGAAGCAGGGACTTGGCCACATGTTCGGCCCCGCCGGCGTCGGTATCGGCCAGGATGACGGCGAATTCCTCGCCGCCGAAACGCGCCACCAGGTCCGCCGGACGCTGCATCTGCTGCTGCAGCGCCGCCGCCACGGCGATGAGGCACTGATCCCCTTGCAGGTGCCCGTGGGCGTCATTGTAATTCTTGAAAAAGTCAACATCGCCCAGGATGATGGACACGGGCGTTTTGTCCCGCATGGCTCGGCGCCATTCCTGCTTCAGGGAGTCGTCGAACATGCGGCGGTTGGGAATTCCGGTCAGGCCGTCCCGCATGGACAGAAGCGTCAGCTGCTCGTTGGCCCGCTTGAGATCCTCGGTGCGTTCGCGGATGGTCTGCACCATGTTGTCGAAGCTCTCGGCCAGCATCCCGACCTCGTCATCCCGGCGCAGGTCGAGGCGCTGCGCATAGTCTTCCTCCCGGCGCAGCCTGGCGGCGTGACTGGTCAGTTTTTGCAGGGGTTTGAGGACCACTGCCTGGAGCAGGACGTTCAGCATGACCAGCACGATCAGCCCCGACGAGATCACCAGCACCATGGCGTAGCGGATGCTGGCAATGCCCTTCTGCGTGATTTCCCGGGGGAAGAGATACTGGATGCCGAAAATGGGCCGTCCCTCGGGGTCGTTGTACGCGCTGCAGACCCTGACGTATTTCCCGTCTTTGCGGGTGAGGTAGTCGAGACCATCCATGCTTGCGGGCGTGAGTCCGGTTGTGCCGCAGGCCATCCTTTCCTCGACGTAGGGGTAGACGACATCGAATGAGATGCGCGTCTGTTCGGACAGGGTTTCGACCATGGCCGGGTTCACGAATCGGCCGACGGTCAGGAAGCCGTTTGCCGGACCGCTGCCGTCCGAGCGAAGAATGCGCCTGGTGGCGAAAAGCATGGGGCCGTGTTCGGTGTTGATGACCCCCTTCGCGCCATTATCCCCGGATGGCAGGTTTATGAGCGGATGGTCCGGGGGAATGCTTTCCGCCTGGACCAGCTCAAGGCGCATGTCGGCTTCCTGGTCCGTGTCGCGGGCGTTGCTCCAGACGATGCGTCCGTCCTGGGCGCAGAAGATCATGACGTTGACCGCGATGCTGTCCAACGCCTCATCGTAGAGATTGCTCGTCTTGTAGGCCTGCGAGCCCGTGGTCATGAAATCGTGGGTGTCGTCCCAGGTCGCCCAGTCGCGGCAGATGCGTTCCAGATGATATTTTTCCCGGTCGATGGCGTGAAAAATGCGTTGCAGGTTTTGCCCCGCCTCGTGATTTTCAAGTTCGAGGAAACTCGGATAGACGACAAAGCGCTGCACGAAAAAATCCGCCACGCCCAGGGAGGCGAAGAGGACGAGGATGATGGTGAACACTTTGGCGCGGATGGACATGAAGACTCCTTGATCCTGGGCTGCGATCAGTAACGAGAAGGATTACCCGAGATCGCCTCCAGGGACAAGCCGCAAGAACGCCGGACTTGCGCTGCGCACGGGGCTGGGCGTACAGACCATGCGTCCGCCCGCGTCGGCGGGCGCGGAACCCGTCCGTCGAGGAGACAGATGCTCGAACTTTTCACCGTCGCCACCATCACCGTTCTGGCCGTCATCAGTCCGGGGGCGGATTTCGCCATGGTCAGCCGCAACAGCATGATGATGTCGCGCCGGGCTGGGATCCTGACAGCCGTGGGCATCAGCCTGGGCGTGCTGGTGCATGTCGCCTACAGCCTGCTCGGGGTGGGGCTGATCATTTCCCGGTCGGCCGTGCTTTTCAACCTGATCAAGTACCTGGGGGCGGCGTATCTTGTCTTCCTCGGGATATCCATGATCCGGGCCAGGCCGGTCGTCGGCGGCACCCCGCCCCGCCCCGCGCTTTCCGACATTGGCGCCCTGCGCACAGGCTTTTTGACCAACGCCACCAACCCCAAGACCACGCTCTTCGTGGTCAGCCTGTTCACGCAGGTCATCAGTCCGCGCACCTCGCTCGCGGTCCAGCTTGGGTACGGAGCGTTCATGTCTCTGGCGCACCTGGCGTGGTTCATCCTCGTGGCCTGCGCCTTTTCCTCGGCCCCGGCCCAGCGGGCGGTGGCCTCCTGTCGGCATCACGTGGAGCGGGGCATCGGAGGCGTGCTGGTCTGCCTGGGCCTGACCCTGGCCCTGGCCTCGCTCAAACAGGCCTGGCCCAATTGACCCACCCTTTAGCAGCCAAGGAGAACTGTCGTGGCCTCGGAGCTCAAAACCGTCGTGAATTTTGAAGAATCCCTGGGAATCCTGGACATCCGCGTGGGGCGGGTCGTTTTGGCCGAGCCCTGCGCCGAAACGCCAAAACCCACCTACAGGATGGTCATCGATTTTGGAAAATACGGTCAGCGCGTAAGCTACGGACGCTTCACCGCCCATCCCCTGGACGAGGTCATCGGACGGCTGGTGCTCGCGGTGCTCAATTTTCCCCCGCGCCCCATGGGGGCTGTGGTCTCGGAAGTGCTGGTCCTGGGCGTGCAGTACCCGGGCAGGGACAGCGGCGAGGCGACTTTTGTCTCTCCGGCGGTCAACGCCAAGATCGGCAGCAAGCTTTTTTAGGATGCCCATGAAACCCTACCTGTACGCCCTGGGTGCGGTGCTGTGCTGGGCCAGCCTGCCGGCGGCCACGGGCAGCGGCCTGGAGGGGCTCTCGGTCACGGAGCTGCTTTTCTTCAGCTTTGTTCCGGCCGCGCTGTATCTCACTGCGCAGGAGATGGTCATTTCCCGGCGCCGGGCCATCCCCTGGCCGGACATGAAGCTCACCGCCCTGGGGCTGACAGGGATTTTCTGCTACCACGCCCTGTATTATCTGGCCCTCGACCACGCGCCCCTGGTGGAAGGGGCCATCCTGACCACGACCTGGTCCTTCTGGATCGTCGTTTTTTCCTCCATTCTGGACAAAAAGCGCCTGTCCCTGTCCGTCCTGGCCGTAGCCCTGGCCGGGCTCGCGGGCGCGGGGATGGTCGTGTCCGGCGGCCAGGGCCTGCAATTCGAGGCGAGGTACCTGCCCGGCTACCTCATGGCGCTGGGTTGCGGACTGATCTGGAGCAGCTTTTCCCTGGCCCTGTCTCGCCTGAAACCCACCCGCGACTACATGCCCGCCTTCACGGTTCTGGCCGCCCTCTTCTCGGCCCTGGTCTACGCCGCAAGCGGCCCCCAGGCCCTGCCTCCGGCCAAAGCCCTGTTTTCGGCCCTGTATCTGGGGCTGGTGCCGCTGGGGCTGTCCTTCACCCTTTGGAACAGGGCCGTGACCGGCGGCAACATGACGCTCATAGGCTACCTGTCCTACCTCACCCCGCCCCTGGCCGTGCTGCTGGCCGCCCTGGTCCGGGGCGCCGCCGTGACCCCGCACGCCGTGGTAGGCATGATCGTCATCCTCGCGGCGGCGTTTGCGGGTCGGAGGATGGGCTGAGCCATCCATATTGATTCGAACGATCGCGAGAATGGTAGGTACCTGGCCCAAGCCGGACCGGTGCTTATGGACAGACTCGGCTTGTCCGCTTATTCATGGCGGCACAGTTTTGGGAAGACACCCGTACCAGAGAAGAACGCGTCACGCCCTTGCTCGAAGCCAGCACAACCACCGTGGACCAAATCCCATGAGCGCCTTCATCCCACCCAAGGAAACCCTGACCGTTGAGTTCAAAAGCGACCGCAAGCGCCTTTCGGACTCGGATCTTATCGAGGCCATTGTCTGCTTGGCCAATGCAGACGGCGGCGAAGTCTGGCTTGGCGTGGAAGACGACGGTACGCCCACGGGGCTGCATGCTACTCACTTTCCTCTGGATGGTCTGACAGGTTTGGTCGCGGCCCGCACATCTCCTTCATTGGCTGTGGCCGTGGAAGCCATGGAAGTCAGCGGCGTGAAAGTGGCCAGGATCAGCGTCCCCAAAAGTTCGCAAGAAACAGCCACGAGTGGAGGCGTGTACCTGCGCAGACGACTCAAGTATGACGGCACGCCGGAATGTGCGCCCATGCTTCCCCATGACCGCCTCAGCCGGGCCAGCACCTTTGGCTTGCTGGATGTGTCCGCACACGCTGTTGCCGGGGCGACCCTCGCGGATCTGGACCCGCTGGAGCGCGAACGTCTTCGTCAAAGTGTGGAAATTTTTGGCGGCGACAAATCCTTGCTGGAACTGGAAGACGCCGATCTGGACGGCGTGTTGCGGCTGACTCAACGGCAACCGGATGGCTCCCGCGTACCGACCCTGACCGGCCTGCTCCTGATTGGCCGGGAATCCGCCTTGCGCCAGCTGGTGCCTACGCATGAACTGGCTTTTCAGGTCATGGCGCAGGAAGCCGTCAAACTGAATGAATTCCGGAGCTTTCCCTTGCTCAAGGCTCTGGACTGGCTGGAAACGAATTTTCGGCCCTACAACCCGGAAGAGGAAGTGCGTATCGGCATGTTCCGCGTGCCCGTGCCCAAGGTGGATATGAACGCCTTCCGCGAAGCTGTGGCCAATGCCCTGATCCATCGGGATTATCATAAGCCGGGCGCGGTACATGTACGGCTGGAGAATGACGCGCTGGTGGTCAGCAATCCGGGCGGTCTGGTCGAAGGCGTGACCCTGGCCAACATCCTGACCACGGAGCCTCGCCCGCGTAACCCCGTCCTGGCCGATGCCATGAAACGTATCGGCATCGTGGAACGTTCCGGACGCGGCGTGGACACCATTTATCGTGGCATGTTGCGCTTTGGTCGCGCCTTGCCCGATTACTCCCGCACCGGCGCTCATTCCGTTGTGCTGCGTTTGCTGATCGGGGCAGCGGATCTGGATTTTCTGAAACTCATTGTGGACGAAGAAAATCGGCAGAATGGCAAAATGCCTGTGGATAGCCTCATTGCCCTGTCCGTGCTGCGGGAACTGAAACGTCTGACCGTTGAAGAACTGGCGGGCAAAATTCAAAGGGACGCGGCTTCGGCCAAACGAACTCTGGAAGCCCTGATCGAACGGGGTTTGGTGGAAGCCCATGGCGCGGCCAGAGGCAGAAGCTACACCCTGTCCGCCTCGCTCTATCGAAATGCGGGCGACAAAGCGGCCTATACGCGACAGGCGGCGTTTTCCGCCCTGCAGAACGAACAGATGATCCTGAGCTATGCTCGGCAACATGGGCAAATTAAACGCGCCGATGTGGTGGATCTGTGCCACCTCTCAGAAGATCAGGCCTCGCGATTGCTAAATAAATTGTATAAAAACAAAAAATTAGAGAAGCACGGGCAAATGCGGTGGACTTTTTACACCGTGCCAGAGCAATAAACACGATGTGATTTCTACACGCGATCTACACGCGTCTACACGCGGTAATGCGCGTTTATGCACGGTTATGAACGCGAATGTGTGGGATTCATGGGCTACGAACTGGAAGACGCTGAAAAACAGTTGGTTGGGGTGGAATGTAAAAGCCCACATGAGTCCGACGAGCCGCCCCTGGCCGTGCTGCGGGTCGGAGGATGGGCTGACTCCTGCATCCGATGATGATGCTGGTCGTGCGAATCTCTGGTGGTTTCGGGAAGAACGGGCGGCTTTCTGTTGATCGTGGAAATGGGCCGGGCGAATCCGCGCGGCTGGGGAAAAGAAAAAGGCCTAAGAGTTTTGCTCTTAAGCCTTTGATTTCTTTGGTAGCGGGGGCAGGATTTGAACCTACGGCCTTCGGGTTATGAGCCCGACGAGCTACCATGCTGCTCCACCCCGCGCCATGTGAGAAGAGCTTTCTATGTAGGTTTACAACGCTTGTCAAATGCTATATTCACTTTTTTCTTATGAAAAACACAATTAATAAAATTTCTCTAATTATTCCGGTATATAATGAAGAAGAAAATCTTCAGGATCTGTACTCGGAGATCACCCGCAGCCTTTCCGGATTGACCTGCGCCTATGAGCTTCTGCTCGTGGACGACGGCAGCACGGACTCCAGTCTGGGCGTGATTCGGGCTTTGGCCGGAGCGGACGAGCGCGTCCGCTTTTTATCCTTTGCCAGGAACTGCGGGCAGTCCGCGGCCTTTGCCGCAGGTTTCCGCTATGCGGGCGGCGACGTGGTCGTGACCCTGGACGCCGACCTGCAGAACGATCCCGCCGATATTCCGGCCATGCTCGATGTCTACGCCCAGGGCGTGGACATGGTCATCGGTTGGCGGGCCAAGCGTCAGGACAGCGTGGTCAAGCGCTACGCCTCGCGTTTCGCCAACTGGGTGCGCAACGGGATCAGCCGTGAAACTGTCCGTGACACGGGCTGCTCCCTTAAAGTAATGCGTGCCGAGATGGTCAGGCGCATCCCCATGTTCACGGGCATGCACCGTTTTCTGCCCACGCTCATGAAGCTCGAGGGAGCGAAGGTGGCGGAAGTGAGGGTCAATCATCGCCCGCGCAGCAAGGGCGTCTCCAAGTACGGGATCTGGGACCGGGCCTGGTCCTCGGCCTACGATCTGCTCGCGGTGCGCTGGATGCAGAAGCGGCACATCGGGTACGTGGTTTCTGATACGAACGTGGAATGACATTTCGGGGCCGATCCCTTTTTTGCGCGCTTGCGGCTTTGCCGTGGGCCGCAAGGCGGGGCAGGACACCTTTCTTTATGCGGCGCGGACGCGCCTTGGGCGGAACATGGAATTGACGACGCAGTGGTGGCTCTTGGCCATCGGTTTCACGGGCCAGGCCTTTTTCTTCATGCGCTTTTTCTGGCAGTGGATCGTCTCGGAGCGGGAGAAAAAGAGCATCATTCCCATAAGCTTCTGGTACTTCAGCCTGCTCGGAAGCTTTTTTCTGCTGATCTACGCCATCCTGCGCCGCGACATCGTGTTCATCGTCGGCCAGTCAACGGGCTCCATCATCTATACGCGCAACCTCTATCTGATCCACCGCGAGCGCAAGCGGCTCCAGAGCGCCGGATAGAGGGGCAGCAGGACTCCCGCCACGGCCAGCCCGGTGGCCCAGCCCGCCAGGACGTCCATGGGGAAGTGCTTGCCCAGGTAGATGCGTGAATAGCCCACGGCCAGGGGCAGCGCCCAGATGCCCTTTTTGCGGAAGGCCGCGAAAAGGACGAGGGCGGCGGCGGCGGAGTTGGCGGCGTGGGCGGAGGGGAAGGACGAGCCCTGCCGCTTGGTCGCCGTAAAGTCCTGTGGCAGCGCGGCCCATGTCCCGGATTGCTGGAAGCGGGTTTCGCCGACGCTCTGATAGGGGCGCACCCGGCCCACGCTGTCCTTGATCAGGGAGCAGGTCAGGTCGGATGCACCGATGCTCAAGGCCAGGCCCAGAACGACGGTCATGGAGGCCCGCCCCAGCTTGAGGCCGATGGCGGCCAGCACCACGGCCAGCGTCCAGAGCACGGCATGGCTTGAGAACAGCGGCATGAGCACGTCGAAAAGCGGATTCTGCCAGGTCTGGTTGATCCACCGGAAAAGGGCCATTTCCCAGTCGGGGGTATGGAAAAACATCTTTTTCTCCTTGCTCCGGGCAGTGTGGTGGAAGCGGGCGGAATTGTCCAGGGGCCAAGAGTGCTTGGCATCTTGACGCATTGATTATTTGCGGCTACTTTCCCAGTTTACTTTTTTTGAAGGAGAAACGAAATGAGCAAGAGAACATATCAACCGAGCACCACCAAGCGCAAGAGAAGTCACGGCTTTCTGGTTCGTTCCCGGACCAAGAACGGACAGGCAGTGCTGCGCCGCAGAAGAGCCAAGGGAAGAAAAAGATTAGCCGTCTAACCTACCCTCCCTCGTATCGACTGAAGAGACGGCCCCAGTTTTGTAGCTGTTATGACCGGGGCCGTCGTTTTTTTTCAAAGAGTTTCACCCTCTTTGTGCTCGAGCGGGAAGATGCCGGGCTGTCCTGGCGTCTTGGGCTGACGGTGAGCAGAAAAATCGGCAAGTCCGTGCGACGCAATCGGGTCAAGCGTCTGGTCCGGGAGTTTTTTCGGCTTCATCAGCACGATTTTCGTCTGCGCGCGGACCTTGTCGTGGTGCCCAAACGGGGCGTGTGCGTGGATTCCATGGACCTTGCGCAGGTGTCCTCGGAACTTGGCCCGTTGATGACAAAAATCGCGTCCCGGGTTGGAGCGGCCTAGGTCTTTGCGGAGTTTCCATGCGCCATGTCTTCGTACGTATTCTTTCCCTGTATCAGTATCTGATATCCCCGCTCTATTCCCCCTGTTGCCGTTTCACTCCTTCGTGTTCCGAATATGCCCGGCAGGCCGTCTTGTCTCATGGAATTTTTCGGGGGATGGGCCTTGCACTCTGGCGTTTATTACGTTGTCATCCCCTGTGTGCCGGTGGTTACGATCCGGTTCCCTCCCCTAACTTGTCAAAGAGAGATTGAAATCAATGGATAGCAACAAGCGCGTCATCCTCGCAGTTTCCCTGTCCCTGCTGGTGCTTCTGGGCTGGAATTACATGTTCCCGCCGGTAACGCCCCCGGAGGCTCCCCTTCAGAACGCTTCCGCGCCTGAGCAGGTCGCGCCGCCCGTCAGCCAGGCCGGTTCGCAGATGCCTTCCGCCGCCCCGACAGTGCAGTTCACTCCCGCCCAGGGGGAAAGGCTGGCCGTGGACACGCCGCTGTACCGCGCCGTGATCAACACCTCCGGCGGCGTGCTGGAGAGCTTCGAGCTCAAGAATTACAAGGAAACAATCGCCCCGGATTCCAAGAACATCGATCTGGTCACTCCCCTGTCCGTGACCAAGGCCCCCATGGGCCTGATCTGGAACTCCCTGCCGACCTGGGCCCAGGGCGAGTGGACCGTGCAGGGCGGTGATCTGGACCTGTCCGACGGCCAGAGCGGAACCATCGCACTCAGCGGCGTTGTCGGCGGTGTGCAGATGGACCGGGTGCTGACCTTCACCGGCGGCACCTACGAGGTCAAGGAAGAGGTCAAGATCACCAACGTCACCACGGCCCAGGTTCAGGGCCACCTGGCGTTTTCCGTGTCCAGCGTCCCGCTCACGGCCGAGAGCGACAAATACAACCTGACCAAGGTCGCCTACATGACCGCAGGCAGCCTGACCGAGGAAGACAGCCAGAAGGATCTGCAACTCGGGGTGGAGTCGCCTGCCGCGGCCCAGTGGGGCGGAATCGAGAGCAACTATTTCCTGCTGGCCATGGTGCCGACCTCTTCGGACATGTTCGCCCGCGCCAAGCTCGAAGACAACGTCTACCGCATGACCGTGGCCGATCAGGTGCTGCTTGATCCGGGCATCACGCAGCTGCGCACCGTGTCCTATTATTTCGGGCCCAAGACGGAAAAGGACCTGTCCATCATGCCCAAGGACTTGAAGGGCAGCATGCACTACGGCTTTTTCGACATCATCGCCAAGCCGCTCAATCAGTTCCTGAAATTTTTGTACGGCTATGTCGGCAATTACGGCATCGCGATCATCATTTTGACCATCATCATCAAGCTCCTGTTCTGGCCGCTCTCGCACAAGAGCTACAAGTCCATGGAACAGATGAAGAAGCTCCAGCCCATGATGGCCAAGATTCGTGAGAAGTACGCCGACGACCGTGAAAAGATGAATTCCGAGATCATGCAACTCTACAAGACCTACAAGGTCAATCCGGCGGGCGGCTGCGTGCCCATGCTGCTGCAGATTCCCGTGTTCTTCGCCCTGTATCAGGCCCTGCTCGGAGCCATCGAGCTGCGGCATGCAGCCTTCATCCCGACCCTGCCCTTCACCGATCTGGTCTGGCTGGCCGACCTTTCGGCCAAGGACCCGTACTACATCACGCCTCTGGTCATGGGCGCGACCATGTTCCTGCAGCAGCGCCTTTCCCCGCCCATGGGCGACCCGATGCAGGCCAAGATCATGATGTTCATGCCCGTCATTTTCACGTTTTTGTTCCTCAACTTCCCGTCCGGTCTGGTTGTGTACTGGCTGGTCAACAACGTGCTGTCCATCGCCCAGCAGTCGTACATGATCAAGAAATCGAAATAGCGGCGTTCATGGCGCGGCGTCCTTTGCCCGGACGCCGCCCGGACCCCCTTTTTGATTTTCCGGCAACGTGAAGGAGATTTGGATGAATACGTACAAGGATTTCCAGGCCAAGACCGTGGATCAGGCCATCGACGATGCATGCCGTTTTTTCGCCGTGGAGCGCGATGCCCTGGAGATTGAGATCGTCAGCGGCGGGTCGTCCGGAATATTCGGTCTTGGCGCAAAGAAAGCGGCCGTTCGGGCCAGGAGGCGGTGCCTGAACCAGGCCGCGGACGTTCCTGCGCAGAGCGAGGCTCCGGTGGCCGTCAAGCGCGAAGCCGCCCCCGCGCCGCGCGTGGAGGAACTGCTGCCTGAAGACGCGATAAAGGCCGATGCGGTCGTGGACTTCGAGGACGATGAAGATTCCCGCCCCGTCGCGGCTCTTTCCGCCCATGAGGTGGAGCGTCTGGAGGCCGACATCCGCGTGATCGTGACCGCGCTGCTGCGACCCATCGCCGACAACGTGACCCTGACCATCGACGCCTCGGCCAGCCCGGTCACTGTGCATATCGAAGACGGGGACAATTCGGGCCTGATCATCGGTCGCGACGGACAGACCATCACCGCCCTGCAGTATCTGGCCAACCGCATCGTCTCCAAGTCCTGGCCCCACAGCCCGCGCATCCAGCTCGATGCCGGTGATTACAGGCAGAAGCAGGAAGAGCAGCTTTTGGGCATTGCCCAGTTCTTGTCCGAAAAGGCCAAGAAATCCGGGAGGGTGCAGAGCACCCGACCGTTGTCCTCATTTCACCGCCGGGTCGTGCACATGGCCCTGCAGGATGATCGCGGCGTGCAGACCCGCAGCAAGGGCGAAGGACACATGAAGAGGGTTCTCATCCTGCCGGTCAAGCGCGGCAAATCCGCCGGCCGGCCCCCGAAACGTCAGGAAAGCGCCCAGGCGCGTCAATCTTAACTTCAAGCGGGCCCCAGGCCCGCTTTTTTTTATCATGAACACGACAAACGACACCATCGTGGCCATAGCCACCCCTCCCGGGCAGGGCGCCATCGGCGTCATCCGCATGAGCGGTGCACGCGCCGGGGGCATCGCCAGGGCATTGTTTCATTCCTCGCGTCCGGGCTTTGCGGAATTCAAGCCCTATCGTCTGCATCATGGGCGGCTGCGTGACGCGGCGGGCAATTTTCTGGACGACGCCTTGGTCGCCTTCATGCCCGGTCCGGGTTCGTTCACGGGCGAGGACGTGGTGGAGTTGCAGTGCCATGGCGGCGGAGCCATACTGCGCCGCGTGGTGGAGGCATGTCTGGCCGGGGGGGCGCGGCTGGCCGAGGCGGGCGAGTTTTCCAAGCGGGCCTTTCTGAACTCGCGCATGGATCTGACCCAGGCCGAGGCGATCATGGAACTGGTGGGCGCGCCCACCAGCGTGGCCGTGGGCTTGGCCGGCAGCAAGCTCGAAGGGCTCCTGGCGCGGCGCATCGGCGAATTGCGTTCAGGGCTCGAGGCTTTGCGCGTGCAGTTGTGCGTGGCCGTGGACTTTCCCGAAGACGAGGTGGAGTGTCTTGCCCCGCAGGATCTTGAGGCGCGGGTCGCCGAGGCCCGCGCAGCCATGGTCGAGCTGGCGGATAATTACGACCGGGGGCGCTGCTGGCGCGACGGGGCGCTGGTGGTCCTGGCCGGGCAGGTCAACGCGGGCAAGTCGAGCCTGATGAACGCGATTCTGGGCATCAACCGGGCCATCGTGACCGACATTCCGGGCACGACGCGGGATTATCTGGAAGAGGCGGTGCAGATCGACGGCCTGCCCGTGCGCCTGGTGGACACGGCGGGACTGCGCGCCGCCCTGGACAGCGTGGAGCTGATGGGCATCGAGCGCAGCCGGGAGCTTCTGGCCCAGGCCGACCTTGTGCTGCTGGTCATCGATTCCGAGCTTGGACCGGGGGCCGAGGATCTGGATCTGGCCGCGGAAACCGGCAATCTTCTGGTTGTGGCCAACAAGATGGACTTGTTGGCCACGGAGCCCTCCTGGACCGGGGAAAGCCCTTGGAAGGAAAAGGAGTTCTGCCGCCTGTCCGCCAAGCACGGACAGGGCGTTTCCGGCCTGCTGGCCGCGATACGCCGCATGGTGGCCGCCAACGGCGCACCCGAGGAGGGAGCCCTGGTGCCCAACCTGCGCCAACACACGGCCCTGGTCCGCGCTGTGGAAGAGCTGGGGCTGTTGCTGGACGAGCTGTCCGCCGGCCTGCCCTACGACATCCTGTCCGTGCGCCTGGACACGGCCTGCGCCATGCTGGCCGAAATCACGGGCGAAATCACTTCCGAGGAAGTGCTGAATGCCGTCTTTGACGGGTTTTGCATCGGGAAGTGAAGGAGGAGATGGATTCCCGCCTTCGCGGGAATGACACGGTGTGATGCGCGGGTAGTATTGTGGTAAGCACAACGTTGAGGAAGTGGAGGCAAGTGGGTTGTTCGATCGCGCTGCGTGCCGCCTCGAAGTCATCCCCGCGTAGGCGGGGATCCATGCCTTTATTTGCATTTCACCGCGTTGAGATTTCTTCCCATAAATCCTTCCATTCGGGATTCTTATCCTCGATCAGCTTGACTTTCCAGCTCCTCTTCCATTTCTTGATCTGCTTTTCCCGCAGGATTGCGTCATTTGGTGACAAGTGTTCCTCAAAATAAACAAGGTTGTGAATGGTGTATTTTTGGGTGAACCCGTCGACAATGTTGTTTTTATGTTGCCAGACGCGGGCCGCAAGGTTGGACGTCATATCCGTATAAAGGGTGCCATTGGGTTTGCTGGCGAGGATATAGACGAAATAGTTTTTTTGTCCGTTCATTGCGGCTGCGGTATTGCCGTCTTCGTGAAAGAGCGGTTTGGCCTTATATGATGACGGGAGATGGATTCCCGCCTGCGCGGGAATGACGAAACACTAGTGTCTTATTTCGGAGTCAATGCTCCGAAGGTGGAGATTCAAGCAAATGCACGCCCTACTCAATCGTCCCACCCGAGTCATCCCCGCGCAGGCGGGGATCCACGCCTTTGTTCTTTTTGATGACGGGAAAAGTGAATTGCATCTACCTTGAGAGCAAGTCCGTGGGAATGGGCATGTCATAGTACGAATGTTGGTACACTTCTGTACTTACCCGACATTCTACTGAACTAAATTCACGGCAACGTGAAGTTGATCTCCACCCGCTCCAGGCTCACCGCTTCCAGCATCACGTCCAGGGTCTGGCCCATGGCGAAGGTCTTGCCGGTGCGTTGGCCCAGGAGGTCCTGGCGTTCCGGGTCGAAGACGTAGAAGTCGTCCAGGGTCGCGAGTCTGACCAGCCCGTCCACGGGCATGTCCAGCAGCTCCACCCAGAAGCCGAAGTCCGCCACGCCTGAAATCACTCCGCGCATGGTTTCCCCGATCCTGTCTTCCAGAGCAAGGATGGCCGATCTTTTCTGTATCTCCCGCTCCGCTTCCATGGCTTTTCTTTCCAGGGCATTGAGCCCTTCGCAAATCCCTTGCACCTCGTCCGCGCTCAATTTTTCCGGCTCGCCCGCGATCAGCCTTTTGAGGCTGCGATGCACCAGCAGGTCCGCGTAGCGGCGGATGGGCGAGGTGAAGTGGCAGTAGGCGGTGGAGGCCAGGCCGTAATGGCCGTCGTTTTCCGGTGAATACTGGGCCTGCATCATGGTGCGCAGGATGAGGCGGTTGACCAGATACTCGATGTCCGTGCCCTTGGCCGCATGGGAGATATGCTGGAGCCCCATCTGGTCCATGTTCTTGGGCAGGCGGTCCACGAGGCTGGTGTGGGAGAGCATGCGCGAAAGGGTTTCGAGCTTCTTTTCATCGGGCTGCGGGTGGATGCGGTACGGGAAGACGCGATGACGCGCTCCCATGTATTCGGCCACGCGTTCGTTGGCCGCGATCATGAATTCCTCGATCAGGCGGTGGCTGAAAAGCCGGGTTCCGGCGTGCACGCTGACGATGTCCTCGATCACGCGAACCTGGGCCTCGGGGATGTCGAAGTCCAGGCAGCCGCGGTCCATGCGCCGCTGCATGAAGATTTTGGCCAGTTCCTCGGCGTCGCGCAGCATGGGCAGAAGCGGGGTCGTGTCCGGGTCCGGAGAACCGTCCAGGGCGGATTGCACCTGATTGTAGGTCAGGCGGGCCTGGCTCGTGATCACGGCGTTGTAGAGGCGCGGCGCGCCGGGCTCGCCGTCCAGCGAGTACGGCGTGTCCACGACCATGGCCAGACGCGGAACGTGCGGGCGCAGGCTGCACAGCCCGTTGGACAGGGCCTCGGGGAACATGGGCTCCACGGAGAGCGGAAAATAATAGGAATTGCCGCGAGCCAGGGCCTCGATATCCAGGGGCGAGCCTTCAGCCACGTAGTGGGCGACGTCGGCGATGGCGACCACCAGCCGGTATCCGTTCTCCTGTCGTTCCACATAGACAGCGTCGTCGAAATCCTTGGCCGTCTCGCCGTCGATGGTGACCAGGGCGAGTTTGCGCAGGTCGTTGCGGCCCGCCCAGTCGGCGGGGGAGGGCTCGTCGGGCAGGGCTTCGGCCTGTTTCAGCACCGGGATGGGAAAGACTTCCGGGATGGAGTAGCCGGTCTTGACCAGCAGTTCCTGGGTGGCCAGGTCCCGTTCCTCACCCAGGCGACGCAGGGCCGTGCAGCGCCACAGGCCTTTCTCCTGCTCTTCCTCCGGCCTCACGCTCAGGATGTCGCCCTTTTCGGGGTCGGGAATGCCGCTGGTATCGACCACGGTGTAGAACGGCATGCGCGAATCCGTGGGGTGGCAGAAATAGCTGTCCTGATGGACGCGCCGGCTGACCCTGACCAGGAGTTCGCGCGTGGCGCGATCCAGAACCTCGACAATACGGCCCTCGGGCGCGTCCTTTTTGCGCGAGGAATCGACCACGGCGACGACCTTGTCTCCCGGCCAGGCCCCGCCGAAATTGCCGGGGTGGATGAAGAGGTCTTTCTGGCGCTTGTCTTCCGGGATCAGGTAGCCCACGCCGGAGCGGCGCACGTCAAGGGTTCCGGTCATGCGCGGCAAGTTGTCCAGCAGGCCGTAGCTCTTGCCCATCTGCGCGATTTCTCCGCTCTCGACCATCTGGGCCAGGGTGGATTTGATGACTTTCTTGAGGGAGGCGTCGGCGTCGAACAGGCCATAGATGTTCTTGGTGCGCAACGGCGCGTCGGATTGGCGCAGGGCGGCCAGGAGGCTTTTCTTGGAAAATTTTGTTTTAGTCGGTTTTTTCGGGGGCATGTAAAGTCCATGGTAGGTTGTGAAAGCGATCGCCGAGCCAGTCCCGGAAGGATGTGGGCCCGGCGGTGGAAAAAGATGTCGTCAGCTGCGGCGTCCATAGCCGGTCGTCGGCAAAGGGGGCCAGTTTGACGGCGTCCTTGGGCGTGCAGACGATGTGCGAGCAGTCGTTGCGTTCGGCGGCCGCGACGATGGCTTGCCAGTCGGACATGCCGAAGGGGTGGTGATCGGGGTAGATCAGGTGACGGACCGGCTTTTCGCCAAGGTCTGTCTTGCACGTCTGACACACTTTGTCCGGATTGGCGATGGCCGTGACCAGCAGGAAACGGCGTCCGTCAAGAGAGTCCTGGGCCTCGCCGGTCAGGGCGTTGGCCACGCCCCTGGCCGTGACCCGGAAAAAAAAGATCGGTTTGCCGAGGATGGCCAGCTTGATGTGCGCGATGGTCTCCAGGCAGCCGTCGTCGTCGAACATGGTGTTGATCAGAAACGCATCCGCCCTGGCCAGGGCCGACACGTCCTCGCGCCACGAACCGGCGGGGATGACCCGGTTCCACTCCTCGTCCAGGTCGCGCGGGCACAAGAGGCACAGGTTCAGGTCGCGCTCTATGCGCAGGTGCTGGTATCCGTCGTCGAGGACGAACAGATCGGCCATTTTCCTGGCCGCGATCTTGCCGGCCCGCGCCCGGTTGGGGTCGACCAGGATCTGGGCCTGGGGATGGGTGCGTTTCAAGAGGAGCGGCTCGTCCCCCGCCTCGCGCGGCGGACTCAAAAGCTGCACCGCATAGGGCAGGTGCGGCGGCTTGCCGCCGTAACCCCGCGTCAGCACGGTGGGGCGCAGCCCCTCGTCTCGGGCCCAGTCCAGCAGCCAGGACACGACCGGGGTCTTGCCCGTGCCGCCCCACGAGATGTTGCCCACGCTGATGCACGGGGCCGGAGGCCGCCAGGCTGCGCGCTTGCCTGTGGCGTAGAGCCCGGCGCGCAGGCGCATGATGCGGGCATAGGCCTTGCTCAAGGGGCCCAGGATGTGCGGGAACTGGCTTTGCAGACGGGAAATTCGATCAGGGGTCATGGTTTGCGCCGAAAAAGGAAAAGGGCGGCTGGCGCCGCCCCGGGATTAATCTCGGGAAGATCCGAAGAACCTGAGCAGAAAGAGAAACAGGTTGATGAAGTCAAGGTAGAGGGTCAATGCGCCGAGGATGGTGCCGCGACGGACGGCCAAGGTGTCGTCCATGGGCGCGGATTCGCCCATCACTTTGAGCTTCTGGGTGTCGTAGGCGGTGAGGCCGGTGAAGATCAGGACGCCGATGCCGCTGATGACGAAATCAAGGGCCGAACTGGCCATGAAGATGTTGACGATGGATGCGATGATGATGCCGATGAGGCCCATGAACAAAAAGCTGCCCCAGCCGGTCAGGTCCTTCTTGGTGGTGGCCCCGTAGACGCTCATGGCCGCGAACATGCCGGTGCAGACGATGAAGGCCTTGAAGATGGAGGCGGCGGTATAGACCATGAGGATCGACGACAGGGTGGCGCCGTTCAGGGCGCTGTACAGGAGGAACAGGCCCGTGGCGGTGCCGGCGGACATGCGATGCACGGCCCCGGAGATGGCCATGACCAGGCCGAACTGGGCGATGATCAGGCCCCAGAAAAAGATGGGGTTGGCAAAGATGGCCTGTGCGATGGCGGGCGTGGTGGCCACGGCGTAGGCAACCAGGGCCGTCAACCCGAGTCCCAGGCTCATCCAGTTATAGACCCCGCGCAGGAAAAGGTTGGTCGCCTGCACATCGGTGCGGGTCCGGGAAACAGTCTGGAAGTTCATTGTTCCTCCTCTTTATTGTTCTATTGTATATTGCGTGGCTGGGACAGCAGGCGTTCCACTCGGTCGAGGCCTGGATCCATCCCGCATATCTGATGGACTGAATTCAGCCCTTCTGATTTAGGTCATCTGAGACGCAAGTCAAGGATGGGCGGAGTCGGCCCAAAAAATGGGTCCGAACTGACAAATTTTGTCAATCTATGGCCAAACCCACAGCATACCGGCTGCGCTGGGTTCCGCGGAAGCAGGGAGTTTGTTTTCCGCAACAAAAAAAACACCCTCGCATTACGCAAATCATCTCCGGGCATGCGGGGAACCATGCCTTTCTTAACCATCTGAAAATGCGGAATTTCGCGCCATCGCCAGACTTCGCGGGAATGACTTCGGCTCAGGTCGCCGGGATGTTGCCCTCGCAATCAGCCCAAGACAAAACAAAAGGAATGACACCTTGGCACGGATAGTGATAGTAGCCCCTCACAAGCATGGATATCTCAACCCAACTTTATTGGAGGATTGTATGAACCGGTTCAGAAAAAATGAAAAAGGCTTCACCCTGGTCGAGCTTCTGATCGTCGTGGCCATCATCGGCATCTTGGCGGCGATCGCGATTCCGCAGTTTACGAAGTATAAGAGGAATGCGGCAGAGAGTGCATGTGAAGCTGATTTGAGAAATTGTATGAATGAGGCTGCGGCTCTTTTCGCCGCGAATAGTACGAATAATGAAACTTGTGCTATTCCAGGGACACTTATGACGGCAAAAGATCTATCTGTTTTGCCGAATGGAACAATTTCCTTTACTGATGGTAGTTACACAATAGGTAACGTTGTTGTGTCTGGTTATACATTTGAGGCGAATATGACTGATGGGGCTTTGGCTGATTGTACTCTTGTCCCGTAGTAGTAATTCGCAGAATTTACTGAGAAATTATCGTTGTTGCCGACAAGCCCTCGTACTTTAACTTACGGGGGCTTGTTATTTTGGTCGAAATGGGGGAGTTTAGTCAGACTCTTTTTTCGTATTGAGTTTTTGAACTTTCTGCCATTCACTGAAATATAGTTTTGCGATGTCGGCGCATTTCGCCGCACAAGCCTTTAGCCAAGCTCTCAGGCGTTCTTCTCGATTTTTCCGCCCTTGATCGATACTCCCGCTCCGGGCATGATGCGGTGCATCTTTGCCGCCAAGGAGCGCCCGTGAATTCATCCGCCCTCATCGATTTCAACGCCATCACGGCCCTGTTTCAGCTGGCCCGCGACGAGGCCCGCGATTTCCTTTACGAATACGAAGTGTACGCCCTGCTCGCCGCGTCCGGGGCCGAGACTCCGCCGCAGGCCAACCTGCTCCTGCGTGGGGCCAGGCCTTCCGATGAGGAGTTGACGGCCATCCCCGGCGACAAGGCCGTGCTCAAGATCGTTTCCCCGACCATCGTGCACAAGACCGAGGTTGGCGGGGTGCGGATTGTGGCCAAGACGCCTCAGAGCGTGCGTTCGGCCCAGCGGCGGATGCTCTACGAGGTGCCGGAGAATTATGCGGCCTGGATCGAGCGCAACCCTGACGCCGCGCCGCCCTCCTACCGGAACTTGAGCGGTCAGGCATTGGTGGCGGCCATCAGCCGGGACGTGAAAGGCGTGCTGCAGGTGCAGTTCATGCCGCCGGATTCCGACACCTTTGGCCACGAGCTTATCGTTGGCCTGCGGCGTACGCGCGAGTTCGGCATGGTCTTAAGCGCGGGTCTGGGCGGTACGGACACGGAGCTTTACGCCCAGCGCTTCCGTAAGGGCCAGGCCATCGTGGCCGCGTCCACCCTCATGACCGACGGCCAGACATTTTTCGAGCTTTTCCGCCAGACCATATCCTATAAGAAGCTGGCCGGATTGACCCGCGGCCAGCGCCGTATCGTCGCCGACGAGCAGCTCATCGAATGCTTCGAAAGCTTCGTGGCCATGGCCAATTACTACTCGCCGGGCAACCCTGACGCGCCCTTCGTCATCGAAGAGCTGGAGGTCAACCCCTTCGCCTTCACCGATTATCTGATGGTGCCGCTGGACGGCATGTGCCGCTTTTCCCTGCCCGAGGCGCGGCCCATTGCGCGTCCGGTGGGCAAGATCCGAAGCCTCCTTCACCCGCAGCGCATCGGCATTATCGGTGTTTCGGCCACGCGCAGGAATTTCGGGCGCATCATCCTGGAGAACATCCTGGCCCAGGGCTTTGATCCCCAAGGCGTCACCATCCTGCGCGAGGGCGCCCCGGATCAAAGCGGGGTGCGGTGCGTGCCGGATCTGGCCGCCCTGCCGCACAAGCTCGATCTTTTGGTCGTGGCCGTGGGCGCGGCCCAGGTGCCGGATTTGGTGGAGGAAATCATCAGCCGGGATGCGGCCCATGCGGTCATGCTCATCCCCGGTGGCATGGGCGAGACCGAGGACAGCCGCGAACGAGCCGCCCAGGTGGTGGCGCGGATCAACGCGGCCCACGGCAGGGGCGACGGGGGCCCGGTCTTTCTGGGCGCCAACTGCATGGGCGTGATCTCCCGGCCCGGCGGCTACGACACCTGGTTCATCCCCGAGGAGAAGCTGCCCCGCGACCGGGGCAAGCCCTACCGCCGCGCGGCCCTGGTCAGCCAGAGCGGAGCCTTCATGCTGCACCGCAGCAGCCAGTGTCCGGAGCTGGCCCCGGCCTACATGATCTCCATGGGCAACCAGACGGACCTGACCCTTGGCGACATGGTCAGCTATTTCAAGGACTGCGACCAGGTCGATGTCATCGCGGTCTACGCCGAGGGATTCAGCGACCTTGACGGGCTGGCCTTTTGCCGCGCCGTGCGCGAGGCCGTCATGGCGGGCAAGGAAGTGGTCTTCTACAAGGCGGGGCGTACACCGGAAGGCAAGTCCGCCACCAGCGGACACACCGCGTCTCTGGCCGGGGATTTCATGGTCTGCGAGAGTTGCGTGCGTCAGGCCGGGGCCATCGTGGCCCAGAATTTCAACCAGTTCCAGGATCTCTTTTTGCTGGCGGAAACCCTGTATAGCAAGAAGATCCGCGGCAACCGGCTGGCGGCGGTCAGCGGGGCCGGCTTCGAGGCCGTGGGCATGGCCGATTCCATCCAGAGCGACGACTATTGCATGCAGCTTGCGCCCTTCGCCGCCGAGACGGTGGACAAGATCGCCGTGGTGCTGCGCGAAAAACGGCTGGACGCGTTGGTGGGCATCGTCAACCCCCTCGACATCAACCCCGCCGCCGATGACGACGCCCACGCCCGCATCGCGGCCATCCTGGCGTGCGATCCCGGCGTTGACGCCGTGGTCCTGGGCCTGGACCCGCTGTCCCCGGCCATGCACACCCTGGCCGAAACGGATGTCCCGGCCTTTGACCTGCACGCCGAAGGGGGCATTGCAAAGCTGCTGCCGGAGGTGGTGAGGCGCAGCGACAAACCCGTTATCGGCGTCATCGACGGCGGCCGCCTCTATGACCCATTGCGCGATGCGCTCATGGCCGGGGGTGTGCCGGTCTTCCCGGTCTGCGACCGGGCAGTGGCGGCCTTGGCGCAGTATATACAGGCACGGCTGTACGCCGACATGCTGCGCGGCGGACTTGGGTAGGTTATTTTTTGAAGATGCGCTGCCGCGAACGGACGCGGTGCAGCCGCTCGGTGAAGCCGCCTTCCTGAAGGAAGCTTTCAGCCTGGGCGGCAATCTGGCGGTCCAGGAGATGGCAGGCCAGGTTCAGGAGGGAAAGGGCGGCGTTGGCGGCCAGGGTTTCGGGGGAAAGAGGGAAAATGGACCCTATGGACCGGCACGGACTGACACGGACGGGCACGGACCCCGGAACCGCCTGGACGTTTTGCATTTTGTCCGTGCCGGTCCTTGATAGTCCGTGTTCGTCCATTGCCTTTATCTCTTCCTTCACCCACTGCCGCACATCTTCCAGTTTTTCGCAGCGCCTCTCTTTAAAGCGCTTCAGCGCCGGATGCTCGGGTTCCAGCATGGGCAAACCGCGCTGGCGCAGAAAATCTTCGTAATCCAGACGCAGTTCTTCCAGGCTGGCCCGCGCCACGTTGGTCAGCTTGAGCTCCATCTTTTTCGATGTTCCGGAGGCCTGGCTGCCTTCGGCGATATTTTGCACTCCGGAGCGGGCGGCCTGGACCATTTGATCATGGGTGCGACTGCGCTTTGACACAAACTTTTCACAAAACAGCATCGTCACGTCATAGGCCAGCTGCGCCACCTGAAAGCTTTTGAGGCTGCGGTAGCCACCGTGCTTCGGAATAAGCGCTTCGACCATGGTTTTAAAGGTGCCTAGTCTTCCACCACGGCGCTCAAATCGACCTGCACCCCCGCTTCCCTGGCCTTCAAGACCCGGCGCACGATCTTGCCGCCGCGGTTCCGGGGCAGGGCCTCCACGAATTCCATGGACCGGATCACGGCCACGGGACCGACTTCCTTGCGGATGTGGGTCTTGAGCATGCGGATGATTTCGTTGTGGTCGTCCAGGGCCGCGAATTCCGGTTGCAGCACGATGTAGGCTTTGGCCACCTCACCCTTGATCTTGTCGGGGATGCCGATCACGGCGGCTTCGGCCACGGCCTTGTGAGCCAGGAAGGCGTTTTCCAGCTCGACGTTGCCGATGCGGTGCCCGGCGATGTTCATCACGTCGTCGGAGCGGCCGTGAATCCAGATCAGTCCGTCTTCGTCGCGGGTGGCGATGTCCCCGGCCCAGTATTTGCCGGGCCCCAGGGGCCAGTAGGTGGCGTCGTGCAGTTCGGGCTTGCCGTAGATGTCGAACATCATGGACGGCCAGGGCCTGGTCAGCACGAGATTGCCGGCGACCCCGTTCTCGACGGGATTGCCGTCCTCGTCGACGATGTCCACCTCCACGCCCGGCATGGGCCGATGCACGGAGCCGGGCTTCAAGACCGAGACCGGGAAGGGCGTGATCATGCAGGCGCCCGTCTCGGTCTGCCACCAGGTGTCGAGGATGGGACATTGGGAGTGCCCGATATGCTTGTAGAACCATAGCCACGTGTCCGGGGCGATGGGCTCGCCCACGCTGCCCAAGAGGCGCAGGGTGGAGAGGTCATGCATGCGTGGGTACTGGTGCCCATAGCGCATGAGCATGCGGATGACCGTGGGCGCGGTGTAGAGGATGGTCACCCCGTAGCGGGCTACGATGTCCCACATGCGGTCGGCCTGGGGATAGAGGGGGTGCCCTTCGTACATGACCGTGGTCGTGCCGGCGATGAGCGGACCGTAGACCACGTAGCTGTGGCCGGTGATCCAGCCCATGTCGCCGGTGCACCAGAAGATGTCCGTGGGCTTGATGTCGAAGACCCAGTCCAGCGAGCGGTGCAGGCCGACCATGTATCCGGCATGGCCGTGCACGATGCCTTTGGGCTCGCCGGTGGTGCCGGAGGTGTGCAGGATGAAGAGCGGGTCGTCCGCGTTCATGATCTCCGTGGCCGCGTCGGAACGCTCCTGACGAACCAGGGCGTCGTACCAGATGTCGCGGGCCTCGCTCATGTCCACGTCGAGCTTGGCGCGATTGACCACGACCACGGTTTCGACGCAGTCGCATCCGGCCACCAGGGCCTCGTCCACCGTGGCTTTCAGATTGACGATGCGTCCGTTGCGATAGAACCCGTCCGCCGTGACCACCAGCTTGGCCTCGACCTCGGTGATGCGCTGGCGCAGGGCCTTGGCCGAGAATCCGGCGAAGACCGCGCAGTGCACGGCTCCGATCTTGGCGCAGGCCAGCATGGCCATCATGGTCTGGGGAATGAGCGGCATGTAGAGGATGACGCGGTCGCCCTTGCCCAGGCCCAGGGAGCGCATGGCGTTGGCCAGCTTGTTCACCTCGCGGTACAGCTCGTAGTAGGTGTACTTCTTGGTGTCTCCTGCCTCGCCCTCCCAGATCAGGGCCAGTTTGTTCTTGTTGGCCGTGGCGATGTGGCGGTCGAGGGCATTGTAGACGATGTTGCACTGGGCGCCCTTGAACCATCGGTAGCGCGGCGCTTCGGAGTCATCGAGCACCGTGTCCCATTTGTGGAACCAGTCCAGCTCCTGGGCCGCGTCCTCCCAGTAGTCGAGAAAGTCGGCCCTGGCCGAGGCCTGGGCCGTGGCGAATTCCTGCGGGTTGACATTGGCCTCGATGACCAGCTGGGGCAGGGGGCGGAAGACCAGTTCCTCGTTATAGGCCATGTCGGCTTCTTTCATGGCGTTCTCCTTGCGCGGCAGGCCGCGTTTCATGCCTGGTTCCATAGTATGTACTCATTTTAGTATTCGGTGGAAGCCCATTCTCGGCTAATGGCCTGTTAGGGCAGGTAAGCGCCGCTAGAGCTGCAAAATTTTCTTCAGTTCGCCGATGCGCCGCCTGCTGACCGGAAGTTCGATCTTCTTGCGCCCGGCCGTGCGCAGCATGAAGTTGCCGCCGGGCATGGAGGCGATTTCCGTGACCATGTCCAGATTGACCAGGTACTTGCGGTGCACGCGGCAGAAGCGATGGGGCCGCAGCCGCGCCTCCAGGTTCTTCAGGCGGTAGGAGGTCAGGAAGCGGTCCTGGGCCGTGTGCACGAAGCTGTAGTCCTCGTAGGCCTCCACATACACGATCTGGGTGTAGGGGATGAGGATGTGCCGGCCTTCCTGGTTTACGGGGAGTTTCTCGATCTCGGGCGACCTCTCCCGGCTCATGTCCCAGGCCTGGCGCAGGGCGTTGACGAAGATCTCTTCCTCGTCGTCTCCCATGGACAGCTGTACGGTCTCTTCGCTGATGTGCTGACGGGACTGCAGGGGTTGGGTCGGCGGCGCGGCTTTCTTGCGCGGAAGCAGCGGCCGCAGGCGCTCGATGGAGCGCGCGAAACGGTTCGCGTTCGCGGGCCAGAGCAGGTAGTCGGCGGCGCCGAGTTCGAAGGCGGTGAAGGCCTGATCCTCTTCCGTGGCCAGGAAAATGAGCGCGGGAGGATCGTCGCCCTGGGCCAGATGCGCGGCCAATTCCATGCCGCTGACTCCGTGCGGCAGGTCCGTGCCCATGAAAAAGACATCGTAGGGAATGAAGGTCAGCATCTCCAGCGCCTCGAACGAGGACACGGCCTCCCCGAGCACGGCGATCTCCTTGACAGGGGAGAGCATGTCTCGCAATTGGGACCGGACTTGCGGGTCCGGGTGCAGAAGCAATGCTTTGAGTTTGGGCATGACGCCAGCCTGGTCGCGGGTGATGGGATAAATGGTCCTATCGTTGATTTCCAAAGTCCTCAAGTTTTGTTCGCGCCCTTCTCCCGCGCACCGGAACGACCGCGAGCTTCTTTTTGCAGCCAGACTGCCTTGATTTTCTTTGTTTTTTTCGGTTTTTTCTGAAAACGGGACTCCGGTGCGTCCATTGGACATCCCAGGGGAAATCAAATATGAAAAAACGTTTTACCCGCAATGAACGCAAGTTTTTCTCCCAACACAGGACATATGGCAAAACAAGAACATATCCGAAATTTCAGCATCATAGCCCACATTGACCATGGCAAGTCCACTCTGGCCGACCGGATAATGGAAAAGACGGGGCTTATTTCCGATCGCCAGAAAAAAGACCAGTATCTGGACCGCATGGAACTGGAGCAGGAACGCGGCATCACCATCAAGGCCCAGAGCGTGCGCATTCCCTACAAGGCCAAGGATGGCCGGAAGTATATCCTGAACCTTATCGACACGCCCGGCCATGTGGATTTCTCCTATGAAGTCTCGCGCAGCCTGGCCGCCTGCGACGGAGCCCTCCTGGTGGTCGACGCCACCCAGGGCGTGGAGGCCCAGACCCTGGCCAACGTCTATATGGCCCTGGACAACGATCTGGAAGTGCTGCCGGTTTTGAACAAGATCGACCTGCCAAGCGCCGAGCCCGAACGTGTGGCGGAGGAGATCGAGGAGGTCATCGGCATCGATTGCACCGACGTGGCCAAGGTTTCGGCCAAGTCGGGGCTTGGGGTGGAGGATCTGCTCGAACGTCTGGTCGAGAGGGTGCCGCCGCCCAAGGGCGACACCGACGCGCCGCTCAAGGCCCTGATCTTCGACTCCTGGTACGATTCGTACCAGGGCGTGGTGGTGCTTTTCAGGGTTCTGGAGGGGCGGGTCAGGAACGGTCAGCGCGTGCAGATGTGCGCCACGGGCAAGAAGTTCGAGGTGACCAAGCTGGGCGTGTTCTCCCCCGAGCCGACGGACATCAAGGAACTCGCCGCGGGCGAGGTCGGCTTTCTGTGCGCGGCCATCAAGGAGCTTAAAGACGCCCAGGTCGGCGACACCATCACCGACCCCGACAATCCCACCGACTCCCCCTTTCCCGGCTTCAAGACCATCAAACCCATGGTCTTCTGTGGTCTGTACCCGGTGGAGCCGGCGGAATACGACACCCTGAAGTCCGCCCTGGAAAAGCTGCAACTCAACGACGCCGCCCTGTACTACGAGCCGGAAACTTCCCAGGCCCTGGGCTTCGGCTTCCGCTGCGGCTTCCTGGGCCTCTTGCACATGGAGGTCATCCAGGAACGCCTGGAGCGCGAGTTCCAGGCCAGGCTCATCGCCACGGCTCCTTCGGTCATCTACCGAGTGACCCGTATTGACGGCGCGACCTTTGACATCGACAATCCCAGCAATCTGCCTCCGCAGGAGAAGATCGCCTCCATCGCCGAACCGTTCGTGCGCATGGAGATCCACGTGCCCAACGATTACGTGGGCAACGTGCTCGGCTTGTGCGAGGAGAAGCGCGGCATCCAGAAGGACATGCGCTACCTGACGTCCACCCGCGTGGTCATAAGCTACGAGCTGCCCTTCTCGGAGATCGTCTACGACTTCTTCGACCGCCTCAAGTCCGTGACCAAGGGGTTCGCCTCCCTGGATTACGAGGTCATCGATTACCGCGTGGCCGATCTGGTCAAGCTCGACGTGCTCATCAATTCCGAGCCCGTGGACGCCATGGCCGTCATCGTGCACCGCTCCAACGCGGCCTACAGAGGCCGGGCCCTGGCCTTGAAGCTCAAGCGGGTCATCCACCGCCAGCTGTTCGAGATCATCATCCAGGCGGCCGTGGGCAGCAAGATCATCGCGCGTGAGCGGGTCTCGCCCATGCGCAAGAACGTCACGGCCAAGTGTTACGGCGGCGACATCACCAGAAAGCGCAAGCTTCTGGAGAAACAGAAAGAAGGCAAGAAGCGCATGAAGCGCATGGGCAGCGTGGAGATTCCGCAGGAAGCGTTCCTGGCGGCCCTTCAATCAGACGAATAGATTCCTTTCGACAACAACTGCATCCGCAGATCACGTACCAGGCAGGTAGACATGAACCCTCGTTGGCAGACAATGCTCAAAGAATACGCCGAAGCGCTCATCGTGGCGCTCATTCTGGCGTTTTTCATCCGTTCCTTCGTAGTCCAGGCTTTCAAGATCCCGTCCGGATCCATGCTCCAGACCCTGCAGATCGGCGATCATCTGCTGGTCACCAAATTCGCCTACGGCGTGAAGATCCCCTTCACCAACACCATGGTCATCGAGCGTGACGGTCCCGAGCGCGGCGACATCATCGTCTTCGAGTTCCCCGAGGACCCCTCCAAGGATTTCATCAAGCGCGTCATCGGCGTGCCGGGCGATGTGGTTGAGATCCGGGAAAAGAAGCTTTTCCTGAACGGTGTGGAGCAACAAGAGCCCTATATCCAGCATGTGGATTCCTCCACGTCCGTGCCCCGGCGCGACAATTTCGGGCCGGTCATGGTGCCCGAGGACAAGTATTTCGTCATGGGCGACAACCGCGACGAATCCTACGACTCCCGCTTCTGGGGGTTCGTGGAGCGCGACACCATCGAGGGCAAGGCGCTCATCCTCTACTGGTCCTGGGCCAGCCTGACCGACATCCGCTGGGAACGCATCGGGCAGATGGTGGAGTAGGCATGATCGCCAAGGTCTCCACCGCCGCTTTGCTGGGAATCGACGGATTCTCCATCGAGCTTGAGGTGGACCTTGCGCGTTCGGGCATGCCGGCCTTCATCATGGTCGGACTGGCCGAGGGGGCGGTGCGCGAGGCCAAGGAGCGCGTTTTTTCGGCGCTCAAGAATTCGGGCTTCAAACTGCCGCCCAGTCGCATCACCGTGAACATCGCCCCTGCCGACATCCGCAAGGAGGGCTCGGGCTATGATCTCCCCCTGGCCCTGGGCCTTCTGGCCGGGGCCGAAGTCATCGATCAGCGCAAGCTCTCCGGTCTGTACATGGCCGGGGAGCTTTCTCTTTCCGGAGGCTTGAAGCCCGTGCCGGGCGTGCTGCCTCTGGCCCTGCGGGCCCGTGAAGCGGGGGCGCGAGGCATGATCGTGCCCGAAGCCAACGGCAGGGAGGCCGCCGTGGTGCAGGGCCTGCCGGTTTTCGCCTGCAAGAGTCTGGCTCAGGTCGTGCGCTTCGTGCTTGGCGAGGAAAGCCTCGAACCGCTGGTTTGCGACGTGGAGGGGCTGTGGGCCGAGCGGGAGCGCTTCTGGCGCGACTTCTCCGAGGTCAAGGGCCAGGAGCGGGCCAAGCGGGCCATCGAGATCGCCTGTGCCGGCTCCCACAACCTGATTTTCATCGGTCCGCCTGGAAGCGGCAAGACCATGCTTTCCAGCCGCATCCCCACTGTTCTGCCACCCTTGAGCTTCGACGAGGCCCTGGAGGTGACCAAGGTTTATTCCGTGGCCGGGAAGCTGCCGCCGGAGCAGCCCCTGGTGGTGACGCGCCCGTTCCGCTCTCCGCATCACACCATTTCCGACGCCGGACTGATTGGCGGCGGGCATTATCCGCGTCCCGGAGAATTGTCCCTGGCCCACCGGGGCGTGCTTTTTCTGGACGAGCTCCCCGAATTCAAGAAGCATGTGCTTGAAGTCCTGCGCCAGCCCCTGGAAGAGGGCCGCGTGACCATCTCGCGAGCCGCCGTATCCCTCGAATATCCCGGCGACGTCATGCTCGTGGCGGCCATGAACCCCTGTCCGTGCGGCTACCTGGGCGACGAGAAGCACCACTGCTCCTGCACGCCCATCCAGATCCAGCGTTACCGCTCCCGCCTCTCGGGGCCGCTCCTGGACCGCATCGACCTGCACGTCGAGGTGCCGGCCGTGCCGTACCGCGATCTGAAGCAGGAGCAGGGCAGCATCAGCTCCGCCGTCATGCAGGGACGCATCAACGCCGCCCGCGCGGTGCAGCGGGAGCGCTACGCCGGACTGCATTTTTCCTCCAATTCCGAACTCTCCGGCAAATGGCTGGAGCGTTTCTGCCCCCTGACCGCCAAGGAGCACGACTTCCTGGAAGGCGCAGTGCAGCGTTTGGGCATGTCGGCCCGGGCCTTTGTGCGCGTGCTGCGCATCTCCCGAACCATTGCCGATCTGGCCGGAGACGACACGCTCACGGTCACCCACCTGGCCGAAGCCATCAATTATCGCGGTCTGGACCGCCAGAGCCGAGACTGAGCGGCCCGGCGGTTCATTCGTGGCGCAGCGCGTCGATGGGGTTGAGCCCCGCCGCGCGCCGCGCCGGGAAATAGCCGAAGATGACGCCGATGGCGGCCGAGAACAGAAATGAGGCGACGTTGATGGTCGGGTCGAAGATATAGGGTATCCCCATCACTCCTGCGAGGGCCATGGACGCGGCCGTGGCCAGGGCGATGCCGATGAGCCCGCCGAGGCTGGAGAGCGCCACCGCCTCGATGAGAAATTGCAGAAGCACCTCCCGCTCCAGGGCGCCGATGGCCAGCCTGATGCCGATCTCGCGGGTTCTTTCCGTGACCGAGACCAGCATGATGTTCATGATCCCGATGCCGCCGACCAGAAGGCTTACGGCCGCCACCGCGCCCAGGAGCATGGTCAGGATTTTGGTGGTGCTGGTCAGGGTTTCGGCGATCTGCCGGGTGTCCATGACCCGGAAATCGTCGTCCTCGCTCTCGGCGATGTTGCGCCGTTCGCGCAGGAGCAGGGAGAGCTGTTTCTTGGCCGCATCGATGGAGGCGCCCTCCCTGACCGAGACGCTCAGACGGCCGATGTCCTGGCTTCCAGACAGCCGGCGCTGCACCGTGCGCAGGGGCATGACCACCACGTCGTCCTGATCCGAGCCCATGGCCGACTGACCCTTGGACTTGAGCAGCCCCACAACCTCGCAGGAGAACTGCTTGATGCGGATCTGGCTGCCCACGGGGTTCTGGCCGCCGAAGAGCTTTTCGCGCACCGTGTCGCCGATGACGCACACGGCTTTGCCGGCCCGCTCCTCGGTTTCACTGAAGGTGCGGCCCTGGGCCAGTTCCCAGTTGCCGGCCCGGAAGTAGTCGTTATTGCTGCCGGTGGCCACGGTGGCCCAGTTGCTGGACTGGTAGACGGCGGTCACGGATTTGTTGACCACGGGCGCGACCCATTCGGCGGCGGAAATCTGGTTGCGGATGGCCTCCACGTCGGCGCTCTTGAAATTCGGCGCTCCGCCGGAGCCGGGGCCGAAGCGCTGGCCGGGCACCACCATGATCAGATTGCTGCCCATGCTCGCAATCTGGTCCGATACGGACCTTGTCGCGCCATTGCCCAGGGTGACCATGGTGATGACCGCCGCCACTCCGATGACGATGCCCAGGATGGTCAGGAAGGAGCGCATCAGATTGCGGCGGATGGCGCGCAGGGCCAGAAGCAGGGTGTTCCAGATCATTGTGCCTCCTTGCTGCGCGTATCGCTGCCCACTCGTCCGTCCACGAAGCGCACCAAGCGTCTGGCGTAAGCCGCGATGTCCGGTTCGTGGGTAACCATGAGCACGGTGATGCCCCGGTCGCGGTTGAAGGATTCGATGAGAGCCATGATCTCCTGGCTGGTGCGCGTGTCCAGGTTGCCCGTGGGCTCGTCGGCCAACAGGATCATGGGCGATGTCACGATGGCCCGGGCGATGGCCACGCGCTGCTGCTGGCCGCCGGACAGTTCGCTTGGGGTGTGGTGCTCCCATCCTTTCAGGCCAACCTGGCACAGGGCGTCCCTGGCCGCGGCGTGCCTGTCGGCTGCGGCGTGCCCACGGTAGATCAGGGGCAGTTCCACGTTTTCAAGGGCCGTGGTGCGCGCCAGCAGATTGAAACCCTGGAAGACGAAGCCCAGGAAGTGCCGTCGCAGCAACGCCCTTTGATCGCGTTGCAGGCGTTCCACGGCCACGCCCTGGAATTCGTAGCTTCCGCCCGAGGGCGTGTCGAGACAGCCCAGGATGTTCATGACCGTGGACTTGCCCGAGCCGCTGGGGCCCATGATGGCCACGAAGTCCCCGGTGTCGATGGACAGATCGATGCCTTTGAGGGCCTGGAAGGCGGACGGTCCCTGGCCGTAGGTCTTGGTCACCCCGGACAGCCGGATCAGGGCCGGGCCGTTCATGGGGCCCCCTCCAGGGTTTCGGTCACGACGGCCATGCCGGCCTTCAGATCCCCGCCGACAATCTCGGTCATGCGACCGTTGGTGGCGCCGGTCCTGACTTCCAGGGCTGCGGGCTGTCCGTCCTTGAGCACCCAGACGCGGGGGGCGGAACCGTTTGCGGCCTTGGCCTTGGTTCCGGCCTGTCGCGGCGGGCGGGGCATGAGCGCGCCGACCAGGCTGCCGCCCGATTTTTCCTGTTCCACGCCGCTATCCGGAGGCGTGAAACGCAGGGCCGCATTGGGCACCAACAGGGCGTTCTCCCGGACCAGGGTGGTGATCTCGGCAGTGCCTGTCATGCCGGGCCTCAGGGAGAGGTCGTCGTTGCCCACCTCAAGCTCCGTCAGGTAGGAGATCACGCTGTCCTTCTCCTGCGAACCGAAGCTGACCCTGGTTATGACCGCTGCGAACCTCCGGCCGGGCCAGGCGTCCACGGTGAAGGTGGCGTTCTGGCCCTCGCGGACCTGTCCCACGTCGGCTTCGTCCACGTCCACCTGCAACTCCATCTTGGCCAGGTCCTCGGCCAGGGTGAAAAGCACGGGTGCCTGGAAGGAAGCGGCAACGGTCTGGCCCGGATCCACCTCCCGAGCCAGGACCACGCCGTCGATGGGCGAACGGATGGAGGCCTTGCGAAGATTGGTTTCGTCCGATCGCAGGTCGGCCTCGGCCTGGCTGACGGCGGCCCTGGACATGGCTTCGTCGGCCTCGGCGCGTTTGAAGTCCGCCTCGGCGGCATCCATCTCGCCGGTTGACGGCACCTTGCCGCCCGAAAGGCGGGCCACTTCCCGCAGTCGGTCCAGGTCGGCCCGGGATTGGGCTTTGGTGGCCTGTGATTGCAGCACCTGGGCCTTGGCCGAGGCCAGATTGGCCCGCGATCTGGCCACGGAGTCCTCGAGTTTGGAGAGGTCCAGCTTGGCCAGGACCTGCCCTTTTTGGACCTGATCGTTCACATCCACATAGACCTGCTCGATGATGCCCGAAAGCTCGCTGCCCACGTCCACTTGATTGGTGGGCTGGAGGTTGCCCGTGGCCGAGACCGTGACCACGAGCCTGTCCGTCACGACCGGCTCGGTCTTGAAGCGTGGGCCGGTCGCCTTCTCCTCGGCGCGCAGCAGGAAAAGGGCCAGGCCGGCCGCGACGGCCAGGACTGCGGCCAGCCACAGCCAGCGCCGCTTGGATCGTCCGGCGGACTGGGTTTCGAGAAGCCGCCGCAAGGCCTCGTTCTGGGTGGCGGGTGAGAGGGAATCGTTCATGGAATTTCCTTTGATGGCGTGTCCGTATCGGTCGGGACGGGTTGCGGCGACCAGCCGCCGCCCAGGGCCTTGTACAGTCTGATGAGGGCCAGCACCCTGTCAGCGCTGGCGCTGGCGAGGCTGTCTTCGGTGGACAGCGCGTTGCGTTCGGCGTCAAGGACCGGCTGGAAATCGACGAGCCCGGAGGCGTAGCGCTGCCTGGCCATGTCCGCAGCGTTCCGCGCGGCCCCGGCGGCGATCTTGAGCGCCTCGGCGCGTTGCCCGGATCGGGCCAGGGAAACCAGGGCGTTCTCCACGTCCCGCAGGGCTTCGAGAATGGTCTGTTCGTAAGCCACCAGCGCCTGTTCGCGCGCCGCGTCCTGGACTTCGACCTGGGCGCGCAGCCGCCCGGCCTGGAAGATGGGCGCGGTGATGCCGCCGATCAGGCTCCACGTCTCGGCCCCGCTGTTCCCCAGGGCGCCGAGGGTCAGCGCTTCGAGGCCGACGGAGCCTGAAAGGGTGAAGGACGGATAGCGTGCGGCCTCGGCCACCCCCACCCGTGCGGTTTCCGCGGCCAGAAGGCGTTCAGCCGCCCGGACGTCCGGGCGCTGGCGCAGGACGTCGGCGGGGATGCCGACGGCGATATTCTCTGACGGCTGGGGCAGGCCTTCGCCTGCGTCCAGGCGATTTCGAAGGGAACCCGGCGTCATGCCCAGGAGAATGTCGAGGCTGTGCTGGGTTTCGGCCAGAGTGGTTTCCAGGGCCGGAATCTGCGCCCGGGTCTGTTCCCGGCTGCTGAGGGCCTGGGCGACGTCCTGGCTGTCCGCGAGTCCGGCCAGCGCCCGCCACCGGGTCAGCTGCAGGGTTTCGGACTGGCTGGCGAGATTGGCCTGGGCGATGTGGAGCCGTTGCCGCAGGGAACGCATTTCCACGTAGCTCAGGGCCACTTCGGCCGCGAGGGAAACCTGGGCCGCGTTCACGCTGGCCTCGGACGCCTGGAGGTCCGCTCCCGCCGCTTCGAAGTCCCGGCGCGCGCCGCCGAACACGTCCAGTTCCCAGCTGGCGTCCAACCCCACGTTGTAATTTTCCCGGGTCAGGCCAGTGCCCGCTTCCCTGCTCGACATGGCCCGGCTGCCGCTCCCTGACGCATCCAGGCCGGGGAAGAAACCGGCCAGAGCCACCGCGCGCCGGGCCCGGGCCGCGCGCAACCGGGCCTGGGCGTCGCGCACGTCATGGTTGGCCAGGAGGGCCTCGTCCACCAGCGCCGTCAGGAGCGGGTCATTCAGGGCTCGCCACCATCGGCTGATGTCTCCCGTGCGCCCGCCTTGGGCCGGGCCGCCGTGCTCCAGGGCGCTCCACGCGGCGGGCGCGTCCGGAGTCGGGGGCGCGTAATCGGGACCGACGCTTGCGCACCCCGCCAGGCCGACCGCGACGAGCACGACCGCGATCCATGTTCCGGACCATTTCGCGGACCGCCTCCTCATGACGCGTCCTCCGCGCTGGTGGCGCGGACGCCGGCCAGGGCGAAGCGGACCACGTGTTCGGCAAAGGCTTCAAGATCGTTCATGAACATGGGCGGCTCGGTCTTCTTCGCCTTTTGCCGTACGCGCAGCATGAGCATCGGGTGGACGCACATGCTGATGAGGCAGGCCTCGCTGTAAACGACCCGCTGTTCGTCAGCGTCCGGACCGAGCAGCTCCCGAACAGCGGCCAGGGTCTTTTCGCGCAGCGGGATGAGTTCCATGCGCATGACCTCTTCCAGCAGGCCCGTGGGATTGACCATCTCCATCTGGGAGATGAGGAAATCCTTGTTCCCGGGGTCGGCGATGCGCCGCATGAGCGCCTTCATCTGTCCTCGCAGGCGCTCCTCGGGCGGAGCTTCGGGGCTGACGCCTCCGTCCGGGGGATGCCTGCGCATGGATTCCTTCAGGCAATGGCGCCAGGCTTCCTGGTAGAGGGGCTCCTTGCCGCCGAAATAATAGTTCACGGCGGCGATGTTGGTCCCGGCGCGGGCGCAGATCTCCGCGACGGTGGCTCCCCGGAATCCCTTTTCCGTGAAGATGTCGCATGCGGCCGCCAGCAGTTTATCCTTGGCCGGTTTCTTCGTGGTCATCGTGTCTCCGTTATCAAATGCTCATTTCAATTTTATATTTGAAATGATTATTTGTGAGGAGTCAAGGACAATTCCCTGCCGCGTGGTTCGCAGCCGGGTGGTGGATTCGCGGGTTGTCAGCCCATTGATTGGTGGTGTAGGAGAAACATGAATCTAAACTGAGGAGCCGGCCATGAATTCGATATTCGACGATCGCGTCTACCGGGGAACCCTGACCCGCCGGGATTTCATCAGGCTTTCCGCCCTGGCCGCCGTATCCACTGCCGTGGCCGGATGCGCGGCCAATCCCGTGACCGGGCAGAGCCAGCTCATGCTCATGGGCGAAGGCGAGGAAATTCAGGCCGACAGGGTCAATGCGCCGCATCAATTTTCCGCCGACTACGGCTTGAGCCAGGACGCGGCCCTGAACGCCTACGTGAGCGGCGTGGGAACCCGTCTGGCCCGGGTCACGCACCGCGCGCACATGCCGTACAAGTTCAACGTCGTGAACGCGACATATGTGAACGCCTACGCCTTCCCCGGAGGCAGCATCGCCATCACGCGCGGAATCCTGGCCGAGCTGGACAGCGAAGCCGAACTGGCCGGGCTGATCGGTCATGAACTGGGGCACGTCAATGCCCGGCACACGGCGGCGCGCATGTCCAAGAGCAAGATTCTGGGCGCGCTGGTGGGCGGTGCTTCGCTTATCGCCGGTTCGGCTAGCCAGAGTCTGGGCAATCTGGCGGGGACCGTGGGTGGACTGGGGGCCAGCCTGTTTCTGGCCAAATACAGTCGCGAGGACGAGCGCCAGGCCGATGAGCTGGGCATGGAATACATGGTCGGCGCCGGCTACACGCCGCAGGGCATGGTCGGGCTCATGGATGTGCTGCGTTCCATGAGCAAACGGCAACCCAGCGCCATCGAGGCCATGTTCTCCTCGCATCCCATGAGCACCGAACGCTACGAAATGGCCGTGGTTCGATCGCGCACCCGCTTCGGCGGCAGCGGGAATCTGCCGGACTACAGGGAGCGCTACATGGACTCCACGGCGCGGTTGCGCAAGCTTGCGCCCATGTTCAAGCTTTTCCAGGAAGGGGACAAGGCCATGGCCGCCAAGGAATACGCCGTTGCCCAGGGCCGGTACGCCGAGGGGCTGAAGCTGTCGCCCAACGATTATGCCGGTCTGGTCATGATGTCCAAGTGCATGATCGCCCAGAAGAACGGCAAGGGGGCCGCCGATTACGCGGCCAGGGCGAAGCGGGTCTATCCCGCCGAGGCCCAGGCCCAGCACATGCACGGCGTGGCCTCCATCCTCAACAAGGACTATGCCTCGGCGCTGGCCGATTTTTCAGCCTACGAGCGGACCCTGCCCGGCAACCCGACGACGGTCTTCATGAAGGGTTTTTCCTATGAGGGCATGAAGAACAAACAGAACGCGGCCCAGGAATATCACCGTTACCTGAAGGCCGTGACCCAGGGCGATATGGCCAAGCACGCCTATTCCAGGCTCAAAACCTGGGGATACCTCTAACCCTGACGGCTCATACCCATAGGAGGCCATTCGGGAACGGGTGGCCTCTTTGTTTGAGGGAGACATGAAGATAAAGATAATGATTTTGACGGCTGCGTCCGCCTGCCTGCTCTGCCTGGGCAGCCTCGCCTTGGCCGGGGAGGCGCGACCGGCGTCCGAGGGCGTGACGGTCCTTTCCTCTTTCTTTCAAGCCAAGGTCAATGAAATTGAAGGGGTGCGGAAAGATGTGAGCGTATTGCAGGCGGAGTTCGAGGCGCGGGAGGAGGCTTTCAAGGCTTCCCTCGAGTCTGCCCGCAATCGTCTGCAGACCCTCGAGGTCATGGCCCGGATGGTCAAGACGAATCCGTACGACATGCGCGTGGCCTTGGCCGAAGCCACATATTTGCAGCTGACCCTGGCCAAGGATGCCCAACCTCTCGAGGCCCTGGTCAAGGAGATCGGGACGAAGGCGGTCACCGTCGACGCGCTGCAGGAGGATTTGGAGCGGAAATGGTCGGCGGGCTTGGATAAGTCCGTGCGCGAGGATGTTCAGGATTTGCGCAAGAGCGTCTCTGCCGTGGACAGGCAGGCGCAGGAGCTGCGAGGGCGGCTGGAGAAATTGCAAACCCAGATGGTTGAGATCCAGACCCGCACAGCGGAGTGGGTCGCCACCTTTCAGGCCCAGCTTCCCTTGATCTGGAAAGCGGAATTTCTGGACGCCAAGGAATTCCGGCTGTTGCCGGCCTCCGGCGATGACATCCGCAAGGACTTGGTGGATTGGTTTTCGAACCTGAGAGCCCTTTTTGTCAGCCAGTATTCCTCTGTGGCGCAGGAGGGCGGGGACTGGGTCGGGATGCTCGTGCTGTTCTGGCTGCCCTTCGTATTTGTCGGTTTCGCCGCGTACCGTTTTCTGAAGGGCGTGTTTGAAGACGCCCGCGCGGGCGGCCGTCTGACGTCGGCCTTCGGCATCCTCAGCCTGTCCCTGGCCTTGTCCCTGCTGGCCGCATTTCTGGCCGGACAGGTCAAGCAGACCTCCCTGCTTCTGGCCGCCACGCATGTGCTCATGCTGCTCGGGGTGCAGGCCCTGGCCTGGGTTTTCCGCAACGTGCGTGGGCGGTTGCAGAAGGACAGCTTGCAGCCTTTGCTGCCGCTGGTCTTTTTGTCCATCAGCGTGGCGGTGCTGGACGTTTTGCGCCTGCCCCAGTGGATGGAGCATCTTTCCTGGATCTGCCTTGTGGTGCTCAGCAGCCTCTTCTTCGGCATGATCCAACCCGAACTGCGCTATGAACGCCTGATCCGGCGAGCGCATCCCTATGCGATGGCTATCCTGGTGGCCGTGGCCGTGCTCGGCTGGGGGAATCTGGCCGTGCTGGCCAGCACCCTGTGGGGCGTGTGGGCCCTGGCGGTGCAACTTGGGATCGGCGCGTCGAGCGTGGTGCGGGTGGTGTTCGAAAAAATCGACAAGACCGGCTTCAAGGCCCTGGCGGCGGATCTGGCCGTGACCTTCCTGACGCTTCTGGTCTGGCTGGTCGTGGTGCTCGGGGTGATGGCCTGGGTCTCGATCAACCTCGGCACCAACGTTGTTTATGAAAAGCTGTCGACACTGGAATTGAACTGGGGTGACTTCTCCTTCAATTTCCTGCGTCTTGGCGTTGTCCTCCTGCTGTTTCAGGTTGTCCGTTCCCTGGCCCTGGCCTGGAAAACGGTCCTGGAAAGCGAGAATTTGCGCTGGAAGAATATCGACCACGGCGCGGCGGCTTCGCTGCAGCGCATCGGCATCTATTGTCTGTGGCTGCTTTTCGGCCTGGTCAGCGTGAACCTGCTGGGGCTCAGCCTGACCAATTTCGCGGTCATCGCCGGCGGTCTTTCCGTGGGCATCGGTTTCGGCATGCAGACCATCATCAGCAACTTCATAAGCGGGCTCATCCTTCTCTTCGACCGCGCCATTCAGCCCGGCGACATCATTGAAGTGAACGGGATCTGGGCCAAGGTCATGAACGTCAACATCCGCAACACCGAAGTCCAGACCTTTGAAAACGCCAAGATCTTTTTGCCCAACTCGACGCTCATCGCCAACCAGGTCACCAACTGGACTCACCGCAACGATGTGCGCATTCGCCGCGACGTGCTGGTGGGCGTGGCCTACGGCTCCGACGTGCAGCTGGTCAAGAGGCTCTTGCTGGAAGCGGCCTCCGAGCACCCGGCCGTGATGTCGAGTCCCGAACCATGGGTCATCTTCAACGACTTCGGGGCCAGTTCGCTGGACTTCATTCTGCGTTTCTGGGTGCGGCATGTGGATTTGGGATTGTCCACCTGTTCCGAGATTCGCGAGAGCATCGATGTCAAATTCCGTGAGAACGGCGTGGAGATCCCTTTCCCGCAGATGGACATGCATGTGCGTTCGGGAGACGGGTTTTTGCGGATCAAAAACGAAGCGTAGCGTCTGTTCGCCATGACGGGCAAAGGGCCATTCCTTCTGAGGGAGGGATGGCCCTTTGCTTTGCCTGCGCACAAGAAGATGACAGTTTTTGAACAGGAAACGAACAGTTTTCTCGGGTTTGGCAACACTTGGACATTTATCATGTCGATATGTTCAAAAATACGGCAATTGTATGAAATAAAAGGACTATCCTGAATATCTGCTGTTCTTTTCAACGGTGTCGACGGAAAACAGGAGGAGTTGCGCACAGCGGCGGGTCATGGCCGGGAGAATTGGCTGTTTCGTGAGTTGCGAACAGGGAAGGAACAGCCGCCGAGTCCGGGATGTTCCATATTCCCAAGAGAGGAGGCCTGGCTTGTTCGTGGTGTTCGTAAATCGCTTACCATCATGAATCAAAGGATGTTTTTTGAACAAGCGGCATTTGCGGCGTTGTAAAAAGACAGCCCGCCAAGGGTGGGTATCCATGGCGGGCTGTCCGGGCGACTTCTGTTTTTTTGTTCGTTTTTTATTTATCTATCTTGATTATTTGATTTTTTATTGTTCGTCAGGTTGTTCGTTCCAGTGGAAGATGAACGAGCAGGCCGGCGCGCCCTGCATGATGGTCCGGGAGCGGATCATGGACAGGCAGGGGCTGTAGCCCCGGGCAAATGGTTCGTCCCGGGAGCAGGACAGGATGACGCCGAGTTTCGGCTCCAGGCCCATGGCCGCATAGGCGCGTGCGTAGGCGCAGTCCGTGACGGTGAAGGAAAGGGATGCGTCGGTCAGGGTCACGTCGATGACGGCCAGGGCGTTGTCCTCCCGCCAGCGCTCCAGAACCGTGGCGAAATGCCGCAGGCTGGGCGTGCCTGAAGCCTGCCGGGCAAAAGCGGCTCCCGCCGCCTGTGCGTCGGACCTGATGGCCTCGGTCAGGATGGCGTGTGCCGGCCCAGGGCCGACCTTTTCCTTCAGGACGTTCCATATGCGGGCGGCGAGCCCGGCCTGGGCCGTGCGAGCGGCGATCATGCTCATGGGGCCTCTTTGCTTTCGGTTGATAGTGGGATACTGGACCGGGCATGTCCGCGATGCATTCTTCCCTGCTATTCAGGGAAAGCGATTTCCCTGCTCATGGGCCCGCCCTGGCCGATCGGGATCGGTCCGAACCCGACGACTCCGGTCGCAGGGCCCTGCTTTGCCGGACCTGCGACCTGCCCGTGGCCCGGATGCGGGACCGTATACGCGTTGACGGCAAGCACGTTCATGCCCTGTTCAATCCCTCGGGCGTTCTTTTCGAGGTCGCCTGCTTTGCCCAGGCTCCGGGATGCCGTTTCGAGGGGGAATTCACCAACGCCTTCACCTGGTTCGCGGGTTACGCGTGGCGTTTCGCCATGTGCGCCCGCTGCGCCGCCCATCTCGGCTGGGAATATCGGGGCGCGGACGGCGGCTTCGCGGGATTGATCATGGCCGAGCTGCGGGAGTCGCGGTCATGACTTGTCCTTGTCTTTGGGCTGCCAACTGCAGCTCTTCGATGCCGGGCCTCAGCCCTGAATGCCGATTTTCGGGAACACGACCTTGATCAGCACCACCCAGATGCCGACCAGCAGCAACAGATACAATAAGCTTTCCATTCCAACCTCCCTGAAGTTGTTTGCCCATCTCTTTCCATGCGCACGCCGGGGGACGGAGTCAACATGCGGGGACGAAATCACGGCATGAAGACTGCGGAATTTTCAACGGCGTCCGGTCTTCCTGATCTCGTGGACGCCCATTGCCACCTCCAGGACGGTTTTTTGCGCCACGCCCTGGAGCCCGCTTTGCTTCGGGCCCGGGCCGCCGGGGTGCGCATGATGTGCTGCAACGGCACCCACGAAGGGGATTGGGCCTACGTCCTGGGCCTTGGCCGCAGCCATCCGGACATTTGCGTGTCCCTGGGCCTGCACCCCTGGTACGTGGGAAAGCGGGGCCCCGGGTGGCTCGAACAGCTGGAGGAACTGGTGGCCGCCAACCCCGTGGGCGTGGGCGAGATAGGGCTGGACAACGCCCTGCCCGAGCGCAACGACGGCGAGCAGGAGGAGGTCTTCCTGGCCCAGATGGAACTGGCCGCCAGGTATGGCCGGCCCGTGACCGTCCATTGCCGCAAGGCCTTCGGGCGGCTGGCCGACCTGGTCGCGGCCATGGACCAGAGGCCGCCGTTCATGATGCTGCACGCCTATGCCGGGTCCCACGAGATGGTGCCCGTGTTCGAGAAACTGGGCTTCCACATTTCCGTCTGCGCCTCCATCACCCGCACGGCCAATCGCAAGGCGCGCACGGCCTGCGTGCGGGTTTCTGCCGACAGGCTGCTGGTGGAGTCCGACAGCCCGGCCATCGCGCCCGTGGGCGTGGATTTCGAGCGCAACGAACCGGCCTATCTGCCGTTGGTGGTAGAGGCGCTGGCAGAACTGCGGGGGGAAAGGTTTGAGGACGTGGCGGCGCTGACGGCGGCCAACGCGCGGGCATTTTTTGGGTGCTGCGAGGCCCTGGGCGCGGCGACGGAATGAACCGTAGGGGCAGGCCTGCGTGCCTGCCCTTGCTTCCCCGTTCCGCTTACGGCCCGCGAAAAGAGAACTGCAACGGGGGACGCATGGCCCGCCCCATGTGGCCGCGCGGCGGCCCGCCGGATCGCTTTATCCGCGACGGATCGAAACTCCTTCGCCGGCCTTGTACGGGCCAATCGTCGCCTCTCGAACACCGGCTTGCGCTTCGGGCGGCAGGCGACGATTGACCCAACGATGCCTGGCTCAGTCAGACAGCCGATCCGTCGCGGATGAAGCGATCCGGCAGGCCTTGGACCGGGGCTTCGAGATGTTGCCACTGCGGAAGAAAGGTCGCGCGAGTGCCAGAAGGGCATTCCCGCGAAGGCGGGAATCCATTTTTTTATTTTGGAATTAGGGTACGATGTATCGCGGGCTTGGCGACTTGATCCGTCAGCAGAGCTTCGACTGTTTGACTGAGCCAGGCATCGTTTGGCGAATCATTGCCTCCCGCTCGAAGCAAAAGCCTGTGTTCGGAGCAGCGATGATTCGTCTCTACGAGGCCCGCGAAGGAGTTTCGAGGCTCTGCTGACGGATCAAGTCGCCAAGCCCTGGCGCGGATGAATTGGTCTTCAAAATATTCGTGAAGGAAACGAGACTATGATGCGATTCGCCCGGACCATGCAGCTCATCGGAGAGGACGGCTTGGCCCGTCTGCGGGGGGCTACCGTGGCCGTGTTCGGACTGGGGGCCGTGGGGTCCTATGTGGTGGAGGCCCTTGCGCGGGCCGGGGTGGGGAGCCTCGTGCTCTTCGATCACGATGTCGTGAGCGCGTCCAACATCAACCGCCAGCTCTTCGCCCTGCATTCGACCGTGGGCAGGCCCAAGGCCGAGGTGGCCCGGGCGCGGGTGCTGGACATCAATCCGGACTGCGCCGTGGAGGCGCGAGTGCAGTTCGTGGACGGGAACAATGTGCCCGGGCTGATGGAAGGGCGGTTCGACGTGGTGGTGGACGCCATCGACGGGGTCAACTCCAAGGTCAACCTCATCGTCGCCGCCCGTGAGGCGGGCTTGCCGGTGGTGGCCAGCATGGGCGCGGCGGCCAAGCTCGACCCGTCGAAGATCAGGGCCGCCGACATCTCAAAGTCCTTCATGTGCCCCCTGGCCCAGATCATCCGCAAGCGGCTGCGGCGCAGGGGCGTGACGTCCGGAGTGAACTGCGTTTTTTCCACCGAGACGGCGCTGAACAAGAACGAGCCCGTCATCGAGGAAGCCCCGGAACAGGGTGTCAGCGGGCGGCCGCGCGCTCCCATCGGATCCATCTCGTACATGACGGGTTTGTTCGGGTTGTACGTGGCCAGCGAGGTGGTGCGGGTGCTGCTCGGCGGTTTCGAGGTCGTGAAGTCGGAAGACGCGGAGACGGGGGAAGAATGAAGATGCGTTTTGTGCTGTTGTGCGTCGCGGCTTTACTGGCCGCCTGTTCCCAAAATCAGGACTGGCGCACGGCCAGTCGCGAGCCGGCCGGGATCGCTCCGGATCCGGTCGAGACCCGGGAGGCGGTGTTGCAGGTCTACGGCGCCGACGCCTGGGGCTGGCGCGGCTGGTTCGCCATTCATACCTGGATCGCCGCCAAGGGGGTCGGGCAATCCGCCTACACGGTCTACGAGGTGATCGGTTGGCGGGCTGCACGGGGCTTGCCGGTGGTGCGCATCGAACAGGATTACCCGGACCGCCATTGGTACGGGGCTGCGCCGCGTTTGCTCAAGGAGCACAGGGGGGATGAGGCCGAGGCGTTGATCGAGGCCGTGGACCGGGCCGCGAGAGCCTATCCCAGGCCGCAGGAGTACAGGGCTTTTCCCGGTCCGAACAGCAACACGTTCATTGCCTGGATCGGCAGCCAGGTGCCGGAATTGGGCCTGGATCTGCCCTTCTCGGCCATAGGCAAGGGATACTCAGGCTTGAACTGAGCGGATCCGGCTCGCGGCGGCTCAAAGGTCGCCGCGCCGGTCAGCAGACAGCACAAATCCCGCCATCCAGGGATGCGCGGGGTTTGTTGCGAGAAACGGTCAGGCTTTGAGCTTGAGTCCGATCTTGGCCAGATGCCTGGCCTGGAAGCGCACTCCTTCCAAATCGTTTTCCGAGGGCTGGCGCGAGCCGTCGCCGCCGGCGATGGTGCTGGCCCCGTAGGGCGAGCCGCCGGTGATCTCGTCCATGCGCATCTGGCCCTGGAAGGCGTAGGGCAGGCCGACCACGACCATGCCCTGGTGCAGGAGGTAGGTGTGGAAGGACAGGATGGTCGACTCCTGGCCGCCGTGCTGGGTGGCGCTGGAGGTGAAGACGCCGCCCGGTTTCCCGACCATGGTGCCGTTGGCCCACAGCCCGCCCGTGGCGTCCAGGAATTGTCTCATCTGGCCGGTCATGTTGCCGAAGCGGGTCGGCGAGCCGAAAAAGATGGCGTCGGCTTCAGCCAGCTCGTCCACCGTGGCCACCGGCACGTCGGCCTGGGCCTTGGCGGCCTCCAGGGCGCCCATCTTGGCCAGCACCTCGTCGCTCAGGGTTTCGGGGACGCGGCGCAGGGCCACCTCCACTCCGGGTATTTCAAGGGCGGCAGCTGCCGCCGCTTCTGCCATGGTGCGGATATGTCCGTAGGTGGAATAGTAGACGATAAGCATTTTCATAAGCTTTCTCCATGCGATCCAGGTTGGTTGGGGAAGTCATGGTCCACGATTAATAGGTACTGATATTGGCAGTATCGTGGCGAGAGTCAAGGGCGGCGGGCAAGATAAATTGGACGAGCCGGTCTGCGTCGGGTTTGCGGAGTGTTTTTTTGGAGCGATTGAAAGCCGGTCGGTGCCAGCTTGCGCCATACGAGCCGGCGCGGAAGCGGTCATCCTTCGGCCAGCTGCCGCTCCCAGGCCTTTTGCTGCGCGCGCGTCTGGGGCCAGGTCGGGTTGTCCGCGAAGCCATGGGCCAGATCCGGGCGCACCGAAACAATGCGCACCGTTCCACCGCGTTCGATGGACACGTCCACGGCTTCCCCGTGTTTTTTGGCCTTGGGGGAAAAGGACGCCAGGCAGGCCGCAGCCTCGGCCAGGATTTCCTCGGTCCAGTCCTGTCCAGGAACCGGAATGCCCACGGCGTGCGGGCCGGGAAAACTTTTGAGCACGAAGACGTACTGCTCTGGGCGAACCAGCTTCAGAAGTTTCTGGTTGTCCTTGTGGTCGCGGCCCATGACCATCCAGTGCCCGGTGGCCGCGCCTGTTTCGCTGCGCCAGAGCTGGCGGCCGACATTGGCCAGGTCGAAATACGGAGCCAGCGGCTTGGGAAATGTGCGCAGAATGGGCCAGTAGCGCCTGGCCGATTCGCGTTCGCCCAGGCGGCATCCGCCGGCCTGGGTCGGTATTTTGGTCACACCCAGGGTTTTGGCCAGGGCGTACTGCCCCTTGCGCCCCCGGCCGACCAGGGACGGCAGGCTGGCGCGGTCCACGAATCCTGACTCCTCCATGGGCGTCACCGGGAGCAGTCCGGCGCTCAGGGGCCGCAGCAGCACGTCGCGGACTTCGGCCTCGTTGCGGATGATGTTCAGGGTGTCGGCGCGTTGCGACATGGGCCGTTGCCCGAGAACCTCGCCGGAGATGATGTACGACGCCCCGTAGGCCGGCAGCAGTTCCTTGGCCCGGCGCAGCATCAGGATTTTGCAGTCCACGCAGGGATTGAGGACCTTGCCGAAACCGTGGGGAGGAAACGCCGCCATGAGATCGACAAATTCCTGTCCCACGTCGATGACGGTGATGGGGATGCCGTATTCCCGTTCCCACTCGGGAACCTGGGCGGGCTTGCCGAAAAAGGGACTGACGAAATGCAGGCCCAGGACCTTGTGCCCGAGGCTCTGCATCAGTTTGCTGGCCAGGATGCTGTCCAGGCCGCCGGAGAAAAGGGAAAGCGCGTCAAACGTGTTCATGTCCCGTGCTGCTAGCCAAAGCCAGGTCCCGGCGCAAGAACGAAAAATTCATGTCCGCTACCCATTTTCACGCACCCTGCGGGAATTGTACGAATTTCCCGACCCCTTGAAGAATTGTCTTCCGTGTTCATATTCGAACGGGATAACCGCATAGGATAATGGGGATAATCGGGAATAAATGTTGTAGAAACTAGGGGTTAGGATGGATATTTTGAAGTCGCTGGTACAAGCTGCCCACGGTGAAAAGCATGTCCGCCACGTCGAAAAACGCACGTCAAAAAGGTTTCTCTTATCTTCTCATCAAAGGTTCGTCGGTACATTTCCGAATTAGCGTCCCGCCACTTTTACGCCCGATCTTTGGTTGCACAGAATTCCACCGCTCATTAGGGACAAGGCTGCTCAGGGAAGCAAAGCCGATCGCTGCTATTTTAGGTGCTCGGCTTGGCATGCTGTTTCGAGACACTGTGAAACGAATAACAAAAGGCGAGATTGTGGATACAGAGAAGCTAAATATATTGGTTCACGATATGTTGGACAGCGAGCTTTCAAGGCTTGATCGTGAGAGCACCATATTATTACAGGGTTCTACGTTCGTTGAGAGAACAGCTAGACGCCTATGGTTAGAGAGTACAGCCAAGAGCATCATGTCTAGTTTAGACTCTGAGCGAATTGTCAATGCAGGTTTGGAGCTTATTAAAATAGCGTGTAATTCTAGTGATAAAGATACGAATAGTATAAACAAAAAGATTGTTGATGCTCTTGGTAATAGAGATATATCAAACTTCCATGCACAAAAAGATAGCACGATTGTGTATCCTGACAGATGGAGTGCTGAAGATATGTTTGCCCCGGTTAGGCTAGAGCGAGCAGAGAGGGAAGAGCTTTCTAGTGCAAAGATGGACGCTCTTGAAATTGCAAGGGGTTTGAACACGGCGCGTGGAGTTGCTTATAAACATGCTGCGTTGAAAATAGATAGTGGAAATAGATATAGTGTTGATGCTGCACATGAATCGTTGAGTAATTATTATCCATTACTAAAGACTTCATCGAGTTGTATGTTGCCTGTTGAAGATAAATATATAGATGTTAAATATCCATTGGTGTGTGATGAAATATATAGATATATAGAGCATTGTGAAAGTATGGGTGGTTCTGTCGGAACTTTAGATAGCTATCGAGATGGGCTAAAACATTATAGAAGTTTTGTCGGAATTGAATCAAGGGTTAATGAAATAAATGATGTTTCTGTTAAAAGATATGTTGAGTGCTTGAAAACTGTTCCAGCAAACAAAGGAAAGAAATATAGAGAGACTAATATAAGGCTGTTCGCTGGGATAAAAGATTTGTCTAGTAAGCCTAAATTAATGCCTAGTACAATAAAGACTAATATCGAAATACTCAATGGTTTTTTAACATTTTTGCTCGATGAATACGATGGGCAAATATGCAAGACAATTAAAAAAGCAAAGGTTGAGGCCGATAGATCTATTGGTCGGTTGAAGAAGGAGATCCCCAGTGGTGGCGCGCGGGCTAGTTTTAGTGATGCTGATTTGCTGGCGTTGTTCTACAAGGATGATTTCTTATGGTTTTCTGAAGAAGACCCAGCGTTGTTTTGGTGCCCTTTAATATCTTTATTTACTGGATGTCGAATCGAGGATGTTGTTACTTTAAAACGTGGAGAGATAAAGATTACGCCTGATGAATTGGCAACCACAACAAAAAAACATGAAGAGAGAGACGGTATTCCTTTTATTGATCTTACGAATATTAATAGAATACCCAAGCTGAAAGAAGAAAGTTCGAGGCGGACTATACCCATTCATCCATTTGTGTGGGATGTCTTGGGTTTTAAAAAGTTTGTAAGTCTTTATAAGAATGAAACTGATGCGCATAAAAATACGTTTTTATTTCCGCATTGGATTGATGAGAAAAAAAGTAGTAAGCCAAAGGTTTCATTTTCTAATAAGTTTAGCGCTTATTGCGAAGCGCATGGTATCGGCCAACGTGGAAAACCTAGAGGTAGTGCAGAGAAGAAGTCATTTCATAGCTTTCGTAATACTATATTGACGGCATTTGATAGGACAGATGGTCTTGTTCCGCAAGGTATAAGCAGCTCGACTATCGGACACGCAAGCAAGAATATAAAAATGGATGTTTTGTATATTGATATTAAGTCTGTGACTGAGAAATATGACAAAGGTATAATGTATCTCAATTTTGAAGATAGAATTCCTCTTATAGAACTTGCTGACAGTTATTGGACAAGACATAAGAAGCCTATCAGAATTGCAGGCCCCGGGCAAAATAGAAAGACTAAAGCTCCGTGGAGGTTGAGAGCAAAGAGTATAATTGATGGGTAAGGGCTGTTTTTAGGTGTTGGTCTGTTCGCTATGGGCTGTAGTTCACCGTAGTTACTCGCCCCTCACTGGGTAGCACTTTGGGAATCCATCTTGCTGGGCGCGTACGCTTGGGGTTGCATTGCATAGCGTGGTGGTTGCTTATTTTTAAGCTTTTCTCAGAAGCAAAAAAAGAAGCTTCGCGTGTTCAACCTTTAACACGGCAAAGCCTGTCTTGTCAAATTATCTCAGGGCGATATGATGGTTTTTGGTGACGCTCAGTTGCCTATCTGCGAGTCTCCCGGCGGCTCTTGTCCCTTTGGTCAAGGTTTGGGTTGGCGGCTCTGTACGGGGCGCTGAGGGGGCAAGGGCAGGTGGTTTGAACGGTGACAGCTATGCGGCTAAGGGCATCCGGTTTCTGTCCGGTCCAGTCCTGCGGCGTGGCTCTGATAATATGGCCTGAATGATAGCCCAAAGGTCATCACTGACGAAATAGTGTTTGAAGTTTCCGCTTATCACTCTCGCAATTTGCAGGGCGTTCGATTTGCGGTTGTTATTTCTAGCCCCCTTCTCAATCTCGGAAACAATAGCTTGTGCAATGCGGGCAAGTTTTTCCATGTCTACGGTCTGCTTCTGAGTTGAGACAAAAGAACAGTTCTTCTTTCCAATAAATCCAAAGGTCTTCACCTGCTGCTCATGCGCGATTCCAGCGAGTCTAACGCGGCATGATCTCTTAATATGTTTTCCAGCGTAACCAGCTTGATTAACATGATAATTAGTTACCTTTGCTAGCTTTTTCTCTGTGCTGTTATGTCGGGCATTTGAGTATTTATTCCAACACGACGCCCTCCACATACGGCTAGCCCAGCACTCGAAGGTCTTTCGGGTTGAGCTAGTGCCCGTCTTCACGCACATATGAATATGATATTGTTTGGCTTTGTTGATTTCAATCCAATAAAAGAGCCAGCCGTTAGGGTAAGCTCGTCTGAACTCCAAACAGAAATGGCTAAAACTATTCTTCAAAGATACTAGGTCTTTGTCCGAGTGGGTAGCATTACCCAGTGGCAGAAAGACAGTTAAGAAGTGGTTCCACCTCTCACTGATGGTTTGCAGCATGCCCATGATATTTTTCCCTGTGCGGGTTGCGGTTCGTGTGGCGTCGGTGTGTGTGAAGGTTCGCTTTTCTTTCGGCAGTCCCTTGGCGCGACGTTCCTTGTTTGCATCACAAAAACCTTTGCGCCTAGCATTGGCAAAAACCATATCGACAGAGGAAATAACTCTGCCGTTAGGCCCATCACTGGACTTAACGGCAAAGCTCTTTTGGTCACTCCCCACTTTGGACAAAGACCCATACATGACTAGGCTTCCACCACGGCCAGCTTATGGCCTTCGGAGTGAGAGGTGTTGCCCGAAGCTTCAATACGCGAAAGGCCAGCACTAATGCTGTTGAGTAGGGTTATTACTGCTGCACCGGGAATGAGGTACGAGCGGCCAAACTTGCTAGCTGGGATATTACCTAGAGCTATTTGGTTCCAGATTGTTCGACGAGTAACCCCTGTTATTTCAGCTACTTCGTCTGAATTATAAAAGCGCTCACAGTCGATCTTAGCGATCAATCTATCAAGCAGGGCTGTCGGAATCTCCATCCTGACGCCACGGTTTCCAGCTTGCGCGTAATGCTTGCGCTCTGGCTTAGGTAAAGGAATGCCCATTTCAAATTTGATCTCGTTCTGAATTGTACGTGTCATAATAACCCCCTAAAATTAAATGGTTTACCCGACAGCGCTAGGTCGTGTCGGCGTCCGTCGTTGAACGTGAGGGAATGTATAGAGCAGTGGATATTCTGAACTGATCGTTAGGGAGTCCCTTGTCTCTCGTTGTTTGGGCTATTTGAGCTTGATATATAATATCAGTTGGTTGCGATGGCCCGCGTGTTGGCGCTGAGGCGTCTGGTTTACGAAGGCGGAAGCAGCGACTAGCGTCGGCGCACTTGCTTTCCCTAGAGCTGAGCAAGGCGGTTAGTTTGGTGTGGTCGCAAGCACGCAGAGATTTGGGATAGGTAGTGGGGTGCTCAGTCGTGAGGGTGTGTTGTGCGTGAGGGGTGGGGCTACTCACATAAGGGATTGCCAGTTGCGCCCAGTGGTCAATTGTGGCTCTGATTTTAAGTTGTGCAGTGGCGCTCCATTTGGTTCGTCGTGATTCTGTCGGTTGCAGTTAACCCGCCGTGAATCGTGAGAGGCTACGAAATAGGGATTGCTCGGCGTGTACGGGAAGCTGTGTAGAATTGAAGGGTGTGGGCTTTGATGGTGTAGGCGTGGCGGTGTGGCAGGTGGTGTGTTGTGAGTGGTGTAGGATTGCTGATTGATAATGCAGGGTAATTAGTGAGTGGAAATTTACTTAAAAGGGTGGAATTGGTAGGTTTGTTTAAGGATGTTGAGTGCTTGTAACATTATGTATGTTATACTCAAGGGGCGCGGATTAGGATTGGTGAGGGGTAAGGCGTGGAGGTTGGGCCGGATGAGAAATGGGCGCTCAGGACTGAATCTGCGGGGCTGGTCTGGCCGGGAGGTATGTTGCCCTAGAAAATCTGCTGGCGTGGCTGTGTGTGGCGCTGAGGCGCTAGGCTTGCCATTGGGTGGGTCTGAGACATGGAGCTCAGGCGGTCTAGATTCCCAGTCGTTTCAAGGTCTTCTGTAGCTGAAGCAATGACCATTCATTCCCTCGTGGAGTCTTGAAGCCCATGCGTGATAGTTCGGCTAGCATGGCTCTTTGTGTCATACCCTGAGCTTTGAAGCCCGTAAGTATTGATCTCATGCCCTCGGCAAACTCGTTAGCCTTTTTGATACGTGGTTTGTTGAGTGTTTCAGCGAGCTGGGGATTGCCTAGCTTGACGCCATTCTTTTTAGCCTGAGCGAGTGCGGCCTTTGTTCTCTCACTGATGCGTCTAGCCTCAAGTTCTGCAAACACGCTCATCATCTGAATCATGGCCCGGTCAGCTTCGGGCATGTCAGCGGCTACGAAGTCGGCACCACTTTCAAGTAGCCCCGCTATGAAGTGGACGTTACGTGCTAGCCTATCCAGTTTCGCTATAACCAGTGTGGCCTTATTCTTCTTGGCGTATGCGATAGCCTTTTGAAGCTCAGGCCTTTTAGTCAGGGCGTTACTACCCTTGCCCGTTTCCACTTCGGTGAACTCAGCTATAAGCCGCCAGTCTCCGCCATTAAGATAAACCGCCACGGCTTCCACCTGAGCTTGAAGACCTAGGCCAGACTGTCCTTGCTTGGCAGTAGACACGCGGTAATAGGCTACGAAATTGCCTGTCTTCTCAGTGTGTTTAACCTGCGTTGCCATAACTGCCTCATGTTGTTGTGTAAATTATTATCATTGGTTTGTGACTAACTAATTATATGTTCGTTTGTTGTTAGTCAATAGGGCGATGCCGTGACGATGTGTAAAGATTGTATGGTGACTATTTAGTGACTAAACATGTGTGATTATTAATAATATGTGTTGACATAAAAAGAAATATGGTGGTAATGAATAGCTGTGTTTAAAACATATTACCCAATGTCATGCGGAGATATAAGATGGAAACAGGGTCACGGAGTAAATCTATTAACTTCACACTCGCTAATGAGAATGGAAAGATTGCACTTGAAGTTAGCGGGATGGACGCTAATGATGCACTGGCTAACTTGGTTGGCATACTGAAAGAAGCAATAGATTCCCTTGGTGTTGATGCTGAAGCCCTGAGCTACTAACATTTAAAAAAGCCTTTAGTCTAACGTGATGGACTAGAGGCTTTCTTTTATGGTATGGTTATGAATCAAAATAAAAAGCTAGAGCCTCCCAGTAATTAACTAGAGGGGGTATAGGGACCACCTACCCCCGGTCCCTGTGCCCCTATCGTGGGTCTATGTCACACATTTTTTGAGCAAAACAATTTTATATCAGTATCGTTATGTTAGACGCTCATTAGAAACATGCGTGTTTTAATTGCGCTTTCTTCTTGTGTCATACAATATTTGTGATGTAATTTAATCAGATGGCTAGTGGCTGCTAGTGGTGTGCTGAACATCATTGGCAAGTTTTTTATTGATAGTATTTGGAGGTATCAGTGAAGAGATTGTGCATTGTAGCGATGTTTGCTCTGTGTTCTTGTGTCGTCGTTAATGAATCGTACGCCGGTTGGTTTGGACCTTCTAATTATGATGAGTGCATTCTGGACAACATGAAAAATGTTGATAGCGATGCTGCGGCGAGATTAGTTGCTCAGGCTTGTAGGAAAAAGTTTCCTGTAAATAAAAATAGTAATTCAATTCAAGAATTGAAAGAAGATGTTGTTAATAAAATAGAAGGAAAAGCTAGTTTTGATAGTAAGGTAACGGCAATCATGGAGAAAAAAGAATGGGTGCCAAAAGATATAGAAGAGTTTAGTGGAAATATTTTTAATGATAACAATGATTGGCATGTAACTGGGCTTACTATAAGAATAATTGATGACGATACTGAAAAATATAGAGATTATGATATTGCTGTAACAGCAGAAAACGGAGCTAATAATGTATCTCCATTAAGTAAAGGTAAGTTTTACCTTACAGTATATGGCGCAGTAAAAAATTGGTCATGGAATATAGTTAGGGCGCGCGGATATAGAAAATAGGTGTGGAAATATATTGATCTTTAATTGTCTCGTACTTGGGGTCTTTCATTATTTGGCTATTTTTGATTCGCGACTTCGCGTGTTTGAAGTGGCAGGCATGTTGCAAGGTTGATGACTTGATTGGGGTTTTTGAATGTAATTAACGAGAAAATACGGGTAAGATGCTTATGCATCATTCTTTCGCTGCGGGAGTGGATATTGAATTTCGCATTGTGTACCAAATTTGTCCGAAAGGATGACTTAGGAAACACAAGGTAGCTGAACCTTATTCTGGTGTCATAATTGAGTAAATGTTTCTATTAGCAATAAGTTCAGGGTTTTATATGTGAAACATAGTGTGAAACATTGACGGGTCGGTGTTTACTTCGCTTTTGATTGGCCGTATTATCTCAGGCTAGAAAACATGAAACTTGGTACAAAGTCTTGGTTCAATAACCCTCAGCGGGCTTCAACAATTCCTAGCGCCCTTTAGAAAAAAGCATTTATCTTCGGTGTGTTATCCTGCATTGCTCAGCACTCCCCATATCTACACGGCATTGTCTTCCAAAACCATATTTGCTACGAGTTCGTGCTTGTCCGTTTTTCGGAAAACCCCAACTTTCATGGAGCTGCTCATGGCCCGACCAAAAACCGTTTCTCCCGAAGATGCCCGCCGCGAAGCCCTGGAAACCGCGCTGGCCACAATTGAGCGCCGTTACGGCCTGGGCTCGGTCATGCGTCTTTCCGATACATCCCATCAGGTGGTCCCGGTCATCCCCACCGGCTCCATCGGCCTCGACCTGGCCCTGGGCGTGGGCGGCATTCCGCGTGGCCGGGTCACTGAAATTTTCGGGCCGGAATCGTCCGGTAAAACCACCCAGGCCCTGCACATCATCGCCGAAGCCCAGAAACGCGGCGGGGTGGCGGCCTTCATCGACGCCGAGCATGCCCTGGACATCAACTACGCCCGCAGGCTCGGGGTCAAGACCGAGGATCTGCTCATCTCTCAGCCCGACTACGGCGAGCAGGCTCTGGAAATCGCGGACATGCTGGTCCGTTCCAGCGCCGTGGACGTGGTCGTGGTCGACTCCGTGGCCGCCCTCATCCCCCAGGCCGAGTTGGAAGGAAACATGGGCGAGACCCAGGTCGGCGGACAGGCCCGGCTCATGTCCCACGCCATGCGCAAGCTGACCGGCACCATCCACAAGTCGCGCACGTCCATCATCTTCATCAACCAGCTGCGCATGAAGATCGGCATGACCGGCTACGGCAGCCCCGAAACCACCACCGGCGGCAACGCGCTCAAGTTCTACGCCTCGGTGCGCCTGGACCTGCGCCGCATCCAGACCCTGAAGGACAAGGAAGAGTCCTACGGCAACCGCGTGCGGGTCAAGGTGGTCAAGAACAAGATGGCCCCGCCTTTCCGCGAGGCCGAGTACGACGTGCTTTTCGGCACCGGCATCTCCCGCGTCGGCGAACTGCTCGATCTGGGCGTCGAGCAGGGCGTCGTGGACAAGAGCGGCGCCTGGTACGCCTTCGGTTCCGAACGGCTTGGCCAGGGCAAGGAGAACGTGCGCGCCTTCCTGCAGGACAACGACGATTTGCGCATGCAGATCGAACGCGCCCTGCTCGAACATCTGGGCATGCCCCTGCCGGAGGAGGCCGCGGCCGCGACGGACGTTGCCGAGTAGGCAACTCATTTTTTTGAAACATCAGAGGCATGGATTTACCCTGTAGGGCACCCGCCCGCCTTCGCGGGAATGACTTCGGTTGCATGCGGCAGTGTCGCGTCATTCCCGCGAAGGCGGGAATCCATGTCTTTTCCATATCATACAGGCCCATCTCACAAGGGTCGCAACGAGGTATATAAAGTGATCAGCGCCGGTGAAATTCGCAAACGGTTTTTGGAATATTTCGAGAAGCACGGCCACAGCGTGCAGCCCAGTTCCTCCCTGGTGCCCCAGGACGACCCGACCCTCCTCTTCACCAACGCGGGCATGGTCCAGTTCAAGAAGATCTTTCTGGGCCAGGAAAAGCGCGACTACACCAGGGCGGCCACGTCCCAGAAATGCCTGCGCGTGGGCGGCAAGCACAACGATCTGGAGAACGTGGGACGCACGGCGCGTCACCACACCTTTTTCGAGATGCTCGGCAATTTTTCCTTTGGCGACTACTTCAAGGAGGACGCCATCCGCTTCGCCTGGAATTTCGTGACCGGGGAGCTGGGACTGGACAAGCAGAAGCTCTATGTCTCCATTTTCCGCGATGACGACGAGGCCGGCGAGCTGTGGCGGAAGGTGGCCGGCGTGCCCGCGGAGCGCATCTTCCGCCTGGGCGAGAAGGACAATTTCTGGGCCATGGGCGACACCGGCCCCTGCGGCCCCTGCTCCGAGATCTACGTGGACCAGGGCGAAGACATGGCCTGCGGTCCGGACTGCGGCATCGGCAAGTGCGACTGCGACCGGTACCTGGAGATCTGGAACCTGGTTTTCATGCAGTTCAACCGCTCCGAGGACGGAACCCTGACTCCCCTGCCCAAACCCAGCATCGACACGGGCATGGGCCTCGAACGCATCACGGCCGTGTGCCAGGGCAAACGTTCCAATTTCGACACCGACCTCTTCCAGGGCCTTATCCAGGCCATGGCCAAGAAGGCGGGAGTCGCCTACCATCAGGGTGAGGACTCGGACACGGCGCTCAGGGTCATCGCCGACCACAGCCGTTCCATCGCTTTCCTGCTGGCCGACGGCATGCTGCCTTCCAACGAGGGCCGAGGCTACGTGTTGCGGCGGCTGATCCGCCGCGCCTACCGTTTCGGCAAGCTGCTTGGTTTCAACGAGCCGTTTTTGTGCGACACCACGGCCCAGGTTGTGAGCGAGATGGGCGGCACCTTTCCGGAGCTGGTCGCCAGCCGGGAGTTCATGGCGCGCGTCGTGCGCCAGGAGGAAGAACGCTTCGGGGAGACCCTGGACAAGGGACTGCGCATCCTTGAGGACGAAATGGCGTCGCTGGCCGCGGCAGGCAGCAAAACCATCACCGGCGAGACGGCTTTCAAGCTTTACGACACCTACGGCTTTCCCCTCGATATCGTCAACGATATCGCCGAGAAACAGGGTTTTGCCGTGGACGAGGCGGGCTTTCGCGAGCACATGGCCGTGCAGAAAAAGAAATCCAAGCAGGCCTGGGCCGGTTCCGGCGACAAGGGCCTGGCCGGGCAGTTCGCGGCGCTCATGGGCGGTGGGCTGGAGTCGGAATTCATCGGCTACGAATGCCTGTCCGCCACCAGCCGCATCGTCGCCCTGCTCGACGGGGAGGGCCAGCCTGTCGAGCGCCTGGACTCGGGCACGGGCTTCATGGTCACCCTGCGAACGCCGTTTTACGGGGAATCGGGCGGGCAGATGGGCGACACGGGCCGGGTGCAGGCACCTACGGGCAGCGCCCGCGTGCTCGACACCCTCAAGCCCGCGCCCGCGTTGATCGTGCACAAGATCGAAATCGGCGGCGGTGCAATCCTGGCCGATCAGGAAGTGGAGCTTTTTGTCGAGGAGGGGGAACGCATCGCCACCGCGCGCAACCATTCCGCCACCCACCTGCTGCACGCGGCCCTGCGCCGGGTGTTGGGCGAGCACGTCAAGCAGGCGGGCTCCCTGGTCGGGCCCTCGCGTCTGCGTTTCGACTTCACGCACATTTCGGGCCTCTCGGCCGAAGAGCTGCGGAAGGTCGAAGACGAGGTCAACCGGGCCATTCTGGCCGACGCGCCCATCGTGACCCAGGTCATGAGCTATGACGAGGCCGTGACCGGGAAGCAGGCCATGGCCCTGTTCGGTGAAAAATACGAGGCCGATGTGCGCGTGGTCGAGATGGCCGGGGAATCCGTGGAGCTTTGCGGCGGAACCCATCTGTCTTCCACGGGCCAGGCCGGATCTTTCGCCATTCTGTCCGAGGCGGGCATCGCCGCCGGGGTGCGCCGCATCGAGGCCCTGACCGGTTGGGACGCCTTGCGCCATTGGCAGGCCCAGCGCGAAGAGGTGCGCATGGCGGCCTTTGCGCTCAAGGCCGCCCCGCATGAGCTGGGCAGGAAGATCGCGGCCCTGCAGGATCAGGCCAAGGCCCTGTCCAAGGAACTGCAAGCCTTGCAGGCCAAGGTCATGTCCGAGAGCGGCAAGGATATGGCATCGGAGGCCAAGGACATCGCAGGCATCAAGGTGCTGGCCAGGAAGGTGGACGCGCCGGACATGAACGCCTTGCGCAACCTCATGGACGATCTGCGTTCCAAGATCGCGAGCGGCATCGTCGCCCTGGCCGCCGAGATCGACGGCAAGGCCATGCTCGTGCTCGCGGTCAGCAGGGACCTGCATGACCGCTACACGGCTCCGGCCCTGATCAAGGAAGTCTCGGCGGAGATCAAGGGCGGTGGCGGCGGCCGTCCCGACCTGGCCCAGGCCGGAGGGTCGGAACCGGCGGGCATTGACCGGGCCCTAGCCAAGCTGGAAGCGTTTCTGGCGAAATGAAGCAGTCAAGGGCCGCCGTCAGGCGGCCCTTGAACGTTCGGGCAGAAACATTTTAGCCGGATCGGGCCTAGGCCATGACGCTGATCATCGAGGCCGCGCTGCGCAAATTGGCCTGGCGTCCGTAGGCCATGGCTCCCAGCCGCTGGGTGGTCGCGCTGGTCGAGTAGGCTCCGGCGGGCGTATAGGGCCGCACGTGCTGGGTCAGGTACTGAAGTTCCAGTTCCTGGGCGAAGTCCTTGAGGATTTTCGGGGCGGGCTCGTCGAGGGAGACGTTCTGGGTGCTCAGGCTGACGCCGAGCTTGCCCAGCTGCAGGGCGATGGTGCGCGTGGAGACGCGGGCCGAAAGCATTTCCCGGGATGACCCCCAATTCGCATCGGAGCCGAGGCTCTGGCTGGAATAGGAACTGATGGGGTCGAGGGTCATGGGGGTAAATCCTTCCGGTGCGGTGTTTGCCTTTACATACGATCGCCGGCGAATTTTGACAAGTATGAGGCGACAGGCCGGAGGTCTGGCCGTTTTTTCAACAAACCCTCCGAGTTAGGCCGGAAAAGCGTGCGCGGCCCAACGTTCTCCCGCTTGTCACTTTCGTATTCTCCCGATACACAACCGGTTCCGGGCATTGGCCAGGAGCCGGTTTTTCGCGCTTTTGCGCACCGAATCAGTTACCGTTTCGCCGTTGTCAGCAACGGATACATTTTAGGATATATTATGGCTCAATATGTTGGTGTTTCCTTCAGACGCCAGGGACAGATATACTACTTCGTGGCCACCCCGTTCGTGCTCTCCATGCACGACTGGGTTCTGGTCAAGACCGAGGAGGGCATCGGGTTCGGCGAGATCGTGGCCCTGCGCGACGCTCTGCCCGATGGCCTCGACCCGGAGTCGGTCAAGCCGATCTACCGTCCGGCCACAGCCGAGGATATGGAAATAGGCCGGGAAAACGATGAGTTGGCCAAGGATGCCCGCAAATACTGCCAGAAATCCATGGCGCGGATGAATCTGGACATGAAGCTGGTGGATGTCGAAATCTATTTCGACAAAAGCAAGATGATCTTCTACTTCACGGCTCCGGGCCGGGTCGATTTTCGGGAACTGGTCAAGGATCTGGTGCGCAATTACCGCACGCGCATCGAGTTGCGCCAGATCGGCGTGCGCCACGAGACCCAGATGATCGGGGCGCTTGGCAATTGCGGGCAGATGTGCTGCTGCCGCCGTTATTTGCGCCGCTTCGAGCCGGTGACCATCAAAATGGCCAAGGACCAGAACCTTTTTTTGAATCCGGCCAAAATTTCAGGTGTCTGCGGACGGTTACTGTGCTGTCTGGCCTATGAGAAGGATAATTACGCGGATTTCCAACGCCGCGCGCCCAAACTGGGCCGCCGCTACATGACCACGCAGGGGCCCATGAAGACCTTGCGGGCCAACATGTTTCGTGATTCGGTCAGCGTTTTGAACGAGGCCGGGGACGAACTTGATTTTTCTTTGGCGGACTGGGCGGAGATGGTTCTTCCCGACCAGCCGCGCATGGCCGTCCGCGACGAATCCGCTTCCGACGACGTTCCGGCTGAACTGGCCGCGTTGATGGATCCGGAAGTCAGGGGCGGCGCAGCCCGGCAGGATCGTCGTCCCAAGCCCGGACGCAAGGACCAGCGTCCCCGTCCGGGGGGCGAGCGGCCCCAGGGTCCGCGTTCGGAGCGCGGTGATCGTTCCGAGCACCCCGACCGCCCCGGTTCCGACCGTCACGATCGTGCGGACCGTCCCGACGCCTCCAGGCGCACGGAGCGCTCCGACCGAACGGATCGTCACCCCCGTCCTGGCCGCCCCGACCGTTCCGACCGGGGACCTTCGCGTTCCGGCGGGGACGAAGCCGGGGCCGCGGAACGTTCCGAGGGCAAGCCGGAGGGCTCCGGTCCGCAGCGCAAGGAGTTCCGGCCCAAGGACAAGCGGCGCAAACCCGGTCCCGGACGCAGGGACCATTCCCCCAAGCCTCCTGAGCAGCAATAACTTCCGGTAGACAAGGAGTACCGCTTTGAAACCGTTCTTCATATCCACGCCCATCTATTACGTGAACGCCCGGCCCCATCTCGGGCACGGATATACGACCATCGTCGCCGACAGCGTGAGCCGCTTTCACCGGCTCAAGGGCGATGCCACCTTTTTTCTGACCGGCACCGACGAGCATGGCGACAAGATCGTCCAGGCAGCCGAGGCCGCCGGACAGGACCCCAAGACATACTCAGACACCATCAGCGGCCTTTTCAGGGATCTCTGGCCCGTCCTGGAGGTGGCCAACGACCAGTTCATCCGCACCACGGACCTGCGCCACAAGGCCTGCGTGCGCCATGTGCTGCAGGCCGTTTTCGACAAGGGCGACATCTATTTCGACGAGTACGGCGGACATTACTGCTTCGGATGCGAGAGGTTTTACACGGACAAGGAACTGGTGGACGGCAAGTGCCCGGATCATCAGACCGTGCCGACCTTCATCAAGGAGAAGAATTATTTCTTCCGCATGAGCAAATATCTTGGGCCCCTGCGTGAGCACATCGAGGCCAACCCGGACTTCATCCAGCCCGAGCGCTACCGCAACGAGGTCCTGTCCATGCTCAAGGAGGATCTGGGCGATCTGTGCATTTCCCGGCCCAAGACGCGCCTGACCTGGGGCATCGAACTGCCCTTCGATTCCGATTTCGTGACCTACGTGTGGTTCGACGCCCTCATCAACTACATCTCCGCGCTGGGCTATCCGGATGGCGAGGATTACCGCAAATACTGGTCCGGAGCCCATCACCTGGTGGCCAAGGACATCTTGAAGCCGCACGCCATCTTCTGGCCGACCATGCTCATGTCGGCCGGCATCCCGCTGTACAAGGGGCTGCGCGTGCACGGCTACTGGACGGTGAACGAGACCAAGATGTCCAAGAGCATCGGCAATGTGGTCGCGCCGCTGGACATGGCCCAGAAATACGGCCTGAGCGCTTTCCGCTATTTCCTGCTTTCGGAGATGAGCTTCGGCCAGGACTCCTCGTTCAGCGAGGACGCGCTGGTGGGGCGCTTCAATGCCGACCTGGCCAACGATCTGGGCAACCTCTTTTCGCGCAGCCTGTCCATGACCCACAAGTATTTCGGCGGAACCGTGCCCGAATGCGGTGAGCTTCAGGACATCGATCGCGAAGTGCTCGAGATCGGGCACAACGCCATGGCCAATTTCCAGAGCCAGTTCGAGCATTTCCAGTTCTCCAGGGCGCTCAAGTCGCTGTGGGAACTGGTCCGGCATCTGAACAAGTACATCGACTCCTCGGCTCCCTGGGCCTTGTATAAGAACAAGGACATGAACCGGTTGGGGACGGTCATTTACGTCATACTCGAAGGCATGCGCAAGGTGGCCGTGCATCTCTGGCCCGTCATGCCGTCCACGAGCGAGACCATGCTTGCCCAGCTTGGCGCCAAATTCAGCCTGGAAGGCACGGACCTCGAAGCCGAG
>JBFWJY010000018.1:0-78351 GCA_050252955.1 Desulfomicrobium sp.
AAAGCCTGACCATGATCAACAGCGTGCTCTGCCGCATCCTGACCGGCGGCACCCACATCACGGCCGGATTCGCCCGCCTCGACCGCGAACGCGGCCTCCTGCGCTACATCAACGCCGGACACCCCGCCCCAGTACTGGTGCGCGCCTCAGGCGAAACGGAAACCCCCAGCCCGTCCGGCGACATTCTGGGAGTCTTCGACTCCGTCTGGTTCGACACCCTGGAAATCGCGGTACGACCCGGCGACCGCCTTTTCATGTACACCGACGGACTCATCGAGGAATTCGGGGACGACAAGATGACGCGGGAGGAAGGACTGGCCCGGCTGGCCGCGACCTGCCGGGCGCATCATGGCCTGCCTCTGGAACAGGCCGTGACGGAAATCCACGCGGCCCTGGCCGCTCCCGGACAGCCCCGGGGAGACGACACCATCCTCCTGGCCCTGGAGGTCTGACATGTTCAACCACACGCCCCTGGCCCGGGGCTTCGCCCTGGAGATGGGCACCCGCCTGGAGAACGTGGACCGGTGCGTGGAACGCATCCGCCTCTTTCTGGCGGAAAGAGACGGGGAGCGCCACCTGTTCTCCCTCTCGCTGCTGGCGCGGGAAGCGCTCAACAACGCCATGATCCACGGCAACCGCATGCGTCCCGAAAAAAAGGTGCGCTTCCGGCTACTGGAGCGCGAAGGCGGCTTCGATCTGGAAATAGAGGACGAAGGGCCGGGATTCGACTGGCGGGAGCGCATGCGGGCCAGCAGCAAGGCCGAGGATGTCAGCGGCAGGGGACACGAGATATTTCGCAACTATGCCCGGGCCGTCCGCTACAATCCCGCGGGCAACGCCATGACCCTTGAATACAGAGGCTAGACATGCATTCCATACAGATACGGACCGACGCGCGGGAAGCCATGCTCGACATCACTCCCCGGCTGGAAGAGCTGCTTGCGGCCCAGGGGACCGCGTCCGGGATCATGACCGTCTACACCCCGCACACGACCACGGGCCTGACCATCAACGAAGGCGCCGACCCGGACGTGCGCCGCGACATCCTGGCCCACCTGCGCGCGATGGTCCCTCGGAATCCTGGCTTCCGCCACGCCGAAGGCAATTCCGACGCGCACATCAAGGCCACCATTTTCGGATCGTCCGCGCAGATCATCATTCATGACGGACGGCTTCTGCTCGGCACCTGGCAGCGCGTCTTTCTGGGTGAATTCGACGGCCCCAGGACCCGCACGGTCTGGGTCAAGATCCTGGCCTGACTCATTCCCCTCGCAACGGGCGGGTCATGAGTTCCCGCACCGCGTCGGAGGGGTCCTTGCCCTCGAAGAGAACGGCATGGACCTGGGCGGTGATGGGCAATTCGATGCCCCTGTCCAGCCCCAGCGCATGCACGGCCTGGGCGGTCTTCACCCCTTCGGCCACGTTGCGCATCCCGGCCAGCACCTCGTCCAGAGTCTGCCCCCGGCCGATGCCCAGCCCCACCCGCCGGTTGCGGCTCAAGTCGCCGGTGCAGGTCAGAACCAGATCGCCCATGCCGGAAAGCCCCATGAACGTGGAAGCCCTTGCGCCCATGGCCGCGCCCAGGCGCGACATCTCGGACAAGCCACGGGTGATCAGCGCGGCGCGGGCGTTCTCCCCGAACCCCAGGCCGTCGGAAATGCCCGAGGCGATGGCCATGATGTTCTTGACCGCCCCCCCCAGCTCCACGCCCAGCACATCGGAGTTGACGTAGACCCGGAAGTTCTCCGTGGAAAAAAGGCCCTGCGCGAGATCCGCCAACGCCTGGTCGGCGCAGCCCAGGGCCACGGCCGTGGGCATGCCCGCGACCACCTCCGATGCGAAGGATGGCCCCGACAAGACCGCGTAGCGCGGTTGAAGACCCGCCAACTCATCGCGCACCACCTGGCCCATGGTGCGGAACGTTCCCAACTCCACGCCCTTGCTGGCGCACACGATGCCGATGCCCGCCGGAAAATGGCGGCGATGCTCGCGCAGGAACAGGGACAAGTGCTGGCAGGGCACGGCCAGCACCACGCACGAGGTGCCCGAAAGCACCCGGGACAGGTCCGTGTCCGCGCGCAGACCCGGACTCAGGGCCTGGCCGGGCAGGTAGCGGCTGTTGAGGCTGCGCTCGTTCACGTCGCGGGCGACATCCTCGCTCCTGGCCCACAGCCGGGCCTCCTCGCCCTTTCCGGCCAGCACGTTGGCCAGGGCCGTGCCCCAGCTCCCGGCGCCAAGTATCGAAATCTTCACGGAAAAACCTCCATTGCAAAACCCTGTTCACGTCCCGGGCACTATCGGAGAAGCTCCGCGTTCTGTAAAGGGCGCTATTGCCAGCATATGCCGAAACGGGTAAGGACCGACCCGAACCAAGCCCCGGATTCCGGGCTCCCCGAGGAGAAAACGTGAAATTCACCCAGACCGAGAACGCCATACTGCGCATCGTGCAGGACACCCTGCCCGACAGCGCCACCCCATACGCCGACATCGCCCTCCGGACCGGCAGCACCGAAGAGGAAGTCCTCTCGCTGCTCACGAAGCTCAAACAGGGCGGCCAGATCCGCCGCTTCGGCGCCACCCTGCGCCACCAGCAGGCGGGATACGGTTTCAACGCCATGGTGGCCTGGTACATCGAGGAAGGTTTCGACCCGGACGAAGTGGGCGGGATCATGGCCACGCGCCCCGAAATTTCCCACTGCTACCTTCGCCCCAGCTGCATGGACTGGCCCTACGACATGTACACCATGATCCACGGCAAAAGCCGCGACGACTGCATGCAGGTGGTGCGGGAACTCGTGGAGCGAACCGGCGTGACCCAGTACGAAATGCTCTTCAGCATCAAAGAGCTGAAGAAGACATCCATGGAATATTTCTAGCCCGCACGGAGACACGACATGACCAGATCCCAGGAACTTTTCCAGAAGGCCCAGACCCTCATCCCCGGCGGCGTGAACAGCCCGGTTCGGGCCTGCAAGAGCGTGCACTGCGATCCGCTCTTCGTCTCGTCCGCCAAGGGCAGCACGCTCACGACCGAGGACGGCGTCGACTTCATCGACTACGTCATGTCCTGGGGGCCCATGCTGCTCGGGCACAACCACCCCGAAGTGGCGGCGGCCATCGCCGAGACCGCGGCCAAGGGCACGAGCTTCGGAGCGCCGTGCAGGCTTGAGGTCGAACTGGCCCAGGCCGTGGTGGACGCGGTTCCCGGCATCGAAATGGTGCGCATGGTCAGCTCCGGAACCGAGGCGACCATGAGCGCCCTGCGTCTGGCGCGCGGCTACACCGGCAAGAACGGTGTGATAAAATTTCACGGCGGCTACCATGGCCATGCCGACGCCTTCCTGGCCAGCGCCGGCTCGGGCGTGGCCACCCAGTCCATCCCCGGCACCCCCGGCGTGCCCGCAGACGTGGTCAAGCACACCCTGCTGGCCCATTACAACGATCTCGACGCCGTGCGCGCCCTTTTCGAGCAGCAGGGGGACGACATCGCGGCGGTCATCGTCGAACCGGTGGCCGGCAACATGGGGCTGGTCCTGCCCAAAGCCGGTTTTCTGCAAGGCCTGCGCGAACTGACCCGCAAGCACGGAGCGCTCCTGATCTTCGACGAGGTCATCACCGGTTTCCGCGTGTCCTTCGGGGGCGCCCAGGCGGCCTTCGGCATCGATCCTGACCTGACCTGCCTGGGCAAGATCATCGGCGGCGGCCTGCCCGTGGGCGCCTACGGCGGCAAGCGCGAGATCATGAGCCACATCGCGCCCAGCGGCGGCGTGTATCAGGCCGGAACCCTCTCCGGAAACCCTCTGGCCATGGCGGCCGGGCTGGCCACCCTCAAGGCCCTGGCGAAAAAGGACTACTCCGCCCTCGCGGCCCGCACCGACGACTTCTCGCGGGAACTCGAGAACATTTTGCGCAGTAAGGGCGCGCCGGTGACGCGCAATCACATCGCCTCCATCTTCACCCTGTTTTTCACCGACTCGTCCGTGACCGACTTCCCCACGGCGCAGAAGGCCGACAGCGGCATTTTCATATCTTTCTATCAGCAGATGCGGGAGCAGGGCATCTATCTTGCACCCTCGGGATTCGAGTGCGCCTTCACCTCCTTCGCCCATTCGGACCAGGATCTGGAACGCACGCTGGAGGCCGCCCGGAAGGTTCGCTTCTAGAAAATCCGAACCCTTTTTCCAGGTGTCCTTGACTGAAGACCAAGACCGTCGATATATACGTCCTGCTTGTGCTTTTTGTAACGTTTCTTTCTGGAGGTAGAAAGAGGATGAAAAAGAAATTGTTGATCAGCCTGATCTGCGCGGCTTTCCTGTGCATGGGCGCCGCTATGGTCAGCGCTGCCGACGCACCCGGCGACGACTATGTCATCAGCGCCCCTGAAGGCATGCAGGCAAAACCCAAGGGCGACAAGCCCGGCAAGCTGCAGAAAGCGGTTCCCTTCCCCCACTCCAAACACGCCGCGGTTGAGTGCGTGGACTGTCACCACACCCTGGAAGCCGACGGCGGCGCGGTCAAGAAGTGCACCACCGCCGGCTGTCACGACTCCCTGGAGTTCCGCGACAAAGCCAACGCCAAGGACATCAAGCTGGTGGAAAACGCTTTCCACACCCAGTGCATCGATTGTCACAAGGCATTGAAAAAAGAGCAGAAGCCCACTGGCCCCACGGCCTGTGGCAAGTGTCACACCAAATAGCGCCCTGCGCTAGGACTTTCGCATTAGCACAAGCAAAGGCCGGCCTTTGGTTGCCCCCGTCGCAGAACCTGCGGCGGGGGCTTTTTTTTCAGACGGAAATCAGATAGCCCGCCCCGCGCATTGCTCTTGCTCAGGCTTCTTGCTAGGAAATACCGATGTCCGCAACGTCAAGAAAGGATCACGCCATGACCACAAGCACCAACCCCGCCGACGATATCATTGAACTGACGGAGATCGTGGAGGAAGGAATTCCTCTGAATACAAGGTTCGAGGACTTTGCCATGGACAAGGCCGTGGATGCCAAGAGCCTGGACAAGGAGCTCGACGACCTGCTGCGGGAGACGGAGCCGCAGTCTGAAGCCCCGGAAATCACCGACGACGAGATCGATCTGGACATCCTTTTCGACGAACCCGCGCCCGACGACGCGCAGCCCCGACCGCCCGTCGCCGAAGCCAAGGCTCCCAGGACCGACGCGGGCATGGACATGTCCGACATCGACAACCTCTTCGACTCCCTGGGCATCGGCGAAAAAGAGGACGGCGAAACAGCGCTGGACATCATTCTTGACGGAGACATTCCGGAACAGCCTGAGGAAAAAGACGCCGAAACGTTTTATCCGTCCGAATCCATCGACCTGGAGCTGGATCTGCCCGCGACCGAGGGCGAGGAAGGCGACAAGGCCATCCACGATCTGACCGAGGAATTGCTTGCGGACATTCCCGAAACCGTCCTGCTGCATTCGACGGAAGAATCCGGCGCGGCATCGCCGCAACGCGAATCCGGCCAGGAAGAACCGGACGACGAAAGCACGGCGCCCGATGCCGGACTTTTGCCCGCGACCGGGTCCGAGCCGGAAATCCTGGAACTTGATGCGCCGATGGAGGAAGGGATTGAACCGGAGTTCGCGCAGTCACCCCGTGACGAAGGCCAACCCCAAGCCCCTGTCGCCCATGAGGACGTCCCGCCCGAACAGCCGCCTCTCGCCGCAGAACAGGCCGCCCCGCAGGAGACCCCGCTTTCCCAGGCCGCGCTCGAAATCATCAGTGCCCGTCTCGACGCCCTGGAAGCGCGGCCGGAACCGGCCCTGGCGCTCGACGCCGAGGAGCTCCTGGCCCTCCTGCCGCTCTCGCCCCAGGACGTGCCCCTGACGCGGACCCTGCGCCAGGAAATCATCGACCACCTCGAATCAAGAATTTCGGAACTGGCCACATCGGCCGGCGTCGGCGGGTTGCAGGACTCCGTGAACGCCCTGCAAAGCCAGGTCGAGGCCCTGCCCGACGTCCAGGAAGAACTGTCGAAGAGGCTGCCGGATTCCCTGATCCGGAAAATGGAATCAGACCTCGAAGAGCTGCGCAGCCGGATTGACGACAGGCCCGACATTCAGCCCGAACAGATCATGGCCATCCTGCCCCAGTCTCCGCAGGGATGGCCCGTGGCCCAGGCGCTGCGCCAGGAGATCGTCGACCATGTGGAATCCAGGATTTCGGAACTGGCCTCATCGTCCAGCGTGGATGGATTGCAGGAATCCGTGAACGCCCTGCAAAGCCAGGTCGAAGCCCTGCCGGACATCCGCTCCGAATTGGCCAAAGCGCCGTCCGCCTCTGGCGTGCAGAAAATGGAGACGGAACTCGAGGAGCTGAAAACCCTTGTCCGAAACCAGGAGGACGCCCTTGCCCAGCTGCGCCAGACCCTGACGGGCAAGGACGCAGCCATCGAGGCTCTGACCGCCGAGGCCGGAAGCCTGCGCGAGGAACTCGCGGCCCTGACCGACCGGATTGGCGCGGCTCCGGCTCCGGAGGAGGTCAAGAATGAACTGCGGGAATACGTAAGGCAGCAGGTGCCCCTCGCCGCGGCCAAAATCATTCGCGAAGAGATCCAGTCCCTGCTCAAGGAGCTTGGCGGATAAAGACCGGGAGCCCGCTTCCTGGGCTCTCGACTCCCACTTTGGGGTATGCTAGAAAGAAAAAAACGAAGGGATGGCTTCAGGGTTTTTCTTTCTTTTTTAACCGCCCGGTTTTCCCCCAAAGCAGGTCGAAACCATTCCCCCCGGGCGGTTTTTTTGTTGCATGTCAAACCAGAGAGATATCCATGGACCAGATCCAGAAGCAGGCCCTGCAGGTCGCCAAGGAAATCGTCGTCAAGTTCATCGAAACCGGACGCATTTCCCCTTCCAATTTTTCCGAGTACTTCGAACCCATCTACGATGACGTCTATCGCACCGTGACCAAGACCGGGCACGCCCCGGCCATCGACAAGGACAGCGCCGTTGAACCCGAATGAGCATGGCAAACGGGTCTCCGGCCTCTTCGACAACATCGCGACCTGGTACGACTTCCTCAATCACTTTCTGAGCCTGGGCCAGGACATCTACTGGCGCAACCGCCTTGTGCGCACCATGCGCGTCGGATCCACGGGCGTGGTGCTCGACCTTGCGGCCGGAACCCTGGACGTGAGCAGGGAAATCCTGCGCCAGAACCCCGGACTCAAAGTTTTGAGCATGGATTTTTCCCGCGCCATGCTCTGCCGGGGCAAGGAAAAGGTGGCCCATCAACCCGACATCTTCCCGGTGCAGGCCGACGGACGCGCCTTGCCCCTACCGGACGGATGCGTCGACACGGTGACCATCGCCTTCGGCATCCGCAACATCCTGCCCCGGGCCGAGGCCTACAGGGAAATCCTGCGGGTGCTGGCGCCGGGGGGACGGCTGTGCATCCTTGAATTCGGCACAGGACAGGCCCGCATCTGGCAGGGGGCGTACAATTTCTATCTCGGCACGGTCCTGCCCCGCATAGGACGTTTTTTCTCCAAAAATCCCGAAGCCTATCAGTATCTTGCGGACACCATCCTGGCCTTTCCCAATGCCCGGGTCCTGGCCGCGGAGCTGCGCGACGCCGGATTCAACCAGGTGGGCTGCCAGGCCCTGAGTTCGGGAATAGTCTATCTCCACGTAGCGACCAAGCCGTCCTGAGACAAACCAGGGCGCGTTTTTTCATCTCTTTCCAACCATTTCGGACAGTACTCTAGCGAGGAACCCATGATCACTTTCGACGAAATCGCATCCGGCACATCTGAAGTCGCCGTGGTGGGGCTGGGCTATGTCGGCCTGCCCCTGGCCGTAGCCTTGAGCAACCATTTCAAGGTGATCGGTTTTGACATCTCCCGTCCCCGCATTGAAGAACTGCGCTCGGGGCAGGACTCCACCCGCGAAGTCGAACCCGAAAGGCTGGCCCGCGCCAACGTCGAATACACCGACGATCCCACCCAGCTGGCCCGTGCAGGAGTCATCGTCGTGGCCGTGCCCACGCCCATCGACGGCAACCGCAAGCCGGACCTGCGCCCCGTTGTCGGGGCCACCGTCACCGTGGGTTCGCACATGCGCGCCGGCTGCGTCGTCGTGTACGAGTCCACCGTCTATCCCGGCCTGACCGAAGAAATCTGCGTGCCGCTGCTGGAAGAAAAATCCGGCCTGACCTGCGGCAGGGATTTCACCGTGGGCTACTCCCCTGAACGCATCAACCCCGGCGACAAGGTCCACACCCTGGAGAGCATCGTCAAGGTCGTCGCCGGGCAGGACCAGCCCACGGCCGACCTGCTGGCCCGTTTCTACGGCTCCGTGGTCAAGGCCGGGGTGCACCGGGCGTCGAACATCAAGGTCGCCGAAGCGGCCAAGGTCATCGAGAACACGCAGCGCGATCTGAACATCGCGCTCATGAACGAACTGGCCCTCATTTTCGACCGCATGGGCATCGACACGAAAGAAGTGTTGCAGGCCGCCGGCACCAAATGGAACTTTCTGCCCTTCAGGCCGGGACTGGTCGGCGGGCACTGCATCGGAGTGGACCCGTATTACCTGACGTTCAAGGCCGAATCCATCGGCTTTCATCCTCAGGTCATCCTGGCGGGGCGACGCATCAACGACGGCATGGGCAAATTCATCGCGGAAAAGACCATCAAGGCCATGATCGACGCGGGATGCCTGATCAAAGGCGCGCGGGTGGGCCTCCTGGGCCTGACCTTCAAGGAGGACGTGCCCGATCTGCGCAACAGCCGGGTGGAGGACATCATCCACGAGCTCTCCGACTACCGCGTCGACGTTCTGGTCCACGACCCCCTGGCCGACACCGGGGAAGCGCGGGATGAATATGGCGTGGAACTGCATTCCCTCGAGCGGTTGACGGATCTCGACGCCCTCGTCCTGGCCGTGTCCCATGCCGAATTCGCGGCCCTCGACGCCGACCGGATCCGGGCCATGTTCAAGGAGCCCGCACGCGGAATCGTCATCGATGTCAAAGGATTCCTGGACAAGGACGCCCTGTCCCGCGAATTCACGTACTGGCGTCTCTAGCCCCGAGGCCGGACCATGATCCTCTTGGCCTGCGCCACCTGGCTGGAATGCCGAAGCGCCCTGACCCGGGTGGCGCCGTCGCACGCCCCGGAAGATCCCGGTCCCGTGCGCTTCCGGGGCCGCGCGTTTCTGCCGCGTGAGGTGGGCATCGGGCCGGTGGCCGCGGCCTTGAGCGTGGGGGCCCTGCTCGAGCGACACCGCGAAATCACGGGCATTCTGAACCTGGGCATCTGCGGCAGCTTCGACACGAATCGGGCCCCCTTGGGCGCGGCCTGTGTCGCCAGCGCCGAGATCTGGCCGGAATACGGCGTGCGCGCGAGCGCCCCGGACGCCGATCACGCTTTCGACCACCAGATGTTCCCGACCCTGAGCCTCGCCCCCGTCAACAGGCTTGAGCTCGACCATAGGCAGGCCGCGAAATCCATGAATCTGGACATCGACCCGAAATGGCCCGCAGGGCCGAGCCTGACCGTGGCCGGAGTGAGCGGTGACAGGCGACGGGCGCAAACGCTTCAAGACAGCACGGGCGGGCTCACGGAGAACATGGAAGGCTTCAGCCTGGCCCTGGCCGCACGGCTGCGTGGCCTTGCGTTTCTTGAAATCCGGACGGTTTCCAACCCCACCGGCGCCAGGGACAAGCGTCTGTGGGACTTTCGCCTGGCCCTTTCGGCCTTGCAGAACATCCTTCCCGCCCTCACCGGAGGCCCGGCATGACCCCGCTGCGCATCGCCATTTCCCCCTGCCCCAACGACAGCTTCATTTTCGGCGCCTGGGTGCTTGGCCTCACTCCCTCGCCAAAGGGGCGCGACTGCCGCTTTTTCTGGCATGACGTGCAGGAACTCAATCAGGGTGCGTTCGCCGATGCCTGGGACGTGATCAAGGTCAGCGCGGCCACGGCCCTGCGCCTCGCGGACAGGTTCACGATCCTGCCTTGCGGCGGCGCATTCGGCCTGGAGCACGGCCCAAAGCTGGTCACCCGCGAGGATTTTCGCGGCACGCCGCAACGCATCGCGGTTCCGGGTCTGGACACCACGGCCATGTGCGTCCTGAACGCGGCCCTCGGCGGGCGCTTCACGCCCGTGCCCTTGATCTTTCATGCCATCGTCGATGCCGTGCGGACGGGGGAGGTCGACGCGGGCCTGCTCATCCATGAGACCGCGCTGGTGTACGATCGCTACGAACTGGCGCTGCACACGGACCTCGGGGCCTGGTGGAGGGAGCATACAAGCGGCCTCCCCATGCCTCTCGGCTGCATCCTGGCCCGGCAGGACCTTGGCTCGGAGACGCATGGCGCCATCGCGGACAGCATCCGCGCGAGCATCCTCCACGCCCGGCAAGACCGGACCTCCGTCATGCCTTTTATCGCATCCTTGGCCAGAGAGCTTGACGCGGCCACGCTGGAACAACATATTGCCGCCTACGTCAACGAATTCAGTCTGGATATGGGCCATCAAGGTCAGGCCGCGCTCAACATGCTGCAAACATTTCGGGATCTTTCATGAACGAAGCATTCGCCCAACTCAAAACGGCCTTCCTCCGGGAACTGCCGGTCATCAACGCCGCCATCCAGCAGGAGATAGAGGCCCTGCCCGCCCTGGTCAGGCCCGTGGCCACCCACGTCATGGACGCCGGAGGAAAGCGCCTGCGGCCCATGCTCACGCTTCTCTTCGCCCGCGCTCTTGATTTCCGGGGGGACAATCTACACACCCTGGCCAGCTCCCTGGAATTTCTGCATTCGGCCACGCTCATGCACGACGACATTCTGGACAACGCCGACCTGCGCAGAGGCAAGCCGGCCGCCCACACCAGGTTCGGCATCACGCCCACGGTGCTGGCCGGAGACGTGCTGCTGGCCCTGGCCAACGAAATCGTGGCCCGGACAGGCAATCCGGCCCTGACGTCGTGCATCTCCCGGGCCATCATGCAGACCGCCACAGGCGAAATCATGGAGATCGCTGCCATCCGCAAGGCGGACGTCACGCGCGCCCAATACCTTGAGATCATCACCGGCAAGACCGCCTACCTGATTCAATCTGCCTGCGAATTCGGCGTCATCGCCGCCGGCGGTTCGGAGCGGACGCGCGCGGGGGCAAGGACTTTCGGCCTGAACCTGGGCATCGCGTTCCAGCTTGTGGATGACGCCCTCGACTACACGTCCCGGGCCGACACCTCGGGCAAGCCCCTGGGCGGCGATCTGCGCGAAGGAAAATTCACGCTTCCCCTGCTGCTCTACCTTGAATCACTGCCCGACAACCAGCGCGAGATCGTCTCCCGGGAACTCGCGGACGCGAACCTCCACCCCGCAAGGCAGAACCAGATCATCGCCGACGTCGCGGGCCAGGGCTTCGCGGACAGGACCAGGGAAGAGGCGCAATCCTATTTGACACTAGCCAGCCAGGCGCTTGCCGTGATACCGGAATGCCTGGAGAAGAAACTGCTTGGAGCCATGATCGATTTCGTCCTGACACGAGACAAATAATGCAAAATCAGGATCGCCTTTCCCCTCGCAACCTCGCAACCTCGTTGCGCGCAAGCCTGAAAGCGACCTTTTCACCGGCCACGGCCGGACTCCTCCAGGAGGCGGTCAAGCCCGAGCCGAATTTCGGGATCATCGCCTCCATCCTGAAGCTTGATCCCGCTCTGGCCACGGCCATCCTTTCCCTGGTCAACTCGCCGTATTACGGTCAAACCAGCAAAATTTCCGACCTGCAGCGAGCGGCCATCATCCTCGGCGACAACGAGATCCTGCGCATCGCCCTGTCCCTCTCCCTGCAAAAAAACCTGAACGCGATCCTGGAAAAAAACGGATTCGACACCTTCGCCAACTGGCGGATCATCATCTGGGCCGCCCTCGGCGCGGAACTCATCGCCCGGCGTCTGGCCCCGGAGGAGGCGGAAACGGCCTACCTCTGCGCCCTGGTCAAGGACCTGTCCCTGCTCCTCTACGCCGCGACCTTTCCCGAACACCTTCTCCCGCGCCTTATGCAGCCCGATTTCGTCAACACCGGGCCGAACTTCATGTCCTGGCAGGATCACATCCCGGAGGACCACTCCGCCCTGACCGCCGACCTGCTCACGCAGTGGAACTTTCCGGAACCCATGATCGCGGCCATCACCGCGCACCACGATCTGGAACACGTTTTCGACTACCCGCCCCTGACCCAGGCGGTCATCCTCGGCACCAGATGGGCCGAGGCGGAATTTCGCTCGGACCCGTCTCCGGACAGCCTGAACCAGCTCAGCTTTCTGCTGGCCAAAGCCGATGTGCTGCCTCCGGAAGGCATGGATGCCTTGCGCAGCGAATGCGCGGCCCTGTTCGCCGAACTCTCCGGAGCCATGAACATCAAGGACCTCGATCCAGAAGACAGGTTCTACGCCCATTCCCTGCAATCCATTCAGGACTTTCATCACCAGGCCAAGGAAATCGAAGGTCTGACCGGCGGCAACGCGGCCATCGCGGCCTGCATCGGACGGCATCTGCGCTGGAACTGGAACTGCCGCAAGGCCGACGTCATCCTGCACGCATCCGCCAACAGACACTGGGAGCGATTCGTCATCAACGACCACGGGACGCACGGACCCGACATCGCCCCCACCCTCGAAAAACTCACCGCGCCCTCGGAGTCGACCTTTCCCCTGGAAGTGGAAGGCCGCGTGGGCGGGGAACTGCATCTGCGCGACATGCCTGATTCAAGCCGCGCCAAGGCCGAAATCACGCTCTATACCCGCCTCCTGGCCCGCAGCATCCGACGGCAGACAAGCACCGTCGGGCAGCTCGAAATCAAGGCGGAACTGCTCGACATTCTTCCTGCCGGCGTGGCCCTGCTCGATGAGCAAGGCCGGATTCTCAAGGCCAACCCGACATTTTCCCGCTTTCTGAACGGGGCGGGACGCCTCGAAGAACGTCTTGCCCTGAACAAGGACCGCAAACAGGCCGAACAGACCGTGCGGGGATGGCGGAAGTTCCTCCAGGACCCCTCCATGGACAACCACAGCGCCATTCATTGCCCGCTGGGCCCCGGCGCCAATGGCCCCGCGTCCTCATTTTCCCTGAACGGCTACAGGATTCGGCAGGGTTCGCAGACCAACATCATGGTTCTGGTGCAGGACCTGGCGGAAATCCGGGTGCTCGAATTCGAGGCTCTGCATCAGCGCGACTTCCTGAACACCCTGCTCGCCTCCATGCAGGACCTGGTGCTGACCACCGATGAAAGCGGAACCATCACCTTCGCTTCGGGACGCCACGCCCCATTTCTCGTCGGTCGCAATCTCTTCAAGCTGACACGGCCCACCGACATGCAGGAAGAAACCTGGGACATGGAATTTCTGGAGCAAAGCCAGACGGCGCTTGAAGTGCAGATCGTGCTCGACGACGAGCACCTTCAGCTTGAACTCGTCTTTTCCCGGTTTTCCTTCGGAACCGACTACGGGATCATTGTCGGCCGGGACATCTCCACCATCCGCAGGCTGGAACGCAAAATCCGCGAACAGGCCCTTTTCGACGCACTGACCCAGGTGTACAACCGCCACCACCTGACGCCCCTGCTGGACAGGGAAATTTCACGCTCCAAACGAACCGACGCACCGCTGGGGCTGATCTTTTTCGACATCGACAAGTTCAAGCTCTTCAACGACACCCACGGCCACCACGGCGGCGACAAGGCCCTGCAGGAACTGGGGCAGCTGTTGCGGCGCGTGCTGCGCAAGGGCCTCGACTTCCCGTGCCGCTTCGGGGGAGACGAATTCGTCGTCATCGCCAGCAATTCGACGGACACCAACCTGCTGACCATCGCGGATAGAATCCAAAAGGAATTCAGCATACTGCATCACGATCTAGTCACTTTGAGCATCGGCCTGAGCATGCTTGAACCCGAAGACTCGTCCCAATCCCTGCTTGAACGCTGCGACAAAGCCAATTATCAAGCCAAGGCCCAGGGCGGAAACGCCATTGTGCGCTTGCAAACCAACCAGCACCCCTGAACCATAAGCACCACCCCAGGAGAACGACATGCCGATCCGAGTCGAAGTGGCTCTGCGCAAGGCAGTTACCGATACACAAGGCAACAAGACCGCCCACAAGATCAAACAGGAACTCGGGCTGACCGTGGATCAGGTCCGGATCATCCGCATCTACACCGTTGACGGGCTGACCGAGGACCAGGTCGGACAGGCCATCGAGGCCGGCGCCCTGCACGACCCCGTTCTGCACACGGCCCGGACAACGCCGGCGGCCACGGACTTCGACTGGATCATCGAAGTGGGCTTCCGCCCGGGAGTGACCGACAACGAGGGACGCACTGCCCAGGAAACCCTGCATACGGTTCTCGGTCTTGCCCGGGACGAACGCGTCGCGGTCTACACGTCCACCCAATTTCTGATCACGGGCCGGCTGACCAGGGCCCAGGTGGAGCACATCGCCCGGGATCTGCTGGCCAACGAACTGATCCAGCGCTTCCAGATCGCGGACAGGGGCGAATGGGCGGCCAAGCCCGGCTTTCCGGCCCGCGCGGCGGCCGTGACGGGCGAATCGTCCAGCACCGTCGAAATCGTGGACCTTTCGGTCATGGACGACGAGGAGCTGCTGCGCCTGAGCCGCGAAAACACCCTCGCGCTCAGCCTGGAAGAGATGCGCCGCATCAAGGCGTACTACGCCCAGCCCGAAGTCGTCGCCCACCGCAAGGCCAAGGGTCTGCCCGCCGCGCCCACGGACGCCGAGCTCGAATGCCTGGCCCAGACCTGGTCCGAGCACTGCAAGCACAAGATCTTCAGCTCCCGCATCTCCTACGAGAACCGCGAAAACGGCACCACGGCCGAGATCAACAGCCTCTACAAGACCTTCATCCAGGGCAGCACGAAACAGCTTCGCGAGCGCATGGGCAAGGACGATTTCTGCCTGTCCGTGTTCAAGGACAACGCCGGTGTCATCCGCTTCAGCGACGACATGAACGTCTGCATCAAGGTCGAGACGCACAACAGCCCCTCGGCCCTGGATCCATACGGCGGAGCCCTGACCGGCATCGTCGGCGTGAACCGCGACCCCATGGGCACGGGCATGGGCGCGAACCTCCTGTGCAACACCAACGTGTTCTGCTTCGCATCGCCCTTTCATGACGGCGAGCTGCCTCCGCGACTTTTGCACCCGCGCCGCGTCTTCGAGGGCGTACGCGAAGGCGTCGAACATGGCGGCAACAAGTCGGGCATCCCGACGGTCAACGGCGCCATCGTCTTCCACGAGCGATTCCTGGGCAAACCCCTGGTCTTCTGCGGCACGGTCGGCACCATGCCCGCCACCGTGGCCGGCCATCCCAGCCACGAAAAGAAGGCCCTCCCCGGCGACCGCATCATCATGACCGGCGGCCGCATCGGCAAGGACGGCATCCATGGCGCGACCTTCTCGTCCGAGGAACTGCACGAGGGCTCCCCGGCCACGGCCGTGCAGATCGGCGACCCCATCACCCAGCGCCGGATGTACGATTTCCTGATGCGCGCCCGGGACCTAGGCCTGTACAACGCCATAACAGACAACGGCGCGGGGGGGCTGAGCTCCTCGGTGGGCGAAATGGCCCAGGACTGCGGCGGCTGCGACATGGACCTGGCCAGGGCGCCCCTCAAGTACGACGGCCTGCGGCCCTGGGAAATCCTGGTCTCCGAAGCCCAGGAACGCATGACCCTGGCCGTGCCGCCGGCCAGTTTCCAGGCCTTCATGGACCTCGCGCGCGAAATGGGCGTCGAAGCCACGGACCTGGGCTCTTTCACCGATTCGGGCTACCTGCACGTGCGCTACAACGACAAGATCGTGACCGATCTGGACATGGAATTCCTGCATGACGGCACTCCGCAGATGCGCCTCAAGGCCGTCTGGGAACGCCCGCAGACCTGCTGCTGCGGGCAGGCTCCCGAGCCCAAGGTCACGGATCACCGGCAGTTCCTGGAATCCATGCTCGCTCGCCTCAACATCTGCTCCCGCGAATACGTCATCCGCCAGTACGATCACGAGGTCCAGGGCGGTAGCGTGATCAAACCGCTCATCGGCGCGGAAAACGACGGCCCGGCCGACGCCGCCGTCATTCGCCCCAAGCTCGGCAGCAACCGGGCCCTGGTCATCGCGAGCGGCATCTGCCCGAAACTCAGCGATCTCGACACCTACTGGATGATGGCGAACGCCATCGACGAAGGCGTGCGCAACGCCGTGGCCACCGGCGGCGACATTCGCCACATGGCCGGTGTGGACAACTTCTGCTGGTGCGACCCGGTCCAGTCCGAAAAGACCCCGGACGGGGAATACAAGCTGGCCCAACTGGTCCGCGCCAACCAGGCCCTGGCCCACTTCTGCCTTGCCTACGGCGTGCCCTGCGTCTCGGGCAAGGACTCCATGAAGAACGACTACACGGGCGGCGGCACCAAGATCTCCATCCCGCCCACAGTCCTCTTCTCGGTCATGGGCGTCATCGACGACTGCTCCAAGACCATGACCTCGGACTTCAAGCGCCCCGGCGAAGCCGTCTACATTCTCGGCCTGACCAGGAACGAGCTGGGAGGCTCCGAATACGCCGACCAACTCGGCGTGTGCGGCGCGGTGCCGCAGGTGGACGCAGTCGCTGCCCGCACCCGCTACGAACGCATGCACCAGGCCATCACCGGCGGACTCCTCACGGCGGCCCACGACATATCCGATGGCGGCCTGGCCGTGGCCGTGGCCGAAATGGCCCTGGCCGGACGCGTCGGCGCGGACATCGACACGGATATGGTCCCGTCCCTGGACTGCCCGCTGCCCGAACAGCGCCTCTACAGCGAATCGGCCAGCCGGTTCGTGGTCACCGTGGCCGAAAACAAGCGGGCCGCCTTCGAAGCCCTCTTCGCCGGCGACTTCCTGGCCCCCATCGGCCAGACCACGACCGACGGCAAACTCACCCTGCGCGCAGGCGCCGCAACCCTGGCCAGCGCCGCAGTCGACGATCTGGCCGTGGCCTGGAAGAAGACGCTGGATTTTTAAGCATGCCTCCGGCGGGCAGGGGGCGCGCCCCCTGCCCGCCGGAGGCATTTTCCCCTACTTGTAATACACCTTGATCTCGTTGGTCATGACGGTGCCCATGCCCGGGGTGGCCTGGCCGCTGGCGATGATGACGTTTTCGCCGGGCCGGAAGCCCGCGTATTCCTGGACGAATTTTTCGGCCCGTTTCTGGTGGCTTCGCGGTTCCAAGGGGCTCGCGACCGGGGTGATGGCCCAGAAGAAGTTCATCCAGCGCATGATGCGGGCATCGGTGGTCATGGCGAAGATGGGCTGGGCCGGACGGCGGGAGCTTATGTAGCGGGCCGTGGCCCCGGTGGTCGAATGGCAGACGAGGGCCGCGCTGTCGGCGTTGTCGGCCATGAGACAGGCGGAATACGCGATGAATTTCGGCGGATTTTTCTCGGCCTTGGGTACGTAGGGGCCGCCCAGGCGCTCCAGGTAGTAGGGTTCGGAATACTGGGCGATCTCGTTGATGAAGCGAACGGCCTCGACGGGATAGCTGCCGATGGCCGTTTCCTCGGAGAGCATGACGCAGTCCGCGCCGTCGATCATGGCGTTGGAGACGTCGGTGGATTCGGCCCGGGTGGGGATGGGATTCTTGACCATGGACAGAAGCATCTGGGTCGCGACAATGGCCGGTTTCTGGGCGTGGCGGCAGGCACGCAGGATCTTTTTCTGGATGATGGGCAGCTCGGCCGGGCTGCATTCCAGGCCCAGATCGCCACGCGCGACCATGATGGCGTCGGCCACTTCGAGGATGGAATCGAGCTTGTCCACGGCGTTCTTGCGCTCGACCTTGGCCACGACCGGAATCCAGGTCCCATGCCGGGCGATCTCGGCCTTGATGTCCTCGATGTCCTCCTTGCTCTGCACAAAGGACAGGGCCACGGCGTCGATGCCGATGTCGATGCCCTGGTGCAGGTCACGGCGGTCCTTGTCGGTCATGGCCGCGACCTTGAGGGTCTTGCCGGGAAAGGCGATGCCTTTGTTGGAAGTCAGGATGCCCCCGTTCAGCGCCTCCATCATGACCAGACGGTCCGGCTCGATGACCTTGACCACCGTGAACTGCAGCATCCCGTCGGACAACGAGACGGGCATGCCCTCGGCCAGGCCTTCGAGCAGCTCGGGCACGTCGAGGCTTATGAAAATATCGCTCTCGTTTTTCTCCACCATGTCCGGCCCGCCCAGACAGACATAGGCCCCCTTGCGGATCTGCAGCGGCGAGCCCTTGACTTCACCGATGCGGATCTTGGGGCCGCAGAGGTCGCCCATGACCGTCAGGGAAATGCCGGTATCCTTTTCGACCTGCCGGATCTTCTGAATGACCGGCCCGAAATATTCCGCGTCGGCGTGGGAAAAATTGAGGCGAAAGACCCGCACCCCCAGCAGAACCATTTCTTTCATGACGTTCTGATCCATGGATGCCGGGCCCAGGGTCGCCACTATCTTTGTGCGCATGTATGTATCCCCGTTCGTAGTGTTTGGAAGATTAGATGATTCCATACAGGGGTCTTCCGGGCAGGGCAAGCTCGTCCACCCTTTTCTCGATTTCCGTCACATCGAGGAGCGCCGGCGCGTGATAGGTCTTGAGCCGGGCGTCGACGACCATGCTTGTGCAGCCCCAATGCTTGCAGTGCGTGAACCCGTTCAGGCCGTAGGTGTCCGTGGCCGGATCGGAACGGGTGAAGGTCACCCACAGGAAATTGTCCCAGGAGCGGACCGTGAAATCGGCGTCGTCGGCGACCACGATGAGCGGAAAGCCGTCGAGCCCGGAAGCCTGCGCCAGGGTCCGGCAGAGCGTCTCCATGGCCGGATCGTGGGTGTCGCGCGGCTGGGCGTGGGCGGGCCCGGACAAAACCAGGATGCCCGGCGCGAAAAAGCGCGGACTCGAAAAACCATCGGGCAGGGTCAGGGCGGGAGCGGACGTGGACAGGACGCGCTTGGGGTTGCCGGCAGCGGTCCACAGCACCTTGGAACCCTGGTTGAGGCTGATGCCCGAATAATCAAGGGTGTCCATGGTCGTGCGGGTGATGAAATGCAGATCCCGCGACAGGTCCAGACGCTCCAGCACGTGCCGCAAAAATCCGGGCACGTCGTGGCAGGACAGGCTTGGCTCGTCCTCGCGGGCGGCGATGATGACGTATTTGGAAAGGGAGGTCTGGGTCGTGCCCAGAAGCGAAAGGCCGTTGGTGATCAGCTCCTGGGGCTGCCGCTCGCCCGCGTACGGCACGTAGCGTTCGCTGCCCACGGCCAAGAGGAGCGGATGCACCCCAGCCGCGTCCACGGCGTGGACCTCGCGCACCCCGCCGAAGACCTGCGGCACCAGATCGGCGGTGAGCTCGTGGATGAAGGCTCCGAACATGGTGTCCTCCTGGGGAGGACGCCCGACAGTGGTGAAGGGCCAGACCGCGTCCTTGCGGTGCAGCACCTCGGTCACGCGCATGACCGGAAAGTCGTGGGCCAGACTGTAATAGCCGAGATGGTCGCCGAAGGGTCCCTCGGGCTTCTGGACACTGGGGTCGATATGCCCACGGATGCAAAAATCCGCCTCGGCCAGGATCGGGAGCTCGCCGGGTCGCCGGATCATGGGCACGCGGTGCCCGCCCAGGGCACCGGCGAAGAGCATTTCGGCTATGCCTTCGGGCAGGGGCATGATGGCGGCCAGGGTCATGGCCGGAGGGCCGCCCACGAAGATGTTCACGGGCAGCGTCTCTTTTCGGGCGATGGCCTCGGCATGATGGTAGCCGATGCCGCGATGGATCTGATAGTGCAACCCCACTTCCCTGTCCTTCTCGAACGCGTTGCCAGAGAGCTGGATGCGGTACATGCCCAGGTTCGAGGCCATGTATCCGGGCTTGGAGGGGCTCTCGGTATAGACCAGAGGCAGAGTCACGTAGGCGCCGCCGTCCATGGGCCAGGAGACGAGCTGCGGAAGCTGCGAAATGCTGGTCGTGTGGTCCAGGATCGGCCCTCCGCGAACGGTCCTGGGCAGGGTGTGCCAGCCGCCCAGGGCCAGGCCGGGCCAGAGCGACGGCTTTTTCAGAACGCCTGCCGGATCGGCCTTGGCGGAAAGCATGGCCTCCACCCGGCGCAGGGTGGAGCGGAAGATGAATTTGGTGCGCGCCAATGTGCCGAAGATGTTGGCGGCCATGGGGAACTTCGTGCCCTTGACGTTGGTGAAGAGCAGGGCCGGGCCCCCGGCCTGAAAAACGCGGCGCTGGATGGCGCCGGCTTCGAGATGCGGGTCGACGGGTTCATCGATGCGCACCAGCTGCCTGGAGCGCTCAAGGTCATCGAGGCAGGATTTGAGAGTGCGGTGGATCATGGGCGGCTCGGGGTGTGTTATGGGCTTGATGGGCGGTGTGGACTCGCACGGACGGACGCGATCTGGCCTGCTCGGGGTGCAGGGGGGGGACGCCCCCTGCCCGCCGGAGGCACGCCTTTTTTCTATCTGTGAAACGTGATGTGCACGTTGGGGTCTTGCCGCCACTGGTCGAATTTCTTGCGCAGCCATTGCTTGAAGATGCCCCGCGTCGCGGGCAGGAGGATGAGCAAGCCGAGTATGTCCGTCAGAAAGCCGGGAGTCAGGAGCATCATGCCGGCCAGAAAGACGAGCAGTCCGTCGAGCAGTTCCTCGGCGGGCATGAAACCCTGGTCCAGGTTCTCGCGAATGCGCATCATGATCGACAAACCCTGCAAACGGGCCAGATGCGCCCCGGCCAGAGCGGTGAAGATGACCAGCGCGATGGTGGGAAAAACCCCGATAGCGCCGCCCATCGTCACCAGCACGTAGATTTCCGCCACAGGCACCAGGGCGAAAAGCAAAAACAGCTTTCCAAACATCATTCCTCCCGTCCGGCCAATTGGTCCACGGTTTCGCGGTCGCGCAGACCCAGAAAATAAAGCACGCCGTCGAGACCAACGTTGGAAATGGCCTGCCCCGCGCCCTGCCGCACGACAGGCTTGGCGTGAAAGGCGATGCCCAGGCCCGCCACATCGAGCATGGGCAGATCGTTGGCCCCGTCGCCCACGGCGATGACCTGCGAGAGGGAAATATTCTCCTTGCCCGCGATTTCCTTCAACAGACGCGCCTTGCCCGCGCCATCGACAATCTCGCCGACCAGCCCGCCGGTCAGGACGCCGTCCCGGATTTCAAGCTCGTTGGCGTGCACGTAGTCGATGCCAAGCCTCTCCTGCAGCCTCCGGCCGAAATAGTTGAACCCGCCGGACAGGATGGCGATGGTGTATCCCAGGTTCTTCAAGGTGCGAATGAGCCTTTCCGCGCCCTCGGTCATGGGCAGGGTGTCCGCGACATCCTGGAGCACCGTCTCGGGCAGGCCCTGGAGCAGGCCCACGCGTCTGCGCAGACTCTGGGAAAAATCCAACTCCCCACGCATGGCCGCCTCGGTGATGGTCGTGACCTCGTCGCCCACCCCGGCGCGCTTGGCCAGTTCGTCGATGACCTCGGCCTGGATCAGGGTCGAGTCCATGTCGAAACAGACCAGACGGCGAATGCGACGAAAGGCGTTGTCCTCCTGAAAGCCGATGTCGATGCCCTGCTCCCGGGAGAGATCGAGAAAGGCGGCGCGCATCCCGGAAATATCCTCCGGAGTGCCGCGCACGGAAAATTCCAGGCAGGACCGCGGCATGGCCGGGGGATCGGCCAGAGACCTGCGGCCCGAAAGACGGGTGATGCAGTCCACGCTCAGTCCGTGCGAGGTGATGACTTCGGCCATGGCCGCCAGATTGGCGGCGGTGATGGTCCGCCCGAGCACGGTCACGATATGGCGCTTGCGCCCCTGCATGCCGACCCAGCGTTCGTAGTCGTCCCCGGTCACGGGCGAGAACTTGAGGTGCAGACCCTGATTGTGGGCCCAGAAGAGCAGATCTTTCAAGATGGGCGAGGATTCGCTTTCGCGAGGCACCTCGATGAGCACGCCCAGCGAAAGGTCGTCGTGGATGACGGACTGGCTGATGTCGAGGATGGTCACCTTCGATGCGGCCAGCTGCCCCATGATTCCGGCCAGCAGGCCGTTGCGGTCCGTGCCGGCGATTTGTATGAGTATGATTTCGCGCATAAGCTTATTTGTGCAGAAGGTTCCACATGCGGATGGCGGTCCACTCCAGCACCACGGCCGGGTTGGCTCCCGCATCCAGACTTTCCAGGGCGTTTTCGACGATGACTCCCACCTGCCGCACCGCGATCACGTCCAGCCGCGCGGCCAGCACCCGGGCCAGCTCGGTCAGGGGATTGCCGTATCCGGCCTGGACCAGGCAACGCTGCACCTCGCGCAGCATGTCCCCGGCGATGCGGGCGTCGACGCTTCCCTTGCGTCCGGTCCATTCGAGCCACGCGCCCTTGCCGCTCTGGATGAATTCGCTCAGCAGGCCCAGACGCTCCTTCAGCTCCGAATCCTCCTGCCCGCCCTGGGGCCAGCCCAAGGTGAGCACGAAACTCCTGGAAACCAGGGTCGGCAGCAAAACTTCACGGCTCGGCGCCAAAAGAACGAACACGTTGCCGGGGCTGGGCTCCTCCAGGGACTTGAGCAGGGCGTTGGCCGCCCCGTCGCCCAGGGCCTGGGCCTCGGCCAGGATGACCACTCGCGGCCCGCGCCCCGCGGGCGGATCGCCAAGGACGGCGCGCACTTCCCGCACCGTGTCGATGCTGATGGAGCCCTCGGCGCCGTTCAGAAGAAAAAGGTCGCGACAGGCATCGTCGATGATCTGCATGCAGATGCGGCAGGTGCCGCAGGGTGGGCCCTCTTCGCGGCACATCAGCCGCGCGGCCCAGAAGAGCCCCAGCGCCAGGCGCTCGGAAACGGTCCCGCCCTCCAGGAGCAGGGAGCTCGGCGGGGCTTGGGCGAGACGCTCCAGAAACCCGGCGATGCGGGGCTGGGCGGAGAGGGTGTGCTGCCAGGGAGTGCTCATGATAAAAAAATGGGAGGCGAACCTCCCATGTGTCTAGCGCAGAATGGTCTGGTCCCGATCCGGGCCTACGGACACGATGGACACCGGAATGCCCAGGATCTCCTCGATGCGGGCGATGTAGTCGCGCGTGGCCTGAGGCAACTCGGCATAGGAGCGGCAGCCGGAGATGTCTTCCCGCCAGCCGGGCATGCTTTCGTAAACCGGCTCGACGTGAGCCATGCCGTTTTCCTCCTGTGGAGGATAGGCGACTTCCTCGCCCCGGTACCGGTAGGCCGTGCAGAGCTTGAGTTCATCCAGACCGCCCAGCACGTCGAGCTTGGTCAGGGCGATCTCCGTGGGGCCGTTCAGGCGCTTGGATTCGCGCAGAACCACCAGGTCCAGCCAGCCGCAGCGGCGCTTGCGGCCCGTGGTCGCGCCGAACTCCGCGCCCTTGTCCTGCATGTACGCGCCGGGGCCGTCGGCCAACTCCGTGGGGAACGGGCCCGCGCCGACACGCGTGGTGTAGGCCTTGACGATGGCCACGATGCGGTCGAACATGCGCGGCGAGCATCCGGAACCGGCCGAGGCGTTGCCGGCCACGGTGTTCGAGGAGGTCACGAAGGGATAGGTGCCGTGGTCGATGTCGAGATGGGTGCCCTGGGCGCCTTCGAAGAGCACGCCCTGAGCGGCCGCTTCCTGGATGGCCGAGGACACGTCGCCCAGATAGAGGGCCAGACGCCGGGCCACGGGCAGCAGTTCGTCGAAAATCTGCCGGGCCGACATGGGCTCTTGTCCGTAGAGGCCTACGAGCAGGGCGTTCTTTTCGACCAGCGCTTTTTCAATCTTGTGCATGAGGAGCGCCTCATCGGCAAGATCAGCCGCACGGATGCCGATACGGGAGGCCTTGTCCTCGTAGCACGGGCCGATGCCCCGGCCCGTGGTCCCGATCTTGTCGGACCCGCTCTTGAAATTTTCGCGCGCCCCGTCGATGGCCCGGTGATAGGGCATGATGAGCTGGGCCTTCTTGCTGATCATGAGCCGCTCGGGGCTGACGTCGATGCCCGATGCGGCCAGCTTGTCCATCTCAAGGCAAAACACAAAGGGGTCGAGCACCACGCCGTTGCCGATCAGGCATTTCTTACCCTTATGCAGGATGCCGGACGGAATGAGGTGCAAAATGGTCTGTTTTCCGTTCACCACCAGGGTGTGCCCGGCATTGTTTCCGCCCTGAAAGCGCACGATGGCGGCCACGTCAGTGGTCAACAAATCGACTATCTTGCCCTTTCCCTCGTCGCCCCACTGGGCGCCCATGACTACGATATTCGCCATGAATCCGATCTCCTCGTCTTTGGTATATTCGCCGTCAGCGCAATGGCAAATGGCTCCCTTCTTTATGAGAAGGCCGGGGGGAAGTCAATTTGCGCAATCGATTGGCCAACGACCCGGCAAAACTCCCGCTTCCGGCGGACTCCGCCCGGGCCCGGGATTTGCCGTCCATCCGGGCCTGTGCTAGAGGCACACGGATTCATGCGGCGTCGCGCGCCACAAACCTCGTCAATTCACTTTTCCGGAGAATATATATGAGTGATCTCAAGAAGATGTATCACACCCTGAATCGGGATTCCTTTCCCGAAGACCTGACCATAAGCGTCGGCGGCCAGACCATCCGCTACGCCAAGAAAACCTGGAACATCGGCGGCGAGCAAAAAGGCCTGCGCTACGGGGAAAACCCGGACCAGCCCGCCGCCCTCTACGAGGTGGTCGAGAGCTCCTTCGCCATGGATGGCGTGGCCTTCCAGCAGGGACAGCACAAACTCGTATCCAGCCTGACCGAGGAGAACCTGGTCCAGTCCGGCAAGCATCCGGGCAAGATCAACCTGACCGACGTGGACAACGGCATCAATATGCTTCAGTACCTCACGGCCAAGCCCGCCGCCATCATCCTGAAGCACAACAACCCCTGCGGGGCGGCCTGGTCCGACGACGGCCTGTTCACCGCCCTGTCCCGCGCCTTCGCCTCGGACCGCATCGCGGCCTTCGGCGGGACCATCGTGGTCAACCGCGCCCTGGACAAGGACTGCGCCGAATTCATCAATTCCAGCTACTTCGAAGTCATCGCGGCCCCGGATTTCACGGCCGAGGCCCTGACCGAGCTGACCGCCAAGAAAAACCTGCGCATCATCCGCATCCCGGCCCTGGCCGAACTGGAAAAGATCGTGGGCACGCCCTTCCTGGACATCAAGTCCCTCGTCGACGGGGGGCTCATCATCCAGGCCTCGTTCCGCAACAGGATTCTGACCGAGGACGACTTTCTGCCCGCCGAAACGACCAAGGACGGCACGACCTACATGGCCCGCAAGCCCAGCCCCAAAGAGGCCGAGGACCTGCTCTTCGCCTGGGCCGTCGAAGCCGGGGTGACGTCCAATTCCATCATCTTCGCCCGCGACGGCGCCACGGTGTCCATCGGCACCGGCGAACAGGACCGGGTCGGCTGCGTCGAGCTGACCATCCGGAAGGCCTACACCAAATACGCCGACAGACTGGCCTTCGAACGGCACGGCGTGTCCCTGTACGAACTGGGACTCAAGGCCAAGGCCGATGCCGGGCTGGCCACCTCCCTGGAGGAAATCCAGAGGAAGACCGAGGCGGACCGGGGCGGACTGCCCGGCACGGTGCTCGTTTCCGACGGCTTCTTTCCCTTCCGGGACGGCGTGGATCTGGCCGTGGCCCAGGGAGTGACCGCCATCGCACAGCCCGGGGGCTCCATCCGCGACTGGGAGATCATCCAGGCCGTGAACGAGGCCTCTCCGCAAGTGGCCATGGTTTTCACCGGCCAGCGTTCCTTCAAACACTAGAATACGGCCCCGGGGCCGTTGACCCGGGCCGGCCACCCCGGCCCACGCGCCCAAGGCGCATAAGGCTTCTATGTCCATCTCACTTTCCCTGCAGCCCGGATGCATCATGGAGTTCCTGCAGGACAACCAGCCGGTCACCGCCTGGGTCCTGGACGTCCAGGGCCCGCGTCTGCGGGTCTTCACCGCGGGACAGCGCGAGCTCAAGCTCCCCCTGTCCCGCGTCCTGCCCTGGCTTGGCCCCCAATGTCCGGCGGGCAGCAGCCGCCAGGAGATGCTCGACCTGCTGCGCACGCACAATGGCCGCCGGGAACGCCTGGCCGAATCCGTCGACGCCCTGGAAATCTGGGATCTGGCCCAGGGCGAGGTGGACGAGGCCGGAATAGAGTGGTTCGCGAGCCTCGTTTTCGAGGACGCGAGCCCCGACCAGCTTGCGGCCTTGGGGCGCAAGCTGTTGCAGACCAAGACCCATTTCAAGTTCTCCCCGCCCCAGTTCGAGATCTACCCGCAGGAAACCGTGGAACGGCGTCAGGAGGAACTGCGCAAGGCCCAGGAGCGCGAACGCCTGGTCGGCTTCGGGCAGGTTTTTTTGAAGGGTCTGTGGGACACGTTCTGCAAACGCAAGAGCACCCTGCCGCTGCCCGACGAAGAACAAAGCCGGCGCATCCGGGACCTGCTCATGACCCGCCTGTGCAATCCCGACGACCGTGACTCGGACGCCCTGTGGAAAACCATGAGCCAGGGCCTGCCCGAAGAGCCGCACCTGCCCCTGTTTCTGGCTCAGGCCTGGGGCATTGTGCCGCCGCATTTCAACTTCCATCTCTGCCGCGCGCAGTACGACTGGGAGCCGGCCTGGGCCATGGCCCATGCCGACGCCGTCGCGGCCCTGCGGGAACGGGTTCTGGCCACCCGCGAAGAACCCGGGATCGGCATCGTGACCATCGATTCCGCCAGTACCCAGGACATCGACGACGGCTTCGACCTGACCCGCGACGAGAACGGCTTCAAGCTGCACCTGGCCCTGGCTTGCCCCTGCCTGGGCTGGGAATTCGGCTCGCCCCTGGACAAGGCGGTGATGCACCGCTTCACTTCCCTCTATCTGCCCGAGGGCACAAGCCACATGCTGCCCGAAACGCTGGGCAAGGATTTTTTCAGCCTCTGCGCCGGCCATGAACGGCCGGCCCTGGTCATCTCCTTCGACCTGGACCCGGAAGGGGCCATGCGCTCCTGCACGCCGCGCATCGCCTGGATCAGGGTGGAGGCGAACTTGACCTACACCGGAGTGGAAGAGGAAATCGCAACCCACGCCTCGGGCATGCTGCATCATGCCCGGGACCTGGCCACCCTGCTGCGCCAGGCACGCATCCGCGAGCACGCCGTGATCATGGACCAGCCCGACCCGCGCATGGTTCTGGGCGGGGACCCGGCCAATCCGGAAGTCACGGTCGTGCAGTCCGAGTCCACGCCCGAAGCGCAGAAAATCGTGTCCGAGTTCATGATCCTGGCCAACAAGACCATGGGTTCCTGGGCGCTGCAAACAGGCACGGCCCTGCTCTTCAGGACCCAGAACATCACCCTGCCCGCCGAAAGCGCCGGGGTCTGGACCGAACCCACGGACATCTACCGCATCATCAACAACATGGGGCCCTCGATTCTCGAATGCGAGCCCCGTCGTCACGCCACCATCGGGGCCAGGGCCTACGCCCCGGTGACCTCGCCGCTCAGGCGCTATTCGGATTTCATCAACATGGCCCAGATCCTGGCCCGGTTGACGGGGCAGGGACGCTTGCTGGACCAGAACGAACTGGAAAGCCTGCTGCCCCTCTTGTCCAGCAGGGCCGAACTGGTTGGCCAGGTCCAGCGCATGCGTCCCAGATACTGGAAATACGAGTATTTCCGACAGAACTTCAAAAAAATGCGCTGGTCCGGAACCATCGTCGACCCCGGCTCCAACCTGGTGACCATCGCCCTTCCGGACCTGCAACTTTTCCTGAAGGCCCCGCGCAAGATTTTCGGCGACAAGATCCGCCTCGGACAGTGGTTCTCCATCCGCATCGGCAAGGTCGATCCCCTGAACAACGAGATCAAGATCGTCGAAGCCTGGGAAGAGGAATGAACTTGTCCGGCCATCCATTTTCAAGTAGGGAATTTCGGCACATGCCAATCCAACTTTCCCAAGACCAAGGAGACTGCACATGGTGACAATATTCTGGCTCGCGATCAGCTACCTTCTGGGCGCCATGCCCTTCGGCCTCTTGATCTCCCGTACTTGCTGCGGCATCGATCCGCGCGAGCAGGGCAGCGGCAACATCGGAGCCACCAATGTCGGACGACTCTGCGGCACCAAGTACGGCGCCCTGACCCTGGCCCTGGACATGCTCAAAGGGTTTGTACCGGTCGCCCTGGCCACCAGTTTCTCGGATTCCAACTTCTTCCTGACCCTGGTCGCGCTGGCCGCGGTCTGCGGGCACATGTTCTCGGTCTTCCTGCACGGCAAGGGCGGCAAGGGCGTGGCCACCTGGGTCGGCGCCTTCGTGGCCATCTCCACCTCCGGCACCATCATCTGCGGCCTGGGTTTCCTGGCGGCTCTGTACTTCTATAATTTCGTGTCCCTGGCCTCCCTGGTCATGGTCGCGCTCATGCCCGTGATCCTGCTCTTTCAGGGCATGTTCGGCGCCATCCCCCTGGCCCTGGTGCTCATGGCGCTGATTTTCTGGAAGCATTCCGAGAACATCAAGCGCCTCATGGCCGGAGAAGAGCACCCCTGGAAGAAAAAATAGCCTGACTTTTCGCATCCGACGCAAAAAAACGCGGAAACCCCAACGGATTTCCGCGTTTTTCTTTGTCCGGCGAACAAATTTCCGGAGGACGCGTCACGGCGAACGCCGCTAGAGCATCTTCAGATCCCAGTTCCACAAGCCCTGGCGCTCCTTGATCGTGACTTTTTCCGGCACTGGCTCGTGCAAGCGGGTCAGCAGGGCGTACCCGGCTTTTTCCAGTTCCGTCCATTTCTCGCTCAGGTCGATGCCCCAGTTGGGAAAGGTCCAGACCAGACCGCCGTATGTTCGCGACCAGAACTGCTCGCCTTTGGGACTCTGCAGCGGTTCCCGCTCCCGCAGGCTTTCGGAGCGGATGCGCGAAACGCACAACGGATAAAGGCCCTTGACCAGAATGCCCAGGGGCAGCGGCGAGAGGGCCGGCAGTTCCAGAAAACCCTGACGGTCAAGCTCCGGGCTCACGAAAGCGCCCGCGAAGCCCATGCGCGCGAGTTCCGCCAGGGCCAGAGGGTTGGCCGTGTTGCACATGGGACCGGCCCAGAACGTCTGCCGCTCGGGCTTGGCGAAGAGGCCCATCTGCCATGGCGCGCCCAGCACGAACTGCCGCGCGCCGAGACGGGTCATGTTTTCCAGGCATTCGGCCCAGGCTTTTTCTTCCGCAGGCCAGATCACGGGCGGCAGCCACCACCAGATGCGCCCGAAGATGCTGCGCGAGATGTTGCGCTCCACCCCGGGCGTGAGCCACACCGCCTGTTCGCTCTGGTTGCCGAGCCGTGCCGGCAGGCTGCGCCAGACATCCATTTCGCGCGGCCTGCCCTTGCGTCGCACAGGACGCGGCAGGGTTGGGGAAAAAGCGGACTCCCTTGTCGGGCGGTCGAAAACCAGATTTTTTTTCAGGTCCGACACCAAGGCTTGCAGCTCCCGCTCCCGCCGGTCGACCAGAAAGACCGGGGCGCCCTGAGGCGCGGGGCGGCCCTGGCCCCTGGGCAGATCCAGACGGCCGCCCTTGGGGATGTCGCGACGGATCTTCACGGTCTGGTGCCCGGCCTGATCCTCGTAGCCGACGCGCAGCAGGTCCCCGCTTTTAAGCGGCTCGCGCGGGGACACGTAGGCGGCCTTGAACCCGCCCTGGACCTTCCCGATCATGTGTCCCGAGGCGGTCTGCTCCCGGTCGGCGATGGGATTGGAAGGCCTGTGCCCAAGAAAATTGTAGTGCGAGGACGGTCGCCCCAGCGCCATGTCCAGGAGCCCCAGGGCCGCCTTGCGCTGGGCCGGATCATCGCCCGCGTCGCGCAGCATGCGGTAGGCCGTGACCGTGTAGTACACGTAATGCGGCCCCTTCTTGCGTCCCTCGATCTTCCAGGAGTCGACCTTCTCCACGCCGCTCAACGGACGCACCAGCACGTCCAGGGACAGATCGTCGCAGGAAAAAAACGCGCCTTTCTGGTTTTTCTGCTGGTACAAGCGGCGGCAAGGCTGCACGCATCGGCCGCGCAGGCCGCTCTTGCCCCCCAGATAGCTGGACCAGTAGCATCTGCCCGAAACCGCGTAGCACAACGCGCCGTGCACGAACACCTCAAGGCCCAGGCCTTCCGGACAGCGGGCGGCCACGGCCTTGATCTCGTCGATGGACAGTTCGCGAGGCAGCACCAGCCGGTCAACGCCCAGAGCCAGAATCTGGGACAGCCCGGCGATGGTGCCGCCGTTGGCCAGGGTGGAGAGATGCAGTTCCCCCGTGAACCCCGCCTGCCGGGCCAGGGCGGGCAGGCCCAGGTCCTGGACAATGAGCGCGTCCACTCCGACCTGGGCCTGCAAGCGGTGGATGAGACGACCGGCCTGATCCAGCTCCGGGGTCTTCAAGAGGTTGTTCACGGCCACATGCACCCGCACGCCCTTGGAGTGGGCCAGTTCGGTCAGAGCCGCAAGTTCGGTCAGGGAAAAATTCTCCGCCTCCATGCGCGCGGAAAAATTTTTCAGCCCGCAATACACGGCGTCGGCCCCGGCGGCGATGGCGGCCAGAAAACTGTCGATGTCGCCGGCAGGGGCGAGGATTTCTATTTTGTTGCGTTCCATTGGAAGACCACCGGCCCGGGGCCGAAAGTTGAAATCCGACGGCGAAAGGCCGGCGGCGCTGCTGCGCATGAATGAGCGATCAAGAGGCAGGCGAACTGTCTCCGGGTAGCGTAACGGACTGGGGGGGTGTCAAGGGGCAAATCCGCTCCGGCCAGGAGCGGACCTTGTGAACCGCGCATGAAAAGCGTAAGATAAATGCCGGACAGCGCGCCGGACATCCAGAAAAATCAGGACAACGAACACAATGGGAATGACGGACCTCGTTTTCGTGGCCACGAGCCAGGACTCCCTCTTTCAGGAGACCAGAAGCCATCTGAGCACGCTCGGGTACACCAACTGCGCGCGCTTTTCATCGGGCAAGGCCGCGGTGGAGTTCATCAAATACAACCCGGCGCGGATCATCATCGTCGACACCGAAGTCGAGGACCTGAGCCTGGCCGAATTCGTCGCCGCCCTGCGCGAAGTCAGGCAGGCGGAGTACCTGCACATCCTGGTCATTTCGTCGGACCGGACCGAAGAATTTCTTCTGGGCATCATCTCCGCCGGATGTTCCGGGCTGGTGCTGCGCCCCTACAACCGGACCGCCCTGGAAAATCACATGGCCCAGTCCAGAAAACTCGAGCACGCCCCGGACTCCGACCGCGAAACCGTGGAGCAGGCCGAAACGCTGATCGTCCAGGGCCGCTACGAAGACGCCATCGGCGACCTGACCCTTGTCGTCAACCAGGAGGACGAGCAGGCGAGCAGACTGTTCTACCGGGGATGCCAGTTCCTGGTGGACAAGAAATGGTCCGACGCCATCCAGGCCTTCAACCAGTCCCTGGCCCGCAACCAGACCTTCATCAAGGCCTACGAAGGCCTGGCCCAGGCCTATCGGGGCAAGAACGACACCGAGCGCTACCGTTTCTATCTTCAGAAAGCCGCCGATGAATATGCAAAGCTCAACAACTTTGCCAAGGTCAAAAAAATATTCGTCGAAATCGTCAAGTACGACATCAACGCCCCCAACCCCTACAACACTCTGGGCATCAGACTGCGCCAGGAAAAACAGTACAAGCAAGCCATCCAGGCATATTTCCAGGCGATCCAGCTGAGCCCCAAGGATGAGAACATTCACTACAACATGGCCAAAGCCTATTTTTGCGATGCCCAGCCGGAAAAGGCCCTGGAATGCATCCGACTGGCGCTGTCCCTCTCCCCGGAACACCTCGAAGCGCTCAAGATGTACCGTCTGCTGACCGGCGTAGCCTGGGAAGACAACGCCGCAGCCCCATTTCTGCCCCAGCGAGGGGCGTGACCCATGGCCAAGTTCAGCACCTGCGCCATCTGCGGAAAACTGGTCGACATCGACCAGGAATCCCACACCCTGTTTCACTGCCGCAATTTTCTGCTGCGCTCCTTCTACGGCGAAAAGAACGAACACCGCCGCGCGCGCCTGCAGGAACGCATCGACGCCCTGAACGCCCGCATGCGCGTCAAGGGCAACAACCTTCTCGACACCTGACAAAAGGCGCCGGCCCATGCGCAAGGGGTCCCGTCATCTTCCCGGCCAGGGCAGTTCATGAAGCGCCCCCAGCCCCGCCAACGCCTGCCTGACCGCCTCGTCCCGAAACACGCGCCCGACCCTCGGAGCGCATGCGTAACACCGCATCCGCCCCTCCAGACGGAAACACAGGGTATGGGCGTGCAGATACATGCGGTCGGGCCACTCCGGCACGACGGGATGATAGAGCGCGTCGCCCAGGACGGGAGCTCCCAGACTCTTCATGGCCACGCGCAGCTGGTGCGTGCGGCCGGTCAGGGGCTTGAGGACGTAAAGCCGCAGCCCCGGTCGCACCGCCCAACTCATGAAGCGCGTCCGGGCGGGCCGCTCCAAGCTCCGAACGAGCTTCCAGCTTCCCCGCCGCGAGCGGACCATGTCGCCCTGGATGAGCCCCTGCTTCTTGCGCGGGGGCTGATCCGACAGGGCGACATAGTATTTGCGCACCGCCCGCTCCCGGAACAGCCCGGCCAGGATCCCGGCCCATTCCCGGTTTCGGGCCAGAAGCAGCAGCCCGGACGTGGCCTTGTCCAGACGGTGGACCGGAAAGACCCTTTCGCCCAGCCGGTCCCGGACCAGGCTGCACAGCCCCGGACGGCCTTCGCAGTCGTGAAAATCCAGGTTCGGAGCCTTGTCCACGACGATGAATCCGGGCTCGCGCCCGACCACCTCGAAATCCGGTGAAGCCGTCACCACCGCTTGTTCTTCTTTTTACGCGGCGGATATTTGGTCCTGTGCTCGTCGTAGCGGTAGTACGGTTCCGCCAGATCGAGCTCCAGGGCCACCGGCCCGCCCAGACGGACCCTCAAGTCGCGCGGCAGCAGCACTGCGCTGCGCCATCCCCGGTCAAGATAGAAATAGATCTTGCGGTCCAGATCGAAATACACCCCTACATCGGGATAATAATTATACCTGTAGTGTTTGTTGCGATAGCCGTGGGCCGGTGCATGATCCGGCGGTCCCTGGCGCTGGGGCGGCGCGGCGGGCGCGATGACGCAACCCTGCAGGACGAGAAGCGCAAGAATGAGCAGCAGGCGGTTTTTGAGTCGCATGGTTACCTCCGGGATGGTTTGATCGCGTGGCGATACTTTTGCACATGCTTGGCGCAATCAGAAAAAATGCGCCGAAGCGATCTCGAATCGGGCAAGATGGACGCCGCCCCCTCTTCCGGGGCAGACTGCGCCGACAGAGGGCGCAAAAAACTCTTCACGCCTTGAGGTTTGCCATCATGTACTCTACTTAGTAAACACTGGATTTCCCCTAACGACGACAACGCATCCTGAAAACACCAACACGAGGAGCGCGCATATGGACTGTTTCAGCGGAAAACTCTGGCATCATCTGCCATCCAGGGAGATTCTCGACACCTTCCAGGTCGACCCGGACAAGGGTCTGGACACGTTGCAGGTCAAATGGAGGGCCGACGAATTCGGGCCCAACGCGCTGACCGCACGCCGGGGGAAAACCAAGCTGGAGCGCTTCCTGCTTCAGTTCCACCAACCCCTGGTCTACATCCTCATCGCTGCCGGAATCGTCACAGCGGCGCTTGGCGAAGTGGTGGATTCCGCCGTCATCGTGGGCGTGGTCCTGGTCAACGCCATCGTCGGATACATCCAGGAGGCCAAGGCCGCCGGAGCCCTGGAAGCCCTGGCCAACTCCATGGTCACCGAGGCTGTGGTCATCCGTTCCGGAGGCACGAAACGGGTGCCCGCCTCTGAACTGGTGCCAGGCGACGTGGTGGTCCTGCGCTCCGGCGACAAAGTCCCCGCCGACCTGCGCCTGCTGACCATCAAGGACCTGCGAGTCGATGAATCGGCCCTGACCGGCGAGTCCGTGCCGGTGGGCAAAATGCCGGACCCGCTGCCCCAGGACGCCGTCCTGGCCGACCGCCGCAACATGGCCTACGCCTCCACCCTGGTCACCTACGGCCAAGCCACGGGCGTTGTCGTGGGCATCGGCGACTGCACCGAGATCGGCCGCATCTCGACCATGGTCTCCGAGGCCGACGAACTGGCAACGCCGCTGACCCGCAAGATCGCGAGCTTCAGCCACCTGCTGCTCTGGGCCATCCTGGCCCTGGCCGCCCTGACCTTCACGGCCGGCGTCCTGCGCGGCGAGAAGGCCGCCGACATGTTCATGGCCGCAGTGGCCCTGGCCGTGGGCGCCATCCCCGAAGGCCTGCCCGCGGCGGTGACCGTTATCCTGGCCATGGGCGTTTCGCGCATGGCCGCGCGCGGAGCCATCATCCGCAAGCTCCCGGCCGTCGAGACCCTGGGCGGGGCCTCGGTCATCTGTTCCGACAAGACCGGCACCCTGACCGAAAACCAGATGACCGTCACCGCCGTCTTCGCGGGCGGTGAAAGCCACGTGGTCAGCGGCGCGGGCTATCGGCCCGAGGGGGTCATCGAAGGCTTCGACGAGCACGACCAGGCTCTGCGCACCACGCTTCTGGCCGGCCTGCTCTGCAACGACACCAGCATCGAATACGGGGAAAGCGGGGAAAAGGTCATCGGCGATCCCACCGAGGCCGCGCTCATCGTGGCCGCCGGCAAGGGCGGCCTGCGCCTGGACGGTCAGTCGAAGAACCTGCCCCGCATCGACACGCTGCCTTTTGAATCCGAACACCAGTACATGGCCACCCTGCACGACCAGGGAGCGTCCAGCCCTCGCCTGGCCTTCTTCAAGGGCTCTGTGGAGACCGTGCTGGAACGCGCGGGCGCGGAGCTTCAGGCCGACGGCACGCTCAAGCCCCTTGATCCGGACGCCATCCGCGACGAAGTGGAGCGCCTGGGCCTGGAGGGCATGCGCGTGCTGGCCATGGCCTGCAAGGAACTGCCCGCCGAAACCGCGACGCTTTCGCATGCGGACGTCGCGTCCGAACTGATCTTCATCGGCCTGGTGGGCATGATCGATCCGCCGCGCCCGGAGGCCATCCAGGCCGTGCAGGCGTTCCACCGCGCCGGAGTCAAGGTCAAGATGATCACCGGCGACCACGCGGTCACGGCGGCGGCCATCGGCACGCAATTGGGCCTGGGCATTGAAACCTGCCCCGGCAAGCCGACCTGCCAGGTCATGACCGGCGCGGACATGACCCGGATCTCCGACGAGGAACTGGTGGGCAAAGCCGCCGAAACAGCCGTCTTCGCCCGTGTCGCCCCGGACCAGAAGCTGCGCCTGGTCATGGCGTTGCAAAGCCGGGGTGAGATCGTGGCCATGACCGGCGACGGGGTCAACGACGCGCCGGCCCTGAAGCAGGCCGACATAGGCGTGGCCATGGGCAAGGGCGGCACCGAGGCCGCCAAGGAAGCGGCGGACATGGTCCTGACCGACGACAACTTCGCCACCATCGAGGCCGCCGTGGAAGAAGGCCGCGGCGTGTACGACAACCTGCTGAAATTCATCGTCTGGACCTTGCCCACCAACGTGGGCGAAGGCCTGGTCATCCTCGCCGCCATCCTGCTGGGCGTGGCCCTGCCCATCCTGCCGGTGCAGATCCTGTGGATCAACATGACCACGGCCGGGTGTCTCGGCCTCATGCTCGCCTTCGAACCCAAGGAACCGGGCATCATGGACCGCCACCCGCGTGACCCGGGCATGCCCATCCTGGACGCGGAACTCTACATCCGCATCATGCTGGTTGGCTCAATACTGCTCATCGCCGCCTTCGGTCTCTACGAATGGGAGCTGCGCGCCACCGGCGTGCAGGAGCAGGCCCGCACCGTGGCCGTCAACGTCTTCGTCATGGTCGAGGCCTTCTACCTCTTCAACAGCCGCTCCTTCTCCCGTTCCCCCTTCGCGCTGGGGCTGTGGACAAACCCCTGGGTGATCGGCGGCTTCGCCATCATGATCGTCCTGCAGCTCGCCTTCACCTACGTGCCGTTCATGAACATCCTGTTCGGCAGCGCGCCTATCGGTGTCCTGCCCTGGATCAAGATCATCGGCGTTTCGATCCTGGCCTTCATCGTGATCGAGGTCGAGAAGTGGCTTCGCAACCGCCCGGTCAAGGCCGCCGAATCCCTCTGAGCTGGTCCGGCCTCACCGCACAAGACGCCGCCCGCCGCGCAAAACGCGACGGGCGGCCCCTTTTCGGATTGACCCGGACGCGGCCTTGGGTCACTAGTCCGACTTTCACTACCGCACGGGAGAACGCATGAACACAACCTACGCAATCGTCGGAGCCGGATTGGCCGGATGCGAAGCCGCCTGGCAACTGGCCCAGGCCGGGCAAAACGTCGTGCTCCATGAAATGAAGCCACGACGATTCTCCCCGGCGCACAGAAGCGAGGACCTGGCCGAACTGGTCTGCTCCAACTCCTTTCGCTCGGCGGAGCTTGAAACCGGCATCGGCCTCCTGAAGCTCGAAATGGCGGAACTGGGCAGCCTGGTCATGGACGTGGCGAAAACCGTGGAAGTGCCCGCCGGCAAAGCACTGGCCGTGGACCGCGAACTTTTCTCCCGCGAAATGACCAGGCGGGTTCAGGGGCATCCGCGCATCACCCTGGCGCGAAACGAAATCACGAGCCTGGCGGAACTGGACGACAAGGGCTACGCCGCCGTGATTGTCGCCGCCGGCCCACTGGCCAGCGACGCGCTGTCCTCCGATCTGGCGCGCATCGTCGGCCAGGACAGCCTGGCCTTTTACGACGCCATCGCCCCCATCGTGCTCACCGAGTCCGTGGATATGGATGTGGCCTTCTGGGCCTCGCGCTACGCCCCGGAAGAAAAGGATTACCTCAACTGCCCCATGAACGAGGAAGAATACCTGGCCTTCGTTCACGCACTGGTGGCCGGGGAGAAAGTGGAACCCCGGGAGTTCGAGAAGGAAATCCATTTCGAAGGCTGCCTGCCCATTGAAGTCATGGCCGAACGCGGAGAAATGACCCTGGCCTTCGGCCCCCTGAAGCCCGTGGGCCTCATCGACCCGCGCACCGGGGAGCAGCCTTTCGCCGTGGTCCAGCTGCGGGCCGAAAACCGCGAAAAGACGGCCATGAACATGGTCGGTTTTCAGACCAAGCTCAAATACGGCGAACAGAAACGCATTTTCGCCACCATCCCCGGCCTCGCCCACGCCGAGTTTCTGCGCATGGGCAGCATCCACCGCAACACCTACGTCCTGGCCCCGGAAGTCCTGACCCCGACCCTCGAACTCAAGAAACGTCCGGGAACGTACCTCGCCGGGCAGATCAGCGGCGTCGAAGGGTACCTGGAATCCGCCGCCACCGGCCTCTGGCTGGGACTTTACCTGACCGGACAGCGGGGTTTGCCGCCGCAGGAAACGGCCCTGGGCGCGCTGCTCTCGCACCTGCGCGCCCCGGCCAAGCACTTCCAGCCCTCCAACGTCCATTTCGGCCTCATGCCCGCCCTGAACATGAAGGCGCCCAAAAAGAAACGCAAAGCGCTCTATGCGCAGCGTGCGCGGGAAGTCTGGAAAAGGTGGATAGAAGGGGAATAGGGGAAAAGAGGAATGCCTCCGGCGGGCAGGGGGCGCGCCCCCTGCACCCCTGTGCAGGAATGCGGATACCCATGCCGTAGGGGCGAAAAATTTTTCGCCCCTACCCCGGAACAGACAGGCCCAATAATTGGCACAGCTCCACGTGCACGCCCCGGTTCGGCAGGGCCATGACCGCGTTCTGGGCCTCCCACCAGTAGATGGACAGTCCCAGACGGCGCGAGCGCGTGATCAGCTCGACCAGGGCGTGGGCCTGTCCGGGCAGGGACAAGGCCATCCGGGTGCCGCGTTCCTCGACCAAGCGCTCCATGAGCTTGCGCACGCCCGGGTTGGCCGCGAACCACCCGGCCAGAAAATCCCGGACGCCCGCCGGCGACTCCTGTCCTTCGAACAGCCAGTTCCAGGCCAGCCCTGGAATCTGGAGAGCCAGAAACTCCTGGGGCTGGCTTTGCCCCTCGCTGAAATCGGACAACAGCGGCCCCATGTCGCGGGCCAGCAGACAGGAACCCCGCAGCAGCTCCCGCTCGTGCTCCCCCGCCAGGCGGAAGGCCGCCTCGGCCTTGTGTCTGGAATGGGGCGGAAACTCATCCGACCCGTCGAGAGGCATCGTCTCCTCTTCCAGGGTTTGGGTCCAAAAACACGTGAGCGAACTGCCGCGCGCATCTGTCTCGAGTTCGAGCCGCACACCCGGCCAGACCATCTCCTGCCGGCCCTGTGCCGCCGAAAAACGGCGCGGATAGACGGCAAGCTCGTGCGCGGACGGTCGCCGGGGCGTGACCAGCCGCTCCCACAACGCCACCCCGTCCCAGTCTTCGCGCATGTTGGACTGCGCCTCGGCCAGCACGCGCACGAACCCGGCCTCCACGTCGGGCCCGCCGGTGGCGCCGAGCAGGTCCAGGGCACGGCGTGCGGCAGTCAGCCCGTTCAAGGGCTCGATGCGGGCGATGTCGTCGAAGAACCAGGCGCAGCTTGAAAAACTGGCCAGGGCCATGCGCTGCATGAGCAGCAGCCGGCAGGCGTCGATGCGCTGTGCGGAGTCAAGGCCGGGCAGGCAGTGCCGGTCCAGAAAATCGGCCAGGCCTTCGCCTCCGGCCAGGACCAGCCCGTATTCGCCCAATGCGGTCCGGCTGTCGCGGAACAGGCCGCCTCCTTTCTTGGAGTACTGCTCGTCCACATAGTATTTCAGATAGTTGAGACAACGCCGCAACGGCCTGCGCCAGTCCTGAATCCAGTCCGGATGCCCGCCGTCGGAACAGCCGCAGTGGGTTTTCCAGCGCTCCACCCCGTGCACGCAGCTCCAGGAGGTGTTCTCGTGGATGAGCACCTCGTCCGTGGCCGGATGATCGGCAAGATAGGCGGCGTAATTGGTCAGGGCGACATCGTCGCGTCCCTCCCGGGCCTGCTGGACGACATACGCCAGCGCCATTTCGCCGAACATGAAATGATGCCCGTAGGATTCGCCGTCCGTGGCGATGCTGCGCAGGCCGTGGGTCAGCGAGCCGGTCAACCGGCTCCAGAAATTTTCGCCGCTGCCGAGCAGCCGCTCGAAAGCCACGGCCCGGGACACCGGCCCGTCATAAAAAAACACGCTTATGGACTTGCCTTGAGGGAGCTTGACCAGATAGGGCCGCGTGGTGTCGAGGCTGTCTTCGTTCGCGGAATGAAACTCCCCGTCCCCGGCTCGCACGGCCTGCGCCTGCCTCGGAGCGAGAATGGTGAAACGGATGCCCGCCTTCGCCAGCGCCTCAAGGGTCGGCAGATCCACGGCCGTCTCGGCCAGCCACATGCCTTCGGGATCGCGACCGAAGCGGGTCCGGAAATCCTGGACGGCCCAGGCGACCTCCAGGTCCTTGTCCAATTCCGTGGCCAGGGGCATGATGGCGTGATGGTACACCTGAGCCAGGGCATTGCCGTGGCCCAGGCGTTCAAGGCTCCGCCTGTCGCCATCCAGGATGCGCGCGTAGGTTTCCGGAGCGTGGAGTTCCATCCACCGCAGCAGGGTGGGCCCGAAATTGAAGCTCATCCATGCGTAACAGTTGACCAGTTCGCTGATCATGCCCATGCCGTCCAACCGCCGCGCCCAGCCCAGAGGGGCGTAGCACTCCCTGGTGATGCGCGCGTTCCAATCGTGCTCGGGGGCGGCGCTGCCCTCGGGCAACACGTCTTCGAGCCAGGGATCGAAACGGGGCGGCTGATAGAAATGGCCGTGTATGCAGAGCGCTTTGGACATAAAAACTCCAGAAGTTTGATTGATACAGCTACCTTTAAACAAAACCAAGATGCCGTCAAAGCGCAAAGACGAGGACGGCAGGGGAGGATGCCTTGGGATTCATGTCAGCCAGCGTGGGCTTCACCCGCTACCGCATCGTGGAGGAGGACATCCCCTCGAGCCTGTGGCACGAAGTGGAAGACCGCCTCAAACGCAACGCCTTTCGCGATATCGACGCCAGCGCCGAGGAACGCAGCTTCGGCTGGGTCTCCTTCGACAACATGCTCGATCCGGACTTTGCCTTGTGCCCGCCTGAAAAAGGCCCCTACCTGACCTTCACCCTGCGCCTGGACACGCGCCGCGTACCGCCCGCGGTCATGAAAAAGCATTTCGCCGTGGCCGTGAACGAGGCCATGCGAGCCATGCGCGACCAGGGCAAGAAATTCCTGACCAAGGAACAGAAGACCGAGATCCGCGAACAGGTCGAACTGCGCCTGCGCGCCCGCACCCTGCCCATCCCGGCCTGCTTCGACGTGATCTGGGACACGAACCGGCAGACCGTGTGGATCGCATCCACCCAGTCCAAGCTGACCGAGCTCTTCGAGGAGCTGTTCACGCACACTTTCGGACTGCATCTGGAGCCGCTGACTCCGTACTTTCAGGCCCTGAACATCCTCGGTGCCGAACGCAAGGCCGAGCTTGACGATTTTGAACCGACCGTTTTCGCCCTGGGAGGTGCATGATGTATCTGGAACACGCTGAATCGGCAGGCCTTCTGCTGGGGCAGGAATTTCTGACCTGGCTGTGGTTCGCCAGCGAAACAAGCAATGGGCTTTTTCGGACAAAGGAGGGCGAGGCGTTCTCGGTGACCGTGGAGCAGAAAGTCTCGGTCCAGGGCGGCGAAGGAGAGGCCAGGGAAACCGCCGTGTGCAGCGGCCCCATGGCCGAACTGCGCGAAGCGCGCATGGGCCTGCGCACAGGCAAGAAGGTCAACAAAGTCAAGGTCCGCGTCGAAAAGGACGAGGTCAGCTGGCAGGTGCTCCTGGACGCCGCCACCTTCACCCTGCAAGGCCTCAAGACGCCCAAGGTGGAAATGAAGCTGGAAGAGGGCGAGGATCCGGACAGCCGCATCCTGGAAAAAATCTATCTGCTGGAAAAATGCACTGATTTTCTGGACATCGTCTTCGCGCGCTTCCTGGACCTGCGCTTCGGACCGCAGTGGACCGAAGAGACGACGCGTCTGCGCAAATGGGTCGAAAACTGACCCCCAGGGTCCATCCAGTCCATTTCGACCGTACCGTTCATCCAATCCACAAAAAAATCGCCCCGGAACTCCTTCGTGTTCCGGGGCGCACTTCATCCGATCCCAACTCAGTACAGATAGCTTTGCAGGGCCTGATAGCTGTCCAGGTCCGTGTCGTCGAAGCTGGCGCCGACCTGATAGCTGTCCGAAGTCTGGAAAACCCGCTTGCCCCGGCACTGGATGGTGATGGGCCGCTCCTCCTGCGGCAGGGCGAAGACAACGTCGAAACAGCCCAGTTCCTTGTCGACCAGCTCGCCGCCGGTTCCGTTCTTGGGCACCACGAGATTAATGCCGCCCAAAGACAGGTTCGTTATCTTGCTGGCATGAAAATATTTCTGCGATCCGTTCTGGCCGCTGATGATGGCCGGAATAGCCTTGTGCTGGCGGGGAAACCTGCGCCGGTCCTCCAGCAGGCTGTCCTGCCCGGCCTGCGACTGCAAAAAGTCCTGCAAGACGGCGTCGATAAAGCCCGACAGCGTGACCTTATTTTTCTTGGCGAATTTTTTCAAAGTCTTGCTGAATTCTTCCGTGGTTCGAAAACTGATCATCGTGTCTTTGGACATGCGTACTCCCTCTTCATGGCGATCCTTCGGGACATTTGTAAGACAGTATGACAGAACCGTGCCGATAAGAGCGATGATAATAAATTTCAGGATATTAAATCATAAAAGCCAGGCGCCCGGCTCTCGAGGATTCAAAAGTCTCGTCTGTTTTTTTCGGATTTTTCGCGATTCTGTCAACAACTGTCTGACATTTGTCCGATTTTGATGGATGCCGGTGAGGGCTCCTGACTGTTGCCAGCTTTCAGGGTATTGGCTATGTGCCATGTGCTTGGAACTCTCGCCATGAATGGGCGTCGTGCCTAACCCCTTGCAGCAACACATTACGGAGGACGGATGATGCGAAAATGTTTGCCCTTGTTCCTGTTGGCCCTGCTGGCCATGGGATCGACCTGCTTCGCCGAAGACATGAAAGTCGGTTTTGTCTATGTCTCCCCGGTGGGCGACGCCGGATATTCCTATGCCCACGACCAGGGCCGCCTGGCTGTGGAGGCCATGGACGGCGTGACCACCTCGTTTGTCGAGTCCGTGGCCGAAGGCCAGGATTCCGAACGCGTCATCATGAACATGGCCCGCAAGGGATACGACGTCATCTTCGCCACCAGCTACGGCTACATGGACCCCATGCTCAAGGTGGCCAAGGATTTTCCCAAGGTCAAGTTCCTGCACTGCTCCGGCTACAAGAACGCTGAAAACATGGCCAATTATTTCGGCCGCATCTACCAGGCCCGCTATCTGACCGGCATGGTGGCAGGCGCCATGACCAAGTCCAACGTGCTCGGTTACGTGGCCGCCTTCCCCATTCCCGAAGTCATCCGCGGCATCAACGCCTTCACCCTGGGCGCCCAGGCCGTGAATCCGGACGTACAGGTCCGCGTGGTCTGGACCAAGACCTGGTACGACCCGGCCACGGAGAAGGAAGCCGCCAAATCGCTTCTGGACGTGGGCAGCGACGTCATCGCCCAGCACCAGGATTCCCCCGGCCCGCAGGAAGCGGCGCAGGAACGCGGCGTCTACTCCGTAGGCTACAATACCGACATGGCCGCTTTCGCGCCCAAGTCGCACCTGACCTCCGCCATCTGGAACTGGGGCCCGTTCTACACGGAAATGGTCCAGCAGATCAAAGACGGCACCTGGAAGAGCGATTTCTACTGGCACGGCCTGGACAAGGGCATCGTCGACATCTCTCCCTTCGGCGAAATGGTGCCGGCCGAAGTGCAAAAGACCGTGCTGGACAAGAAGGCGGAAATCGCCGCCGGAACGTATCAGGTCTTCAGCGGCCCCATCAAGGACCAGGCCGGAGTCGAGAAGGTTCCCGCCGGAGCGGTCATGGCCGACGCGGAGCTGCTCGGATTCAACTGGTTCGTGCAGGGCGTTGTCGGAACCCTGGAATAAGGTTCCTTCATGCTTCATTTAAGTGCCGCCAAACGACAGGAGCCCCTTGGCTGGGGCTCCTGTCTTGTTTTTTTCGCAGCCCTGGCCCTGGCCTTCACGGTCAGCGGGCTGCTCCTGGCCATGCAGGGCAAGCCCCCGGCCAGCGCCCTTTGGCTTCTGGTGCACAGCGCCTTCGGCTCAGGCTACGCCCTGGAGGACTGCCTGATCAAGGCCGTGCCCATTTTTCTGTGCTCCCTCGGCGTGGGCCTGACCTTTCGCTTGCAGATCTGGAACATCGGGGCCGAAGGCCAATTCGCCCTGGGCGCGGTGGGCGCGACCTGGGCGGCCCTGACTTTTCCGGGCTGGCCCTGGTACGCCTTGCTGCCGACCATGCTGCTCTGCGCGTCCCTGGCCGGAAGCCTGTGGGGAGCGATCCCCGCCGTGCTGCGCCTGAAGCTCCGGGCCAATGAAATCATCGTCACCCTGATGCTCAACTATGTCGGCATCCTGATTCTCGAGTATCTTGTGTACGGGATCTGGAAGGACCCGGGGAGCTTCGGCTTTCCCATGACCAGCGAATTCGTGCCCGCCGCCGTGGTCGCGCGCATCGGCGACACCCGCCTGAACTGGGGCCTGCTGCTCTGCCTGGCCATCGGCGTGCTGATGACGATTTTTCTGCGCTCCACGCGCCTGGGCTACGAACTTCGGGCCTGCGGCGAAAACGTGCGCGCGGCCCGCTACGCCCGCATGCCCTACGCCAAGCTGGTGGTCCTGGTCATGGCCGTGAGCGGGGCCCTGGCCGGTTGGGCCGGATTTCTGGAGGCCTCCGCCACCCTCGGACGACTCCAGCCGAGCATCATGTCCGGCTACGGGTACACGGCCATCGTCGTGGCCTGGCTGGCCAACCTGAACCCGCTGATCATCGCCGTCTCGTCCTTTCTTCTGGCGGGTCTGCGCGTGGGAATGGAAACCCTGCAACTCGATCTCCAGATCCCCGCAGCTTTCGGCTCCATCATGGAAGGACTCATCCTGCTGTCCGTCCTGGCCGGGGGATTCTTCTCCCGGTATCGTCTGCACCTGCGGAGGACCGCATGACTCCGGAAATTCTGCTCGCGCTCCTGGCGGCCACGGTGCAGGCCGGGACCCCCATTCTCTACGCGACCCTGGGCGAGATCCTGACCGAGAAGGGCGGCATCCTGAACCTGGGAGTGGAAGGGATGATGCTCGTCGGCGCCCTGATTGCCTTCCTGACCGCCCTGCACACCGGCTCCCCGGTCCTGGCCTTCCTGGCCGGAGGGCTGGCCGGCGCCTGCATGGCCGCCCTGCACGGCATCGTCTGCATCTGGTTCATGGGCAACCAGGTCGTCTCGGGCCTGGCCCTGACCATCTTCGGCACCGGCCTGGCCGGTTTTTTCGGCACCCCCTACATCGGCCGCACCGCGCCCGGCTTCGACAAGTTCGGCCTGCCGGGCCTGGGTGACCTGCCGGGCCTGGGCCCGATCTTTTTCCAACAGGACGCTCTGGTCTACGTTTCCTACCTTCTTCCGCCGCTCTTGTGGGCCTTTTTCCGCTACAGCCGCTGGGGCATGGCCATCCGCGCAGCCGGTGAAAGCCCCGCCGCTACGCGGGCCGCAGGCTTGAACGTCCTGGCCTGCCGCTGGGCGGCGCTGCTGGGAGGCGGTGTCCTGGTCGGCTTCGGCGGGAGCTACCTGAGCCTGGCCTATACGCACCTGTGGACCAACGGGTTGACCTCCGGACGCGGCTGGATCGCAGTGGCCCTGGTCATCTTCGCTTTCTGGCGACCGAGCAGGGCCATGATCGGCGCCTATCTTTTCGGCGGAGTGATGGCCTTCCAGCTCCGCCTGCAGGCCATGGGCACGGCCCTGCCCTCGTCCATCCTGCTCATGCTGCCTTATGTGTTGACCATCGCGGCCCTGGCCTTCTCGTCCTGGCGCGGCGACCGCACCGACGCCCCGGCGGCGCTGGGCGTGAACATGGAACCTTCTGAATAGGATACCCTTATGACCGAAAGCAGATATCAACGCACCTACCCCATATCCTGGGACCAGCTGCACCGCGACGCCAAGGCGCTGTCCTGGCGTCTCTTGGACAAGGACTTCTTCAAGGGCATCATCGCCGTGACCCGCGGCGGCCTCGTGCCTGCGGCCATCATCGCCCGCGAACTGGACATCCGCCTGGTGGATACGGTCTGCGTGTCCAGCTACGACTGGAAAAACCAGAAGGGCGAGGTCAAGCTCCTGAAGGGCATCGAAGGCGACGGCGAAGGCTGGCTCATCGTCGACGACCTGGTCGATACCGGCCGCACAGCCAAGCTCATCCGCGAACTGCTGCCCAAGGCCCACTTCGCCTCCATCTACGCCAAACCGGCAGGACGGCCGCTGGTGGACACCTTCATCACCGAGGTCAGCCAGGACACCTGGATCCTGTTTCCCTGGGACACCGAATCCCAGTTCGTGCAGCCCATAGCCGGGATGCGGCAGGGCTGAGGGATGCCAGCTTCCGTGGCCGCGGTCAGCCTGCGCGGCATCACCAAGGTGTTCGGCGCGGTCAGGGCCAACAACGACATCAGCCTGGACATCCACGCGGGCCGGATCAAGGCGCTGCTCGGCGAGAACGGCGCGGGCAAGAGCACGCTCATGTCCATCCTGGCAGGACATTACCTGCCCGACGGCGGCGAGATCCTCATCGACGGCCGGCCGCGCTCCCTGCGCACGACCAAGGACGCCCTCCACGCAGGGATCGGCATGGTCTACCAGCACTTCATGCTGGTGGAAGCCATGACCGTGGCCGAAAACGTGTTCCTGGGCCAGGAGCCGGGAGTTTTCCTTTCCCCCCGGGCCATGCGCGAGCAGGTCCGGATTCTGGCGCGAAACTTCGGTCTGGACATCGACCCGGCGGCCCGCGTGGCCGACCTGTCCATGGGCGAGAAACAGCGCGTCGAGATATTGAAGCTTTTGCAGCGCAAAAGCCGCATCCTCATCTTCGACGAACCCACGGCGGTGCTCACTCCCCAGGAGGCCGAGCAGCTTTTCGCGGCCCTGCGCAGCATGGCGGCCCAGGGCAAGGCCATCGTCTACATCTCCCACAAGCTGGGCGAGGTCATGGCCCTGGCCGACGAGATCGCCATCCTGCGCCGGGGCGAGGTGGTGGACGAACTTCCCGCCGAGGCGGTCCATTCCCAGTCCGATCTGGCCAGACGCATGGTCGGCCGGGAAGTGCTCCTCGAAATCCGCCGCGACCCCATGGAGCCGAGGCAGAACGTGCTGCGCATGCAGGACGTGAACACCGAGGTCCTGCGGGACGTGGGCCTGAGCCTTCGGCAGGGGGAGGTGCTGGCCGTGGTCGGCGTGGCGGGCAACGGTCAGAAGGATCTGGTCGAGGTGGTGTGCGGGCTCAAAGAGCCAAGCAGGGGCGAGGTCAACGTGCTCGGCAAAGGCTGGCAGGCCTTTTTCTCCACCCCGGCCTGGCAGGGGGGCTTGAGCTACATCCCCGAAGACCGCATGGGCCTGGCGGTCTGCCGGAACATGGATCTGGTGGACAACTTCCTGCTGACAACGCGCCAGGGCTACAGTTCCTCCGTCTGGCTGCAACGCGACAAAGCCAAATCCGTGGCCCAGGAACTGGTTCGGCAATTCAAGGTCTCGCCGCCCGATGTGACCTGTCAGGCCAGGCAGCTTTCGGGGGGCAACCTGCAGAAGATGGTCCTGGCCAGGGAATTTCATCGGCGGCCGCGCCTCATCGTGGCCGAACAACCCACCCAGGGCCTGGACGTCTCGGCCATCGAGGAGGTCTGGACCACCCTGCTCGCGGCCCGCGAGGAAGCGGGCATCCTGCTCGTCACCGGAGACCTGTCCGAAGCCCTGGCCCTGGCCGACCGAGTCGCGGTCATGTACGGCGGCAGGATCGTCGACACGTTCCCCACAACCGACCAGCGCCGCGTCGACCGCATCGGCCAGATGATGGCCGGCATGAATCCCGATGCCGATCACTGATTGTCCATCCTCCAGTCAGCGCATCACGGTGCGCACGGCGGGACGCGACTGGACCCTGGAGCGCCCGGCGGACCTGGAATCCCTCTGGCAGTCCATGGACGAGGGCGACCCGGAAGCGGAGGAGCACATCCCCTACTGGGTCGAACTCTGGCCCGCGACCCTGGCCCTGTGCGACTGGCTGTCCCGCCAGGACCTCTTTGGGCGCAGATGCCTCGACCTTGGCTGCGGGCTGGGCCTGTCCGCCCTGGTGGCCTCGAACCTGGGCGCGCGGGTGGTAGGCATGGACTACGAGCACGGGGCGTTGTATTTTGCCCGGCGAAACGCCCGCATCAACGCGGTCGGTTCGCCGCTCTGGGTGCGCATGGACTGGAACAGGCCCGGTCTCGCGCCCGCCGCCTTCGACCGCATCTGGGGCGGAGACATTTTTTACGAACAGCGCTTTTTCGAACCCCTGGAAGCCCTGCTGCTGCGCTGCCTGGCGCCGGGCGGCAAAGCCTGGTTCGGCGATCCGGAGCGCACCGTGTCCAGCACCGTATGGACCCGCTTCACCCGCCGGGGCTGGCGGGTCAGAAATCAGGGACAGACCGTGGTCCCTTTCGACCAGGCGCGCATGACGGTCAACGTATGGGAACTTTCCCGTCCCCAATGAGGAGGTAAAATGGGCCAGACTATTCGCTTCGGAGTGTCCCTGGACTCCGATCTGCTGGAGAAATTCGACGCATTGTGCGAGGAACGCTGCTACCAGACACGCTCCGAGGCAATCCGCGACCTGATTCGGGGTACCCTGGTCCAAAAGGAATGGGAGGACCTGAACAAGGAGATGGTCGGCACCCTGACCCTGGTCTTCGACCATCACCACTCGGACCTGGCCCAGAAGATGACCGAGATCCAGCATTCCTCCCTGGACGTCATCCACTCCTCCCTGCACATTCATCTCGACCACCACAACTGCATGGAGGTTCTCATCCTGCGCGGGCCCGGGCAGGACATCAAGGCCACGGCCGAACGGCTCATCTCCACCAAGGGGGTGAAGCACGGCAAGCTGAATCTGGCCACCACCGGACAGGACCTCGCCTGATGCGCGACGTTCAGAGCGGGCCTGCGGAAGTGGCCCTGCGCATCGACCGGGTGGGGGTCAAGAACCTGTCCATCCCCCTGACCGTCCGCGACCGGGCCAAAGGACGCCAACACACCGTGGCCAGGGTGGATTTGAGCGTCGATCTGCCGGCTGAATTCAAGGGCACGCACATGAGCAGGTTTCTGGAAGCCCTGCGCGACATGGACAAGACCCTGGACGCGGCCAGCTGCAAAAATCTGCTCCTGGATCTGCGGGACCGCCTGCATGCCCAGAGTTCGCACCTGTGCTTTCTTTTCACCTATTTTCTGGAACAGCGCGCTCCGGTCACCGGCAGTCCGGCGCTGATGGACTATTCCTGCTTCCTGCGCGGCGTGCTGCAGGGCGGAGAGGTTGCCCTGATACTGGGAGTCGAGGTGCCGGTCATGACCGTGTGCCCCTGCTCCAAGGCCATCTCGAATGAGGGCGCCCACAGCCAGCGAGCCATGGTCCGCATCGAGGCGCAGTGCCTGGGCATGCTCTGGGTCGAGGATCTCATCGCCATCGCCCAGGAGTCCGGATCTTCCCCGGTCTACGCACTCCTGAAGCGCGAGGACGAGAAATACGTGACCGAAGCGGCCTTCGCCGCCCCGACCTTCGTGGAGGACGTGGTCAGGGTCGCGGCGGCGCGACTGGCGGCGCACCCCAAGGTGAGGGGATTCAGGGTCGAGGTGGAGTCCCTGGAGTCCATCCACAACCACAGCGCCTACGCCTGCATAGATCAGATGGAAGAAACCGGCAAAAAGCTTGACTGAACACCTGCCCGCGTTAGATCATGAGTTTGAACGGAGGTGTGCCATGATGGAAAATGTTCAGGCCATGCAGGCCATCAGTTTTTCCCAACAGGTCGCGGCCAACAACGTGGCCAACATGAACACGAACGGCTTTCATTCCAGCCGGGTGGAACTTGAGACCGGTCCGGATGGTCGGGGCGTGCAGGTGCAGGATGTCTACGAGAACACCGCCGCAGGTCCGCTGGTTCCGGGCGGGGAGTACGTCGAAACCGACGAGGGGCTGCGCTACGAAGAGATGCTGGTCGAAGGCTCGAACACGGACCTGGCCACGGAGATGGTGCGGATGATCGAAAACGAGCACGCCTTCGCGGCCAACGCCGCCGCCCTGCACACCAGTCTGGACATGACCGGGGTGATCATCAACATGATGGTCTGAGATTTTCGAAGACAAAAAGCTACAGGGCCGCTTCCCAAAAAGGAGGGCGGCTTTTTTCACGTCCATTGACCGCCACCATCCCAAAGGCATGGATCCCCGCCTGCGCGGGGATGACACCATTTTCATGCGGCCAACCTGTATTTTGTCCTTTAGGTCGGAAGAAGATGACACCCCCTTTCGACAAGCGTCATCCCCGCGCAGGCGGGGATCCATGCCTTTTCGAACAGGATAAAATCCCATCACCATAAAATCCAGCCCCTGAACGGGGTGCATGGGGCCGCGTCCCCTGCCCGCCGGAGGCCTCTTCCTCCCCTTCCCTAATGCCGCTCCTCCGCCAGCCGCCGCAAATCCTCCGGGGTGAACGCGTACGGTTCGCGGCAGAATTCGCAGGTGATGACGGTGTCCTCGCTCTGCTCGGCAAGGCTTCTGATTTCATCCACGCCCAGCGTAATGAGCGCCTGCTCAATGCGGTCGCGGGAGCAGCCGCAGTGGAAGGCCACGTCCTGGTGGCCGAGAATCTCAAAGGGGATGTCCCCGAAGATCCGGTCCAGGATCTCTTTGGGAGTCGCCCCGTCCAGGAACATCTTGGCCAAGGGCGGCAAAGACTGTATCCGCCGCATCAGACCGTCGAGGGCCTTTTCGTTGGCCGGGGGCAGGGACTGGATCAGAAAGCCTCCGGCCGCGGCGATGCCGCCCTGGGCGTCAGGGACGGTGGTCAGGCCCATGGCCGAGGGCGTCTGTTCGGAATCCGTGAGGTAATAGGCGATGTCCTCGGCGATTTCGCTGGACACGAGGTTGACCACGCCCTGGTAGGGGGTCTTGAGCCCCAGGTCCCTGGTCACGGTCAAGAGTCCGGCCCGGCCCAGGGCGCCGGGAATGTCGAACCGACCGTCCTTGAGCGGCAGGTCCACGGCGGGATTGCCCACGTAGCCGTGCACGAGGCACATGGGATCGGCCTCGACCACGATCTTGCCCAGCGGGCCGTTTCCCTCGAATTTGAGGGCCACGCGCTGGCGGCCCTTGAGCAGCGCGCCCAGAAGCACGGCCCCGGTCATGGCGCGGCCCAGGGCCACGGAAGCCGTGGGCAGGGTGGCGTGGCGGGCGCAGGCCTCGCCGACCGTGGCCGTGGTCAGGCAGGCCATGGCGCGCACATTGGCTTCGTTTGAAATGACGCGAACAAGCTGGTCTTTCATGCGTGATTATCCGGATAAGGTTTGATTTCTTGAAACAAGGGGCAACCGCGGCCCCAGGGCTATGCCTTCGGGGCCTACGCGAACCACATGGGGCCAGAACTCCACGCCCTTGTCCACGGCCAGCCAGAAAAGCTCGGCGAAACGGGGGTCGATGAAGTCCGCAGGGCCGAAACATTTTCCATCCCCGCGCTGCACGGCCAGAAAAACGCCCACGCGCGCCCCGCTTTCCGCCAGGCCCATCAGTTCGCGCAGGTGCTTCTGCCCGCGCAAAGTCACGGCATCCGGAAAGCAGGCCACCTGGTCCTCGACCATGGTCACGTTCTTGGCCTCGATCCAGAAGTCCCCGTCCGGCCCGGAAAGCCTGGCGTCAAGGCGCGAATCCCCATGCACCGCCTCGGGCGTGAAACCGGCATATCCCGCGAGCTCGGGGATGGCCACCGTTTCCCACATCCTTTTGAGCAGCCGGTTGGGGGTCGAGGTGTTGACTCCGACCCATTCTCCGCAAGGGCGGACCAACTCCAGCGTGTAGGGCAGCTTGCGCTTCGGAGACGCCGCCGGGGAGAGGAACACTTCCATGCCGGGCCGCAGCAGGCCGAGCATGGAGCCGGAATTGTTGGTGTGCGCGGTCACGGGCTTTCCGTCCACAAGGACGTGGACCAGAAAACGCTTTTCGCGGGCCACGAACACGGCGCTACGGCTCCCGGGGGAAAATTTCAAGAGGTGCTGCATTTTGGAGTTGCTTTTCTGTCATAATCTTGACAGTTAGGCAGTATCGAAACAGAGTTGAAGCCCATTCCCGTTTCAGGAGAGGCCATGTCATTTGATACCTGTGGAATAATTGGAAAGAGTTCCGCCTTGCAAGAGGTATTTCGGATTCTGGCCAAGGTCGCCCCCTCGGACAGCACTGTCCTGGTCACGGGGGAATCGGGGACCGGCAAGGAACTTCTGGTCCGCGCCCTGCATCGCAACAGCACGCGCGCGGACAAGCCCTTCGTGCCCATCAACTGCGGCGCCATCCCCCGTGAACTGCTGGAATCAGAACTCTTCGGACACGAGAAGGGAGCCTTCACCCACGCCATCCGCACCAAGGTCGGACGTTTCGAAATGGCCCACGGGGGCACTGTTTTTCTGGACGAAATCGGTGAAATGGATCTCTCGTTGCAGGTCAAGATACTGCGCGTGCTGCAGGAACGCGAGTTCGAGCGGGTCGGCGGCGGCAAGACCATAAAAACCGATGTGCGCGTGGTCGCGGCCACCAACCGCGATCTGGAGGAGGAGGTTCGCAAGGGCACGTTTCGAGAAGACCTGTTCTACCGCTTGAACGTCATTCCCATCACCCTGCCCCCGTTGCGTGAACGCGGGGACGACGTGCTGGTGCTGGCCCGCTATTTCCTGAAGCATTTCTGCGCGGGTCGGAGGGAATGCGTGCTGGAAATGGCCGAGGACGCCAGGGACATCCTGACCCGCTACTCCTGGCCCGGCAACGTGCGCGAACTGGAAAACTTCATGGAGCGCATGTCCATCCTCTGCGACAACGACTACATCGGCCTCTTCGACCTGCCGGACAAGATTCTGCGCGAAACCGGAATCGAAGTCCCCGAACGGCCAGTGGTGGCTGTGGATGCGGGCTTCCGCTGGCCGGAGCTGAAAGACATGCGCGAGCAGCAGCTGGGGCTGAAGGAGTTCCTGGACCAGGTCGAGGAACGCCTACTGACCGAAGCCCTGGGCGAAGTGGACGGCGTCAAGAACAAGGCCGCCGAAGTTTTGGGCATCAAGCGGACTACGCTCATCGAAAAACTCAAGAAAAAAAACATGTTGTGACAATGTGCCCAATTCTTGCTTACAGAAGCCCGTGCGCACACGCCCCCCTGCCAGCCTGATCTGGCTTCTTGCGGCCATCATGGGCCTGATCTCCCAACACGTCGCCCACGGCGCGACGCTGACGTGGAGCACGCTGTCCGGGGGGGAGAAGCTTGCCTTCAAATTCGATTCCTCCCTGCCCGTGGCCGAACCCAGGCAAAGGGGCCTGACCCAGATCCAGATCCCCATCCCCTGGAGCTTCTGGCAAAACGAGCGCAAGCCCAAAATCCCGGACTTCTCGGCATCCGAGCTCGTACAAGACGTTTCCATAAGCCCGGACGGGGTGTTCATCCTCACGCGCTCAGGCGATTTCATACTCTCCTTCGCGGGCAATCCCGCGCTCAAGGAGCTGGTCATCGAACTGTACCAGCCCGTACCGGAGGAACCCGAAGAACCGGCGGCGCCGGTGGCGCCGGTCGCACCGGTCGCACCGGTCGCACCGGACGCACCGGTCGCGCCGGACGGTCCGGACGGTCCGGACGGTCCCACCCTATCCTCTGAAACGAACGCGACGGATGCCCCCCCCAGTCCGCTGCTCCCGGAAACTCCGAACGGCGAGGCCCCCCCGGCCCATTCCCCGGACTTGATGGCGCCCCGGCCCCGAAACGCGACCGCCCCAACGGATGCGGGATCGGCAGACGCAACCGGAGACGACGCAGCTCAGGGCTCACGCATCACTCCCGCAGCGGACGCGCCGATTCTTTCGGGGCTTGCGGCCGTGCGCAGCAAGATTGTCCGCCCCGGCGAGACGAGCGCCACGGCCAGGCCCGGATCGGAGCTGCGCCGTCCCGTCGACCGTAGCGCCGCGCCTCCCGCGCAGAGCCGGAAAATGGAGGCTCCGGACATGGCGACGTCCGGCGCGGACGAATCCGGGGAGCAAAACGCCTCCGCGCTCCCACCTGTCCGGGAAGCCGGGCACAGTGCCGACGCGCTGCCGCCTCAGGCGGAAAACGACAACCTGGACGCCCGGGAGTCCACGCTGACGACGGAAGCGCTCGAACTCACGGAAAGGGCGCAGAACGCGACGATACCGCAAAACGCCAGCCTCCCGGCGGCGGCTGAACCAGCCGCCGCAAAGCAGCCTCCGGCCTCGGTCGAAGCCTTCGATCATACAGCGCCCGGCGCTGAACCGCGGACCGTGGTCACGCAGACGCGGAATCAGACCGCAAGCGTTTCCTCCGGCGTCATGGACGACAACAGCACCGCCGAACTGGAAGAATTGTACAAAACCGCCCAGACCGCACTGATAGTCGGAGACCTGTCGACCGCGCGCACGGCCGTGACGCGCATGCTTGAGCACCCCGGGGCCTCGGAATCCCTGAGCGAGGAGCTGCTCTACACCCTGGCCGACATCACCATGAAAGAAAGTCTGGATGACTTGGAAGGTAATTTTTTGACGGTCATGGACGCATACGAGATCGCCAAAAATGCCAACCCTGAATCGCGGAACCTGCCCGAAGCCCTCTCGCGCATGGGCTACGTCCATCTATTCGTGGGCAATGTGCCCGAAGCCAAGGGATATTTCGACCTGTTGCGCAGAAAATTCCCAAGCGATCCGCGCGTGGCCATGATCGACTACTACTGGGGCGAACACTATCTGCGGCGCAAGGACTATGCCCGCGCCGCCGAGCACTTCCAGTACGCGATCCAGAACTTCCCCATGAGCCTGGCCGTGCAGCCGAGCACCGTGGGTCTGCTCAAGGCTTTCACGGAGCTGGGCTATTTCGACAAGGCCGTGGAGATCGTGGACAACATCGAAAAGCGCTGGCCCCGCTATTATCTTTCGGACCCGTCTTTTCTGATGGCCGCCGGATACGCGGCCATGCTCAGCGGACACCCGGACCGGGCCAAGGATTATTTCTGGGCCTATGCCAACATCGTCCCCGAAGCCCGGGACGTGGACGTGGCCATGGCCAGGATCGGAGACATCCTGCTCAAGCAGGAGAAGCTCGACGCCGCGCGCGAAATCTATCACCGAGCCTCCGAGACCTATCCCGACAGGGAAGGCGGCCTCATCGCCAAGATGCGCCTGGCCGAGGAAGGGGTGCTCGACGAGCCGTCCATCGCCGACATGGATCTCGTTTTCAGCCGTCCGGAATCCAATCCCGAACACATCTACAACGACATCCTGAAACACGCGGACAGCTCGCTGGCCCCTGTGGCAAGGCTGAAGCTGGCCATGTGGAACCTCTGGAAAAAGAAATACGCCGAAAGCCTGGAGGATGTCCGCCGTTTCCAAAGCGACTATCCGGAGCACGAGCTGCTGCCCAAGGCGCGGGAAGTGGCGGACGCGGCTCTGCGGGACTGGGTCGGCACGGATCTGGAAAAGGAGGATTTCGAGGGGGCCATGCGACATTGGACCGCCCATGAAAGCCTCTACCAGGGCCGGGAACCGGACCCGCGTCTGCGCTTGATGGTGGCCACGGCCTTCATGCGGGCAGACCGCCCGGAAGACGCGCTGAACATGGCCCGGCCCTTTGTTTTCGGCCCCGGGCCCAAAGGCGAGCTCTCCGAACCCGGCATGGACCTGACCCTGGCCATGCAGGTGGAGCTCGAACACTGGAAAGACATCCTCGAATTGTCCCGCCGGGTTTCATCCTGGAACCTGGACCCGGAACGCCGTCGACAGGTCGACTACGCCACGGCGCTGGCCCACGAAAAACTGGAACAGCCCGCCAACGCCAAGCCCCTGTGGGCCAAACTGGCCACGGACATGGGCCTGACCGACACGCAGCGGGGCTACGCCCACTACTTCCTGGGCCGCGAGGCCCTGGCCGCCGGAAGGCTGGAGCAGGCGGGCATCCTCGGGCAGGAGGCCTTGACGCTGCTGGAAAAAGACAAGGCCGACGTCCCCAAGCTCAAGGAAACGCTGGAGCTTTTGATACAGGCCGCCGACAGAAGCGGCCGCGCCCAGGATGCCCTGGCCTGGACGCTGGAGTACGACGGCTATATAGCGGAAACCGATCCGGGCTGGCCGGCGCACGCCTACCGCAAGGCCATGCTTTTCAAGAAAAACTCCGAAACCTCGAAGTGGCGGGAAAGCCTGAACCGTCTCAAAGAGCTCTTCCCAAACTCCCTGCATGGTCGTATGGCTGCCGCTGAACTCGAAGGGACACGACTCGAAAGGGAAGTGCAAAAATTTCGCTAGGAGGCAGACATGAGTAGTGATCGCGAGCCCGTCGTCGCGGGCCAGTTTTACGCCGCGCGTCAGGATCAGTGGCTGGCGGCCGCGCGGGCATGCATGCGCGGGGAAACGGAAAAGGAAAAAATCACCAGGCTGGCCATGGTCCCCCATGCCGGGCACGTCTTCTCCGGGGGTGTGGCCGGGCAGACCCTGGCCCGGGCCAGACTGACGGACACGGTGCTCCTGCTCGGCCCCAACCACACCGGCATGGGCGCCCCCCTGGCCGTGTGGCCCGATGGCAAATGGCTGCTGCCGGGTGCGTCCATGGACGTGGACGCCGAACTGGCCGCGGCGATCCTGAAGGCGGAACCGGCCCTGACGGCGGACCGCGCCGCCCATCTGCAGGAGCATTCCCTGGAGGTGGTCCTGCCCTTCCTGTGGGCCAAGAACCCCGACATGCGCATCGTACCCATCGCCGTGGGCGACCCGCGCCCCCACAAGCTCGCCGGGGCGGCCTCCAAGATCGCCGAAGCGCTGACCGCCCTGGGCCGCGACGTCTCCATCGTCGTCAGTTCGGACATGAACCATTTCGCGTCCGACGCGGTGACCCGCATCGTGGATCAGAAGGCCCTGGACCGCATTCTGGCCCTGGACCCCATGGGCTTCTACGGCACCGTCAAGGAAGAGGGCATCTCCATGTGCGGCGTGCTGCCCATGACCCTGGGCATGCATCTGGCCAACATCCTGGGGGCCAAGAAGGCGGAGCTGGTGGCCTACGCCACGTCCGGCGAGGTCAACAACGACATGTCGCGGGTGGTCGGCTATGCGGGAGTCGTCATCGAATAGAACGGTTCGACAGGACGAAAATGCGGGAAAGGGGCCTTGAACGGGCCCCTTTGCCGTTTATGGGGCGGCTAGCTCACGTGCTCCAGATAGGCTTCAAGGGTGTTGACCAGAAGCTGGGCGATGGTCATGGGCCCCACTCCGCCGGGAACCGGGGTCATGGCCGAGGCCACGTCCATGAGTCCTTCGAAATCGCAGTCCCCGACCAAACCCTGTTCGGTGCGGTTGATGCCCACGTCGATGACCACCGCACCGGGCTTGACCATGTCGCGGGTCACGAATCTGGGAATGCCCACGGCGGCCAGCACGATGTCCGCGCCGCGCACTTCCTCGGCGATGTCGCGGGTCCGGGAGTGGCAGACCGTGACCGTGGCGTTCTTCTGCAGGAGCATGAGCGCCAGGGGCTTGCCGACGATGTTGCTGCGTCCGATGACCACGGCCTTCTTTCCGGCCACGTCGATGCCGTGGCGCTCCATGAGGGTCATGATCCCGGCGGGCGTGCAGGAACGCAGGCAGGGCAGACCCAGGGCCAGGCGGCCCATGTTCACGGGATGGAATCCGTCCACGTCCTTGGAAGGGCTGATCAGGTCAAGGCAGCGCTGGCCGTCCAGCCCCTTGGGCAGCGGCAGTTGCAGCAGCACCCCGTCGATGGAGGGATCGCTGTTCAAAAACATGATCGTGTCTTCCAGCTGGGCCTGGGGAATGTCCGGGGGCAGGCGGAAACCCCTGGAAATGATGCCCACGTCCTCGCAGGCCCGCTCCTTGTTGCGGACATAGACCTGGGATGCGGGATCGCCGCCGACCAGGATCACTGCCAGGCCGGGCGCGCGGCCATGCCTGGCAGTCAGGGCCGAAACCTGGTCCTTGAGTTCCTGACGGATGGCGGCGGCTGTCTTCTTTCCGTCGATGATAAGCATGTTGTCCTCGTCTGAAGATAAAAAAAGGCGCGCCGAAGCGCGCCCGTAGCGGTTGCTATTCCTCGTCGAACCAGTTGGCGGCCATGGCCGGTCCGAAATAGACGCCCTGGGAATCGAGGTCCTCCTCGATGCGCAGCAGCTGATTGTACTTGGCCATGCGGTCGGAGCGGCACAGGGAGCCGGTCTTGATCTGCCCGGCATTCACGGCCACGGACAAATCGGCGATGAAGCTGTCCTCGGTCTCGCCGGAACGGTGCGAGATGACCGTGGCGTAGGAGGCTTCCTTGGCCATCTCGATGCAGTCCATGGTTTCGGTCAGGGTGCCGATCTGGTTCAGCTTGATGAGGATGGCGTTGCCCACGCCGCGCATGATGCCGTCGGCCAGAAGCGCCGGGTTGGTCACGAAGATGTCGTCGCCGACCAGCTGCAGGCGGTCGCCCAGCACGTCGGAGAGCACTTCCCAGCCATCCCAGTCGCTTTCCGCCAGACCGTCCTCGATGGACACCAGCGGAAACTTGCCGGCCAGATCCGCGTAGTAGTCGGTCAGTTCGCGCGCGGTCAGGATCTTGTTCTCGCCGGCGAAATGGTACTTGCCGTCCTTGTAGAATTCCGAGGCGGCGGCGTCGATGGCCAGGGCGATCTGGCTGCCGGGCTCGTATCCGGCCTCCTCGATGGCCTTCATGATGTATTTGAAAGCCTGCTCGTGGCTGGCGAAATTGGGGGCAAACCCGCCTTCGTCGCCCACGGATGTGGCCAGTCCGTCCTTGTGCAGGATTTTTTTCAGGGTGTGGAAGGTCTCCGCGCCCATGCGCAGGGCTTCCTTGAAGCTGGCCGCGCCCAGCGGCAGGATCATGAATTCCTGGATGTCCAGGTTGTTGGCCGCGTGGGCCCCGCCGTTGATGATGTTCATCATGGGCGCGGGCAGGACCTTGGCGTTGATGCCGCCGATGTACTTGTAAAGCGGCAGGCCCAGAAATTCCGCCGCGGCCTTGGCCGTGGCCATGGACACGCCGAGCATGGCGTTGGCGCCCAGGCGGGACTTGTTCTCAGTGCCGTCGAGGTCGATGAGAGCCTGGTCCACTTCGACCTGGCGCACGGCCTCGAGGCCGACGATCTCGGAGGCGATCTCCTCCATGACGTTGCGCACGGCCTGCTCCACGCCCTTGCCGCCGAAACGCTCGGAATCGCCGTCGCGCAGTTCGAGGGCCTCACGCGTTCCCGTGGATGCGCCGGAAGGCACGGCGGCGCGGCCCGTTGCGCCGGATTCGAGGGTGACCTCAACCTCGACGGTGGGATTGCCCCTGGAATCCAGAATTTCCCTGGCCCAAATACCTGTGATGGTGCTCATGATTGCTCCCTGATCTTGTCTGGTGAATGTTTCTGGAAATATGCGGCCGCCAGACCCTGCATGAGCAGGTCCGGGGCCAGATTGTCGATGCATGCGGTGATGGAGGCCAGTTGCCGGGCGAAACCGCCCGTGGCGACGACACGGGCGTCAGGGGCGTTCAGGCGTTTCTTGAGCCGCACGGTCAGGCCTTCGAGCATGGCCGCGAACCCGAACAGCACCCCGTGGTTGAGACTCTGCCGGGTGCTGGTGCCGATGTCCAGGTCCCCGCCGTCCAGCTCCAGGCTGATCTGGGGCAGCTTGGCGGTCTGGGTGCCCAGCGCCGTGACCGAACTGAGCACGCCGGGGCAGATGAGCCCGCCCAGGTAGGCGTTGCCCTGCACGCAGTCGAACGTGGTGGCCGTGCCGAAATCGACGACGATGAGCGTCGGGTCCGCAAACATGCGCCGCGCCGCGAAGGCACCCAGCAATCGGTCCGCGCCCACTTCCCGGGGCCGGGAGTAACGGTTTTCGAGCGGCAAGGGTATATCGCCGGGCACGAACAGGGCCGGACAGGAAAAATACTGGGCGCAGGCGGTTTCCAGCAGGCTGTTCAATGGCGGCACCACCGAGGACAGCACCCAGGCCCGGACCCGGCTTTCGGCCACCCCTTCGCGGGCGCAGATGCCGGCGATGGCCAAGCCCAGGGAATCGGAGGTCTCCCGGTTGGTGGACGGCAGGCTGTAGGTCCGCCCCAAACCGTTCTCATCGGCCAGACAAAGCTTCACATTGGTGTTGCCCACGTCAAAGAGCAGCACCGGCCCCGTGGGCGGAATTTTCGTGCCATGCATCATGGATGCGGTTGTATCGCATTGGTTTGAAAACTCAAGGACCGGGTGGGATTTGACCGCTTGTAACGCGTTTTCGATCAGGATAAGCCCCTCTTCAACATCCAACCGTTATCCAGTGGAGGAATCATGGCCCTGAACAAGGAACTTCTGCAAATTCTGGCCTGCCCCAAATGCAAGGGCGACCTGGAGCTGCTTCCCCGGGAAGAAGGCCTCAAATGCGCCGCGTGCGGCCTGGTCTACCCCGTGCGCGAGGAAATACCGGTCATGCTCATCGACGAGGCCGTTCCCGTGGACAAATGGGACCAGGGCGCAAGAGAGAAATAGATGGGCAAGAAAAAGGAGCGCCCGCTGCCTGAAACCCTGGGACTACCCCCTGTCGGGGCGGACAGCCACGCCCATCTCGACGGCCGGGACGTCGACGTGGACGCGGTCCTGGCCCGAGCCCTGGCCTGCGGCGTGCGCACCGTGGGCAACGTCTTCCTGGGCCCCGACGCCTACCGCGCGGGCCGCGCCCTCTTTGAGCGGCACAAGGACGTCTTTTTCCTGCTTGGCGTCCATCCGCACGATGCCGCCAAGATGACGGAAACGGACCTTGCGGACATGCGGACGGCCTTCCTGGAGGACTCGCGCCTGCGCGCCGTGGGCGAAATCGGGCTGGACTACTATTACGACTTCTCGCCCAAAGAGGACCAGCGGCGTTGGTTCCGCAGGCAACTCGACCTGGCCCGCGAACTGGACCAGCGCGTGGTCATCCACTGTCGCGACGCCGAGGACGACTGCCTGGCCATGCTCGACCAGGCAGGCTTCGGCGGTCGCCCCCTGCTCTGGCACTGCTTCGGGCTCGGGCCGGACTGGGCCAGGCTCATCGCGGAACGCGGCTGGCACCTCTCCGTGCCCGGCACGGTGACCTACGCCAGATCCGAGGCGCTGCGAGAAGCGGTCAAGTTCATCCCGGCGGACCGCCTGCTTCTGGAAACAGACTGCCCCTACCTCTCCCCCGAACCCTATCGGGGCAAGACCAACGAACCGGCCCTGCTCGGCTTCACGGCCTGGGAAATCGCCCGCCTGCGCGGCGAGAATCCGCATGAATTGTGGTTGCGCTGCGGGAACAACGCACGGGAATTCTTCGGCCTAGCCGGCTGAACGTCCCGGAGGCTCGATGAGTTTCGCGCCCTGCGCCTGAAGAACCCCGCGCAGGGTGCGCTCCGCGTCGGGCGTGAAGCGCAGCTTGATCACGGCCCGGTAGCGGTCGACCACGCTCATGACCGCCAGATTGTCGTAGCCTTCGAGCAGAAAGCGATAAAGGGCGATCTCGTTGCGGGGCACCTCGGCATAAAGGACCCGGCTCGCCAGGCAGGGCGGCGCGGGGCGGCGCTCCTTGCCGGAGCCGCGCGGCCTGGACGGACGCAGCGCCCGGCCCGACGGATCAGAGCACCTCATGGCCGTCCTTTGTCACCACGACCATGTGTTCCCAGCGCACCCCGCCCCACCGTGGGTAATACAGGCCCGGCTCCACGGTGATGACCATGCCGGGCGCGAGGATGGTGGGCCGGATGGGTCCGACCCCCGGCGCCTCGTGGGTTTCAAGGCCGATGCCGTGCCCCAGGGAATGGGTGAAATGTTCGGCCACACCGTGCCGCGTGAAAAATTCCCTGGCCGTGGCGTGCAGCTCGCTCGTGCTCACGCCCGGCGCGACCTTGGCGATGGCCAGGGCCTGCGCCTCCCGGACCAGGTCCAGGGCGCGCCGGAAATCGTCGCTCGGCCGATCCCCGATCCACCATGTCCGGGTCTGGTCGGAGCAGTATCCATCCAGCCGTCCGCCCATGTCGATCAGCACCGGCGTCTGCGCGGCCAGCCGCACATTCGAGGGCGTGGCATGCGGCAGGGCCCCGTTGGGGCCGAAGCCGACGATGGGCGCGAAGCTCAGGCCTTCGGCTCCGCGATCCCGGAATTCCCGCTCCAGCATCCAGGCCACCTCCCGCTCCGTCACCCCCGGCACGAGCTGCGGACGCAGGACCTCGTACACCCGATGGTTCAGCGCGCAGGAGGCTCGAAGCTTTTCCAGTTCGGCCCCGTCCTTGACCGTGCGCAGCTCCTCCACCAGGCGCGGCGCGCGGCGCAGGGCCAGCAGGCCGCTCAATTCCAGATACATGTCCGCGCACATGGCCTGGGTCTCAACCCACAGCTCGCCGATGCCCAGATTCTTGACGAACGCTGCGATCTTCTCCACGCGCGGCGCGCCGTAGACATGCACCTGCTCGACCGGCCAATGGCGTCCGGCCTGCTCCGTGAAACGGGCGTCGGTCAGCAGCCAGTCGTCGCCCTCGGCGCGAATCAACAGACAGCCCGAACTCTCGTTGCACTGCCCGTCATGGAGTTCAAACCCGGACAGGTAGTAGCGGTTGGCCGGATGGGTCACGAGCAGGACGGGGATGTCCTGGGCCCGCATGAGCTTTTTCAGGGATTGAAGACGAGTGGCGTGAGGCATGGTCGATGCACCTTGGATGTAAAAAACTACTTCTTGTCCGGCACGGCCGCGCCGGGACAACAGGGTTCAGGCTGGGAGTAGACCTCCACCGGCTTGAAAAGGCGGCGGTAGAAAAACTCGTCGCCAAGCCAGGCGACCACGCGCACCAGCAGGGCGACGACCACCAGCGTGAAGATGATCCGCGCCCAGAGCAGACCGGAGACATGGCCTCCGATGACGATCATGAGCAGCGTGTCCTCGAAAACGGAATGGGAAAGGCCCATGAGACTCAGCGAGGAAAAAATATCCTTGGGGCCGACCTTGCCCGAATGGGCCTCGTGCATGATCATGCCCCCGCCGTATGCCAGGCCCATGACCATGCCGACAATGGTCAGCGTTCCCGCCTCGGAGCCGATGCCCAGCACGCGCAGCACCGGCGCCAGCAGGCGCACGCACAGGCCCGTCAGGCCGATGAGCGTGAACACGCGCATGATGGCGCTCAGGGCCGCGATGATGACATAGATCATGGCCAGATTCGAGAGTTGCCCCAGGCCCCAGGCCACAAGGTCGTCGCTTTGGGGCTCGGGTTGCCAGAGAACGATGTTGGGTTCCTGCAGCCATCCGCCCCAGGCGTAGATCCGGGAAAGCATCCATCCCAGAAGCAGGGCTCCTCCGATACGCAAAAGCGCCTGAAAGCCCATTTTCGGACCGGACTTGCGCACGATCTGCAACTCCACGGGCAGCCCGTGGGCGATCAGGATCATGACCCCGAGCACCGTGACCTGCGCCACGCTCAAGTCGTGCTGCCCGGCCAGGGACACGAAAACGATCATGCTGCCGTAGATGTTGTTGACCAGGGCCGTGGCCCAGACCAGCCCCATCTCTCCGGGCAGGCCCACCAGATGCATGACCGGGGCCAGGGGCAGGGCGAGCCAGGCGATGAGGCCCAGGTCCTGGAGAATTTTGACCGCGATGATGATGGGAATCATGATCTTGTAAAGTTCGAGGCTGATGCGCCCCGATCGCCACAGGATTCCCTTTGCTTCTTGCAATATGTTCATGGTGTTCCGTGCTGCGCGAAAATGGCAAGGCGGCGCGCGCGTGTCCGCCGCGCCTGCCCCGCAGGGAGTTTTCCGGGCCGGGAGGCCCGGAAAATCTCAAGACAAAACCGTCGCCCTAGAAAATCTGCTTGAGCAGGCTTTCGCCTCCGGCATTGGACGATCCCGGATCGGCGTCGAGTTCATCCAGGCCCAGGGACGGCAAGGGCTCCGTGCCGTTCTGGAACGGCAGCATGAAGGCCTCCGCCGTCGCCGGCCCGGCCAGCCGACCGGTGCGCGCGTCCACCCGGGCCATGACGATCCCCGGGGGAACCGAAAAATCCTCCACCGGATAGTTCGGCTCGACCTTGGCCCGATAATCGACCCAGATGGGCAGGGCGGCCCGCGCTCCGGTCTCGTACTTGCCCATGGGTTTGATCTGATCGTAACCCACCCACACCCCGGTCAGCAGGTACGGTGAAAAGCCCATGAACCAGGCGTCCTGCTCGTCGTTGGTCGTGCCGGTCTTGCCGGCCACCGGACGTCCCAGAACCTTGGCCCGCGCGCCGGTGCCCTGCTGGACGACCTGCTGCAGGAGGTGCGAGATGATATAGGCCGTCTCCGGCGACATGGCCTCGGACAGCTCCTCCTCGGCCGAAAAGAGCTGCTCGCCCCAGGGCGAGACGACGTTCTCGATCAGCCGGGGCTTGATACTGGTTCCGCCGCGAGGAAAAGCCGAATAGGCTTGGCACATGTTCAGGGGTGAAAACTGCCCCGACCCCAGGGCCAGGGAAAGGTTGGGCTCCATGATGCCGGTCAGCCCCAGGGCCTTGCCGCGCTCGATGATCTTGTCGATCCCGACTTGCTGGGCCACGCGGATGGTGACCAGGTTGCGCGACTTGACCAGCGCCGTGCGCAAGAGCGTCGGACCATAGAAAATGCCCTCGAAATTCTCCGGCTTCCACAGTTGTCCGCTGCCGTCCTGGTAGACGATGGGCGCGTCCAGGACGATGCTGGCCGCCGTGAATCCGTTGTCCAGAGCCGTCGAATAGACGATGGGCTTGAAGGCCGAACCGGGCTGGCGCAGGGCCTGGGTGGCCCGATTGAACTGGCTGCGGAAAAAATCGTATCCGCCGCACAGGGCCAGGACCTCTCCGCTGCGGGGGTCCATGGAAACCAGCGCCCCTTCGACCTTGGGCTCCTGCTCCAGGGCGAGCTTCCATGGCCTGTCCCCGGCCGTCTCGACCACCGAGGCCCAGACGACGTCGCCGACCTTGAGCACCTTGCGCGCATCGCCCACCTTGCCGGCCTCTTCCGGAGCGAGCTTCGGGTTTGGCTTGCGGGCCCAGGCCATGGAGGCCACGGGCAGCACGCCCGAACGAGCTCCGAAACGCACCTTGGCCACGGCCTTGTCCACATCCGTGACCAGGACCTGCACCCACTCCCCGACTTCGAGTTCCGCGATGCGCTGCCCGCGCAAAAACTCCTCGTGCCCGGCAGGTTCCACAGTCATGACCGGACCCTGCCAGCCATGGCGCTTGGATGTCTCGACCAGACCGGCGCGCAGGGCCTGGTCCGCGACGACCTGATGGTCCATGTCCATGGCCGTGCGCACCTGCAAGCCTCCGGCATAGACCATGTCCTCGCCATACTTCTCGACCAGCTGCCTGCGCACCTCTTCAAGATAATAGGGGCCGACCTTCCAGGACGGATCTTCCTGCGCGCCGTAATGCAGCGGCTCGTCCACGGCGGCTTCGTATTCGGCCGTGTCGATCCAGCCCAGGTCGCGCAGCCGGGAAAGGACATAGAGCTGACGTTCCCTGGCCCGTTCCGGGTTGCCGTACGGGGAATAGCGCGACGGAGCCTTGGGCAGGCCGGCCAGCAGCGCCGCCTGGGCGGTGGTCAGCTGCGAAGCGTTCACGCCGAAATACTCCCTGGCCGCCGCTTCCACGCCGTAGGCCTTGGCTCCGAGATAGATCTGGTTGAGATAGATGGTCAGGATCTCGTCCTTGGTCAGATACTTCTCCAGCCGATAGGCCAGGATGACCTCCTTGAGCTTGCGCTCGTAGCTGCGCTCGGGGGTCAGCAGCATGGACTTGATGACCTGCTGGGTAATGGTGCTTCCGCCCTGGACGATGCTCCCGGCGACGAAATTCTTGACCGCGGCCCGGAATATTCCCGGCAGGTCCACGCCCTCGTGCTGGTAGAATCCGGAATCCTCGGCGGCCAGGAAGGCCTGGACCGTAACCGGGCTCATCATCGACAGGGGGATGAGAAATCTTTTCTCGCGATAGAAATATCCCAGTATCCTGCCGTCCCGGGCGCGGACGGTGGTGGCCAGGGCCGGGGAATAGTCGCTGAGCCGGGTGAACCCGGGCAGGTCCTCCTGGGCCCAGTAATACAGACCGATGCCCGCCCCGGCGGCCAAAAACACGCCGAGCATCATAAACGCCAACAATATTTTCAAAACTTTCATGAATTCACCTTGTCGTCAGTCTGAAGCCCCAGCTTCTCGCACATCTCCCTGAACAGCGTTCTGACCTCCTTGCCGCTTGTCCCCATGGCCGTGAGCATGGCCGTCAGGGACGGGCATTCCTCGTTGGCCAGGCATTCGACGGCGGCGAACCAGGTCAGCTGGCCGCGAAACTGCCAGAGCGGAAAAAGCCGGCAATAGGTGGGGCGCACCTCCCGATCCAGGACGCATCCCGCCGGGCCCAGAAAAATGCACGCGCCCTGCGCGGTGGTGGCCAGACGCCAGTGCGAGCCGTGCTCCGGAAAAGCCGCCGCTATGTCCCGGTCCGGCATCAGGAAGCCGAGCTGCTCGACAAAACCGGGACTGTTGGGGACGAGCACGAAACAATCCTCCCCGCCCTGACCGGCGCCGCGGATGGCATGCATTTCAGGTATGGAGATGGGAAAGCAGAATTCCTCGTCTCCGCTTGAAACCGTGCAGCAGGTACGGCCTCTGGCGGCGCAGCGGCCGCAGACATCTGGATGAAGAAGTTGGGGAGTGTTCATAGTTGTCGGGGAAAAAGTGTTGCGATACGGCGTCGGCCTTCAGGAATGGGAAAACTTGACCCGTCCCTGACCCAGCACGTCGTGCATATGCACCATGCCTGCCAAGGTCCGGTCGGGGGCCACCACTGGCAGCACGGTGATGGCTTTGGACTCCATGAGGTCAAGGACTTCGGCCGCTTTTTGTCCGGGAGTGGCGTGCAGAGGGGAGGCGGTCATGACGGAGTCGACCACGACGTCCAAGCCCAACCGCCCCGCGCAGACGAGACGGCGCACATCCCCGTCGGTCAGCAGGCCCAGCAGGCGCCCCTCTCCGTCCAGCACGCACACACAGCCCAGGCCCCCTGCGTTGAGCGCCTCCAGGGCCTGCTCAAGGGAGGCCCCGCTGGGCACCACGGGCAACGTGGAGCAGCGCATCAGCTCTTCGACCTTCCTGGTCAGACGCTGGCCCAGGGCGCCCCCGGGGTGGAACCGGCGGAAATCATCCAGGGCAAAGGATTTCCAATCGATGAGGCAGACCGCCAGGGCGTCTCCCACGGCCAGGGTGGCCGTGGTGCTGGCCGTGGGGGCAAGCCCGTGCGGACAGGCTTCGCAGGGCACGGAGGTGTCGATGACCACGTCGGACATCCGGGCCATGGTCGAATGCGCTCCGCCGGTCAGGGAGATGACATGTCCGGCCAGGCTTTTCAGGCTGGGCAGGATGTTGTTGAGCTCGTCGGTCTCCCCGGAATTGGAGATGGCCACGATGACGTCTTCGCGGCGGATCATGCCCAGGTCGCCGTGGGCGCCTTCCACCGGATGCAGGAAAAAGGACGGGGTGCCCGTGCTGCTGAGCGTCGCCGCGATCTTGCGCCCGACCAGGCCGGATTTGCCAAGACCCGTGATCACCACCCGGCCCGAGCATCCGGCCATGACCTCCAGAGCGCGCACAAAAGAACTGTCCAGGCGGTCACGAACGGCCGCGAGTCCACGGGCCTCGATGTCGAGCACCTCGCGGGCCTTGGCCAGCCAGTCTTTCCTCGAATCGACCACCTTCATCTAGCAGCACTCCAGGGACAGCTTGCCCACCCCTTCGTCGGGCAGCACGGGGTAGGCCCCGTTGAAGCAGGCCAGACAGAAGTTCTCCGGCCCGCGCACGGCTTTGAGAAGCCCGCCGATGGTGATGTAGTGCAGGCTGTCCAGGCCCAGGTAGCGGCCGATGTCGGCTACGGAATGGTTGGCCGCGATGAGTTCGCCCTTGGAGGAAAAGTCGATGCCGTAATAGCAGGGGTAGCGGATGGGCGGGCAGCTCACGCGCATGTGGATCTCCTTGGCCCCCAGTTCGCGCAGCTGCTTGACGCGGGTGCGGATGGTCGTGCCGCGCACGATGGAGTCCTCGACGATGACCACGCGCTTGCCCTTGATCATGGACTTGACCGGGTTGAGCTTCACGCGCACGGAAAAATCGCGCATGCCCTGGGTGGGCTGGATGAAGGTCCGCCCCACGTAGTGGTTGCGGATCATGCAGGCCTCGAAGGGCAGGCCCGACTCCTGGGCGTAGCCCACGGCCGCGTACACGCCCGAATCGGGAAAGGGCATGACGAAATCGGCGTCGCACGGGCATTCCTGGGCCAGGATCTTGCCCATGCTCTTGCGCGCGTTGTACACCTCCTGGTCAAAGACCAGGGAATCGGGACGCGCGAAATAGATGAGCTCGAAAATGCAGGAACTCTGCTTGTCGGCGGGCTCCATGTAGCGGTGCGACATCATCCGCCCGTCCTCGATGACCAGCATCTCGCCGGGATCCAGGCAACGCAGGTATTCGGCCTCCAGCAGATCGAAGGCGCAGGTCTCGGAGGCCAGCACGTAGGCGTCGCCGACCCGGCCCAGGGACAGGGGCCGAAAGCCCCACGGGTCGCGCACGGCGATGAGCTTCTGGTTGACCATGAAGAGCAGGCTGTAGGAACCCTGGATGCGGCTGCACGCCTTGGCGATGGCCTCCTCGGGAGTGCCGCCGTTCATGTACTTGGCCACCAGGTGCATGATGACCTCGCTGTCCATGGTGGTCTGAAAGATGGTGCCCTGGTTCTCCAGTTCCTCGCGCAGGCTTATGGTGTTGACCAGATTGCCGTTGTGGGCCAGGGCCAGGTTCATGCCCTTGTAGGTGACCCGGAAGGGCTGGGCGTTGCGGATCAGGGAGGCCCCGGTGGTGGAGTAGCGGATGTGGCCCATGGCCACGCTGCCCTTGAGCTGATGCCCCAGGTGGCGCTCCTCGAACACGTCGGCCACCAGTCCCATCCCGCGCTGTTCACGGATGGACTGCCCGTCCCAGGTGATGATGCCCGCGCTTTCCTGGCCGCGATGCTGGAGGGCGTAAAGACCGAAATACGTCATGCGCGCCGCTTCCGGGTGCCCATAAATACCAAATAATCCGCAAGCTTCCTTTTTCATATTGCTTCACGTTCCGTGTAGGTGTTCTTGAATGCGCAAAAGCCCAGGGCCGCCATTGGCCCTGAGCTTTGCTCCAAAATCCCTGCTCTCCGGCATCCGGAGATTAGAAATCCCGGCCAGATTCCTTGTAATATTCCTGTAGGCATTTCACGTCGAGCCCGGAGGTGCTGCGCTCCTTGATGGCCATGGCCAGAGCCTTGGCCGCGGCCAGGTTGGTCGTATAGGGCAGACCGTATATGACGGTGGTCCGCCTGAGCTCCGAGGAATCCTCCTTGGTGCGTTTGCCAGAAGACGTGTTGATGACCAGCTGGATGTCCCCGTTCTTGATGTGGTCGATGACGTTGGGCCGTCCTTCGTAGACCTTGTTCACCACCTGGCACCGCACTCCGTGCCCGGCCAGGAAGGCGGCCGTGCCGCGCGTGGACATGATGGTGAACCCGAGCTTCTGGAAGGTCTTGGCCGGAACGATGATGCCGCTCTTGTCATGGTCGTTGACGGATATGAACACGCAGCCGGAAGCCGGCAGGAACTGACCGGCGGCCAGCTGCCCTTTCATGAAGGCCAGGCCGAAGGACGGATCGACGCCCATGACTTCGCCGGTGGAGCGCATCTCGGGTCCGAGCAGCGTATCGACGCCCGGGAACCTGTTGAAGGGCAATACCGCCTCCTTGACCGCGTAATAGCCGCCCTTGCGCATGTCCCAGGGCTTCAAGTCCGCGAGCTTCTCGCCCATCATGACCCGCGTGGCGATCTTGGCCAACGGCACGCCCGTGGCCTTGGAGACAAAGGGCGACGTGCGCGAGGCGCGGGGATTCACTTCCAGGATATAGATCTGCTCGCCCTTGAGGGCGAACTGGATGTTCATGAGACCGACCACGCCGAGTTCCCTGGCCAGGGCCTTGGTCTGGCGCTCGATCTCCTGGATCCACATCTTGCCCAGGGTGTGCGGAGGCAGCACGCAGGCGGAGTCTCCGGAGTGGATGCCCGCCTCCTCGATGTGCTCCATGATCCCGGCCACATAGGTGTCTTCACCGTCGCTCACCGCGTCGACGTCGATCTCGATGGCGTTCTCCAGGAACTTGTCGATGAGGATGGGGTGGTCCGGAACCACGGTGACGTGCTTCTCGAAATAGGTGCGCAGGTCTTTTTCGTCGTAGACGATGTCCATGGCCCGGCCTCCCAGCACGTAGGAGGGACGCACCACAACCGGATATCCGATGCGCGCGGCCACGATGACTGCCTCTTCGATGCTCATGGCCGTGCCGTTGTCGGGCTGCAGGAGATCGAGTTTCTTCAGCAGGGCCTGGAAACGCTCGCGGTCCTCGGCGCGGTCGATGGAGTCGGGCGAGGTGCCCAGGATCGGCACGCCCTCGCGCAGCAGGGGCACGGCCAGATTGAGCGGAGTCTGCCCGCCGAACTGGACGATGACGCCCTCGGGTTTCTCCTGTTCGATGATGGCCAGCACGTCCTCGCGGGTCAGGGGCTCGAAATAGAGGCGGTCCGAGGTGTCGTAGTCGGTGGAGACGGTCTCGGGGTTGGAGTTGACCATGATGGATTCGATGCCCATTTCGCGCAGGGCGTAGGAGGCGTGCACGCAGCAGTAGTCGAACTCGATGCCCTGGCCGATGCGGTTGGGGCCTCCGCCGAGGATGACGACCTTGCGCTTGTCCGAAACGCGGGCCTCGTTTTCCCTCTCGTAGGTCGAATAGTAATAGGGGGTGTAGGCCTCGAACTCAGCCGCGCAGGTGTCGACCAGCTTGTAGGACGGAACGATGCCCGCCTCCTTGCGCAGGGAGCGGATGTCACGCTCGCCGCGCTTCCAGATCGTGGCCAGCTGCCGGTCCGAAAAGCCCATGGCCTTGGCTTCGCGCAGCACGGTCACGAAATCCGGGTTGTCCACGGAGAGATTCCCCTGCAGGCCGACGTTCTTGAGCACGACCTCGAAATCCACGATGTCCTTGAACTGACGGATGAACCAGGGATCGATGGCCGACGCGGCGAAAATCTCCTCTTCGGAAACGCCGGACAGGAGGGCGTCGCGCAACTGGTACAGGCGCCGCGAATTGGGCTTGCGCAGTCCGGCCAGGGTCTCCTCGACGTCCGGCAGCTGACCGTCAAAGGTCTTGCCCAGACCCGGATAGCCGGTTTCCAGCGAACGCAGGCCTTTTTGCAGGGCTTCCTTGAAAGTCCGCCCGATGGCCATGGTCTCGCCAACGCTCTTCATGGCCGTGGTCAGGAAATCTTCGGAACCGGGAAATTTCTCGAAGGTGAAACGCGGAATCTTGATGACCACGTAGTCGATGGTCGGCTCGAAGGCGGCCATGGTTTCGCGGGTGATGTCGTTCTGCAGTTCGTCCAGGGTATAGCCCACGGCCAGCTTGGCCGCGATCTTGGCGATGGGAAAGCCGGTGGCCTTGGAGGCCAGGGCCGAGGAGCGCGACACGCGGGGGTTCATCTCGATGATCATCATGTCGCCGTTGGCCGGATTGAGGGCGAACTGCACGTTGGAGCCGCCGGTCTCCACGCCGATCTCGCGCATGATGGCCAGGGAGGCGTCGCGCATCTTCTGATACTCGTCGTCGGTCAGGGTCTGGGCCGGGGCCACGGTCACGGAGTCGCCGGTGTGCACGCCCATGGGATCCAGGTTCTCGATGGAGCAGATGATGACGCAGTTGTCCTTCTTGTCGCGGACGACCTCGAGCTCGTACTCCTTCCAGCCCAGGAGCGACTCCTCCAGCATGACCTCGGAGGTCAGGCTTGCGGCCAGGCCCTGCTGGGCGATGCGCTCCAGATCCTCCTTGTTGTAGGCGACGCCGCCGCCGGTGCCGCCAAGGGTGTACGCCGGGCGGACAATGATGGGAAATTTGAGTTTCTCGCCCCACTCGCGGACGTCGTCCTGAGTGCGGGCGATGCCGCTTTTGGGCACCTTGAGGCCGATGTTTTCCATGGCCTTGCGGAAAAGCTGACGGCTCTCGGCCTTCTTGATGCTCGGCAGGGATGCGCCGATCAGCTCCACGCCGTACTTCTCCAGAACCCCGTTCTCGGCCACGGCCACCGCCGTGTTCAGGCCGGTCTGGCCGCCAAGGGTCGGAAGGAGGGCGCAGGGGCGTTCCTTTTCGATGATGCGGGCCACGGTCTCGGGCTCGATGGGCTCGATGTAGGTCCGGTCGGCCAGGTTCGGATCGGTCATGATCGTCGCCGGGTTGGAATTGACCAGAATGACCTCGTAGCCCTCTTCCTTGAGGGCCTTCAAGGCCTGGGTCCCGGAATAATCGAACTCGCAGGCCTGTCCGATGACGATGGGGCCCGAACCGATGAGCATTATCTTCTTGAGATCTGTTCTCTTGGGCATTGGTGTGTAGGTGGGTTATATGTTGGAAATTCCGTCAGGAGCGCGGGCGGCTTACAGCCGTCATGCCCGCCCTGATGAGGCCCGGATACAGTAAACACAGTATACCGGAAGGTCAAACACTGCTTATGGACGGCAATCACCGGCCGGCCCTGCCCGCCGCGCCCCCGTCGGACGCATCCCCCACGGCGTCGCGCCGTTCAACGGCGAACGGCAAGGAAACCGGTCGTGGCCGCCGGAAATCCGCGACCGCGGTTCAAGACAGAATTATTTTCATCATTTGTTCTTTTCTTTGGCCCTGCCTGCGAATATTATTCAACGAATGACGCGCCGCGATTTGCGGGCACCGGAAAGACGGGTGGTCAGTCGCCATGCTTATCCGGAGATTCTCCAATTATGGCAATCTTCATTGACGAAGATCTTCTCTAGAATTATATTTCCGAACCACGAGGCAAAGAGTAATGTTAGACAGCACAGACATCGAGATCCTGAATATCCTTCAAGAAAACGGAAAGATCACCAACGCCGAACTGGCCCGCCAGATCGGCATGGCCCCGTCGGGCGTGCTGGAGCGCGTCAAGAAGCTTGAGCAAAAAGGGGTCATCGCCGGGTACGAAGTCCGCCTGAACCCCAAAGCGCTGGGCATTTCCCTGTCCACCTTCATCCAGATCAAGACCTCCGACGCTGTGGGCAGTTCGGAGATCGGCAGACAGCTGGCTGGGATCGACGAGGTCCAGGAAGTGCACTGGACCGCCGGCGAGTACAACTATCTGGTCAAGGCCCGGGTCAGCAGCACCGAGACGCTGGCCCTCCTGATGAAAAGGTTCGGCGAAATCCCCGGAGTGCGCGACAGCCGCACCACGCTGGTGCTGGACACCCTGAAGGAGACCCAGGCCCTTTCCCTGAGCTTCATCGAGCGCAAGAACCCACGAAAACCGGCAAAATAAACCAGTTCTTAACCAAGGAGTCACGAATGGACAGTTTGGCGTTGGACAAGAAGATCAGCGACCGCGGCAAGGAGTTCTTTGCCAGCATTTCCGGAGAGGCCCCTTCCATTTTCAACAAGGGCTGGTGGACCGGCAAAGTCATGGACTGGTCCATGAAGAACGAAAACTTCAAGGTGCAGCTGTTCCGATTCGTGGATGTCCTGCCCTACCTGAACACCTCCGACTCCCTGACCCGGCACATCGATGAATATTTCGCCGGCGACGACCAGGACGTGCCCAAGGTGCTCAAAATGGGAGCCGGCGTCATGGGCACCGGCCTCGGGGGTAAACTGGCCGCCGGAATCCTGGCCAAGGCCATCCGCTCCAACATCGAGGGCATGGCCAAGCAGTTCATCATCGGCGAGAACACTCCCGACGCCATGAAGAACCTCAAGAAAATCCGCAAGGACGGGTTCGCCTTCACGGTGGACATCCTGGGCGAAGCCTCGGTCAGCGAAATCGAGTCCGAGGCCTACCTCAAGGAATACATGGAGCTGCTTGACGCGCTGAAGAAGGAACACGCGTCCTGGGCCGGTCTCGGCGGCAAAGACCTGGACTGGGGACATGCGCCCAAGGTCAACATTTCCGTCAAGCCCACGGCCCTTTTCTCCCAGGCCTCGCCCAAGGATTTCGAGGGTTCGGTCCAGGGCATCGAGAAACGCCTGGCCGCCATCCTGCGCAAGGTCAAGGACATGGGCGGCTTCATGCGCATCGACATGGAGCAGTACAAGTTCAAGGACATCACCCTGGAAGTGTACCGCCGCCTGCGCTCAAGCGAGGAATTCCGCGATTACCCGCATCTGGGCATCGTGCTGCAGGCCTACCTGAAAGACACGGACCAGGACCTGGCCGATCTCCTGGCCTGGGCCAGGGCCGAAAAACTTCCCATCTCCATCCGCCTGGTCAAGGGCGCCTACTGGGATTCCGAGACCGTCATCGCCAAGCAGAACGGCTGGGACATCCCCGTCTGGACCATCAAGGCCGAAAGCGACGCCGCCTACGAGCGCCAGGCGAGGCTCATCCTCGAAAACCACGACATCTGCCACTTCGGCTGCGCCTCGCACAACATCCGCACCATCGCCGCAGTCATGGAGACGGCCAGGGCCTTGAACGTGCCCGACGAACGCTATGAATTCCAGGTCCTCTACGGCATGGCCGAGCCCGTGCGCAAAGGCCTCTTGAACGTGGCCAAGCGCGTGCGCCTCTACGCCCCCTACGGCGACCTGCTGCCCGGCATGGCCTATCTGGTTCGGCGCCTGCTGGAGAACACGGCCAACGAGTCCTTTCTGCGCCAGTCCTTTGCCGAGGAGGCGGAGGTGGAGCGGCTGATGGAGAATCCGGTCCTGACCGCGGAGCGGGAAAAAGCGCAGCGTGCGCCCAAGGCCGAGGGCGAAGCCAAGGGCTTGGCCCGCTTCGAGAACGAGCCTTTCGCGGACTTCACCCAGGAAGCCGTGCGCCAGGCTTTCATGAATGCCGTCGTCGAAGTGCGCGCGCAGCTTGGCAAGGAATACCCACTCATCATCGGTGGTCGGGAAGTACGCACGCCCGACACCCTGCAGTCGGTCAACCCGGCCAATCCGAGCGAAGTCATCGGCACCATCTGCCAGGCGTCCACCAAGGAAATCGATCTGGCCATCGAGGCGGCCAAGAAGGCTGCCCCGGCCTGGAAAGCGCTGTCCCCGGAGGAACGGGCCGGATATCTGCTCAAGGCCGCCGAGATCGCCCGCAAGGAAATCTTCACCCTCTCTGCCTGGCAGACGCTCGAAGTGGGCAAGCAGTACGACCAGGCCCAGGCCGACGTGGCCGAGGCCATCGACTTCCTGGAGTACTACGCCCGCGAGATGATCCGCCTCGGCAAGCCCCAGCGCATGGGCCGCGCGCCGGGCGAGATGAGCCGGCTCATGTACCAGCCCAAGGGCATCGCCGCTGTCATCGCACCCTGGAACTTCCCCCTGGCCATCAGCTGCGGCATGAGCGCGGCGGCCATCGTGGCCGGCAACCCTGTGCTTTACAAGCCAGCCGGACCGTCCTCGGTGGTCGGCTTCACCCTGTCCGAAATCTTCCGCAAGGCCGGCCTGCCCGACGGCGTCTTCAACTACGTCCCGGGCCGCGGCTCGGTCATGGGCGACTATCTGGTCGAGCACCCGGACGTGGCCATCATCGCCTTCACCGGCTCCATGGAGGTCGGACATCGCATCATAGGCAAGGCCTCGGCGGTCCACCCCGGCCAGAAGCAGATCAAGAAGGTCATCGCCGAGCTTGGAGGCAAGAACGCCATCATCATCGACGACGACGCCGATCTGGACGAGGCCATCAGGGAGGTTTTGCATTCCGCCTTCGCCTTCCAGGGCCAGAAATGCTCGGCCTGCTCGCGGGTCATCGTGGTCGAGCCCATCTATGCCAAGTTCATCGAGCGTCTGGTGGAGGGAGCCAAGTCCCTGGCCATCGGGCCGGCCGAGGACCCGACCTACTTCATGGGCCCGGTGGTGGACGACAAGGCCCAGCAGAATGTCCTTAAGTACATCGACATCGCCAAAAACGAAGGCAGGGTTCTGCTCGCAAATCCCGTTCCGGCCACCGGCTACTACGTTCCGCTGACCATCGTCGAGGGCATCACTCCCGAGCACCGCATCGCCCAGGAGGAAGTCTTCGGCCCGGTGCTCTCGGTCATGAAGGTCAAGAACTTCGATCAGGCCATCGAATGGGCCAACTCCACGCGCTACTCCCTGACCGGCGCCGTGTTCTCGCGCAGCCCCAAACACCTGGAAAAAGCCCGCGAACAGTTCAACGTCGGCAACCTCTACCTGAATCGAGGCTCCACCGGAGCCCTGGTCGAACGCCACCCCTTCGGAGGCTTCAACATGTCGGGCATCGGCTCCAAGGCCGGCGGCCCCGACTACCTGTTGCAGTTCATGGATCCCCGTCTGGTCTGTGAAAACACCATGCGCCGCGGCTTCGCCCCCATCGAGGAGGGCGACGACTGGATCAGCTAGACCCGCCCGACAATCGCGAAAAATCCCGTGCAAAGGCAATGTCCCTTGCGCGGGATTTTTTGTCGCTTGGCCTTAAAGACGCGAAACTCGCAATCGATAGTCTGTTGCGCGTACGCTTCCATGCGTTCGCGCCGAAACCGCCGGCAGAACGAATCGCCGGAAAAAGCCTTGCGCTGCGCGCAAATTTCGAATAAAATTCAGAACCTACGAAATCCAAAGAAGAAGCGTCAAACTCCGCTTCTATCTCGCGAGCAGTTGTCTCTTTTTGGAAAAAAATTGATTTTTACACGGGTCTCCTGTAGTCTTTTTTTACATTTTTTACAAAATAGTTCCTGCTTTATCGTTTCCATCCCTTGTTTTCCAGAACATCCCAGAAGGGGTTATCCGGACACTCCGGTTTCATATCTTACCGCAACCGGTTCGCAACCTGCGGACCCAAGGGCTCTGCAACCTTCAAGGAGGACTTCATGAAGAGAAAACTGTGTTCACTTGGTTTCCTGACCCTGGCCCTCGTGGCGCTGACCCTGGGATCGGCATGGGCTGAAACCATCCGCATCGGCCTCATGTGCCCCCTGACGGGCTCCTGGGCCAGCGAAGGTCAGGACATGAAACAGATTGTCGAGCTGTTGGCCGCCGAGACCAACAAGGCAGGCGGGGTGAACGGCAACCAGGTTGAAATCGTGGTCGAGGACGACGGCGGCGATCCGCGCCAGGCCGCCCTGGCCGCCACCCGTCTGACCACCAAAGAAATTTCCGCCGTTATCGGCACGTACGGATCGTCCGTCACCGAAGCCTCCCAGAACATCTACGCCGAGTCCGGCATCCTGCAGGTTGCCACCGGATCCACGGCCATTCGCTTGTCCGAAAAGGGCCTGCCCCTCTTTTTCCGCACCTGCCCCCGCGACGACGAGCAGGGCATGGTCGCGGCCAAGACCCTGGGCGATCTGGGCTTCGCCAAGATCGCCATTCTCCACGACAACACATCCTATGCCAAAGGCCTGGCCGACGAAGCCAAAGCCCTGCTCGAAGCCCAGGGCAAGACCATCGCCTTCTACGACGCCCTGACTCCCGGCGAGCGCGATTACAACGCCATCCTGACCAAGCTGAAATCCGCCGCTCCCGACGTCGTCTTCTTCACCGGCTACTACCCTGAAGCCGGAATGCTGCTGCGCCAGAAAATGGAAATGGGCTGGAACGTGCCCATGCTCGGCGGCGACGCCACCAACAATCCCGATCTGGTCAAGATCGCCGGCAACCAGGCCGCCGAAGGCTACATGTTCCTGAGCCCCCCTGTTCCCGCGGACCTCGACACTCCTGAAGCCAAGGCTTTCATGGAAGCCTACCAGGCCGCCTACGGCAGCGCTCCCGGTTCCGTATGGGCAGTGCTGGCCGGCGACGCCTACCGCGTCATCGTCGAAGCCATTGCGCAGACCAAGGAAACTTCCAGCGAAAAGCTGGCCGCCTATCTGCAGAAGGAAATGAAGGATTTCTCCGGCCTGACCGGAAAGATCTCCTTCAACGAAAAGGGCGACCGCGTGGGCGACCTGTACCGCGTGTACAAAGTCGACGCCGCCGGCGCGTTTGTCCTGCAGCCGTAGCAATCAGGGGCCCCTTTCCACAGGGGCCCCTTTTCCCAACATCTTGCCCCGACACACACTATGGAAGAATTTTTTCAACAACTGACCAATGGATTGGCGGTCGGCGGCATCTACGCCCTCATCGCCCTCGGCTACACCATGGTCTACGGGGTCTTGAAGCTGATCAACTTCGCCCATGGCGACCTCTTCACCATCGGCGCGTACCTTGGGCTGACCCTGCTTGTCTCCATGGGGCTTTTCGACAAGATCGGGCCCCTGCCGGCCGTCATTCTTCTGGCCGTCATGGTCATGATCCTGGTCGCCATCATCGGGGCGATCCTTGAACGCGTGGCCTACAGGCCTTTGCGCCAGTCGCCCCGGCTTTCAGCCGTGGTTTCGGCCCTGGGCGCGTCCATCTTCTTTCAGAACGCGATCATGGCCATCTACAGCCCCAAATTCCTGGTCTATCCCCATGACATCCTGCCCAAGGCGGCCGTCAACATTTTCGGTCTGGACATCCCGGTCATGCGCATCATCATGTTCCTGACCTCCCTGGTGCTCATGGCGGCCCTGTATTTCTTCATCCAGAAGACCAAGATCGGCACGGCCATACGGGCCGCCGCCATCGATCAGGGCGCGGCCAAGCTCATGGGCATCAACGTCGACCGGGTCATCATGCTGGTCTTCTGCATCGGCCCGGCGCTGGGCGGCGCGGCCGGACTCATGGTCGGCCTCTACTACGGACAGATCAACTTCAGCATGGGCTGGATGTTCGGCCTCAAGGCCTTCACGGCCGCCATCCTGGGCGGGATCGGCAACATCCCCGGAGCCATGGTCGGAGGCCTGCTGCTGGGCGTCATCGAAGCCCTCGGCGCGGCGTACATCTCCATCGCCTGGAAGGACGCCATCGCCTTCTGCGTCCTGATCCTGATCCTCATTGTCCGGCCCACGGGCCTTTTAGGAGAAAGGGTGGCTGAAAAAGTATGAAATC
>JBFWJY010000019.1:0-78085 GCA_050252955.1 Desulfomicrobium sp.
GAGCTTGTGAAGAGACAATTGTCCTTCAGTTAAAAATTTTCAGGCCGAAAATTGCGTAGTTTTTTGAAAAATATGCTTGGAAAGCAGAACTCACAAATTTAGCAACACCTGTTCACGGATTCAGGATATATGGCTTGGTACAACAAGGAGCGGCCACATTCGCGATTGGGCAGAAAAACTCCTGAAGAGGTTTATGCCGAACGGATGCCGCAGGTAAAAATGGCGATGTAAGAAAAGCGGAGATTCCACCTAAAAATCAGGCGAATCTGTTCAAACAAACTGAGCCACTTCTACCTTCCGGCTGTACTGGCCGGCGGCGGCTTGGAAGTGTCGACGGGCTTGGGCCAGCCATTGGAAAAATGCATCCTTACGATCAGGGAACTCTTCCCACTTATCTGCGAAATTTTCGGACGGGTCGCTTGGGTTGGGAACTACGTACTTCTGTCCGTCCCAAAGTACAAATCTGTCCATCTTGGAAAGGATAGAGAAGAGCGCTTCAGCGATTTGTTCTTCGCCTTGATAGGAATGTCCGGCAAGTGTTGTGATAATGATCGAAATCGGACAAAGGTTCGTCTCATCATCAGCGAACATTATGTCCCGATGCCGTTTAAGAATCATGATCGCTGATTGCAAAGGCGTCCTGACCCGATAGTCAGGGATATCTTCTACGTTGGCTTGCGCTGTTTTAGCCAACTCGGCTTTTCTACGCTCCAGCAATATTATCATTCGCGACTTAAACCACTCGCGATAGCCTTTTGGATTTGACCTCGGCCAATCGTCGGTTATGACGTTGTAATTGGCTACCTCATTGTCTGTGATGGAAATTGCTGTATCTGACCAAGTGGCGTCCAAATTTCGCTGTTCCAACATCAGGCGGACTCCTGCCCCATTCGGCAGCGCTGATACGATGTCGATATGAAATTGCGCCCCGTCGGCGTAGTTTAGCGCCCAGCAACGACGTCTTTCTTCCAATTTTTTTTGCATGTTGTTGGCCAGGCGATAGGCTTCTATCTCTAGTCCGAGCATTTTTTTTAGTTTATTCTGAGAAAGTTCATTTTTAGAAAGATTCTTTAGCTCACAAACCATATCGACATCATACTCTTCTGCGTCTGTGAGTGGTTTTATAACTGTTCCGAATGCAAATGACCCCTGAATATACATTGATGGTTTAAATTGTTTAATTAATGATGTATCGCGATTGAGCCATTGCCCAAGAGAATTATATCGATCATGTGCTTGCTTATAGCGTGTTTCGCTGATATTAAGCTCTTCAGATAGCGCTTCGAGATAGTTATGTGCTTCCTTCGTAATCATGTATTCCAGCTCCAGCTTCAGCGTTACAGAATTATTTTCAATGTTATTAATCTTTTTTTAGCACAAATTTGAAGTTTCATTACGTGTGGAAATACTGATAAAGTATTTTTTTTGAATCATATTGTTTATAAAATATGAAAATTAGATAATAATATAATTCAATTATCAGTGTATTGCCAATATTCAACCGAATTCAGTTTTGATATTTGCAGGAATATGATAGAGTCAAAATACAAAGTGAGACAGCTGCCCCCCCCAACGTAAAGACAAATCCTTCCCGTACGTATGTCATAACGCTGTCAGATTGCGGGTTTCCGGGCTATGAGTACGCCTCGAAGTGTTACAGCTACAGGCGTTGTCTGGATTGTCACGCCATGCGCCGTGCGGCGACATGTATTCACGCTTAACCTCTATTTCCTTACTTCTTGAAGAGTGCTAATGCAATTGCAACTGCTTGTCATACAAAAAATATTTGAATCCATCTCAACAAACAACAGTCTGACGCCCTGTTGAAGGGTCAGACTGTTGTTCATTCTGATCGGAATTTGTCGGTCGATTTGAGGTCGCTGGATCAGTACGCCTTGCGCACGATCTCCTATACCCATCCTTGCTCAAAGACGTCATAATGCCGAGGTGTCGTTTTCCACGGCTTTCGTGGCCATGATTTCCTTGTCCTCTTCCTTGGCTCTGGCTACTCGCAGGTTGGCCGGCACCTTGATAGTTGCGTAAAATGCTACCAGCGCCGTTACGTCTATTTCGACCCGCCTGCCACTGCCTGTCTGATGCGTCCGGGGAAGGGGCAAGGTGCTTTCAGCCATGAGTTGGGTGAGTTTCTGCAAGTCCAAGTTTGAGGATCAGGCCCCTTACAGGAGAATCGCGCTATCGCTGAATGGTGCGTCTGGGTCATTGGGAGTGAGAGGTGCTTGTACAGGCTTTGTCGTCCTGGCCAATGAGATTACGGGATTTTGGATTGCCCTTTTCGAATGTGTTGCCCGTCAATCAGAATACTCACTCGGGTATAAACTTTCGCTAATATGAGTGTCGGGACATGTCCGTGTTTTTTATAGTGGCAATTCCAAATATAGGTATGCCCCAGCCGAAACCAGGGCAAAGGAGAGGGAGCGGACTATCGCGTCAGTCCGCCTTTTTTTTAGCAATACTACTGCACCGTTGTCACTCATTCTTGACGAACGGCAGTACCTTCTGGACCTGGTCGGCCTTCAGGTCATCGAGATAATCCGCCCATTTCTGCATCATCTTGCGTCTCTCTGGCAGGTACTCAGCATAGTTGTACGCGGAGCGGACCTCGTTTCGCTCCCCGTGGGCAAGTTGCCGTTCGATCCAGTCACGATTGTATCCCAATTCGTTCAAAAGGGTGCTGGCCATGGAGCGGAAGCCGTGCCCGGTCATTTCTTCCTTTTCATATCCCATGTAACGCAAGGCTGCGTTGACAGTGTTTTCTGACATCGGTCGGGCGCTGCCACGCCGGCCAGGGAAGAGGTAACGTCCGGCACCAGTAAGCGGGCGCAGTTCGTTTTCTAGGATCGTTAGAGCCTGCTTGGAAAGAGGAACAATGTGGAGGACGCGGGCTTTCATCTTCTCCGACGGAATACGCCACTCCTGGCGCTCAATGTTGAATTCTGACCATTCGGCATGTCTCAGTTCGCCAGGGCGAACGAAAAAGAGGGGAGCCAGGCGCAGGGCGCACCGGACGACATTCCCGCCCTGGTACTCGTCAATGCGTCTCAGAAGGTGGGCAACACCGTCTTGATCAGTAATGCTTGGGTGGTGGGTGTGGACAACGGGCTTGAGAGCTCCGCGAAGATCCGTCGCAATATCTCGGTCGCAATAGCCATTAGCGACGCCATATCGGAAGATCTGGCCGCAAGTGCTCAGTTCGCGGTGTGCGGTTTCAATAGCTCCCCTGGCTTCGATCCTGCGAAGGACCACAAGGAGTTCAGGGGCAAGCATGGATCGAAAAGAACGGAGGCCAAGCCAAGGGAAGATATTCTTTTCAAGGCCCCGCATGATGCGCCTGGCATGCCCTGGAGTCCAAACATGGACTCGTGAGGAGTGCCATTCACGAGCGATTTCTTCGAAGGTTTTTGAATTAAGAGATTGCTCAACTTCAAGTGCTTTCGAGACCGCTGCCGGGTCAAACCCTTCCGCCAGAATCGCTCGCTTTTCGAGAGTTTTCGAACGCGCATCAGCAAGAGATACCTCGGGCCAAGCGCCGAAAGAAAGGCGCTTCTCCTTGCCGTTAAAACGGTATTTCCAGCGCCAAAGTTTAGAACCAGTGGGAGAGATTTCGAGGTAAAGCCCTTTTTCATCGAACAGTCGGACGGGTTTTTCAGCGGGCTTTGCGGCTTTGATTTGTGCAATGTTTAGTGGCATCTGGGTACCTCTTTGGGGGCATTTTGGCGAGGAATTCAAGAAGAATTCACGCAATGCCCCCATCGATGCCCCCAGAAGGTGGAGAGGTCAAGAGCGATACTGAGAGGAGTTGCGCATGGCGACTTGCAGGAAAGCCACACCTGGCGGTTGTTTCCTGGAGAGAGAGCACAAAAAAAGCCCACTTTCGTGGGCATATTTTTGTTACGTGGTGGAGCCGGGGAGAATCGAACTCCCGTCCGAGAATGCTCCGCGCAAAGCTTCTACAGGTTTAGTTCATGATCTGTATCTCGCTTTCGGGTGAGCCCATGAACAGGCGTCCCGAAAACCAGCCCGGATGTAGTCTCGCGATTGGCTGTCCAGACAGCGGCCTTTCGCCAGCCTGATGGGGTTTGCCACCCGGATACGGCTTATCAGACATCCACCGCACGGATGTGACGACCTTGGTCGTCATGCAACGGTTACCTATTAACTAGGCAGCCATTGCGTAGTCATAATTGTCATTGGCAATTATGTTTATGCTGGGTTTTAACGAGGACCTCCCAGCGCCTCGACCTGCGACTTTGGCCTCATCATCCCCGTCGAAACCAGGGCGGCCCCTTTCAAAGAACGTGAAAGAGCTTATAAAGCCGATTCACCAAATGGCAAGTCCCGAATCGGATCAATCAGCCGGCGGCTTTGCCTGGCGTGCGTTCTGGGCCACGACCTGCTGATCCGAGGAAAGAAAAAAAGGAGCAAACAGCGTTTGCTCCTTTGTTCCCTGATGGTGCGCCCGGCATGATTCGAACATGCGACCTACTGATTCGTAGTCAGGCACTCTATCCAACTGAGCTACGGGCGCGTCGAGAAGTCGGTTTCTATGTAGATGAGGCCGGATCGTCAAGGAGTTTTTTCGCCTTGCGCAAAATTTTTTTGTCGTGTCCCTAATATCCCGAATTTCCGGCAATTCTGGGACCTTGTCTTGACAAGGGCGGGCGAGTGCCCATTGTTAGACCTTTATTCACGCCTCCGGGCGCACTCAATAAGGAAGACATCATGCAGGAAATGCGCGGAACGACAATCCTGGCCGTGAAGGACGACAAGGGCGTGTCCGTGGCCGGCGACGGACAGGTCACCCTGGGTCAGGCCATCGCCATAAAGCACGGAGCCCGCAAGGTCCGCCGTCTTTACCGGGACCGCATCGTGTGCGGATTCGCCGGATCGACGGCCGACGCCTTCACGCTCTTTGAGAAATTTGAAGCGAAACTTGAAGAATTCGGCGGCAACCTGGTCCGCGCCAGCGTGGAGCTGGCCAAGGACTGGCGCAGCGACAAATATCTGCGCCGCCTGGAGGCCATGCTGCTGGTGGCCGACGCCGAGAACATCCTCATGCTCAGCGGCACCGGAGACGTCATCGAGCCCGACGACGGGGTGGCCGCCATCGGCTCCGGCGGGGCCTACGCCATGTCCGCCGCCCGTGCCTTGCGCCGCCACACCGACCTGCCGGCGGAGGACATCGTGCGCAAGTCCATGGCCATCGCCGCCGAGATCTGCGTCTACACCAACGACCACATCATCTTTGAAACCGTGACCAGGAAAGCCTGATGAATACCTTGACCCCTCGCCAGATCGTGAACGAACTGGACAAATACATCGTCGGCCAGACCCAGGCCAAGCGCATGGTGGCCATCGCCCTTAGGAACCGTTGGCGTCGCCGCCAACTCGACCCTGAACTGGCCGAAGAGATCGCTCCCAAGAACATCCTCATGATCGGCCCCACGGGCGTGGGCAAGACCGAGATCGCCCGCCGCCTGGCCAAGCTTGCCGGTTCCCCCTTCATCAAGGTCGAGGCCACCAAGTTTACCGAGGTCGGCTACGTGGGCCGCGACGTGGAATCCATCGTCCGCGACCTGATGGAGATAGGCGTCAATCTGGTACGCCAGGAAGAGGAGGCGGCGGTGCGCATCAAGGCCGAGGCTTCGGCCGAGGAACGTCTGCTTGATCTGCTGCTTCCGACCAAGCCGCTGGAATCCGCCGGAGTGGACTATATCGGCCCGGATTCCCAGGCCGCCGACTCCACCCGCGAGAAGCTGCGCCAACTGTGGCGCGCGGGCAAGCTCGACGAGAAGCAGGTGGAGGTGGAAGTCTCGGCCGGAGGAGGGGTGCAGGTCATGAGCGTCCCGGGCATGGAAGGCATGGAGATGCAGATGCAGGACATGTTCTCCAAGGTCTTTCCCAAGAAAAAGAAGACCAAGAAGGTCAGCGTCAAGGACGCCTACGAAATTCTCATTCAGTCCGAATGCGAACGCCTCATCGACATGGACAAGGTGCACGAGACGGCACGCGAGAGGGTACAGGAATCGGGCATCGTCTTTCTGGACGAGATCGACAAGATCTGCGGCGCGAACAGTTCGGGCAAGGCCGACGTGTCCCGCGAAGGCGTGCAGCGCGACCTGCTGCCCATAGTCGAGGGCAGCACCGTCAACACCAAGTACGGCATGGTGCGCACCGATCACATCCTTTTCATCGCGGCAGGGGCTTTCCACATGTCCAAGCCCTCGGACCTGGTGCCCGAACTGCAAGGGCGTTTTCCCTTGCGCGTGGAACTCTCCGCCCTGACCCAGGGCGATTTCTACCGCATCCTGACCGAGCCTCGCAACGCCCTGACCGTGCAGTACAAGGCGCTGCTGGGCACGGAAAACGTGGAGATCGCCTACACCGACGAGGCCCTGCTCGAAATCGCCCGCTTCGCCCAGAAGATCAACGAAGAAACTGAAAACATCGGGGCCAGGCGTCTGTACACCATCATGGAGAAGATCGTCTCCGACCTGTCCTTCGAAGCTCCGGACATGGACGCCGCCACGGTGACCATCGACCAAGGGTTCGTCACGGCGGCTCTGCACGACGTGCAGGAAGACAGGGATCTGACGCGCTACATTCTGTAGGCTTCGGCGCGATTTGTCTGCTGAAAATGGAACGTCTGCCGATTTGTGGGCGCCGCGTTTAGCCCCGGAGTCATTTCCGCCTTCGCGGGAATGACTCCGGATGAAGCGCAGCAGCTGCATCGTGTGCCGCCCCAGCGTCCCGGTTTGGTCCGGGTCAGGGTCGCCGACTATTTGACTGAGCCAGGCATCGTTTGTTGAATCGGCGCCTGGCGAGCTGACGTGATCTTTTGTTCTGCACGCGGCGATCCGTGCTTTGCTCCTATCACAGCTCTCCTCCACCGGGCAGATTTAACGTTGCTTCGCGCACCGCCCCAGCGTCCCTGTTTGGTCCGGGTCAGGGTTGCCGACTGTTTGACTGAGCCGGGCATCGTTTGTTGAATCGGCGCCTGGCGAGCTGACATCATTTTTCGCTCTGCACGCGGCGATTCAACTCTACGAGGCCTGCGAAGGAGTTTCGGCGGCCCTGACCCGGACCAAACCGGGACGCGGCCGAGTAGAGATATCCCCTTGCGAGAATCTTCCGCTCCACATCATTGTGCTTGAACTTTTCTTCCCGCCTTGCCAAAGTAGCTCCTCACGCCGCCAACCCGGCATCATACCCCCACCATTCAAGCCCACGAGGGAGCCATGTCACACGAAGCCTTGCGCGCCTCCATACTTCTGGAAGCCTTGCCGTATATCCGCGAGTTCTATGGCCAGACCATCGTCATCAAGTACGGCGGCCACGCCATGAAGGACGAGGCCCTGCGCAAGAGCTTCGCCCTCAATATCCAGCTTTTGCGCTACATCGGCGTGAACCCCGTCATCGTGCACGGCGGCGGGCCGCAGATCGGCAACATGCTCAAGCAGCTGAACATCACCTCCGAGTTCCGCCAGGGCCTGCGCGTCACCGACGACGCGACCATGGACGTGGTGGAGATGGTGCTGGTGGGCAAGGTCAACAAGGAGATCGTCAACCTCATCAACACCCAGGGAGGGCGGGCCGTGGGCCTGTCCGGCAAGGACGGGCGCCTCATCTGGGCCCAGAAGCTGGAGATGGCCGTGGAGCGGGCCGACGCGCCGCCCGAGATCATCGACCTGGGCAAGGTCGGAGAGGTCGTGGCCGTGGACACCTCGGTCATCAGCTCCCTGCAGGCCGCCAATTTCATTCCGGTCATCGCCCCGGTGGGCGTGGACGAAGAGGGCAACACCTACAACATCAACGCCGACTCCGTGGCCAGCGCAATAGCCGTGGCCGTGGGCGCCAAGAAGCTCATCCTGCTGACCGATGTTCCGGGCGTGCTGGACAAGAAGGGCGAACTCATCTCCTCCATGACTCTGCATCAGGCCGTCAACGCCCTGGAGCAGGGCGTGGTCACCGGCGGCATGATCCCCAAGATCAAATGCTGCCTCGAAGCCGTGGATGGCGGGGTGTCCAAGGCCCACATTCTGGATGGCCGCGTGGAGAACGTCATTTTGCTGGAAATGTTCACCCAGGGCGGCATCGGCTCGGAAATAACGAGCAAGTAGCCGTTCTCATCCATGAAAAAAAAGCCGGTCCATCTGCATGGGCCGGCTTTTTTCCGTCTGGAGGACACGGGCTTATTCCTCGTCGTTCATCTTCGCCTTCAGGCGGCAGAATCCGCATTCCCCGGCCGAGGTCGGGTAGCCGCAGGTGGTGCAGGGCTTGATGTCGACGCTGGTCTCGCCGCGAGGGGCGAAGCCCGGACGACCGTCTTTCAGGAAACCGTCGTAGAACCGGATCTTGCGGCCCGGCTGGATGTCTTCCAGATCGGCCAGGAGATTCTTGTAGATGGGAAAGCTGGCCTTGGAGCTGTACGGGCACGGCGCGTAGCCGTAGTCGATTCCGGCCAGGAAGCAGAGGTTGGCGGTCTCGAATTCGGTCAGTCGGAAAAGCGGCTTGACCTTCTTGGCGAACCCTTTTTCGGCGGGCATGACCGGCCCCTGGTCGCTCAGGAATTCCACATCCCAGCGCATGACGTTGGCGAAGAGGCGCGAGGTCTCGTCGTCCAGGTTGTGGCCGGTGGCCAGGACCGTGAAGCCGTTGTCCATGGCGAAGCGGTTGAACAGGTAGCGCTTGGTCTGGCCGCACACCGAACAGATGGGGCGTTTGACGCGCCGTTTGACGTCGCACATGGCCATCCCCAGGGAGGCCGTCTCGATGACGTGCAGGGGGATGTCGTTGGCGGCGCAGAAGCGCTCCGTGTAGGCGCGGGCGATGGGTGAGGACTCGGGGATGCCCAGGTCGATGTGCAGGCCCTCCACGTTGTAGCCGAGCTGCTTCAATTGCCAGGACAGGGCCAGGGAATCCTTGCCCCCGGAGATGGCGATGAGGATGCGGTCCTCGAAGGTGAACATGGCGTGTTCTTTTATGGCCCGCTCCACCAGACGGCGGGCGAAAACAAGGAAGCAGTCCTTGCAGAACGCGGTGTGGTGACTGGGCAGCGCGACTACGGCCGGAACCTGGCAGCGTTTGCATTTCATGGCGCTACCCCCTCGATCCGACGTCGCGCACGATGATGTGATCGCCGTCTTTGAGGTTCAGGTCCGGAGTGAGCAGGCCGCCGTCGCGGATGACGAGGGCGCGGCCGGGTTTGCGTCCGAGCTTGTGCAGAAGCTGGGTGACCGTGGCGGCGCGGTCGATGGTCAGGTCTCGGTTTTCGGGTTCCAGGCGGATGGTTATCATGACATCACGTTTTCGGTTTCAAGGTTCAGGTTGGGAGGGTCTGCTCTAAAGCTTGCAGGAGTGGAGATCAAGGTCTTTCGGATGCGGTTTGTCGGGATTTCCCCGTGCCGTTGGATTTCAGCATCAGGAATCCGTCCTCGTCCACGCGGCCCAGGTCGGAGGTGACGAACCAGCGGATGCCGTCGGTTTCGATGACGGATTTGGCGGTCAGGTCGTCGCGACCGAGATAGCCCTGCATGACCTGGGTGCCGCCGATGAGGATCAGGCCGGTTTCGCCGTGGGGCAGGTCCGCAAGGGTTTTCGGATCGACGATGCGCAAGGCGGAGCCGGGCAGTGGCAGCCCCACGGTGCCGGGTTTACGGCCCTGCTGCACGCTCAGGTCGAGGGGATTGAGCACGTCGGGGGCGTTGATGGTCGCCACCGGGGTGGTTTCGGTGGTGCCGTAGCCGTCGTGGACGATGAGCCCGAATTTGTGCCGGAACGCCTGCACGCATTCGTCGCACAGGGCCTCGCCCCCGGACAGCACGGCGCGCAGCGAGGCGAACGTCAGCGGATGCAGGGCGGGATCGGAGGCGTAGGCCTCGAGCATGGCGGGATCGGCGCAGAGCATGGTGCATTCGAAATCCACGCACAATCGTCCCATCCTGCGCACATCCTTCGGATCACGGGCGCAAACCACGGGCACGGATTCCAGCAGCGGCAGAAACATGGTCATGGTCAGCCCGAGGGAGTCGTGCAGGGGCATGGCGGTCAAGAGCACGTCGTCCCCACGGGGCGGAAAGAGGGAGGCGACCTGGCGGGCGTTGGTGATGATGCTTGAATGCCCCAGGCACACGCCCAGAGGCAGCGGTTCCCGCCTGGGCACGAAGACAATGGCGGCCGTGGCGTCGCGCCCGAAGCGCAGGGGCAGGATGCAGCGCAGCAGGGGCACCGGCAGGAAACGGATCAGGGCCCGCGTCAAGGAGGTGCCCTGCAACAAGGATCGCGGCTCCTCCACGTGCAGGATCGAGACGTGAGCGCATTTTTCCTGGGCTCCCGTTTTTTCCAGATGTTCACGGCTGGTCAGGATCGTCTCGATTCCGGCCTGGCGCAGACAACTGTCAAAAGCCCGGGACGGCAGGGCGGGATCAAGATTGACCACGGTCTTGCCGGCCAGGAGCGCGCCCATGTTGGCGAGCGTGCCCTCGACGCCGGGCGGCAGCAGGATGCCCACCGCGTCGGCGGGCAGAAGCTTGAGCTGACGGGAAAAGCGCAGCGCGGCCAGGAAAAGCTCTTCGGCGGTGAGTTGCTGAGCGCCGGAATCGGCCACGGCCAGACGGGCCGGGGCGCGTTTGACCGCGCGCAGCCATTTTTCCGGGATGGAGTTCTGGACGCGGGCGAACTCCTGCCAGGCCAGGATGGACAGGCGATGCACGGAGTCCTTGACCTCCTGGGCCGAAGCGGATGGCGGCAGAGCCGGGCCGAAGCAGAGATTGATGTCACGGGTCAGCACGCCGTCGGTGTTGCGGCGGAAATGCCTGCTCACCGCGGACCACCTGCTGCCCCACAACCCGCGCAGATAAAAGGGAACGATGGGACAACCGCTTTGCGTCGCCGGGATGGAGTAGCCGCGCCGGAACGCCCCGAGCTGGCCGTTGCGGCTGATGGCCCCTTCGGGGAAGAGGGCCACGCATTCTCCGGCTTGCAGGTTTTCGCTGATCTTGCGCAGGGCCGAGCTGCTGGCGGCTGAGGATATGGGGATGACACGGTACAGATCCAGAAACCAGCGCAGGTACCAACGGTTGTAATAATGGCGCGACATGACGAAGCGCACCGGACGCGGCACGGCCAGATGCAGCACGGCCCAGTCGATCCAGCTGGTGTGGTTGCCCAAAAGCAGCACGCCGCCCTGGGAGGGGATGTGGCTCAGGCCGCTCACGGCCAGTCGGTAATGCTGGGCAAACACGATGCGCAGCAGAAAGCGCATGAGGGACTGGGGCAGCTTGCGCAGGGTGTGGATGGAGCCCAGGGCCATGATGGCGGCCAGGGTCAGGATGATGGGCGCGCTTGACAGCCCGGTCAGGGACGCGGCCACCGTGGCGCACAGAAAAACGAGCATGAACACGTTCTGCAGAAAATTGTTCCCGGCCAGGATCGTGCCCAGGTCCGAGTCCTTGGCGTTGAACTGGATAAGGGCGTTCAGGGGCACCACGTAGAGACCGCCGAAAAATCCGTAGACCGCGAGGAGGAATCCAAGCGTCACGGTATTGGTCATGCCGGGAATGGCGGCCAGACAGCCCGTCATGCCCAGCGCGGCCAGGGGGATGATGCCGGTTTCGATATAGGTTTTCGACAAGCGCCCGGCGGTGATGGAACCTGCGATGATACCGATGCCGCCGATGGCCAGGAGCCCCTGGGCCACCACGGTGGAGGTCACGCCCGCGAAATCCTTCAAATGCGCGCCGAAAGCGGCGAAGAGAACCTGGTTGACGGCCCAGAACAGGGACAGGCCCAGCACGCAGAGCCAGATGGTTTCGTTGCCGCGAATGTTGCCAAGGTTGTTTTTGAGGTATTCGCCCCGCGCGTATTTTCGCGGGTCAAGGCGCAACGAAGGGTCGCCGGGCTTGTATTCGGGAATGCGCAGGGCGGTCAGGGTCTGCGCCACCGCCCCGGCGATCAGGAGCAGGCCGCTGGGCGCGATGGCCTTCAGGATATCTTCCTTGGTCGTTGCGGCTCCGATGAGGAACTCGAAGAGCACGGAAAAGAGCACCCCGCCCAGCAGTATGGCCACGATGGTCACGGCCTGGACCACGCCGTTGGCCATGCCCAGGTTGTCCTTGCCCGCCATTTCCTTGATGTAGCCGTATTTGGCCGGAGAGTAGAAGGCGGACTGCGCGGCCAGAATGAGCGTCAGGGCGAAGGCCGCCTCGAACCAGCCCAGGAGGTAGCTGCCGTAGATGAGCACGGTCAGGGGAATGGCCAGCCCTGCGGTCCAGCGCATGATGCGGTGCTTGGAAAAGCGGTCGGCCAAAAAACCGGCCGGAGTGAAGAACATGATGAAGGGCAAGAGGATGCAGGCGTTGACAAGGGCCGTCAGCGCGATCTGCGTGGACCCGTCATAGCATTTGAAGACCGTGTTCTGGATGACGATCTTGTGCCCGAGGTCGAGCATGGCGTTGATCAGCACCACGCACAAATAGGGCATGAATCCCCGTATTCCGGTCAGACGGCGGGTAGGCGTTTCCATGCGTTAGAGCCCCAGCATGCGCAGGCATGACGCCGTGACCCGGGCCGGGGTGTCGGGGGTCAGTTCGAGCCTGCCGTAGCGGTGCAAAACCAGGGGCTGGATGATCGCCCCCATGAGCAGCGCCGCGTGCAGGTCTGCGTCGCAGGGGGGAATTTCGCCCGCGCCCACGGCCTGGCCCACGAAACGTTCGGCCATGTCCATGGGCTCGGTTTCGTGGTTGGTGAGTTTGTCCTCGGGAAAGCCGTGCTGCGTCAACAGGATGAAGGCGAACTGGTCGCCATTGTAGGTGTAGTAGTCGTAGATGGTCTGAATGGCCAGGCCCAGGCGCAGGTCGAACGGCATGCGCTCGTCGAAGAGCACCTTCGAGACCAGCCGGGTGAACTGGTCGAGTTCGCGGTTGAACAGCTTCCAGGCCATCTCCTCCTTGCCGGAATAGTGCCGGTACAGGGCGCCTTCGGTGACTCCGGCTTCGCCGGCGATATCCTTTATGGTGGTGCGCGCCAAACCCTTGGTGGCGAACAGGCGGATGGCCGACTCTTCGATGGTTTCGCGCTTCATGACTGGACGTGACATGGGTTTCCCTCCTTGTGTGCGTAAGTATGTATTTACTTATTTTCAGGCCCCGTCAAGAAAAAGGGCGCGTTCCAGAGAAACGCGCCCGCGGAGGGAGACCGGTGCCAGGGGTTAGTTGTGGCGGCCGGCGATCAGGTCCTGGATGACGGAAGGATCGGCCAGGGTCGAGGTGTCGCCGAAATCCTCCATGGCGGTGGAACCGGCGGTGATCTTGCGCAGCACGCGGCGCATGATCTTGCCGCTGCGGGTCTTGGGCAGGCCCACGGTGAACTGGATGACCTCAGGGGAGGCCAGCGGTCCGATCTCCTTGCGCACATGGTTGCGCAGGGCTTTTATGAGTTCGTCGGATTCGTCCGCGTCGGCGCGCAGGGTGACGTAGGCGTAGATGGCCTGGCCCTTGATCTCGTGCGGCATGCCGACCACGGCGGCCTCGGCCACGGCCGGGTGCGAAACCAGGGCGGATTCGATTTCAGCGGTGCCCAGACGGTGTCCGGAGACGTTGATGACGTCGTCGAGGCGGCCCATGATCCAGAAATAGCCGTCCTCGTCCTGGCGTGCGCCGTCTCCGGCCTCGTAGCGGCCCGGGAAGCGTTCGAAGTACTGCTGGCGGAAGCGCTCCGGGTCACCGAACACGCCGCGCAGCATGCCCGGCCAGGGGCGTTCGATGACCAGATGCCCGCCTTCGTTGGGCGCGGTCGGGTTGCCTTCGGCGTCCACGATGCGGGCGTGCACGCCGGGCAGGGGCCGGGTGGCGGAACCGGGCTTCAGCGGCGTGGCGAAGGGCAGGGCGGAGATGAGAATGCCGCCGGTTTCCGTCTGCCACCAGGTGTCGACCACGGGCAGCTTGGATTTGCCGATGTTCTCGTGGTACCACATCCATGCCTCGGGGTTGATGGGCTCGCCCACGCTGCCGAGCACGCGCAGGGAGGACAGGTCGTTTTTCGCCGTCCACTCCGCGCCGTCCCGCATCAGCGCCCGGATGGCCGTGGGCGCGGTGTAGAAGGACGTGATCTTGAATTTTTCCACCAGCTGCCAGAAGCGGGACGGATCGGGGTAGGAGGGCACGCCCTCGAACATGACCGAGGTCACGCCCAGCGCCAGAGGCCCGTACACGATGTAGGTGTGTCCGGTGATCCAGCCGATGTCCGCCGTGCAGAAATGGATGTCGTCGTCATGGAGGTTGAAGACCAGTTGCGTGGAGTGGGCCGCGTAGGTCAGATAGCCGCCGGTGGTGTGCATGACGCCTTTGGGCTTGCCCGTGGAGCCGCTGGTGTAGAGAATGAAGAGCAGGTCTTCGGAATCCATGGGCTCGCAGGGACAGTCGGCGGCGATGTTGGGATCGGCCACCACGTCGTGCCACCACATGTCGCGGCCTTCGACCATGTTGATGTCGATGCCGGCCCGTTTCAGGACCACGCAGCCGGTCACGGTGGGGCAGTCCTTCAGGGCTTCGTCCACATTGCCCTTGAGCGGGATCTTCTTGCCGGCGCGCAGCACCGCGTCGGCGGTGACCAGCACCTTGGCCTCGCAGTCCTGGATGCGATTCATGAGGCTGGCGGCCGAAAACCCGGCGAAGACGATGGAATGGGTCGCTCCGATGCGCGTGCAGGCCAGCATGGCCACGGCCAGTTCGGGCACCATGGGCATGTACAGGGCCACGCGGTCGCCGCGCTTGACGCCCAGTTTCTTGAGGATGTTGGCGAAGCGGATCACGTCGGCCAGGAGTTCGCGGTAAGAGATGCGCCGCACGTCTTCCTCGGGCTCGCCCTGCCAGATGATGGCGGTCTTGTCGCCCAGGCCGCTCTCCACGTGGCGATCGAGGCAGTTGTGGCTGACATTGAGCTTGCCGTTCACGAACCAGTTGATTTTGGGGATGTTGAAATCGCAGTCCATGACCTTGTCCCAGGGCTTGCTCCAGGTGAGAAGCTCTTTGGCGCGGTCGGCCCAGTAGCCTTCCGGGTCCTGGTCGGCGCGGCGGTAATGTTCCTCGTAGGTGGCCATGTCCGGGATGTGGGCCCGGCTGGCGGCGGGGGGATTGAAAAGCCGCTGTTCGTGCTGAAGGCTCTGGATATTGTCAGGTGTCATGGTGATTCCTCCTTTGCTGTTGGGTAGGCGGCGTCCACGCAAGGACGTGTTCTGGCAATAGGATGTAGAAGAAATGAATTTTGTTTTCCCCCCTTTTCTGGTAAATGGCTGATATTGGCGGTTAACGGAAACGCCACCACCCTCATGTCGGTAAACGGAGCTTTTTGGACGATGAGCGTCAAACACCTGGATCTGTTGTTCAAGCCCAATTCCCTGGCCATCATCGGCGCTTCGCGCGATCCCAATTCTGTCAGCGCCATCCTGATGCGCAACCTCATGTCCGGCAAGTTCCTCGGACCTGTCCTTCCTGTTTCCGGAGCCCAGGAAGCCATTTTCGGCGTGCTGTCCTATGTGGACGTAGCCTCCCTGCCGCTTACGCCGGACATGGCCATCATCTGTTCCCCCGCTCACGAAATTCCGGACCGGCTGGTCGAACTTGCCGACAACGGCACCCATGTGGCCCTGATCATGGATCCCGGTTATGCCCTGCTTGAGTCCAAAGAGCGAGCGGCGATGGATGAAAAAATCCGGACAGTGCTGCATGAGAAAGACATGCGCGTGCTCGGGCCGGGCAGCCTGGGCATGATCGTCCCGGCCAGCGGGGTCAACGCGAGCCTGTCCCGGGTAGGGGCCAAGGAAGGACGCATCGCCTTCGTGACCCAGTCCGACAGCCTCTTTGAATCGGTTCTTGACTGGGCCCGCACCAACAACGTCGGCTTTTCCCACTGCATCTCCCTGGGCCGCCAGCTCGATGTCGATTTCAGCTGCGTCCTCGACTATCTCGGTTCCGACCCGGCCACCAAGGCCATCCTCTTATATGTGGAAAACATTCAGGACGCACGCCGTTTCATGTCGGCCACCCGGGCCAGCGCCCGCAACAAGCCCATCCTGGTCATCCGCCCGCGCCGCCTGCCCTGCGATCTGCGCGACGCGGCCAGCGAACTGACCGAACTGGACCAGGACCAAATCTACGACGCCGCCTTTCGCCGCGCCGGCATGGTGCGCGTGGACGACATCGACTCCCTGTTCGAAGGTGCGCGCACCCTGGCCAATTACAAGCCCCTGCGCGGCAACGGCCTGGCCATCGTGACCAACGGCCAGAGCATCGGCCTCCTGGCCGCCGACACCCTCATCAACGGAGGAGGGGAGCTGGCCGCCATCAACGAGGAGACCCAGCTCAAACTGGAGGAGATTCTGGGCCAGGAGCGCTGCTCCGACAACCCCGTGACCCTGCCCTACAACGCCACTCCCGACACCTACGCCCGGGTCCTGAGCGTGCTGGTGCGGGCGGCGGACGTGGGCTGCGTGCTGATCCTGCACGTGCCCTTCCAGGGCACGTCGAGCCTTGAGATCGCCCAGGCCGTGACCCAGGTGGCCAAGACCAGCCGCTGCCTGGTGCTGGCCAACTGGCTGGGCGAGGAAACGGTGCAGGACACCAAGGAAGTTTTCGAAGAGGCCTCCATTCCCGTCTTCGATCGACCGGGCAAGGCCATCATGGCCTACCTGCACATGCTGCGCTACAAGCGCACCCAGAAGATCCTGATGCAGACCCCCGATTCCCTGCCGGCGGATTTCTTCCCGGACACCGAACACGCCCTTGAGATCATCAAGGCCGCCCTGGCAGAAGAGCGCAACCACCTCACCGAGGACGAGTCCCGCCAGGTCCTGGCCGCCTACGGCGTGCCCGTGGTCGAGACGCGGATCTGCAAATCGGCCATGCAGGCCGTGGAGGCGGCCTCGGAAATCGGTTTTCCCGTGGCGCTCAAGATCCGCTCCCCGCAGATCACCCAGCCCTTCGACATCGGCGGCATCGCCCTGGATCTGACCACCCCGGACCTGGTCTTCGAGGCCGCTGCCAACATGTCGGCGCGTGTGCACTCCCAGGTTCCCAACGCCTACATCGAAGGATTCACCGTCCAGAAGATGGGCCGCAGGCCGGGGGCGCACGAACTTTTCATCTCCGTCTTCACGGACAAGACCTTCGGCCCGGTGCTGCGTTTCGGACATGGCGGCGTTTCCGCGCCGGTCATCAACGACCACTCAGTGACCCTGCCTCCGCTGAACATGGGGCTGGCCAAAGACCTCATTTCCCGCACCCGCATCCACAAGCTGCTGCAGGGCTCCAGGCGCCAGGCCGCGGCGGACATCGACGACATCTGTCTGGCCCTCATTCAGATCAGCCAGATGGTCATCGACCTGCCCCAGATCACGACCCTGGAGATGAACCCCATCTTCGCCGACGACCTGGGCGTGCTGGCCCTGGGCGCGCGGATCTGGATTCAGCCCTCGCAGGTCACGGGCCCGGAAAGACTGGCCATCCGTCCGTACCCCCGGGAACTGGAAGAATGCGTGCGCCTCAAGAATGGCGAGCAGGTCCTGTTGCGCCCCATCCGTCCCGAGGATGCGCAGGCCCACCTCGATTTCATTCACAATCTTCCCGAAGAGGATTTGCGCCTGCGTTTTTTCGGGCTGGTCCAGAATTTCGTTTTGAGCGACATGCCCAAGTTCACCCAGATCGACTACGACCGCGAAATGGCCTTCATCGCCACCCAGAATGTCGATGGGGCGCCCAGAACCCTGGGCGTTGTGCGCACCTCCACCAAGCCGGACAATTCCTCCGCCGAGTTCGCCATCATCATCGCTTCCGAGATGAAGGGCTCGGGCCTTGGCTCGGTGCTGTTCGAAAAGATGATCCGCTATTGCAAAGGACGGGGCACCCGCTACCTCGAAGGCCAGACCATGCCGCGCAACAAGGGCATGATCGGCCTTGCCAAGCGTTTCGGCCTCTCGATATCCCACAACTACGATGAGGAACTGGTGGAGATGCGCCTGCCCCTCTGGGAATGGGAGCCGGCCCGCTGAGGAGGATGGCGGCGGGGTAGAGGGGAAGAGTATGGACAAAATGGACTAGGTGGACGTTGCCGGGCGACCCGCTCAAGCCTTGGCGGAAGTTTTTTTCAGCGCTCCGGCCCCCCGCCTGCCCTGGCTGCCTTTCTTCGGGCGCGTCCACCCCGTCCATTTCGTCCATACCGTCCACTTCGTCCATAAATCCCAGCGCCCCGCCCCCCGGACAATTTCCACCCCACGGACATCTGGATAATCCAATCGATTTCCGTTAAACGATTTTCTTCCGATGGCGAGCCTGTCCCCGCGTGAGCGGAGGGCGGGCTCGCGGACGTGTTCAAGACTGGTCTTTTTCCTGGCGAGGGGAAAGGTCACAGGAGGATATATGCAAGAAAAAGATACGGCCACACTGACCATCGACGGCCAGACCTACGAGTTGCCGATCGTGCGCGGCACCGAAGGCGAGATCGCGGTGGATGTGAGCTGTCTGCGCACCCGCTCCGGGGTCATCACCCTGGATCAGGGCTACGCCAATACCGGTTCGTGTTACAGCGCCATCACCTTTGTGGACGGCGAGAAGGGGATACTGCGCTATCGGGGCTACCCCATCGAACAGCTGGCGCGGCAGAGCTCCTTCGTGGAAACGGTCATGCTGCTGGTTTTCGGGGAGCTGCCGACCCGCGAGGAACGGGCCGCGTTCCGCACCATGCTCGGCGATTCGGCCCTGCTGCATGAGGATCTCATGCACCACTTTGAAGGGTTCCCGCCCAACGGGCACCCCATGGCCATCCTTTCGGCGGTCATCAACTCCCTGGGGGCCTACAACCCGGACCTGCTCGACATCCAGACCGAGGCGGAGTTCCGCAAGGCCGTGGCCAAGCTGGTCAGCAAGGTGCGCACCATCGCGGCCTTCAGTTACCGCAAGTCCGCCGGTCTGCCCATCATCTATCCCGATCCCAGCCGTTCCTACTGCGAGAATCTTCTGCACATGATGTTCTCCGTGCCCTACAAGGAGCATGTGCCCACCCCCGAGGCCCAGAAAGCCCTGTCGCAGTTTCTGCTGGTGCATGCCGATCACGAGCAGAACTGCTCCTGTTCCACGGTGCGCATGGTAGGGTCGAGCGAGGCCAACCTCTTCGCTTCGGTTTCCGCCGGAATCTGCGCCCTGTGGGGTCGGCTGCACGGCGGGGCCAACTCCGCCGTGGTGCAGATGCTCGAAGGCATCCGCGACGGGGATTTCACGGTCAAGGATTGCATCGAGAAGGTAAAACGCAAGGAATTCAGGCTGATGGGTTTTGGCCACAGGGTCTACAAGAACTTCGACCCCCGGGCCAAGGTCTTGAAAGAGTGCGCCACGAACCTGCTCAGCACCCTGCACATCACGGACCCGTTCCTGGACATCGCCCAGGAACTCGAAGAGATCGCGCTCAAGGACGACTATTTCCTGTCGCGCAAGCTCTATCCCAACGTGGACTTCTATTCCGGACTCATCCTGCGCGCCCTGAACATCCCGGTGAACATGTTCCCGGTCATGTTCGCCATCGGCCGCCTGCCGGGCTGGATCGCGCACTGGCACGAGCAGCACCTCGAAGAGAACACCCGCATCCACCGCCCCCGCCAGATCTACGTGGGGCCGAATCAGCGGGATTACATCCCCATGAAGGATCGCTGACGGCGCGACGCAGGCCATTGAAAATGCGGCGCCACGCCGTCTCATGTAGGGGCAGGCCTGTGGGCCTGCCCTTTTTCACGGCCAGTGAAGAGGGCGCCCCTACGGCATGACGCGGCCCGTCGAACGATGCAAACCCACACCCGTTCCCTGTAGGGGCAGGGCCATGTGCCTGCCCTTTTTCAGAATTTCTGAGTCATGAGCACCGAGAAAAGGACCACGCAGGCGCCGGCGATCTGCACGGGGGTCATGGTTTCGCCCAGAAAGGCGAAGCCGCATCCCACGGCCACCACGGGGATGAGGTTGATGTGCGCCGAGGCGGTGCTGGCTGGCATGCGCGTGATGGCCCAGTTGTAGAGGGAGAACGCGCCCAGGGTCACCCCCGCGCCGAGAAAGACGAGGATGAGCACCAGTCGCAGATCGAAGGTGCCCGCGGGCAGGTCGACAATGTAGGCAAGGCCCGGCGAAAAGAAGAGGGTGCCCGTGACGACCTGCATGACGGTCAGGGTCCAGGCGTCGTAGCGCCTGCCCAGGATGCGGATCAGGATCATGTTCGCGGCCGCGCAGACCATGGCCAGAAATTCCATGCTGTTGCCCAGGAGCGGTGAAGGGGCCGATTCTGTGGCCTGTCCGCCCCAAGTCAGCACCGCGACTCCGGCCAACGACAGCAATAGGCCGGCGGTGATGCGCATGCTCAAGGGCTCTTTTAAAATCATCCAGGCCGCCACCGCGACCAGAAGCGGCACCGAGGCGGAGATGATCCCGGCCTGGGCCGAAGTGGTCAGACCCAGGGCTGCCGACTCCAGCCAGAAGTACAGACAGGGCTGGAAAATGACGGCAGGCAGGAGCAGCTTCCAGTCGCCCCGGCGGTACGCGGACAGGTTGATGGTCCGGTACAGGGGCAGGATGCAGGCGAGGGCGATGATCATGCGCAGCCACATCACGCTCCAGGGGTGCAGGTCCTCAAGGGCGACGCGCATGGTCGAAAAGGACGCGCCCCAGAGCACCACCGCGCCGAGCACGGCCAGACGGGGCAGCAGGGCGACAGGGTTGGCGGAGGTGACGGCAAGGGATTGGGGTTTCATCAATGCTCCTGAGACTGTGAAAGAAGCGCCGGACGGAAGGCTTCAGGGTTGAAGCGCATACTGGCCGGGCGTGGCTCCAGTGTAGTGTTTGAAAGTGTTGCTGAAATGGGATTGATCCGAAAATCCCGTGGCCTGGGCCACCTCGGCCAAGGGCACGCCCTGTCGGAGCAGGGATCTGGCCTGCTCCACGCGTTGCTGGGTGCGAAAGACATGTGGGGGCACCCCGGTTTGGCGCTTGAAGGTGCGCAGCAGGTGATACTGGCTCACTTCGAGGGTGGTGGCCATGTCCCGCAGGGTGATTTTCCGTTCCAGGTTCGAGCGCAGCATTTCCTTGGCTTGCCGGACCAGCAGAGATGCTTGTTCCGGGGATCTGCTTTTCACTCCGCCGTGCGCGCCCAGAACATCCCCCAATGTTCTGACCAGAGCCGATTCGAGGGCCAGGCCCGTGCTTGAGGTCAGGGCCTGCGCCATCCTGTGCAGGGACATGACAAGTTCCGGTCGGTCGCAGATCAGGGTCGTGAATTCCGGCGCTGCTCCGGACCGTCGGCTCATGTCCTCGGCCACGCTCCGGACAAGTTCCGCCTGCAGGTAGAACATGGTGTAAGAGATGGCGTCGCCCGAAATCGGCACCCCGGAGTGGACCTGGCCGGGGTTTATCAGGCAGGCCTGCCCTTGCCTTACCGTGGCCTCGGAATGGGACGGCCCCAGGCAATAGCTTGCGCCTTCGTGCATGAGCCCGATGGCGTAGATGTCATCATGAAAATGGCGGGGAAAGACATGACTGCTGCGCGCGACCCGGCTCATTTCAAGACCGGGCTGAACAGGTACGAAATTGATGAACGGGCAGGGCATGGGCACGCTGATAGAACAAGCCGGGTGGTGACGTCTTGGAAAAAATTGCGTTTTGTCCGTTTTTCTGGCGCGAAGCAGGAATTTCCTGGCCGTTTTTTTCAGCGCTCCGGATTCGATGCGCTGCGCACGCAGTTTCTTCCTTCGGACTTGGCGCGGTACAGGGCTGCGTCGGCGAACCGCACAAGCGCAGACGAGCTTTCGCCCTCTCTTGCGACAAGCGTCGCCAGCCCGATGCTGACCGTGACTTTGCAGTACGGCGACAGCGCGTGCGGCATGTCCAGCGCCTCGATGGAGAGGCGCAGGTGTTCGGCGATTTCCGTCGCGCCCGGCGCTGCGGTGTTGGGCATGATCATGCAGAATTCCTCGCCCCCGTAGCGGGCGACCAGATCTCCCTGACGGCGGGCGCTGGAATGCAGGATCTTTGCCACGCGCCGCAAGCATTCGTCGCCTTGCTGATGCCCGTATCGGTCATTGAATTTCTTGAAGTGGTCGATATCGAGCATGATGAGGGAAATGGCGGTCTTGGCGCGGGCCGCCCGGCCCCATTCCTCGCTCAAGGCCGAGTCGAACTTGCGGCGATTGGCGATGCCTGTGAGCCCGTCGGTGGTCGAGAGTTCCGAGAGCAGCCGATTGGCCTCCTGCAGTTCCCTGGTGCGCTGCAGAATCTTGGCCTCAAGCTGTTCGTTCAAAAGCACCAGGGCGTTCTGGGAGACGAGAAAGCGCGTCAGATCGCGGGCCATGCCCCAGATGTGGGTGATCCGGCCATCCCCATCCTTGACCGGCACGAGCAGGGTTTCGAACAGTCGCGGGCTGCCGGCCAGGATCGGTCGCTGCTCGAAAGTCACCGCCTCCCCGGTGGACATGCACTCAAAGTATCCGGCAATGAGGCTGTCCGCTTCGGGACCAAACCCGATGATGGAACGCACCGTGGCTCCCGGAACCTGTCTGGCGTCGAGGCTGACGGCGGCTGCGTTGGTTATCAGCAGTTCGAAGTCGTCTCCGGCGGGCTTGCAGATCCAGAACGGATCGCTGGTGTGTTCCCACAGTTGCTCGAAAAAATGGATCATCGACTTGGTGTCAAAAGGCTGTGGCGAGACTGTAGAAGAAGGGTTCATCTGGTCCCAGTGCAGAATTTGGCTCTCGTGAAGAGCTGTTCGATGGCAGAAAAGAGGCTGCCCCTGACGGAATGGAGAGGGGGCCTTGTTGGCCCCCTGTTCATCGGTCTTGGAGGATAGGCAGAAATGCCCTGCCTTGAAAAGCGGAATTTGCCCACTGGACCCTTGACCGGCGACGTGCGAAACAATATTTGAACATTTGTTCAATTGTTTGTTTTTTTTCAAAGGCCCGCCTGCCGTGATCAAAAGGAGATATGATGATCGATGTCTGTCAAGTCCGCTGCATCCACGAGGACAGCGTGAACAGGGCCCGCGAGGGCAGAACCGATGACGGGGTGCTGGAGGAGGCGGCCGGGCTTCTGGGCGTGATTTCCGATCCGACCCGGCTTAAGATCATGGACTCGCTTCGTCAGGGAGAGCTTTGCGTCTGCGATTTGGCCGCGGTGCTTTCCATGTCCATTTCGGCCGTGTCCCATCAGTTGCGGGTGTTGCGTACGGCTCGGCTGGTGCGTGGAAGGCGGGCGGGCAAGGTGATTTTTTACACGATCCACGACGAGCATGTCGAACGGCTCATGGACATGGCCCTTGAGCACTGTCGGCAGAGGTGCGGGGAATGAACGCATTTTTCCTGGCCTGCTGGGACATCCTGCTTGATTCGTCGCTGTGGATGCTGCTTGGGTTTTTCATGGCCGGGCTGCTGCGCGCCTTCGTGCCGTCCGACCTGGTGGCCAGGCATCTGGGCAAAAGCCGGCCCGGGAACATCTTCAAAGCGGCTCTTTTCGGAGTGCCCCTGCCGCTGTGCAGCTGCGGCGTCATCCCCGCTGCCGCCGGGCTGCGGCGACAGGGAGCGGGCAAGGGGGCGACGGCCTCGTTTCTGATTTCCACCCCGGAAACGGGCGTTGACTCCATGGCCGTGAGTTGGGCGCTTCTGGATCCGCTCATGACCGTGCTGCGCCCTCTTGCCGCGTTTGTGACGGCCATGGTCACGGGGCTTCTCATCGACGCCGCAGACAAAAACGACAGTCCGGCGCAAGTCCTTGCCCCGCTTGAGCCCGCTCGGGGCTGCGCTTCCGGGTGCTGTTCCTGTGCGCCTGTCGCCCCATCTGCCTTGAAACGTTTTGCGGAAGGGCAGCGTTTCGCCTTCGACGATCTGCTCTCGGACATCGCCCCCTGGTTCGGCCTTGGGATCCTTCTGGCCGGAGCCATCACGCTCTATCTGCCCGACGACCTGGGCCGGATGCTGCCGGGCGGGGGGCTGACCGCGATGCTGGCCATGCTCGTCGTGGCCCTGCCCATGTACGTCTGCGCCACGGCCAGCACGCCCATAGCGGCGGCACTGGCCATGAAGGGCTTTTCACCCGGAGCGCTGCTGGTGTTCCTGCTGGCCGGACCGGCCACCAACGCGGCCACCATGGTCATGGTCGGCAGGCTGCTGGGCAAGAAGTCGGCCTTCATATACGTCGTCTCGATCATCGCCGTGACCTTGTTCTGCGCCGTGGCCGCCGATGCCCTTTACCTCTGGCTTGGCCTTGAAGTGCATGGCTGGCTGGACAATGCAGGGGGCGAAGAGGGCGGATTTCTCCGTACCCTGGCCGCCCTGGCCATGCTGGCGGTGCTGGCGCGATCAGCTTTAAAGTTCACGACGCGTCGCCGTGCAGGCTCGGCATCGTGAAATGCCAAAAAAAATCCCCGGTCATGTTCAAAGCCGGGGATTTTCGCGCTGGTGACAAAAGTCTTTATTTGAGGCGGTCGATCTGGGTCAGTCCATCTTCCTCCAGAGCCACCAGATCGTTGTAGACCTCGCGCTTGCGGATGAGCACGTGCTTGTCGCCCTGGACCATGATCTCGGCGGCACGCGCCCTGGAGTTGTACTGCGAAGACATGACGAACCCGTAGGCGCCGGCCGAGAAGGCGGCCAGCAGATCGCCCTGGGCGACTTTGGGGAAGGTGCGGTTCTTGGCCAGGAAGTCGCCGGATTCGCAGATGGGGCCGACCACGTCGGCGGTCATCTCCTCGCCGTTTCCTTCGCGCACCGGAGCCAGGCGGTGGTAGGAACCGTACAGGGAGGGGCGGACGAGATCGTTCATGGCGGCGTCGACGATGACGAAGTTCTTGCCCTCGTTGGTCTTGGTGTACTGCACCTCGGTCACCAGGATGCCGGTATTGCCCGCGATGACGCGGCCCGGTTCGAGGATGAGGGTCACGTCCAGATCCCGAAGGGAATCGACCAGCGCCTTGCCGAGTTGCTCGGGGTGCGGCGGCGCCTCCTCGTTGTAGGTGATGCCCAGTCCTCCGCCCAGATCCAGATATTTGATGGTGATGCCCATCGCCACGAGCTGGCCATGAAATTCCTTGAGCTTGTCGAGCGCTTCCATGAAAGGAGAAAGCTGGGTCAGCTGGGAACCGATATGGCAATCAATGCCCACGGGCTCGACATTGGGCAGGCTCATGGCCTTGGCGTAGACCCTCAAAGCGTCGGTGCGGGACAGGCCGAACTTGTTCTCCTTGAGTCCGGTGGAGACGTAGGGGTGGGTTTTGGGGTCCACGTCGGGGTTGATGCGCAGGCTCACCCGGGCGACCTTGCCCAGATCGGCGGCCACGGCGTTGATGCGCTCAAGCTCCTGTTCGGATTCCACGTTGAACATGAGGATGTCGGCAAAAAGGGCTTCCTGGATTTCCACGGTCTTCTTGCCCACGCCCGAGTACACGATTTTCCCGGGGTCCACTCCGGCTCGCAGAGCCCGAAACAGTTCGCCGCCGGAAACGATGTCCGTGCCCGCTCCTTCCTGGGCCAGAATCTTGAGGAAGCTCAGGTTGGAGTTGGCCTTGACCGAGTAGCAGGTCAGATGGTCGATGCCCTCGAAGGCGGAATCAAAGGCCCTGTAGTGGCGCTTCAGGGTCGTGGCGGAATAGATGTAGAGCGGGGTGCCGTATTCGTAGACCAGATCGGCGACGGCGATGTCCTCGGCGTGCAGTTGACCGTTCTTATATTGAAAATAGTGCATGGCGTTCTCCTTTCGTGATTAGGGGACGGACGGGGTCAGGGTGACGATTTCGGACAGGGCCGGCGCGATGATCTGGTGCGTGTTGTCTGCCTTGAGGCGGATGCGCAGGGTCTGTGCCGGCAGGGGCTCGCAGATGGTGAAGATGTAGCTGTTCTCCCGCTGGTACACCGCCGAACTGTAGGGGTAGTACTTGCGCACGAAGGACGGCGTGAAGGGGCAGGTCGGGCAGCCGTCCTGTTCGATTTCGATCAGGAAATATTCCAGATTGACCAGGCGTCCGCCCAGCTTGGCGTTGATCAGGATGCAGCCCTGTTCCATGCGGGCTTCCATGTGGTTGATCTGGATCATCTCTTCGCTGACGATGGGTTGCGGCCACTCTTTTTTGCCGCAGGCGGCGAGGGCGAGAAAAAGGCACAGGACGAGAAGACGTTTCATGACGATCCTGCCATAGCCTTCCACTGGTGGAGCAGGGTGAGTGCGTCCAGGGGGGAAAGCTCGTTGACGTTGACTTTTTTCAGGGCTTTCAAGACCTCGTGTTCCTCGGGTGCCTGGCGCGGGGCCTGGGCCTGGACCAGACCGGGCAGCGCGACCTGGCGGCTGATGAAATCGTTGCGCTTGGAGCCGCCGGGGGCGTGGCGCTCAAGCACCGCCAGGATTTCCTTGGCCCTGGCCACGACCGAGGCCGGCACACCCGCCAGGCGGGCGACTTCGATGCCGTAGCTGCGGTCGGCCGGACCGGGGACCAGACGGCGCAGGAAGACGATGTCGCCCTTCCATTCCTTGATGGCGATATTGTAATTGCGCACGCCGGGCAAGCGGTCTTCGAGCACGGTCAGCTCGTGGTAGTGCGTCGCGAAGAGGGTGCGGATTCCACCCTGGCGTCTGGCCAGTTCCTCGGCCACGGCCCAGGCCAGGGAGAGGCCGTCGAAGGTGCTCGTGCCCCTGCCGATCTCGTCCAGGATGACCAGAGAGCGTTTGCCCGCCTGGCGCAGGATGCGGGCCGTCTCGGTCATCTCGACCATGAAGGTCGACTGGCCCATCGCCAGGTTGTCCGATGCGCCGACGCGCGAAAAGATGCGGTCGCACAGGCCAAGCCGGGCCGCGGCCGCCGGAACGAACCCGCCCATTTGCGCCAGGATGCAGATGAGCGCCACCTGCCGAAGGACAGTGGATTTGCCTGCCATGTTCGGACCGGTGATGAGCAGCACCCGTCCGGAGTCGTCCAGGACGAGGTCGTTGGGGATGTAGCTGGAGCGGCCCTGCACCGCTTCGACGACCGGGTGTCGACCGCCCTTGATGGCGATGTCCAGGCCCTCGTGCAGCTCGGGCCTGGTCCATTCCCATTTGCGTGCGGCCTGGGCCAGACCCTGGGTGAAATCGAGCTCGGCCAGGATCTCGGCCATGCCCATGAAACGGGCCCTGTGTCCGGCCACTTCCTCGCGCAGCAAAAGAAAGAGCTGGTATTCCCGGGTCTTGCGCCGATCCGATGCGCTCAGGAGCTTGTCCTCCAGGCCCTTGAGTTCCTCGGTGATGTAGCGTTCGGCGTTGACCAGGGTCTGACGGCGGATGAAATGCGCCGGCGGCTCGGCCGAGACGGCCTTGCTCAGCTCGAAATAGTAGCCGAAAACCTTGGTGTAGCCGAGTTTGAGCTTGGGCAGGTCGCAGGCCAGGCGTTCGCGTTCGAGCATGGCGGAAAGGGCCGCCTCGCCGTGGTCGGTCAGCTCCATGAGCTCGTCCAGGGCCGGATCGTAGCCGGGCCTGAAGAGTCCGCCTTCGGTGATGACCGGCGGCAGGGAGTCGGCCAGGGCGCGGGAGAGCAGGTCATGCACGTCGGCCAGATCGTCCCAGCCGCGCAGCAGCGCGGCCAGTCTGGGCGGCGGAGATTCAAGCTCCAGCAGGGATTGCCGCAAGCGCGGCAAGACCGCGAGCGAGGTCTTGAGGGCCCCGAAATCCTTGGGCGTGGAGCGGTTCACGACGATGCGCGTGCACAGGCGTTCCAGATCGTAGACGTTGTCCAGGGCCCGGCGCAGATTCTCGCGGGCCGTGTCGTGACCGTGCATATAGGCCACCAGCTCCTGCACAGGCAGGATGCTGCCCAGATCCTTGAAGGGCTGGTGCATGCGGGTTTCCAGCAGCCTGCCGCCCATGGGCGTCTGGGTCTGATCCAGCACGTGCCGCAGCGTGCCCCGGCCCTTGCCGCCGTCCATGGTCCGGAAAAGCTCCAGATTGCGCTCCGTGACCTCGTCCAGGAGCAGGGTGGCGGTGAGGTCCAGGGGCTTGAAGGGGGCGAGGTGGGTCAGGTCGCGCTTCTGCGTCAGCTCCAGATAGGTCAGAAGCGCTCCGCAGCACCGGGTCAGGGCGGGTTTGTCGTCCAGGTCGAGAGTTTGCAGTCCGGGCACGCCCTGGGCGCGCAAAATCCTGTCCTCGGCCCCGCGTCCGTCGAAATAGGATTTTTGCGGATAGCGCGAGAGCCTGGACTGCCAGTGCTCGAGACCTTTGGGCAGGGGCTGGCCCTCGGTCAGGAGCAGTTCGCGCGGATTCATCTTGACCAGCCACTGCCACAGCACGGCCTCGTTTTTGGTCTGGATGCCGGACCACGCGCCCGTGGAGAAATCGACCCAGGCCAGCCCGCCGCCGAGATCCCCGTCCCAGAACAGGGCGCCGAGAAAATTATGCCCCTTGGCGTCGAGGTTTATGTCCTCGACCACGGTGCCCGGGGTCAGCACCCGCGTCACTTCGCGCCTGACCAGGCCCTTGGCCTGCTTGGGGTCCTCGACCTGGTCGCACAGCGCCACCTTGTACCCTCTGTCCAGAAGCTGACGCAGGTATTCGTCGATGGCGTGATGGGGCATGCCGCACATGGGCACCGGGTTTTCCGCTCCGGGATTGCGGCTGGTCAGGGCGATTTGCAACTCCCTTGCCGCGATCTGGGCGTCCTCGAAGAACAGCTCGAAAAAATCACCCATGCGGAAAAAGACCAGCGTGTCCGGATGCTCCTCCTTGACCCGCAGGTACTGTTCCATCATGGGCGTAAGGCGGACCGTGCTCATGATCCCTCGTCGCTCAAGAGCTGGCGGATGGTGATGGAATGCCAGGACATGCATTTGGGGCAGCAGAAGAAAATCTGCCCGCGCTTCAGGCCGCAACGACCGCAGACGAAGCGCTTGGCTTCACGCGCCCGGCGCAACAAAAATTCCAGTTGCAGCTCGAAAACCGGCGTCATGCGCTGCTCCGGCAGCGACATGGTCAGAAGCTCCAGCCGGGCGGGCCAGAAGGCCGGGCTCATGAGCAGGGCCTTTTCCTGCCAGGTCTTGGCCTCCTCGACCCGGCCATGGGCGCGCAGCAGACACCCGGCGTAATGCAGCGGGGCGATGTCCGGAGGATGGCTTTCGATGACGCTCAGCAGACCGTCCATCTTCGCGGCCGGGAGGATGGCTTTGACGGGCACGCCGGAGTCCTCGAAGTCGAGCAGGGGATCAAGGAGCACGAAGCCCAGGTGCGTCCCGACGGCCTCAAGACCCTGGTCGAGCAGGGTCAGGACCTCGTCCCAGGCCTCCAGGCCGATCTGGTACATGATCCCCTCAAGCCAGGCCTCGGGGGACGCGGGATAGAGATCCCTGGCCTCGGCCAGCAATGCCGGGTTCGCGACTCCGGTTCCGCTCGTGGCGGCCCGGACCAGGTAGTGGGCGGCCTGCAGGTGATGTCCCATTTTTTTGTATTGCCGGCTGGCGGCCAGAAAATCACCGCCCTTGGCGTGCAGGAGGGCCATTTCCAGCTCCAGCGCGGGGGTGTCGCCGCCGATGTCCCTGCTTTGGCGCATGGCTTCCTCGGCCCGGTCCAGAATGCCGGCGCGGGAGTAGTCGCGGCCCAGCTCGAAGAGGATGCGGCCCTGGTCCTCGCGGCCAAGGTCGGGCCGCTGCAGGAGGGAGCTGCGCATCTGGATGGCGCGGTCAAGCTCGCCGCGCATGCGGTACAGGTTGCCCAGGGCCGAACAGATCTCCACGGCGCCCTGGTGGTTGCGCATGGCGCGCGAGAGATCGTCGATGGCGGCCAGGGCGTCCTGGGCCGGATTCGGCGGCACGGGCGAAAAGAGATCGGCGTGGTCGTCGCGCAGTCCCAGCAGGGACCTGAGCCATTGCATGAGGTTTTCTCCGGATTAAACCGCTGTTGTTAAAAACGTGAATGGAACGTCGCATGACGCGGTTGCGGGCCGAAAGATTCGTCCCGCCCGCGCGCGTCACGCCCCCAAATGCCTGGCATACCATCCGCCCGCTTGCGCCAGTCCCTGACGAACGTCCCAGGCGGGATCGTATCCGAACAGGCGGCGGCTTTTGGAGATATCTGCCAGGGAGTGGCGGACGTCTCCGGCCCGAAAGTCCCGGTACGCGGGCTGGGCCTGGGCGCAGCCCGGCATGAACGTGGCCGCTTCGTCACGGATGAGCCTGAAGAGTTCATTCAGCGTGGTGCGCTGTCCGAAAGCGACGTTGAAAACCTCTCCGGCCACCGGACCCGTGGCCGAAGCCGCCAAAATGTTGGCCTGCACGCAGTTGTCGATGAAGCAGAAATCGCGGCTGGTCTCCCCGTCGCCGTTGATCCAGACCGTTTCCCCGCGCAGAAGGCCCGCGAACCATTTGGGAATGACGGCGGCATAGGCGCCCTCGGGATCCTGGCGACGGCCGAAGACGTTGAAATAGCGCAGCCCCACGCTGTCCATGCCGTAGGTCTTCTGGAACACCTCGGCGTAGAGTTCGTTGACGTACTTGGTCACCGCATAGGGGGACAGGGGCTTGCCGATCTGTTCCTCGACCTTGGGCAGGCCCGGGTGGTCGCCGTAGGTGGAGCTCGACGCCGCGTACACGAAGCGCGAGACCTTGCTGTCCTTGGCCGCGACCATCATGTTCAAAAATCCGGTCACGTTGTTGGCGTTGGTCAGCAGGGGATCGACAATGGAACGGGGCACGGAGCCCAGCGCCGCCTGATGAAGCACGAATTCAACGCCCGCGCAGGCCTCCATGCAGGTCGGCAAATCGCGGATGTCGCCTTCGATGAGCTTGAAGCCGGCCCATTGCTCAGGCGTGACCCCGCCCTTGACCTCTTGGAGATTGTGGCGGTGGCCGGTGGAAAAATTGTCCAGCCCGGTGACCTGCTGGTCATGGCGCAGCAGCGTTTCCAGCAGGTTCGAACCGATGAATCCGGCGACGCCCGTGATGAGCCAATGGTGCCTGGATTCAAGAATGGGTAAGGATTTTTGGCGCATGATGTATCCGATTTGTGGAAAAAAATTGCGTCCCGAAGGAAGGGGCCTTGGGACGCACGACAGCAGGGTGGACGACGAATCGTGCCGGATGCTTCAGTTCTGGATGTTTTCCGTGGATTCCGCGGTGGTGTACTCGTCCATGGTCTTGGGGCGCAGGGATTCCACTTCGCGCTGCAGGGAGTCCACTTCCTTCTTGTACTGGCGGCACTGCTTGGACAAGCGGATTTTTTCCAGGAAGAAATAGAAGGTGCAGAGCAGTGAACCGATCACGAAAGCCATGAGGATGATCAGGTAGAAGGGCACCGCCTCGGTCTGGTAGTGCCAGCCGAAGACTTTGAGTTCGAGCGCCAGTTCCTGGATCAGGATCTCGTGGTTCTGAACAAAGAAGAGCATGGAAAAGAAGAAAAGGGCTACCAGGCCCAACACCTTGAGATATCGCATCCGTCACCTCTACCGTTTAAGGTTGTTGAAAAAAGGCTTCAGGCGTTCATAGGTCGAACGAAGATGCTCGGGCAGAACGCTTGTTTCCGACATGACCGCCATGAAGGAGTGGTCTCCGTTCCAGCGCGGCACAAGGTGCACATGAAGGTGTTCCCTGATCCCGGCGCCGGCGGCCTCGCCTATGTTGACTCCAATGTTTATTCCGTGCGGGTTGAAGGCCTGTTCTAGGATAAAAGCGCACTTTTGTACATAGTTCATGATCTCGTGACTTTCACTCTCGTCGAGCGCGGTGATGTTGCTGACGTGCCGGTACGGGGTGACCATGAGGTGCCCGTTGGAGTAGGGAAAGATGTTCATGATCACGAAACAGTGTTGCGCGCGGTGCAGCACGAAGCGTTCGGCGTCGCCGTCCGTGGACTCGGGCAGGCAGAAGACGCAGGTGTCGGGCTTGGGACCGAGGATGTAGTCGATGCGCCAGGGGGCGTGTATGGTTTTCATGGCTAGAGGATCTGGCTCAGGAATTTCTGGGTGCGCGGGTGCTCGGGATTGGTGAAGAAGTGCTCCGGAGTGCCCGTTTCGACGATCTGGCCGTGGTCCATGAAGATGACCCGGTCGGCCACCTCGCGGGCGAAGCCCATCTCGTGGGTGACCACGACCATGGTCATGCCCTCGCGGGCCAGGGTGACCATGACGTCCAGGACTTCGCCGATCATTTCCGGATCAAGGGCCGAGGTCGGCTCGTCGAAGAGCATGATCTTGGGGTTCATGGCCAGGGCGCGGGCGATGGCCACGCGCTGCTGCTGCCCGCCGGAGAGCATGGCCGGGTAGACTTCGGCCTTGTCCCGGATGCCGACCTTGTCGAGCAGGCTCAGGGCCCGCTTCCTGGCTTCGAGTTCCGGCACTTTCTTGAGTTTCATGGGCGCCATGGTCAGGTTGCCGAGCACCGTCTTGTGCGGAAAGAGGTTGAAGCTCTGGAAGACCATGCCCAGTTCCTGACGGATCTGGTTGATGTCGTTGATCCTGGCGTTGATGTCCTTGCCGTCCACCGTGATGGTTCCGCTGTCGATGGTCTCCAGCCGGTTGATGGAGCGCAGCAGGGTCGATTTTCCCGATCCGCTGGGGCCGATGATGACCACCTTCTCCCCGGAATTGATGGACAGGCTGACGTCGTGCAATGCCTGCAACTGGCCGAAGAACTTGTAGACGTTCGTGATCTCGATGATGGGCCTAGTCCCGTTCATAATAATTCAACCTCTGCTCCATTTTGCTGACGCCCTTGGACAAGAAGAGCGTGATGACCAGGTAGACCAGGGCCACCATGGTGTAGGCCTCGAAATACAGAAAGGATTCACTGGCGAATTCCCGCCCCCTGCGCAGGAGGTCCGACACGGCCAGGATGGAAACCAGCGAGCTGTCTTTCAACAGGGCGATGAACTCGTTGCCCACGGGCGGCAGGATGGTCCGCCAGGCCTGGGGCAGGATCACGTACATCATGGTCTGGGCGCGGGTGAAGCCCAGGGATCTGGCCGCCTCGGCCTGTCCCTTGTCGATGGAGTCGATGCCGGCCCTGAACACTTCCCCCATGTAGGCGCCGTAGCAGATGCCCATGGCGACCACCGCCGCGGCCATGGGCGGCAGACCCTTGAAGAGTTCAAGGCGGCCCAGGGCGTAGTAGATGTAGAACAGCTGGACCAGCAGGGGAATGCCGCGGATGATTTCGACATAGGTCGAGGCGATGAGGTTCAGCGTCTTGTTGCGGGACAGGCGGCCCAGGCCGGTGATCAGGCCGAGCACCAGGGAGAGCAGGATGGACAGGACCGTGACCTCGAAGGTGACCACGATGCCGTCGGGAAGAAATTGCAGGATGCGCCAGTAGGGTTCGGGCTGCGTCACGCACAGATAGATGATGATGCCGATGGCTCCGAAAAAGGTGAGCCACCATGCGTTGAAAAGGCCCGAATCCTTTTTGACGGGAATGGCCGCGCCGTCTCCGATATCGATTTTGACAGCTTTCTTGGAAAATTGAGGGGTCATGACTGGTCGTGTCCTGGTCGCTGGAAAAAAGGAAAACCGGGGCCGTGGCCCCGGTTCATGACATTATTTGGCTCCGAACCATTTGGCGTAGATCTTGTCATACTCGCCGTTGGCCTTGATGGCGGCCAGGGCGGAGTTGATCAGGTCCACGATTTCCTTGTTGCCCTTGTTCACGGCAAACCCCAGGTACTCGGGGGATTCGGGGGCGATGAGGAAGGCCAGGGTCAGCTTCTGGGAATACTGCTCGTGCTGCAGGGCGTAGTTGGAAGCCACGGCGTCGTCGGCGATGACGGCGTCGATGCGTCCGTTGTAGAGGTCTTCCACGGCCAGGCCGATCTCGTCATAGGACTTGGCGGTGGCGCCTTCGATCTTCTTGCACACGAAATAGCCGGTGGTGCCCATCTGGGAGGCCACGGTCTTGCCGGCCAGATCGGCCACGGAAGCGATGGCGGAACCCTTGGGCACGATGACGCCCTGCTTCACTTCGAAGTAGGGATCGGAAAAATCCATGCTCTGCTTGCGCTCGTCGGTGATGGAGACCGAGGAGGCGATGGCGTCGTACTTGCCGGCGGCCAGCCCGGCGAAGATGCCGTCCCAGGCGGTGTTCTTGAGGATCGGGTTGAAACCGCCGGCCTTGCCCATGGCCATCACGACCTCAGGACCGAAGCCCACGATGTTTTTGTCGGCGTCGACCATTTCCATGGGCGGATAGGTGGCGTCGACCGCGAAGACGACGTCCTTGGCCAGAGCATTTGAGGCCATGAGGAAAAGAGCCAGCAGAACAAGTGCAATCCGTGTACGCATACGTCCTCCGAATCTGGTAAAAGATGAATTCCCAAAAATTTGTTCGACAGACCAAAAAGACAAAAAATCGTTAAATAATTGCCTTGCTTTGGTCAAGAAAGGCCTTTGGGGCAAGCGTCCTGCCCCTGAAGCGAGCGGGACATGCGCCGGGCATATCCCAACTGTTCCTCGCGCGTGCGCACCTCGCCGTTCAGGACGGCCCGCTTCACCGCCCTCAGGATGGCGGCGTAGCGGGGCCCGGGCTCAAGTCCCGTTTTCCTGATGTCCGCGCCGGTGACCAGGATGCCGACGTCCTGCAGATGGGTGAGGTAGTGGGAGACGGCTTTCTTCAGATCCTGCTTGCGCTGCTTGGCCATGGTGTAGAGCAGCCCTTCCAGGGACAGGGGAGAGAGGATGTCGTGAAGATCGGCAGGGGCGCCCGCGTTTTTCCCCCATTGCGCCAACTGCATGGCCACGTAGCGCAGCTGGCGGCGGGTGGACTCCACCAGTTCGATCCGTTTCGGCGGAAATTGCAGACGCCCGGTCAGGGCCTGGACCTGCTGGGCGTCGAATCCGGACACCAGCCCCAGAAAATAGACGATCCAGATGTCGGGGGCCTGTTCGCGGAAAAGGAGCTTGTACCAGGTGATGACCTTCTCGATTTCTTCAAGCAGGGCTTCCTTGGTCTGGGGGAAGCTCAGCAGGGGGTGGATTTCCTGCAAAAGACCCAGGTCGCGCATGCGGATGAAGGCTTCCACCGGCGCGCTGTCCTCGGCCAGAAGGCGCAGCTCGTGGCGGATGCGCGCTCCGGAAAGCTTCTGGAAGATGTTCAGCCGCACCGCGTTCTTGATCAGGCGCTCGGTCTGCGAGCCGATCTTGAACTGGAAGCGTTGCTCGAAGCGGATGGCTCGGATGATGCGCGTCGGATCTTCGACAAAGGACAGGGAATGCAGGACTCGGATCACGCCGTCCTTCAAATCCTGCTGTCCGCCGAAAAAATCGACCAAGCGCCCGAAGTGCGGAGGGCAGAGGTGGATGGCCAGGGTGTTGATGGAAAAATCGCGGCGATACAGGTCCATCTTGAGCGAGGAGAGTTCGACGATGGGCAGGGCGGCCGGATATTCGTAATATTCGAGGCGCGCCGTGGCCACGTCGACCTTCTGACCGCCGGGCAGGATGAGCACTGCCGTGCGGAATTTGAGGTGCGGGCGCACCCGTGCCCCGATCCGGTCCGCCAGGTCCTGGGCGAAGGCGACGCCGTCGCCTTCCACCACCAGGTCGATGTCGTCGTTGGGAATGCCAAGGAGCATGTCGCGCACGAATCCGCCCACGGCGTAGACCTCGACACCCATCTCCTGCCCGGCCTGGCCGGCGAGCCTGAGCAGGGACACGATGTCCCCCGGCAGGCGTTCGAGCAGGAGCTGACGGATGTTCTTTTCCTGGCGCTTGTCCGAGAGCAGGGACTCGGGGATGCGCGCCGGCTCCTGCACCATGAGGTTGATGAGGTCCGTGCGCGTGATGACGCCGACCAGCTCCTGGCCGCGCAGCACCGGAACGAGGCGCTGGCGGTGTCCCAGGATGATCTCCATGACCTGGTACAGGTCCTGCTCTTCGGTCACGGAAAGGAAATCCTCGAGCATGTACTCCGTGACCCGTTCTCCGCCGAGGCCGTGCCCGACCGCCTTTTCGGCTACGCTGTTCTCGATGATGCCGCAGACCTGATCGCCGTATTCGAGCACGGGCAGGGCCTTCAGACCGTAACGGACCATGACTTCGGCGGCCTGGGCCACGCTCTGCGACGCCTCGATGCGCACCACGGGCGAGGACATGAAGTCCCGGACCGCCATCTGCGGATTGATCAGGGAATAGAGCAGGGCAAAAAGCTCATCCTTTACTTGAGAAATGGTGCGATCCTTGATGGAGGCCGAAGCCGCGTAGGCATGGCCGCCGCCTCCGAAAGAGGCGCAGACCGTGCCGACATCCACTTCCTGGACCTTGCTGCGGGCCACGAGCTGGATGCGGTCGCCCATGTGGCCGATGGCGAACAGGACGCGGATGTTCTCCATGTCCATGAGCTTGTGGGTCAGCAAGGCGAAGTCCCCGACGTAGGAATCGAGGGAGACTTCGGCGATGACGATGTCGACGCCGTTTATGGTGTGGGTGGAGGCGGAGTCGATCAGTTCGGACAGGATGGCGACCTGTTCCGTGGACAGTTCGCGGCTCATGATGTCGCGGATGACGTCGAGGTCCATGCCCATGGTCCTGAGCCAGCCCGCGGCTTCGAAATCGTGTTCCGTGGTGGATTTGAAGGTGAAGCCGCCGGTGTCCTCGAAGATGCCCAGGCCCATGATCGTCGCTTCGTCGGGGCTCACGGTCAGGGATTTCTCGCGCAGCTTCTCGATGATGATGGACGTGGTCGCGCCCCAGGGACGGTAGATGTCGACGCGGCCTTCAAGGGCGCCGTCGCTGGCCGGATGGTGATCGTAGAGATGGATTTCCAGGTTTGGCGATTCGAGAAGCGGCTCGACATGACCGAGCCTGGCCCGCTGCCTGGTGTCCACGACAACCAGCAGACCCACCTCCTGCGGGTCGATGTCCTTCATGCTTTTGAAATTGAAGAGGTACATGGCGCTCTGGATGAAGTAGTCCTTGAGCGAGCTTTCCTGCGTGCCTGGAAAGACCAGAAGGGCGTCAGGGTAGAGCTTGCTGGCCGCGATCATGGCGGCCAGGGCGTCGAAATCCGCGTTGGCGTGACAGGTGATGACGGTTTTCGAGGGGGCTTGGGGCATGTCAGGACCGTGGGTGGAATTTGCGGTGCAGGGCGGCCATGCGCGCGGACTGCACATGGGTGTAGATTTCCGTGGCCATGATGTCGCTGTGGCCGAGCAGGATCTGCACGGTGCGCAGGTCGGCCCCGCCTTCGAGCAGATGCGTGGCGAAGGAGTGGCGCAGGGTGTGCGGGGAGACCGGCCTGTTGATGCCCGCCTCCAGCGCGTAGCGGCGCAGCAGTTTCCAGATCCCCTGGCGGGACAGGCCAAGGCCCGAACGGTTGAGAAAGGCCATGTCGACCTTGGGGCCGAACAGCGGACGCCATTGCCGCAGGTAGGACAGAAAGAGGCCCACCGCCGAATCGTGCAGCGGCACGTAGCGCTCCTTGCTGCCCTTGCCCACGACGCGCAGCAGCCCGGCCTGGGGGTCGAAATCCGGCACGGCCAGCGCCGCAAGTTCGGACACGCGCAGCCCGCAGGCATAGAGAAGTTCGAGCATGGTCCGGTCGCGTACGCCCAGGCGGTCGGTCATGACCGGGCGCGCCAAAAGGGCAGTGACCTCGTCCCGGGACAGCACTTCGGGGAGCTTGCGGACCAGCTTGGGGCTGTCCAGCAAGGCGGCGGGACTGGAAGGCAGGAGGCGTTCTTGCACCAGGAATTCGAAAAAACCGCGCAGACTGGAAAGGTTGCGGGCCAGGGACGTGTTTTTGAGCCCCTTGCGACGCAGGTGGACCATGTAAAGGAAGAGGGTATGTTCGTCGATGCGTTGCGGATCGACGCCCACCTCCGAGAGGAATTCACGGAAGAACAGCAGGTCCGAGCCATAGGCCTCGACGGTTTTTTCGGCCAGGCCGCGGATGACGGTCAGATGCTGGAGGTAGGCGTCGATTTCTTCGTGCATTCCCGGCAAGGTACATCTGGCCCCTTGCCTGCACAAGCTGAAAAAGGTAGCTTTTTCACCCAATGCCCAAACCAAGCGACGTACACGCATACCTGAGTCTGGGGTCCAACATGGGCGACCCTGTGGCCAATGTCCGCCAGGCTTTGAAAATCATGGACTCCACGACCGGTCTGTCCGTGGAAGCTGTGTCTCCCGTCTTTCGAACGGAGCCGCAGGGCGTGCGCGACCAGGAATGGTTCGCCAACTGCGTGGCGCGTCTGCGCGTGGACGCGGCCATTTCCCCCGAAGCCCTGCTCGACATCCTGTCCGACATCGAGGCGGGAATGGGCCGGGAGCGCAAAGAGCGATGGGGGCCGCGGATCATCGATATCGACATCCTCCTTTACGCGGACGAGCAGTGGAATTCTCCCCGGCTGAAGATTCCTCATCCGCGCATGCTCGAACGGGCGTTCGTACTTGTTCCGCTCATGCATCTGGCGCCGGACATCCGCATCCGGGACCTTTCTCCATCACAGTGGCTGTCCAAACTCCAGTATCACGTGGAAGAAGATCGGATTTTACAGGCCACAAACGTTATTTCGAGGTGAACAATGCTCAAGTTTGTCATTCTGGCCGTTGCCTGCTTCATTCTTTACAAACTCATCACCAACGACAAGAAGAAAAAGGTCGATGTCAAACAGAAGCATGAGGAAAAACTGGCCAGGGAAGGCGTACTGGTCAAGGACCCGGTGTGCGGCACCTACGTCTCCAAGGATTCGGACATCAGGATCAAGGAAGGCGAGGAGGTGCGCTGCTTCTGTAGCTACGAATGTCGGGACAAGTACCTGAAAATGATTGACTAAAGAGGAGGGGGGCATGAAATTTTTCATCGATACCGCGAATCTGGACGAAATAAAGGCCGCCATGGACATGGGGCTTGTGGACGGCGTGACGACCAACCCGTCGCTGATGTCCAAGGAAGCCGGGGACTGGCGGGGGATCGCGGCGGAAATCTGCCGTCTGGTGCCGGGTCCGGTCAGCCTGGAGGTCATAGCCCTGGATGCCGAAGGCATGGTCCGCGAAGCCAAGGATCTGATGCAGTACGGTCCCAATGTCGTGGTCAAGGTGCCCATGACGGCGGAAGGTTTGAAGGCGGTGCGCATTCTCGGGTCAATGGATATCGAAACCAACGTGACCCTCGTCTTTTCCGCCGCGCAGGCGCTTCTGGCGGCCAAGGCCGGAGCCGCCTACGTCAGTCCGTTCCTGGGCCGCCTGGACGACGTGGGCCAGGACGGCATGGAACTGGTGCGCCAGATTCTGACGATTTACGACAATTACGGATTCAGCACGCAGATCATCGCGGCCAGCGTGCGCAGCCCCATGCACGTGCTGGACGCGGCCATGGCCGGGGCGCATATCGCAACCGTGCCACACAAGATCCTGACCCAGCTCATCGGCCACCCCTTGACGGACAAGGGAATCGCCGCGTTTCTCAAGGACTGGGAGAAGAAGGCCGGGAGGTAGCCCAGGCAGGCTACGGTAACGAGCTGAGCCGGTTTTCTTGTTTTTTCCCAAGCGGTCCATCTCGTCCATGACCGTCCATTCCCAAAAAGTCCATTTCGTCCATTCAGCTCTTCAACTTTTTCCAGCAGAACCGGATCGGCGCGAATGCGCTGATCCGGTTTTCTTGTTTGAGTTTCCCCAGGCGGTCCATCCCGTCCATGACCGTCCATTCCCAAAGAGTCCATTTCGTCCATTCAGCCTTTCCAGCTCTTCCCGACCCGTTTTTCTTTGTCTCATAATGAAAATTATGTTAACTTTAATAACCGCCAAGGTTATTAAATATCAAGGCATTGCCACCCTCGCCGCTCATTTGCTATGCAGCGTCATGGTCACCGCCTCCATTGGCGGCCTTTTTCGATCCCGGCACCGATCGAGCCTTTGAACTGCACCCGACTCAAGTGAGGTCCACCATGAAACGCGTCCGAATTTTGCTGCTCATCCTGTCGATTATGCTCGTCGCCGTGCCCGCGTGGCCCGACACTGAAGACAACTCGACTCCGGGCATGGCCAAGCCCGTGCCGGAACAGCCGGTCCAGAAATCCGAACCAGCTTCCGGCGACGCGGTCTCGACCGGCAGGTTCCCCCTCGACATCCAGGGCCGGGGCACCGACCAAAGCGGAACCCTGCTTTCCTACAAGCTCAAGGAAGAAGTCATCGCGAGCAAGCTCTTTGATCTCAAGGTCTCGGAAAAAAAGAAATTCGTTCTGCACATCATCACGCAGGCCGAATTTCCCGATCGTCCGAGCATTGCCTCTCAGTATTCAATTGTTCTTGTATATCAGGAAGATGCCGGAACGCTGGCTTATTATCTGAACCACTATCAGGGGCAGGTTCATGCCGAATCGGTCACGGCGGAGATGCAGAAGATACTGGAATGGACCTACGCCAACCTCAAGCGGTACCATTATCTTCTCGATGAATGAGAAGCACCCGTCAATTCCTGCACGTCGGGAGGGTGCAGCCGGTCTCTTGTCCGGATCGTTGTCGGGGGCTGGCTCATGCCGAAGGGCATCGCGGATATTCGAAGGCTGAAAATGCACCCTGCGCCAAGCTCAAGGGGTATCAGTGGCTTCTTGCGCAATGAGGCTCATCTTGCGCACATGAAACGGCTCCCGGACCTGACCGAGTCGCGCGGTTTGGCGTAAGAAGACGATGGTCGTCCGGGACAATTCGTAGCCTTCCGGCACCAGCACGATTTCACTGCCGTCGCGGGTGCCGACCACGGCCCGGGACAGGATCATCCCCGGTTGCAGCTTGTCCAGCATGACCTCGATTTCGCTTTGGTCGATGCGGCTGAGTTCCGTCTCCATGGCCGCGAGCATGGCGCGAGGATACTCCGCGCGGCGCATGTGCGCCAGGATCGCCCCGCCCTCCATTTTTTCGTAGCAGGCCAGGCGGTAGTCCATGGTCATGGCCAAAAGCGCCGCGGCCTGAGTCGTTTTTCCACCCTCTTCGCACTGCCCGCCGCGGAGCATGCATTCCGCATACTCCTTCAGAATTTCCGTCACATCTTTGAGCTGCGGCAGATGGCGGACCCATTCCACAGCCTGTTCCGGATGCCGTGCGAAGAGCGCGCGCTCGTCCTCCGTCAGCGCCCGGCCGGAGGTGATTTTTTCCAGCAGCGCCGGAGGCAGGGCGATCAGACCGACGACGGAGAGCAGAAAGGCCGTTTCCGCCAGCGTGGGGTCGGTGTGGCGCATGTTCCGGCACAGGCCACGCAGGACCGGCAGCACCGGGCTGATCATGTCCCGGACATCGCCGCGCAGCCAGCAAACGAGTTCGTGCACGGCCTTGGCGAAGATGGCGTGGACTTCGTTCACGTTCCGGATTGCTGACGAAGTGCGCTTGAAACGACCGATTCCGTCCTCGACGACCTTGATCAGCATGTCGTCGGCGCACGACGCGGGCAATACGTGAAAGACCCGGCCTTCGTTGATGGCCCGCATCAGCGCCGCCGCATCAAGGGGCGCTTTGCTGACCAGGACGCGGGTACTCTCCGGGCACAATTCTCCGGCCCGGGCCATGAATTCGACGCCGTCCATCTCGGTCATGGAAAATTCGGCCAGAATCAGGGCGTAGGGCCCTTCTTCGGCGATTCGTTGCAGTCCAAGGCGCGGCCCCAGGGCGATGTGGGTCTCGAAGTTCTTGCGCAGCCTGCGCTGCATGACCGTCAGGGCCTTGCCGTCGGAGTCCACTATCAAAACGGAATTCATGGATTCACCTCTCTGCGCGCCGGCCTTTCCGGGGCGACGGGACACGCGGGCGGACGGACGTTGCCGTTCCTGACCCTGTCCACCCCCGAACTGACCATCTCCCGGACCTGATGCATGAACACGCCGTAGGCGTATGCGCCCTGCTCCATTTCCTTGAGCCGTTTTTCCCACTCGCCGGTCAGTTCGGGCGAAGCCACCTGCGGAATCATGGAACAGACCACGTCCACAGCCCAGCAGCCGAGATCCGTGGCCACCAGGCGCTTGCCGTCCTTGCCGATATACTTCCTGGCCAGCAGGGTTTCAATGATCTGGGCGCGGGTGGCCGGCGTGCCGAGTCCGCGTTCTTTCATGGCCTCCCGGAGTTCCTCGTCGTCGACCAGCTTGCCCGCCGTTTCCATGGCCGCCAGCAGCGTGGCGTCGGTGAAATGCGCCGGAGGCTTGGTCTTGTGCGCGACCAGTTCCAGGCTCTGCGCCGTGACGGCCGCGCCCTTGCGCAGGTTCGGCAGGGGGTTGTCCTCGGACGCCCGCCAGGGCTCGGCTTCGAGCCAGCCCTTGTCCTGGAACATCTTGCCCGTGGCCCGGTAGCGGTGCCCTTCCACCCCGATCCACAGCGTCGAGCTGGCAAAGGTGGCGTCGTCCATGAAGGCGGCGGCGAAACGCCTGCAGATCATTTCATAGATGGCCCACTCATCCTTGCCCAGAGTGGCCGCATTGGCGCGCAAGGATGTGGGGATGATGGCGTGGTGATCCGAAACCTTCTTGTCGTTGACGCATTCGAACTTTTTCTTGCCGCTTTTGATGTTGGCCGCGGCGGACTGCGAGATTTCGGGAAAATGGGCGTAGACCGCGCGCATGTTCTCCAGGCACTCCGCGAAGAGTTCAGCTGTCAGGTACCTGGAATCGGTTCGCGGATAGGTGATGAGCTTTCGTTTTTCGTAAAGGTCCTGGGCGATGGAGAGCGTCTGTTGGGCCGAAAAACCAAGCCGCGAATTGGCTTCCTTCTGCAGGTTGGTCAAATCGAAGAGCAGGGGCGGCTTCTGGCGGCCCTTCTTCTTTTCCATTTCAAGCACTTCGCCGTCCCTGCCGGCGCAGGCGTCGGCCACGACCCGCCCTTCCTCCATGCTCCAGATCTTGGAATCCCTGAAATCGGGCGGCGCGAACCAGGTGGCCTTGAAATTCTCGGTCCCATGGGCGAACTCGCCTTCCACGGTCCAATAATCCCGGGGCACGAAATTTTCGATTTCACGTCTGCGCTCGACCAGCAGCTTGAGGACCGGGGTCTGCACCCGTCCGACAGTGATCAAGCTGCCCGCGCGCAGGGTGAAGAGGCGGGAGAAATTCATGCCCACCAGCCAATCGGCCTCGGCCCGGGCAAAGGCGGCGTGACCCAGGTTTCTTTTTTCCTCTCCGCTGACCATGCCGGCGAAGGCCTTTTGCAGGCCTTTTTCGGTCATGTCGTTGGCCCAGAGGCGTTTGATCGGTTTGACGCATCCGGCCAGCAGATAAATGCGACGAAAGATCAGCTCGCCCTCCCGGCCCGCGTCCGTGGCGTTGACAACGGTCTCGATATCGTCATCGAGCAGGAACTTGCGGATGACCTCGTACTGCTTGGCCGTGGATGGCAGAATCCCCAGCGTGAACCGGGTGGGCAGCATGGGCAGCTGGCGCATGGACCAGCGTCCGGACCAGGCAGGGTCCTGCTCCGCCGGTTCGGCGATGTTGACCAGATGCCCCACTGCCCAGGTGACCACATGGCCGGGCCCCTGCAAACAGCCGTCGCCGCGCCCTTTCACGCCAAGCACCGAGGCCAGTTCGCGAGCCACGGAAGGTTTTTCGGCGATGATCAATGTCCTGGGCACGTGATCCCCTTTGTCCGGCGCGAAGCGCAAAGCCTTGTCACCGGGCGGTGTCGGCCCTCATGAAGAAAAAATCCCCGCGCACGCGAATGCGCGGGGATGGGGGAAAGAGCGTCGCGCATTTCAGGAAAACAGTTCCGGCCGTCCGGTGATCTTGCGCACCAGGTCGCGGTAGTCCTGGGAGCCGTGAGAGCCCGGCGCGTATTCGAAAATGGTTTTGCCATATGCCGGAGACTCGGAGAGCCGCACGTTGTAACGGATCGGAGTGCAGACGTACTCCCCGTACAGGTCCTTGAGCTTGTCCAGGATGGCGTCGGGATTCTTGATGCGTTTGTCCAGGAATGTCGGCAGGATGTAGTTGAGAGCCACGTCGCTGCGATACTTCTGAATGGAGGACAGGCTTTTCAGGAATTCAACCAGTCCTTGAAGGGTCATGACTTCAAGGGAAACGGGGGTGATCAGCTCATAGACATAGAAAAGCACGTTGACCGTGAGCGGATCCCATCCCGGCGAGGTGTCGACGATGACGAAATCGTAATCCTTTTCAATGGGTTCCAAGGCCTCCACCAGGGTCAGCTCGCCGCCGAAGTCCTTGCGGTCGATGATGCGCTTGACCCCGGCCAGCGATCTTCCACCGGCCAGCAGCCACAGATTCTCACGGGCCTGGACAATGGTTTCGGCGGGAGGAAGCTCGCCGGTGACCAGTTCCGTGAGCCCGACCTTGGGCTTCTGGCCGAGCAGATAGGCAGCCTGTCCCTGGGTGTCGGTGTCCACCAGCAGCACCTTGTAGCCGGCCAGGGCCAATCCGGCCGCAAGATTGACCGAGGTCGTGGTCTTGCCCACTCCGCCCTTGCTCAGGGTCACGCCGATCCTGCGCGGTCCGGATTGCGCTTCCGGTTCGGACGCCGGCTCGGATGCCGGTTCAAAAAGCGGAAACCGATGGCCGCAGGCCCTGCACTGCGCAACCGTGGCGCCCGCAGGAATCTTTGATTCATCGACATTGTGCTCTTTCTTGCACTGCGGACAGATCACCTTCATGGACAGCCTCCTGCCGTTACTTCAATTTTTTTTCGAGGATTTTTTTGATGATGGGGCTGTCGGCGCCCTTTTCCTCGATTTCCCGGAGCAAAGTATTGACCGCGTAATTGACCAGGTTGGACTTCGAGGCCCGCCCCTTGGCCCCTTCAGGCAGCAGGCGCTTCAGGATCTGCTTGGCCTGGGTCAGCCCGTCGAACACGTCTTCACGCAGATAATGGGTCGTTTTCTTTTTGCTGGAGCCGGTCTTGGTCTTCAACGGCAGGATATTCTTCCCGCTCCGGGGACGCGGCGCCGTCGGCGACAGGCAGGCATGGATCAGGGAATCGAGCTCTTCCAGGCCGGGCACGGACGCAAGATCCTGATCATTCCGGAAAAGCTCGCCCAGAATGTCGTGTTGTTCCTTCATCGCCTTGTCCCGCGTCAAGAGGGTTTGCCCACGCTTGAGAGCACGGTAGTCTTGATTTCGCTCATGACCCGGGTCATCCAGTCTATGTACCCGGAATCATGGGTATGTACTATCTCCATGCCGCAAATGAGCATTTCCCCCTCGTACGGGGAGATGTGCACGATGCGCACATCCACATGAAAGGAGCGGTCCGGAAAAACGATCTGCACCCCTTCCAGGATGCTGCCCACGGTGAAGGCGTCGGGGCTGGCGACCGCAAGACCGATTCCGTACATGGAAAGGTCCTTGACACAGTGGCTCATTCCACCGTGGTTCATGGTGACCAGTCCTTTGGGAACCGGCACGCGAAAGGACTTGCGCACGATCTTCTTTTCCTCGTTCCCGCCCGCGATGAGCAGGCCGGTATTCTCGCCCGAGTCCATGGGCTGGTCGTGACCGCCTTGTCCTGACTTGCTATTCATGCAACACCTCCAAAAACCGTAGGTGGAAATTTATCCGCGCTTCGTCGCCCGGTGGATGTAGTGGTATAGGCAACGATTGGCAATGCTGTATTATTGCCCTTGATTTTATTGAAAATCAATCCCTCGACGGAGTCGCGAAAAAACAGGAGAAGCCTCGTGTTCCCGTCGTTGAATCGGGCGGAACTCTGGAGGAACATGTACAGACTCAAGCTTATAACCGTTGGTAAAATCAAAAAAAACTACTACCTTGAAGCCATGGAGCACTACGCGAAAATGCTTAGGCCAGTGGTGCGCATCGATGTCCAGAATGTCAAGGATTGTCCCCAGGCCGATGGAGCCGAGAGAAAGCGGCTCGAATCCGCCCGGATTCTGGACAAGATCGGCCCCAGGGATACCCTGGTCGCCCTGCATGAGACAGGCAGGCTGTTCACGTCCGTGGAGTTCGCCTCTTTTCTGCGCCCCCTGCTCGAAATTCCCGCCGGGGAATGCTGTTTCGTCATCGGCGGAGCGCTGGGCTTGTCGCCGGAGCTTCTCGACCGGGCCCAGTTCCAGTTCAGCCTGAGCCCGCTGACCATGCCCCACGAACTGGCCCAGGTCGTGCTTTACGAGCAGCTCTTCCGGGCCACGACCATCATGACGGGCAGAACCTACCATTACTGAAAGACGCTCCCCTTCGTCGCCGGTCGCGCCAGGCGTTTTGTGTTCGCGCGCACCTCAACGAAAAAAGGGAGTGTCCGTGGACGCTCCCTTTTTTGTTCGATGGCCGAGGGTTCTATTTGACCTTTCCGGCTTTCCAGGCCTGAATCAGCTGATCGTAATCAACAGTTTCGCCCTTGGGCTTTTCATTTTCGAGCTTGGGCTTGGGAGCGCCGGGCTGATCGAGCCAGTACTGCTCGTCACGGGGCTCGTTCAGCTTGGGACCGCATTCGCCCTGCACATTGGCGCGTTCCAGGCGTTCGAGGATCTTGTCCTGCTCGGCGGCCAGGTTGTCCATGGCGGTTTCGGGGGTCACTTCGCCGGCCACGGCTTCACCGATGTTCTGCCACCACAGCTGGGCCAGTTTGGGGTAATCGGGCACGTTGGTGCCGGTGGGCGTCCAGGCCACGCGGGCCGGGCTGCGGTAGAACTCCACCAGGCCGCCGAGTTTCGGGGCGCGTTCGGTGAAGGAGGCGTGACGGATGTCGGAATCGCGCACGGGGTTCAAGCCGACATGGGCCTTTTTCAGGGACGTGGTCTTGGCCACGCAGAACTGGGCGTAGAGCCAGGCGGCCTTGCGACGGTCAACCGGGGTGGACTTCAGGAAGGTCCAGGAACCGCAGTCCTGGTAGCCGAGCTTCTGCCCTTCTTCCCAGTACGGGCCGTGGGGGGACGGGGCCATGCGCCACTTGGGCGTGCCGTCTTCGTTCACGACGGGAATGCCCGGTTCGACCACGGAGGAGGTGAAGGCGGTGTACCAGAAGATCTGCTGGGCCACGTTGCCCTTGGCCAGACTCGGCAGGGACTGGTAGAAGTCCATGCCCAGGGCGCCGGGAGGCGCGTAGAGACGCAGCCAGTCCATGTACTTGCGCAGGGCGTACTTGGCGGCCGGGCCGTTGGCGGCGCCGCCGCGGGCCACGCTGGCGCCGACCGGGCGGCAGCCGTCCACGCGGATGCCCCACTCGTCCACGGGCAGGCCGTTGGGAATGCCCTTGTCGCCCGCGCCGGCCATGGACAGCCAGGCGTCGGTGAAGCGCCAGCCCAGGTCCGGGGCCTTCTTGCCGTAGTCCATGTGGCCGTAGACGGCCTTGCCGTCGATTTCCTTGACATCGTTGGTGAAGAATTCGGCGATGTCCTCATAGGCGGACCAGTTCACCGGCACGCCCAGTTCGTAGCCGTATTTGGCCTTGAACTTCTCTTTCAGCTCGGGCCGCTGGAACCAGTCGTAGCGGAACCAGTACAGGTTCGCGAACTGCTGGTCGGGCAGCTGATAGAGCTTGCCGTCGGGACCGGTGGTGAAGGACTTGCCCATGAAATCGTCGATATCCAGGGTCGGCAGGGTCGCGTCCTTGCCTTCTCCGGCCATCCAGTCGGTCAGGTTGACGACCTGTCCGTAGCGGAAATGGGTGCCGATGAGGTCGGAGTCGTTGACGTAGCCGTCGAAAACGTTCTCGCCGGACTGCATCTGGACCTGCAACTTCTCGATGACGTCACCTTCCTGGATCAGGTCGTGGGTGACCTTGATGCCGGTGATTTCGTAGAAGGCCTTGGCCAGGGTTTTGGATTCGTACTCGTGGGTGGGGATGGTTTCGGAGACGACCTTGATTTCCAGGCCTTTCAGCGGCGCGGCCGCCTTCATGAACCACTCCATTTCCTTCATCTGCTCGTCCTTGCTGAGCGTGGACGGCTGGAACTCCTCGTCGATCCATTTTTTCGCCGCCGCCTTCTGGGCCGCCTCATCGGCCAGGCCAAGGGTGGTGACGCCCAGGAATGCCGCCATCAGCATCCCGGTCAAGAGAACTCGTCGAACTTGCATACGGACCTCCATTTGCGGTTATACCAACAAACCCCAAAACGCCGTTTCCGCCTCTTTCCCGTTGCACCGCGCTGGTGCCCTGATCTCAGCCCCAGCGCATGACGGTGACGAGAAAGAAGGCGGATATCACAGTAGCGATCCAGACGGCCATTTCCGTAAGGCCCAGCCAGGCCAGATGGATGTAGGCGCTGCCCAGAAGGCTTATGAACAGACGGTCTCCCCGGGTGGTGACGATGGGCAGGAACCCCCGGCGGGCGATGCTCGGGGATGCGATCTGCCACACGGTCATGCCGATGAGCATGAGCACGATGAAGGTGAAAAAGCCGGCAGTGACCGGCGTCCAGGCCATCCAGCGGATATCCATGACATCCCCTCCTAGACCCGGCCCAGGGCGAAGCCCTTGGCCAGATGGTTGCGGACAAACCAGATGACCAGGGCGCCGGGCACGATGGTCAGGATGCCGGCCGCGGCCAAGAGACCCCAGTCAAGGCCGGAGGCGCTGACCGTGCGGGTCATGGTCGCGGCGATGGGCTTGGCCACGGTGGTGGTCAGGGTGCGGGCCAGGAGCAGCTCGACCCAGCTGAACATGAAGCAGAAGAAGGCCGTCACGCCTATCCCTGCCCGGATGAGCGGGATGAAGACGGACAGGAAGAAGCGCGGAAAGCTGTAGCCGTCGATGAAGGCCGTCTCGTCGATCTCGCGCGGCACGCCGGACATGAATCCTTCCAGGATCCAGACCGCCAGGGGCACGTTGAACAGGCAGTGGGCCAGGGCCACGGCGATGTGCGTGTCGATGAGGTTGAAGGTCGAGTAGAGCTGAAAGAACGGCAGCAGGAAGACGGCCGGAGGCGCCATGCGGTTGGTCAGCAGCCAGAAGAAGACGTGCTTGTCGCCGATGAAGCGGAAGCGCGAGAAGGCGTAGGCCGCTGGCAGGGCCGTGACCAGCGAGATGACCGTGTTGATGGACACGTAGATCATGGTGTTGATGTAGCCCGAGTACCACGACGGGTCGGAGAAGATCTTGGCGTAGTTCTCCAGGGTCATGTCGTGGGGGAAGAGCTGGAACGATCTCATGATGTCCGCGTTGGTGCGCAGGGACATGTTGAGCATCCAGTAGATGGGCAGCAGCAAGAGCGCCAGGTAGAAGACAAGGACGAAATGGCGTTTTCTCATGACTTGTCCCCCGTGCCCACGGCCTGCAGGGCCTGGTAGAAGAGCCAGCAGAACAGCAGGACGATGAGGAAGTAGATGATGGAGAAGGCCGCGGCCGGCCCGAGGTCCATGGCCGTGGACAGCTTGACCAGATATATGGACAGGAAGGTCGTGGCGTTGCCCGGCCCGCCGCCGGTCAGCACGAAAGGCTCGGCGTAGATCAGGAAGCTGTCCATGAATCTGAGCAGCACCGCGATGGTCAGCACGCCGCGCATCTTGGGCAGCTGGATGTAGCGGAACACCGCCCAGCGGCTGGCCCCGTCGATCTTGGCGGCCTGGTAGTAGGCGTCGGGAATGGAGCGAAGCCCGGCGTAGGCCAGCAGGACCACCAGCGGCGTCCAGTGCCAGACTTCCATGAGCATGACGGTCACCCAGGCGTCGAAGGGGTTGGCGGTATGGTCGAAGGCCAGGCCGAGGTTGTTGATGGAGGCTCCCAGGAGCCCGATGTCGGGCCGCGTGAAGATGATCCAGATGGTGCCGATGACGTTCCAGGGAATGAGCAGCGGCAGGGCCAGGAGCACGAGACAGGCCGAGGCCGTCCAGCCCTTGGCCGGCATGGTCAGGGCGATGCCGATGCCCAGCGGTATCTCGATCAAAAGCACCAGGCCCGAAAAGATGAGCTGCTTGACGAGGGCGTCATGCAGGCGGGAGTTGGTCAGCATGTCCCGAAACCATTCCGCGCCCACGAAAATGCGCTGTCCCGGCCCCAGGATGTCCTGGACCGAATAATTGACGACGGTCATGAGCGGCACGATGGCGCTGAAGGCCACGATGACGAAGACGGGCAGGATCAGAAACCAGGCCCTGTTGTTTTCCCATTTTTCCATGCCCATCCTCCTACTTGACCAGAAACCGGTCGCGAAAAAGCTTGGTCCGCGCAGGCGGAAAAACAACCCAGCAACTGTCGCCCGGGACGCCGCTCCCTTCGGGCACCCTGATCTTGAGCTTGGAACAGCCCGACTCCACGGTCACGATGCTGCTGCTGCCCTCGAACTCCCTGGAGACGACGCGGCCGGGCACGGCCCCGTCCCGGGGGCCGTGCGCGAGTTCGAGGTAGAGCGGCCGGATGCCGATCTGGAATTCGCCCTGCCCCGCCCTGGCGGCCACGTCCGGATCGAGGGGAATGCTGCCGCAATCGAGCACGGCCTTGTTTCCATCCAGGGTGCAGGGCAAGAGGTTCATGCCCGGACTGCCGATGAAGTATCCGACGAAGGTGTGCGCCGGGTCCTCGAAAAGCTCGTCCGGCGAGCCGATCTGCAGCAGGGCGCCGTCGTACATGATGACGATCTTGTCGGCGAAGGTCATGGCCTCGGTCTGGTCGTGGGTCACGTAGATCAGCGTCAGGCCGAACTGCTGGTGGATTTCCTTGAGCTTGCGGCGCAGCTGCCATTTGAGGTGCGGGTCGATGACCGTCAGCGGCTCGTCGAAGAGAATGGCGGCCACATCCTTGCGCACCAGTCCCCGACCCAGCGAAATCTTCTGCTTGGCGTCGGCGGCCAGGCCGCTGGCGCGTTTGTTCAGGTAGGGGGTCAGGTCCAGGATGTCGGCGACCTCGTGGACGCGCGACCGCACCTCGCCCTCCCCCACCTTGCGATTGCGCAGCGGGAAGGCCAGATTGTCGAAGACCGTCATGGTGTCGTAGAGCACCGGAAACTGAAAGACCTGCGCGATGTTGCGCTTTTCCGGAGGCAGGCTCGTCACGTCCTTTCCGTCGAAGAGCACGCGCCCATGGCTCGGGGTCAAAAGGCCCGAGATGATGTTGAGCATGGTGGTCTTGCCGCATCCGCTGGACCCCAGAAGGGCGTAGGCTCCGCCGTCTTCCCAGACCGTCTGCACCTTCTTGAGCGCGTAATCCTCGTCGCTTGCGGGATTGGGCCGGTAGCTGTGGGCGATGTTTTCAAGCTCGATTTTGGCCATGTGGAAATCCTTTATTTGGCGCCCGCGGCGCAGGTGGCGGGACAAGCCGGCGCCTTGACCAAACGGTCGTCCTCGCCGAACACGTAGACGTCGCAGGGTCGGACGAAGACCGAAATCTCCTGCCCGGCCTTGAAGGAGCGCACCCCCTGCTCCTGCGACACCAGCGAGCGGTTCCGGTAATGGAAATGGACAAAGGTTTCGGACCCGTTGATCTCGGCCAGCTCGACCACGGTGCGGATCTCCACGTCGTCGTCGGTCTTGCGGGTCAGATTGAAATGGTGGGAGCGGATGCCGAATTTGTACACGCCGGGCTTCAGGTCGCACAAATGTCCGGTCAGGGGCAGATCGATGCCGATGCGCAGATGGGCTTTCCGCGCATCGATCTCGGCGGTGATGAAATTGATGGGCGGGTCGCTGAAAACCTCGGCCACCTGCGTCGTGGCCGGTTGGTGATAGACCTCGGCCGTGGGCCCGGTCTGCAGCACCCTGCCCTCGTGCATGACGATGATGTTGCCGCCGAGCATGAGGGCCTCGGTGGGCTCGGTTGTCGTGTACACGACCACGGAATCGCGCTGGCCGAAGATCAGTTGCAACTCGTCGCGCAGTTCCTCGCGCAATTTGTAGTCCAGGTTGACCAGGGGCTCGTCCAGAAGCAGGAGCCGCGCTTCCTTGACCAGGGCCCGGGCGATGGCCGTGCGCTGCTGCTGGCCTCCGGAAAGCTCGGCCGGGAGACGGTCGAGCAGCGGTTCGAGGTGCAGCATCCTGGCAGTGTCCATGACCCGCCGTTGGATTTCGGCCTTGGGCATTTTCGCGATGCGCAGGGGAGAGGCGATGTTTTCGAAAATCGTCTGCGAAGGATAGTTGATGAACTGCTGGTAGACCATGGCCACGCTGCGGCGGCGCACCGAAACTCCGGTGACATCCTTGCCGTCGGCCAGGACCTTTCCCTTGGAAGGGCGGTCAAGCCCGGCCATGATGCGCAGGAGCGAAGTCTTGCCGGCCTGGGTGCGCCCGAGCAGCACATAGCGTTGACCGGTCTCGAAAGTGAGGGAAACGTCCGACAGGTGCGTTTCCCCGTCAACAATTCTGTCGATGGAATCAAGCTGAAGCCCCATGCGGCTCCTCCATGGCGGGATGAAAGGTCCGGCATCTGGATGAGGGCCGGATCATGTTCGCTCGCTCATAGCAGACGAAATAGATTTTCTCAACTGAAAAAGAAAATTGGTCAGTTAACCTATTTTTTTCGTAAACGCTCAGTTTTCCATCTCTTCGCCGACATGCAGTTTCACGTCGCCGCGCTTCATCTGCTCCAACACGCTGGACGGTGGGGTCTTGTTCGTGAACAGCGCGTCGATCTCCTCGATGTTGCCCAGGCGCACCATGGCGTTGCGCCCGAACTTGGTGTGGTCGGTGACCAGGAACACCTGGCGCGAGTTTTCCATGATGGCCCGGGCGGCGCGCACCTCGCGGTAGTCGAAATCCAGGAGCGTCCCGTCCATGTCGATGCCGCTGATGCCGATTATTCCAAAATCGACCTTGAACTGGCGGATGAAGTCGATGGCCGCCTCGCCGACGATTCCCCCGTCATGGTGGCGGATGAGGCCGCCGGCCACGATGATCTCCACCTCGGGATTGCCGGTCAGGATGGTGGCCACGTTCAGGCTGTTGGTGATGACGCGCAGGTTCTTGTGTCCGCCCAGCGCCCTGGCCACCTCCTCGGTGGTGGTGCCGATGTTGATGAAAAGCGAGGACTTGTTGGGAATGGCCTTGGCCACCATCTGCCCGATGGTCTTCTTCTCGGGCAGGCAGAGCACCTTGCGGTCCATGTAGTCCATGTTCTCCGTGCTCAGGCAGGGACCGGCGCCGCCATGATAGCGCTGCACCAGGCCCTTGGCGTTCAGGGCGTTGATGTCCCGGCGCACGGACTGGGGAGTGATGCCGAAATGGTCGGCCAGGGACTGGATGGTGGCGAATCCGGTCTCCCGGACCATGCGGATCATCTCGGCATGGCGTTGGCGGACCGTGACATGCCGGGCCCCCGTGTCCTGGCTTTCGGCCTTGCCGCTGCGGGCGTCGCGCATAACATCTCCTTTCGTTTTCGAAAATAAAACTGGCGAAGGTGTGGTTTTAGGAAAAAAATTCTGGCAGAATGCAGGCGCCCGTGCTAAAAAAACACTCAGAGGGCGGCATGCTCCGTGCAAGCCCATAACACCGCCCGCTCCTCATTGCCAGCATGATTTGACCGGCCTGCGCACGCTGGATCGGTGCGTAAACGCCGGGCTGCTTTTCGTTTGTGTTCGTTTTTTGATTTTTTGCCGACCAAGGACATCCATGACCACACTTGCAACCAGGGTTCTGATCATCGGCGCGGGCGCGACCGGAGCGGGATTGCTGCGCGATCTCGCCCTGCGCGGCGTGCAGGCCCTTCTGATCGAGCAGCGCGACGTCAATTCCGGGGCGTCCGGGGGAAACCACGGGCTCCTGCACAGCGGAGCCCGCTACGTGGCCTCGGACCGCGAGGCCGCCATGGAATGCCGCGCGGAAGGCGACATCCTGCGCCGCCTGGCCCCGCAATGCATCGATGACGCGGGCGGGCTTTTCGTCGCCGTGCGCGGGGATGACGAGCGCTACGTCTCCGATTTTCCCGGTCTCTGCGCCAAGAGCGGCGTTCCCTGCCGCGCCCTGGAACTGGGCACGGCCCGGGCCATGGAACCGGCGCTGTCCCAGGACATCATCGCCGCCTTCGCGGTCCAGGACGGCGCGGTGGACCCGTTCATGCTCTCCCTGGACAACATCGCCCAGGGCTTGAGCCTGGGGGGCTCCATGCGCCGCAACCTCGCCGCCGTCTCCATGGACGTGCGGCATGGCCGCGTCGGTCGAGTGGAATGCCGGGACATGACCACGGGTGAAGACGTGACCATAGAGGCCGAGCTGGTCATCAACGCCTCCGGCGCCTGGGCCGGGCTGATCGCGGCCCTGGCCGGGACGCGTATCGGAATCCTCTATTCCATGGGCAGCCTGGTCATCACCCAGGACCGCATCGCCACCCGGGTCATCAATCGGCTGCGTCCGCCCTCCGACGCGGATATCCTTGTGCCCGGAGGCACCGTCTCCATCCTCGGCACGACCTCCATCCGGGTGCCTTCCCCCGAGGGTTGCCGCCCCAGCGTGGCCGAGACGGACCGCATCATCGACGATGCCCGCGCCATGCTGCCCATCCTGGAGCGCACCCGCTACATCCGCGCCTACGCCGGGGTCCGCCCCCTGGTCTCCCTGGGCCCGGCGGGCGACGACCGTGCGGTCAGCCGAGGGTTCGCCCTCATCGACCACGCCGCCGACGGCGTGGACAATTTCCTGACCATCACCGGCGGCAAGCTGACCACCTACCGGCTGATGGCCGAAAAGGCCGCCGACCTGGCCTGCGCCAAGCTCGGGGTGTCCGCGCTCTGCCGCACCCGCACGGAGCCGCTGCCGCCCTCCTCCCTGGGCAGATGGACCGAACCCGGACGAGGCCCCAAAAGCTGGGTGGAGAGCCGCGCCGAGGACGACATCGTGCTCTGCGAATGCGAGATGGTTTCGCGCAGCGTCATCGACGCCATCGTGGACGAGGCCAAGGACATGCGCGGCCGCTCCATGCTCAAGGCCATCGGCATGCGCAGCCGGGTCGGCAAGGGCCCGTGCCAGGGCGGATTTTGCGGTCCACGCATCGCCGGACATCTTTACGACCGGGAAATTTCCACCGGAACGCAGGGGCTGGCGGAGCTCAAGACCTTCACCGAACGCCGCTGGCGGGGTTTTTCACCCATCCTCTGGGGCGTGCCGTTGATGCAGGCCGACCTGCAGGAAGCCCTGCACTGCGGAGCCATGGACCTGGAGTTCGGTCCGCCCCCCTCGACCACGGACGAGGAAAGCGAAAACTGCCGGGCGAACAGGGAGCTGCCATGAAAAAATACGACGTCATGGTCATCGGCTCCGGATTCGCGGGCATGGCCGCCGCCCTTTTCGCCGCCAGGCGGGGCCTGTCCGTGGTCCAGGCCGGGGGCACGGGCGGAATCGATTTCAGCACCGGATTCATCGACCTCTTGGCCGTGCACCCCATTGCCGAGCAAAGGGTCTGGGAAGATCCTTTCGCCGCCCTGGCCGCGCTGCGCCGGGATTTGCCCGCGCATCCCTACTGCCGGGTCAGCGACGAGGAGATCCGCCTGGCGCTGGAGGAATTCACGTCCTTTCTCGCTGAACACGGCCTGTGCTACCGGGGCAGGGAAGGAAAGAACACCCCGACCCTGACCGCCGCCGGGACCATGAAGCCGACCTATCTCTTGCCCTGCGCCGCCTGGAACGGGGTGGCGGCCTGGGAAGCCAAGGCCCCCGCATTGCTCGTCGACTTCCACGGACTCAAAGGCCTGAGCGCCCGGCAGATCGCCGAGGTGCGCGGCGATTGGCCGGGGCTCAAGACGGCGCGGGTGCGTTTTCCGGGCATGGGCGGAGAACTCTATCCCGAACACATGGCCTGGAGCATGGCCGATCCGGCGCGACGGGAGGAGCTGTCCAAAACTGTCGCCCCTTTGGCCGCGGACGTTCAGTACATCGGCTTTCCGGCCATCCTGGGCATGACCGACACCGGCGCGGTGCTTTCGCACTTCGAGGAACTGCTCGGCAAAAAGGTGTTTGAAATCCCGACCCTGCCGCCCTCCATCGCCGGACCTCGGCTGCGCGCCGCCTTTGACCGGGGCCTGCCGCCCCTGGGCGTGCGCACCTGCACGCAGAAGCTGATCACCAGGGCGGTTTGTTCGGACGAGGGATTCCGGTTCACCGCCGGAAGCGGTTCGACGTCCGTGGAGCTTTTTGCGCATGGCGCCATCCTTGCCAGTGGCCGCTTTTTCGGCAAAGGCCTCAAAGCGGACCGCCACCGCATCCACGAGGCGGTCTTCGATCTGCCCGTGACCCAGCCCGAAAATCGCAGTCTTTGGCACAGGCCCGGATTTTTCGATCCGCGCGGTCACGAGATCAACCAGGCCGGGATTGAGACCGACAACCTCCTGCGTCCCCTCGACGCGGGAGGACGGCCTTTCCATCCCCGGCTGCACGCCGCCGGGGCGATACTGGCGCATCAGGACTGGATGCGCATGAAATGCGGAGCCGGACTGGCCATCGCCACGGCCTACAAGGCGGTGATTTCGCTGTACCCGTAACCACAGGAGCCTGCATGGACTTTTTTTCCATCAGCCTCGCCCTGGCATGTTCGAGCGCCGTCTGCGGAACCATCCTGCGGGTGCGGAAGTGGTTCACGCGCGGCAAGGCCATGGCCGGCTCCCCGCACCAAGAACCGCGCTCCTTCCGCTGGGCGGCCGGGCTCGCCGACCTTTTTCTGCTGCGCAGAACCCGGGGCGGCCTGCGCCGCCTGGGACATGCGCTTCTGATCCTCGGCTTCCTGCCGCTTCTTTTTCTGCACGCCATGGACGGGGTCGTGACCCGTCCCCTTTTCGCCGCATACGAACCCACCCTCGATCCCTGGCAATTCCTGCGCAACCTTTTCGGCCTCATCTCCCTGGCCGGACTGGCCCTTTTGCTCTGGAACCGAAGCGTGAAACTCAAATCCTTGAGCGCCGCCCAGGACTGGGCGCTTCTGGCCGTGGTCGGGGGCATCCTGGTCTCCGGTTTTTTCCTGGAGTCGCTCAAGATCATTTCGGAGGCGGACTTCACGCGCATGGCCGACGACTATTTTCCCGAAGCCGAGTCCGCGGAGCTGCTCGCCCTCAAGGCGCATTGGGCCGCCGAAAACGGGGCGCGATTCAGCGTTTTCCTGCCCACGGCCCCTGAAATGCTGGAGCTGGGCGCGGAACTGCACGAGGACCGCTGCGCGGGATGCCACTCCCCCACCTCCTCGGCCTTCGTCTCGCGCGCAGTGGCCGCGCTGCCCCTTTCCCCGGCCATGGCCGACCGGGGACGCGCCGCATTCTGGTACCTGCATGTCGGTCTGGCCTTTCTCGGCCTGGGCCTTCTGCCCTGGGGCAAGTTCCTGCACCCCCTCTCCACGGGAGCCAACCTGCTCGTGCGCGGCGGAGCCAGGAGCGCGCACACCCCTCCCCTCGCGCGCGGCCTGGGCCTGGACGCCTGCACCCGCTGCGGCCAGTGCAGCCTGCATTGCAGCGTCGCGCCCATCCACAAGGTCATGGGCAATGCCGATATCCTGCCCATGAACAAGCTCTCCGACCTGCGCCGTCATCTCGACGACAGACTCTCGCCCACCGAAACCGGCGTCCTGGCGGAGGGCAGCCATATCTGCTCCGAATGCCTGCGCTGCACGGAGGTCTGCTCCGCGGGCATCGATTTGCAGGACCTGTGGATGTCGTCCAAACAGATGCTTTCAAAGGCGGGCCGGGCCGGGGTCGATGGCGAAATCCGCAAGAGCACGGCCGGAGAATGGGCCCGGGAGTTCGCTTCGGGCCGCCTGGGCGCGATCGGCGGCACCGGGGCCGGGCTCGCCGATCAGGCCGAATCCTTCTGGGGCTGCGTGCAGTGCACCACCTGCACCGGCGTCTGCCCAGTGGTCGCGGTCAGCGAGGACCCGTCCCGCGATCTGGACCTCACTCCGCAACAGATCATGAACCTCCTGCGCATGGGCCTCAAAAGCCGGACCCTGGGAGCGCGCATGGTCTGGAGCTGCGCCACCTGCTACAAATGCCAGGAGCATTGCCCACAGGACGTGCCCGTGGCCGACATCCTCTACGAACTGCGGCAGCTGGGCGCCGAAGTTCTGCGCAAGAAGGAGGGGCGCTCATGACCTACGCCTACTTCCCGGGATGCAAGATTCCCCATCATCTGCCGGAGCACGGCCAAAGCGTCGAAGCGGTCTGCGCCCGTCTGGGAATCGCGCTGCTCAAACCCGAATTCGCCTGCTGCGGATATCCCGTCCGTCACGAAAACCGGGACGCCTCGGTCTACTCCGCCCTGCGCAACCTGGCTCTGGCCGAAAGCCTGGGCCATGATTTGATGACCCCCTGCAAATGCTGCTACGGCAATTTCCAGCACGCGCGGCATCAGGTCGACAATGACGAAAACCTCAAGTTACGCATGAAGAATTTGCTGGATGAGGAAGGCCTGCCCATGCCGCGCACCGTGCGGGTCCGGCATTTCCTGCACGTTCTGGATGCGGGGCGCGACGCGCTGGCGCGTGCCGTCACGAATCCGCTGACGCAAAGCGTGGCCTGTCATTACGGATGCCACGCCCTGAGGCCCGAAAACATCACCCATTTCGACGACCCGCTGGCTCCGACGATCTTCGAGCGCCTGGTCGCCGCCACCGGCGCGACTCCCCTGAACTGGGAGCTGCGCCTGGAGTGCTGCGGCTACCCCCTGCGCGGGCGCGACGAGCGCATCTCGGACCTGCTCATGGCCAAGAAGCTGGCCAGCGCCGGATCCTCGGGCGCGGACGTGCTGGCCACGGCCTGCACCTATTGCCAGCTCCAATTCGGCAGGCGAGCCGGAGCCGTCCCGGCAGTGCTCTTTTCGCAGCTGTTGGGACTGGCCCTGGGACTGGCGCCCGGCGATCTCGGCCTTACGGGCTCGGACCTTTCATGGCTTGAGAAAGAATGATAGTGGAGTCGGACATCGCGAAATTCCAACCGCATTCCCGGAGGAGAACATGGCCTATGTAGGCGCAGTCGATCAGGGGACCACCAGCAGCCGTTTCATCATTTTCGACGAGCACGGCCGCATCGTGGCCATGGACCAAAAAGAGCACAAGCAGATCTATCCCCAGCCCGGCTGGGTCGAACACGACCCCATGGAGATCTGGAACAACACCCAGGACGTCATCAGGGGCGCCCTGGCCAAGTCGGGGATCAGGGGTTCCGAGCTTTCGTCCATCGGCATCACCAACCAGCGCGAAACCACCGTGGTCTGGGACCGCTTCACCGGCAAACCCTACTGCAACGCCATTGTCTGGCAATGCACGCGCACCCACGAACTGTGCAAGCGGCTCATCGCCGACGGCGGCCAGGACCGCTTCCGCCCCGTGACCGGACTGCCCGTGGCGACCTATTTCTCCGGTCCCAAGATGCGCTGGATCCTGGACAACGTGCCCGAAGCCCGCGCCGCAGCGGACAAGGGCAACGCATTGTTCGGCACCATCGAGACCTGGATCATCTGGTGGCTGACGGGCGGCCCCAAGGGTGGCGCCCACGTGTCCGACGTGACCAACGCCAGCCGGACCATGCTCATGGATCTCAAAACCCTGGCCTGGGACGAGGAAATCCTCAAGATCATGGGCATTCCGATCCAAGGCCTGCCGCGCATCGTGCCCTCCTCCGACAGCGCGACCTGGGGGCCGACCAGCGAGGACGGCCCCCTGGGCGCGCGCGTGCCGGTCTGCGGCGCGGTGGGCGACCAGCAGGCGGCCCTGGTCGGGCAGACCTGCTTCGCGCCCGGCGAGGCCAAGAACACCTACGGCACGGGCTGCTTCCTGCTCATGCACACCGGCCACGAGCCCATCCAGTCCCGCCACGGGCTGATCACCACCCTGGCCTACCAGTTCAGCGGCCGCAAACCCTCCTACTGCCTCGAAGGCTCCATCGCCATCGCCGGCGCCCTGGTGCAGTGGCTCAGGGACAACCTGCAAATGTTCTCCTCCGCCCCGGAGATCGAGATCCTGGCCCGGCAGGTCGAGGACACGGGCGGCATGTACATCGTGCCGGCCTTTTCCGGCCTTTACGCCCCCTACTGGCGCCCGGACGCGCGCGGAGTCATGGTCGGCCTGACCCGCTACATCAACCGCAACCATTTCGCCCGCGCCGTGCTGGAGGCCACCGCCTACCAGACCAAGGACATCGTCCTGGCCATGAACAAGGACTCCGGCGTGGACCTGAAAACCCTCAAGGCCGACGGCGGCATGGTCTTCAACGAGCTGCTCATGCAGTTTCAGGCCGACATCCTGAACGTGCCGGTGGTCCGGCCCAAGGTGGCCGAGACCACCTGTCTGGGCGCGGCCTACGCGGCGGGCATCGCGTCGGGCTTCTGGTCCGGACGCGAGGAACTCCACAACAACTGGGAAGAGGACAAGCGCTGGATTCCGGACATGAAGGAAGAGAAACGCAGGGAATTGTTCGCAGGCTGGCAAAAGGCCGTGACCAGGACGTTTGACTGGGTGGACTAGGACGGGTTGAGGACGGTTTTTGTGCCGCAGGCGTTCATCGTAGGGGCAAAAATTGTAGGGGCAAAAAATCTTTTGCCCCTACGAGGTGGCGGGTCGCCGGATCAGCTTTCGCAGTCCCGGCAGGGTTTGACCTGAAAGCGTTTCTGCAGGACCAGGCCCGTGTCCGTGCGAAAGAAGAGCTTGCGGCCGCCGTTGCCGCCCACGCTGGAGGCGCTGACGATCACCCCCTGCTCGGCCAGCACCTCCATGGCGACCCGCACGTTGCGGTTTCCGGCGGAGGCGTCGGAGTGTTGGTGCAGGGGAGACGCTCCGCCAAAAACCTTGCATTCCAGGCTTTTTGCTGAAATTCCCGATTTGGCGAATTCCCGCAGCAGCTGCCAGATGGCCGAGTCGACGTAGCGGTACTGGTCGCCGCCGGCCTGGCTGGCGGAAAAATCGCCGATGCGCGGCAACAGGGCGTGAAAAATTCCGCCCCAGCGGTACTTCGCGCAGTACATGGTCACCGAGACGCACGACCCGAGCACCGTCTGCACCAGGGTCGGCGAGGTATAAATCCCCCCCCGACCGACCAGCAGATAGTCATGTGGCAGTTTCCGGCAGTCTTCGAGGCCCTCGATGGCCAGGACTTGAGTGGTGAGCGTGTTTTTTACCGTTCTGTGCATTGCGGACTGGGAAACCTTGGGTGTACGTTGAGGACAGTGTCCATATTGTAAGTAAAAATAACCTTTCTCTATACAGATGTCATCACCGGAAAACACGTTTCGTTCGGGGCTGCGCCTGGAACTGCCATACCTGGTCGACGCCCTGGGCAGGGATCACGGTTTTCTGCATGATTCCAGGCAGTTTGATTTTCTGACCGAAATCGTCGCGGACCACCTCCGTCATGGAGCGCTCCCGCTTCATTCCTTTCTGGTGGCCGGTTGCGATCGCGGCCTGGACGCCTACAGCCTGTGCATCACCCTGCTGGAGGTGGCCACGCGTCATCGCGGGCTCGATTTTTCCATCCTGGCCACGGATTTCCTGCCCGCCAATCTGGACCTGGCCAAGCGCGGGGTGTACGCCTTCTCGACCATCCGGAACCTGCCCCAGACATTGATCAAGCGCTATTTCCTGCGCAGTCGCAGAGCGGACAGGGCGCTGGTGCGCATAAGGCCCGGGGTGCGCGAGCGTGTCAATTTTCGCTGCCAGGACATCTTCGAGTCCTTTTCCCTGCGCGAGCCCATGGACGTCATCGTCTGCCGACAGGTGCTGCATCATTTCCATCCCGCTCTGGCCCTGGCCCTGGCCGCCAGATTGCGCCGATACCTGGCTCCGGGCGGCATCCTTGTTCTGGGCGCTCCACTGCCGGGCATGCCCGGCTTTCGTCACCTGGATCACGGCCTGTATCAGGCCGTTTGATCCCCGGCATGGCGGCAAACCCGATTTACTCTCCCGGTTTTACGGTATATACTCCTGACATATCATCATAATATGCACCTCCGGAGTCCGTATCCATGCACAAGAAAATTCGCATCCTCATCGTGGACGACTCGGCCCTGGTTCGTCAGACATTGACCTCCATCTACTCTTCCGATCCGGAGATCGAGGTCATCGGCGCGGCCGGAGATCCGTTCGCGGCGGCGGAAATCATGCGCGGCCAGGCCCCGGACGTCCTTTCACTGGATGTGGAGATGCCGCGCATGGACGGAATCACGTTCCTGAAAAAGATCATGACCCAGCATCCCATCCCGACCATCATCTGCTCCACCCTGACCGACAAGAACGCCGAAACGACCATGAAGGCCCTGGAATACGGGGCTGTATCCGTCATCCAGAAGCCCAAGGTGGGCACCAAGCAGTTCATGGAGGAATCGCGGATCATGCTCTGCGACGAGGTCAAGGCCGCGGCCAAGGCCAATGTGCGCAAATACGTACCCCGGACCCTGAAGGTCAGCCAGAAACTCACCGCCGATGCCGTGCTGCCCAGGGCCGCCTCCAACGCCATGATCCAGACCACCGAAAAGGTGGTCGTGGTCGGCGCGTCCACCGGCGGGACTGAAGCCCTGCTGACCCTCTTGCAGGGCATGCCCGTCGATTGCCCAGGCATCGTCATTGTCCAGCACATGCCGGAAAAATTCACGGCGGCCTTTGCCCAGCGTCTGAACACCCTGTGCGACATCGTGGTCAAGGAGGCTGTGGACAACGACACCGTGCTGCGCGGCCAGGCCCTCATCGCGCCCGGAAACCTGCACATGCTCTTGAAGCGCAGCGGGGCCAGATATTACGTCCAGGTCAAGGACGGGCCGCTGGTCTCGCGGCATCGCCCCTCGGTGGACGTGCTCTTCCGCTCCGCCGCGCGCTATGCGGGCAAGAACGGGGTGGGCGTGATCATGACCGGCATGGGCGACGACGGGGCCAAGGCCATGCTCGAAATGCACGAGGCGGGAGCCGTGACCGTGGCTCAGGACGAGGCGTCCTGCGTCGTCTTCGGGATGCCCGGGGAAGCCATCAAGCTCGGCGGCGTGGACAAGGTCCTGCCCCTGGCCCAGATCGCCTCCACGGTGCTGCAGCTGTGCCGGTCCTGACCTCGGATCGGCGAGGGCCGCTCAGATCAGGCCGAGCTTGCGCAGTTCCTCGATGACCTTGCGCCGTTCGATGGGCTTGACCAGATAGGCCGACGCCCCGCCCTGGAAAAAGGACTGGGTCACGTTCTTCACGTCGTCCAGGGCGCTGGTCATGATGACCTTTACTTCATTCTGCGGCGTCACGCCGCGTTGCCTCTCCTTGTCGCGGATGATCTTCAGGGCCTCGTGCCCGCTCATGTTCGGCATCATGATGTCCAGAAACATGACCTCGTAGGGTTCGCCCGCCTCCCAGGCCAGATCGTAGGCCTTGACCGCTTCGAGTCCGTCCACGGCCACGTCGCACTGCCCGTATTCGAGCAGCAGCTGATGCATGATCTTGCGGCCGACAAAATCGTCTTCGACTATCAGTATTCGCATTCAAACCTCACTGTTTTCCACGCTATTTCAAGACCGACGGGGCGGGTTTCATGTTTCAGGAACGGCTTATGACTCCGACCCGGTTTTTCGGGGAACCCGGGCTTTTGTAAAAAACGCGGGCCAGGTCAACCCGTCCGCCCCGCTGTCCCGCGAGACAGGGCGATGACTCTGGATATCTCCTGGTTGACCCTGCAAAGATCAAAGGGTTTGCATACATACCCGTCCATTCCGGCGGCCAGGAACTTTTCCCGATCCCCGGCCATGGCATGGGCGGTCAGGGCGATGACGGGGATGTCCGAAACGCGCGCGAAGGGCGCGGCGTGACGAATGGCCCTGGTGGCCTGGATTCCGTCCAGCACCGGCATCTGGATGTCCATGAGCACCAGGTCGAAATCCCTGTCCAAAATCGTTTCAAGCGCCTCCTGGCCGTCACGGGCGGTGCCGACCACGCAGCCAGCTTTTTCCAGCATGCGTTGTCCGCAAAGCAGGTTGACCGCGTCATCCTCGACCATCAGCACCCGCAGACCGAAAAGGTCTGATGGGTGGCCGCAAAAATCCGAATCCTCCGCGGCCGGCCCGCAGGGCAGCCCGAAAGGCAGGGAGATGTAAAAGGCGGCGCCCTTTCCCGGGACCGACTCCAGGCACAGGGTTCCCCCCATGCGCAGAACGAGCTTGCGCACGATGCTCAGCCCAAGCCCCACCCCCTGGTGGCGTCTGGTGTAGGAGCCGTCGCTTTGGATGAACGGCTCGAAGATGTCGCGCTGTGTCTGCTCCGAAATGCCGAACCCCGTGTCCAGGACCGCGAAAAGCAGCCGCAGCGGTGCTCCCGCCGTGAACGGCAGCATCGTGACTTCGACGCCGACGCGGCCCTGTTCCGTGAACTTGAGGGAGTTGCCGACCAGATTGAAGAGCACCTGCACCAGGCGCGCCTCGTCGCCGGTGACTTTTTCGGGCAGGCGGGGATCGGCGCTAAAGGAGTACTCGATTCCCTTTTCCCTGATCGTCTGGCCGAACAGCTCCGCCAGGGCGTTTTCCACATCCCGGATTTCAAAGATGTGTTCGCGGAGGATCAGCCGGTCGGCCTCGATCTTGGAAATGTCGAGGATGTCGCTGAGCAGGCGCGTCAGGCGTTTCGAGGAATTGATGGCGGTATGGAGGCATTCGCGCTGCTCCGCATCAAGGTCGGTGCCCTGCATGAGTTGCAGCATGCCCAGGATGCCGTTCAGCGGCGTGCGGATCTCGTGGCTCATGTTGGCCAGGAACTCGGATTTGAGCCTGCTCGCGGCCTCGGCCTCGTCCTTGGCCCGGCGCAGGGAATCCTCGATTCGTTTCAGATGGGTCAAATCGTTCAGGATGGCGTAATAGCCCTCCACCAGGCCCGTGGTCGAATAATCCGGAATGAGGTAGACATCCACGAAGCGCTCCCCCACCTCCGGATAGGTCAGCACGGTTCCGTAATGCACGGTCTTGCCTTGGAAAACCTGTTCGATGTGCGCCCGCGTCGCCTCGAAGGCCTCCGCGCCGATGACCTCGCCGACGGTGCTTCCGAGCAGGTTCGAGGGAGTGAAAAAGCTGGAGTAGGCGGCATTGACGAAGCGGTAGCGCAGGTCCCTGTCGACATAGGAGACCAGCTGGGGCAGGATGTCCACGATCTTCTTGAAATTGATGTCGCGCTTGCGCAATTCCTCTTCGGCGCGGCGGCGTTGGGTGATGTCCTCCTTGATGGCCACGAAGTGGGTGATCCGGCCTTCGGCATCGTGGATGGGCGAGATCAGGGCCGCTTCCCAGTACAGGCTGCCGTCCTTGTGCCGATTGCGGAATTCCCCGCGCCACTGCCGACCGGACCCGATGGTCTTCCAGAGCTCCGCGTACTCTTCCTGGGACTTGTAGCCCGACCCCAGAATCCTGGGATTCTGCCCCCGGACCTCGGCGAAGGCGTAGCCCGAAAGATCCGTGAATTTGGGATTGACGTATTCGATGTCGCCCCGGGGGTCGGTCATGACGATGCAGGCCGGACTCTGCTCCACCATCTGCATGAGCAGTCGCATGCGCCCCTCGGTGCGCACGCGTTCGGAAATGTCCCGCACGATGCCCCAGGCGCATCTGACCGCGCCCTCGTCGTCATGGACCGCGAAATCCCGTAATTCCACCGGGAAGACGTGGCCGTCCTTGTGGGTGTACTCCTTCTGGTACACCCCCGTGTCGCCGCTGGCGAACAGACGCGGCCAGATTTCCTTGCGCTGCCAGTCATGCCATTTGTCGGGAGTGATGGCGTAGAAATCACCGAGGCTCCGCAATTCGGGCACGGAATACCCTGTCATGTCGCAGTAGGCCTTGTTGGCGTCCAGGAAACGGCCTTCCGGGTCGGCCAGGATGAACCCGTCACGGCTCAGTTCGAACAGGGCCCGGAAATGTTTCTCGCTCTGGCGCAACTGCCGTTCGGCCTCCTTGCGCTCGCTGATGTCCCGGCTGAAGGCCAGCACGCAGCCGTTGCCGTCTATCTTGGCTCCGGCCGTGGTCACCTCCACGTCGAAGACCGTGCCGTCCTTTCTGCGATGCCGGGTCTCGAAAACAGAGTTGATCTGCGAAAAATCGGGAAACAGCTCCCTGACCATGGCCTCGTTCATGTTCGCCTCGAAGTCCCAGGTGCGCAGTCCCCGCACTTCGTCCGGCGCGTAGCCGAGCATCTGCGCGAAGCGCTTGTTGGCCTCGATCACGCGGTGCTGTTCGTCGATGACGACAATGGCGTCGAGACTGCGGTCCATGAGCATGGAACGCATGGCGTCGACCTTCTGCCGCTCCTTTTTCTCCTTCATCAGCAGGGCCTGCTGATAGGCCTTTTCGGACAGGGAATTGGCTATAAGGAAAAGGGCGTCGACCACGCGCCTGAACTGCTCCTCCTCCATGAAGGGCACTTCCGCCATGGCGAGTTTGTATTCCCGCACATCGGCGCCGATGGTCCGGGCGTAGCCGAGCATGGCGTCGTCATCCTCCAGACAGGAACGCACCTGTCCGACAAGCCAGTTGGCGACATGGCGCCCGCCCACCGTGATGCTCACCCCCGCGTCCCAGAGACCGGCGCTCATGCAGCGGCGTATGTTCGGGCCGTCCGGGTTGTGCGCGCCAAGCAGGGCGTCGGAGCGCATGCAGTTCTCGCTGCCCACGCGGGAGGCCCTGATGATCCCACTGCACAGGCGGGTGAAATTGCTCGGCCTGGTCAGGAGCCTGCCGCCGGGGGTGGTGATGACGGACGCGACGCCTGTGGCCAGGGCGAAGCTGTCCTGGATCTTCTGGATTTCCTCGAGATCGAAAAACTCCTCGAAAGGAATCAGCTCGTTTGCGTCCGGACCTGTTGCATCCATCATGAGGTAATTTTTTTCCCGGGTCTTCCGGGGCGGCGCGGGTTCATCGTTTCTCCGGCGAGTCGATACGCATCCTGCGCAGCAGGTTCAGCAACTCCTGCGCATTGACCGGTTTGGCGATGTAATCGTTCATTCCTGCGGCCAGGAATTTCTCCCGGTCTCCGCTCATGGCGTATGCGGTCATGGCGATGATGGGGATACGTGCTTTGTCCCCCAGGGATGCGTCGCCGCGAATCCGGGCCGTGGTCTGGAGCCCGTCCATGACCGGCAGCTGCACGTCCATGAGGATCAGGTCGAAATCATGTTCCCGCAAGAGCGGCAGCACCTCGCTGCCGTCCGAGGCCGTGAGGACGTGGTGTCCGCCCTTTTCGAGCACGCGCCGCGCGGCGAACATGCTCACGGCGTCGTCCTCCACCAGGAGAATGCGCAGACCGACCGGAGCGGATTGCGTCCTCTCTATGGCTTTGGCCGGGGCCGGGGCATCCGCCCGCACAGTCTCGGCAACGGGCAGGGGCAGGGAGAAGCAGACGGCGGTTCCCTCCTTGGAACTGTCCACGCACAGGCCGCCGCCCAGCAATTCCACGATGCGCTTGACGATGGCCAGTCCCAGGCCAGCGCCCTGGTGCCTGCGGACATAGGATTCCTCGCCTTGCACGAATGGCGAAAAGATGGCCTTGAGCTGGTGGTCGGGAATTCCGGGCCCGGAGTCGGTGACGCAAAAGAGAATCCAGGGGGACACGGGCAGCGGACCGACCTCGACCCGCACGAAACCCGATTGCGTGAACTTGAGGGAGTTTCCCACCAGGTTGAAAAGGACCTGCCGCAGCCGCGACTCGTCGCCCGTCAGAACGACGGGCAGTGCGGGATCGAGGACGAACTCCAGACGCAGTTTTTTGGCCTGGGCCGAAAGGGCGAAGAGCCCCTGGGTGGAGGCCGACAACTCCCGGACATCGAAAGGCAGGGCCGTGGTGGTCATTTTTCCGGATTCGATCCTGGCCAGATCAAGGATGTCCGAAAGCAGATCGTTCAACCGCCCGGCCGAGGTGGCGGCCAGCTCGACGAGCTGTTTCTGTTCGCCGGAAAGATCCATGGATTCGAACAGTTGCAGGATTCCCAGGATGCCGTTCAAGGGCGTGCGGATTTCATGGCTCATGTTGGCCAGAAATTCCGATTTGGCCACGTTGGCGGCCTCGGCAGCCTCCTTGGCCTGACGGAGGGCCCGCTCATGGCGCTTGCGGTCGGAAATGTCCCGGAAGATGCAGGCGAACTGCATCGGAGCGGGCCGGAAGGCGCTCACATGGTAAAATTTGTCCTGAGCGGACGCGTATTCCTCGAAAAAACTCGGTTCCCCGGTCAGGGCCACTTTTCCGTAGGTGTCGATCCAGACCTGTTCGATCCTGGGTAGAATTTCGCGCACGGTGCGTCCCTTTATGCGCGAGCCTTTAAACCCGGTCAGCCGTTCGAAAGCCCTGTTGACCTCCAGAAAACGGTAGTCGATGGGCCGTCCGTCGGCGTCGCACACGATCTCGTGCAGCGCGAACCCGTCCAGCATGTGCTGGAACAGGGTTTGGTAGCGCAGTTCGAGAAGCCTTTTCTCCGTGACATCCTGAAAAGTGCCGAGCACCTTGGAGACGCGGCCATTCTTCCAGAACGCCTCCGCGCTTGTACGGACTTGCATCCGTTTTCCCGACACCGGGGTGAACGGAAGCTCAAAGTCGAACGAAATTCCCAGATTCGCGCAGTTCTCGAAGGATTGCCGAACGAGCTCCCGGTCGTCGGGATCGTAGCAGCCCAGGCTCTTTGTGATGTGCTCCGGCGATCCCGGTTCGAAAAGGTCCGGGGAGAAGCCGTGCAAGGCGTACATCTCACGGGTCCAGGTCATGGCCTGCTGCTCCACGTCCCACTCCCACCCGCCCATGCGGCTCAGGCGCTGGCTCAGGTTCAGCAGGGCTTCGCTCTTGGACAGCGCCTCTTGGGCGCGCTTGTGTTCCAGGATATCCCAGAGCAGGTTGCCAAGCTCGGTCAGCGTGCGCACGTCCTCGGCAGTGTACAGGGCGTCCTTGTTGCCCACCGCCACGATGGCCACGATCCGTTCGGCCCGCAGGACCGGCAGCAGCAGCAACCGGGCCAGGTCCGGGTGTCCGGCCGGCATTCTGTTTTGGTGCTCCAGCGCTGCGTAATCGTTGATGATCACGGGACGACGCCGGCGCACGCAATCCGCCCATATTCCGTCATGGGACGGATCGCAGGAAAACCTCTTTTCCGGAACCGTGAAACCGGAGAGCAGGGTTCTGCTGGACCAGGCCTGCATTTCCAGGATTTTTTGCTCCTCATCCAGAAAATGCAAAAAACTAATCGTACTTCCGGTGACGGATTCAAATTCGTCCAGGGCCATGCGCAGCAGATCCTTCAAGGGATGGCCGATGGCATGCTCGGCAAGCTTCTGACGGGCGATGAGCAGCTTTTCGCGCCTTTTGCGCTCGGTCAGGTCCACGGCAAAGATGGCGACGGCCTCCACCGTGCCGTCCGCGGCCCGCACCGGGGTCAGGCTGTGCCGCATCCAGCGCCCTTCCCGCTCGTCCTCGAAAACCAGGGGGCGTGCATTGTGAAGCAGATCGTCGAGTATGCGTTTGCGCGTCCGGCCAACCTCATCCGGGACGAAATCATAGAGCGAGTGGCCCAGGCACTGCGCCTCCGTCCGGCCCACGCGCCGGGCAAAGGTCTTGTTGACCGTGATGACCCTGCCGTCGGGCTCGATCAGGGCCGCGGACTCCTCGATGGCGTTCAGTAGCGAGGCCAGATTGGCTTCGGACCTGTGCAGGGCCTGGATGGTTTTTATGCGTTCCGTGATATCTATGTTTATTCCCAGAATGCCCAGGATTTGCTGATCCATGCGGATCGGAGCGACTATGTCGCGAAAGGTGCGCTTTTCGCCGCCGGGCAGGACGTATTCCTTCTCGCCTTCAAGGGTCGCTCCGGCGTATACATGCTCATTGACCCCCTTCCATGTCTTGCGGATGTCCTCGGAAACGTCGGCCTCGTCCACTTTGGTGGTGGAGAGGTCCCCCCACAGGCGCACGGAGGTGTCGCTTTGGATGATGATGTTTTCCTCGAGATCCCGCGCCCAGAAGTCGAAAGGCAGATTGCGCAGCATGGCCTGCATGAGCGCGTCCTGTCTGGCCAGGGCCGCTTCCGCCCGGCTGGACGCCGCCGAAGCGGCCTCAAGTTCACGCACCCGCTCCCGCAGACTCAAGACCTCACGCCGCAGATCCTCGGTTTCCCGATCCGAATAGGGTGTTTCGTGGTGTTCATGCGTAGGCATCTGGCATCCTCAAGGAGTGAATTCAGGGAACGAATCACGCTTCGCCCCCGCGATGTCGGCAGCATAAGCGGCAAAAGGCGTTTTCACAATTCCCGGGCTTGCGTCGTTTTTCATGGCGGACACGCCATGGCCGGAACCAGAAGAACGACAGCATTGGTAACAACACAACATCGAAGCCAAACGCAAGGAGGATTTCAAAAAAGTCCGGATGCTCTCGTGGCCATGGCCCGGAAAGCAAATGTCCAAGGCGCGTTCTTGCAGCGTTTTTGCCGTCGACTTCCGGCGAGTATGAGATAGCCAGCATTTTGCGGTCAACGTTTTTTCCGGATACGTGATAGCCGCGCGGCGACAGAAGCAGCCACACCGGAACGGAAAGCGACGAAAATAACGCCCCTGTTGGTTAAAAAAGACTTGCTCCGGAAAAAGCGGCTACTTTATTGTAGACACATGAGCGCACTAGGAAGCTATCTCAGCGAGCGTAGAAAGGCTCTTGCCGCCACGCATTCGGGGTATTCAATCCGCAGCGTGGCCAAGCGCATCGGCATTCACCATTCCTATCTGAGCAAGCTCGAACGAGGTGAAAACGCGCCGCTCACCGAAGAGCGCATCCACGCCCTGGCCAGGCTCCTGGACGAGGACCCTGAACTGCTCATGGCCCTGTCCGGCAAAGTGTCCGAACGCATCTGCGCGCTCATCCGCCAGAAGCCGCAAATTTTTCTGAACACAGTGGCGACCCTGGAAAACCAGGCCGACACCACGCCCTCCTTCGATCTGCGTCAGGACCAGCGCAAGAACGAACTCGAAGAATTGACCCGCCTGCTGCGGGACGAAATTCGGGAACGCCAGATCCTCGAAGCCCAACTGCGCGAGCAGCAACGTGTGCAGCGCACCATCCTGGAAAATCTTCAGGACGTGTCGGTGACCTTGCTCGATTCCCAGCTTCATATCCTGTGGTCGAATGTCCCGGTCACCGAGAGTCCCGCCAGCGTTCTGAATCAGCAGGGCCCGCACCACGGATCGACGGACGCCGACCGGCCCGAGGCCGGCGCCTTCGCCACCGCCTGGAGGGCCCTGAAGACCCGCGCGGTGCAGAACGGGACGCACCGTTCTCCCGACGGCAAGCATTGGCTGCTGCGCAGCGCGCCGGTGTTCGACACCCATGGCGCCGTGACGCAGATCGTGCACATGCGGTTCGAGGTCACGGAACTCATGCAGGCCAAGCAGGCCCTGGAGGCCAGCGAGGAGCGCTGGAAATTCGCCCTTGAAGGGGCGCGGGAAGCCGTCTGGGACTGCGACGTGCCTTCGGGCAGGCTGCAATTCTCGCCCATGTGGCACACCATGCTCGACTACGCGGAAGGCGATCTCGAACCGACCGTCGCGCAATGGGAGGCCCTGGTGCATCCCGATGACCTCGCGAACACCCTGAGCACGCTCTCGGCGCATTTCAGAGGGGAAACGGAATTCTATGATATCGAATACCGCCTGCGCTGCCGCGACGGATCGTTCAAGTGGATCCATTCCCGGGGCAAGCTCATGGAAAGGACCGTCGACGGCGAGCCCGTGCGCATTATCGGCACGCACTACGACATGAGCCGGCGCAAGGCGGCCGAAGAAATGATTCTGGCCAACGAAGCGTTTCTGGAAAACCTGCTCGGCAGCATCGAGGAAGGGATCAGCGTGCTTTCGACGGACATGACCGTGCGTTACGCCAACCAGACCATGACGCGGTGGTATGCCGAAGAAATGCCGGTCGTGGGCAGCAAATGCCATCAGGCGTTCCATCGCCTGAGCGAATGCTGCTCCCGCTGTCCGGCGGTCAGGACGCTGCGCACTGGACGCACCGAATTCGAGATCCTGGAGATCACCTCCGCCACCGCGACCCGCGTGTTCGAATTCAGCGCCTACCCGATCAGAGACACGCTCAGCGGCGCGCTGACCGGGGTCATCGTCTTCGTGCGCGACATATCCGCCAAACGACGCATCCGGCAGGCGCTGGGCTGTGCGGACAACCTGCCGTGACATGCATTCCGGGAATACGGCTTTTTGCGGACAGGCGCATGATCGAAATTGGCGACAGGGGTCCGGCACATCTTTTTTCTGGATTTTGATTCTTGAATCCGTATAGGAAAAAAAACGGTCTCTTCGGCCGTTCAGGCCTCACCGAGCGGAATGTGGCGCAAAACCGTGAAGCGGAATCATCCGCGTTTCACCAACAGGAGGGAGGAATGAAAAACATAAAACTCGGGATCAAGATCGGCGGCGGTTTCGGCATTTTGATTCTCATCGCCTGCGCTCTGGGCGGTCTGGCCGTGGTCAACATGAAGGCCGTTGAAAAGGATTCGATCCGGCTTGCCCACGAATACGTGCCTGAAGTCGGAATGGCCAACGAACTGGAACGCAACTCGTTGCTGACCATGTACGCCTGGCGGGGCTACGCGTTCACCGAAGCGGATTCGTTTCTGCAGCAGGGGCGGGCCATGCTGGATGAAACCCGCAAATCCCTTGATGTCGCGTCCAAGCATGCCGAAAAATATTCGGATCTGGTGAAGCTTCGAGACAACGTGGACGTGGCGAAGGCCGAGGTTGCGTCCTACGGGGCGCTGAGCGACCAAACCGTGGCCACGATCGCGGCCATGAACGCCGATCGCGCCGCTCTGGACAAGTCGGCGGCTTCATTCATGGACAACTGCAACCTTTTTCTCGAAAGCCTGAACACGAATCTGCGCCGGGAAATCACCGAGGGAGCCGAATCCTACAAGGTTCTGGAACGTGCTGAAAAAATTTCCTGGATCAACACCGTCATCGGCCTGGGCAACGACACCCGTATCAAGGTCTGGAGGGCCCAGGCCGAGAGAAATCCCGGACTGATCGACTCCGCCCTGGAAAATTTCCCAAAGATGGACGAGATTTTTGAAAAACTGTCCCCGCTCGTCCGGCTGGAAGAGAACATCAAGCAGGTTGCCGCCACCCGCAAGAGCGGCGCCGATTACCGTGCCGCCATGCTCAGCCTCAAGACGAACTGGGAGACGCTGGACAGTATCAATGCCCAGCGCACCAAAGTCGGCGAGCAGGTGCTCGATTCCGCCCGGAACACCGCCGAAGCCGGACTCGAAGGGACCCAAAAGATCGCCGACGAAGCCGTCGTCAATCTGAACTCTGCCTCCACGATCATGATCGGGGGCCTCGGCGTCGGCGTCATCATCGGCGTCTTCACCGCCATTTTCCTAACCACGGGCATCACCGGTCCGGTGCGGAAGGGCGTGGAATTCGCCCGAAAACTGTCGCAGGGCGATTTGACCGCCAATCTGGATGTGGATCAGAAGGACGAAGTCGGCGTACTGGCCCAGGCCCTGCGCGACATGGTCGCCAAATTGCGCGAGATCGTGAGCGAGGTGCAGTCCGCGTCCGACAACGTGGCCTCGGGTTCCGAGGAGCTGAGCGCCTCCGCCGAGCAGCTCTCCCAGGGCGCGACGGAACAGGCGGCTTCCGTTGAGGAAGTGTCGTCGAGCATGGAGCAGATGGGGTCCAACATCCGCCAGAACGCCGACAACGCCTCCCAGACCGAGAAGATCGCCCTCAAGGCCGCCCAGGACGCCGAGGCCGGCGGTCAGGCCGTGGTCCAGGCCGTGGGCGCCATGAAGAACATCGCCGAAAAGATCTCCATCGTCGAGGAGATCGCCCGTCAGACCAACCTCCTGGCTTTGAACGCCGCCATCGAGGCCGCCCGCGCCGGCGAGCACGGCAAGGGCTTCGCGGTGGTCGCGGCCGAAGTGCGCAAACTGGCCGAACGCAGCGGCACGGCGGCCGCCGAGATCAGCGAGCTGTCCTCCTCCACCGTCAGCGTGGCCGACCAGGCCGGTCAGATGCTGACCAAGCTGGTCCCGGACATCCAGCGCACGGCGGAGCTGGTGCAGGAGATCTCCGCCGCGTCCAACGAGCAGAACGCCGGCGCCGAGCAGATCAACAAGGCCCTGCAGCAGCTCGACCAGGTCATCCAGCAGAACGCCTCGGCCTCCGAAGAAATGGCCTCCACCTCCGAGGAGCTGTCCAGCCAGGCCGAACAGCTGCAATCCTCCATCTCCTTCTTCCATCTGGGCGCGACGGCGGCCCGCGTGACCCGTCAGACGGCCCATCGCGGACGGACGCAGCCTGCCCGCCAGGCCGCGCCCAAGCCCCTCGCCCCCAAGGATGCTGCCGGCGGATTGGCCCTGGACATGGGGCGCGATGACGAGGATGATGAATTCGAACGTTTCTAACCAAAGGTCGAGGTGACGTGATGAGTGACAACACTACCCTGCAATACCTGACCTTCGGTCTTGGCGAGGAGGTCTTCGCCCTGGAGACGGGCTCCGTGCGAGAGGTCATCGAACTCGTGCCCGTGACCCGCATTCCCAAGACGCCGCCCTTCATGCGCGGTGTCATCAATCTGCGCGGGCACGCCGTGCCCGTGGTCGATCTGCGCGTCAAATTCGACATGCCCAAGGCCCACGACACGGTGAACACCTGCATCATCATCGTCGATGTGGAAATCGAGGGCGAAAACTGCTACATGGGCGCGATAGTTGACTCGGTGCGGGAAGTGTTCGAAATGACCAGCGACCAGATCAACCCGCCGCCGCGCATGGGCACGTCCATCCGCGCCGACTTCATCCGGGGCATGGGCAAGCAGAACGAGGAGTTCATCATGATCCTCGACATCGGCAAGGTCTTCTCCCAGGAGGAACTAGAGGTCATGCGCGGCGCAGAGGAACAGGAAGCGACGAACTAACAACATGGCGGGCCGGACTCTCCGGCCCGCAACAGGAACACGGCATGCCTCAGGACGACAACGCGCGCTCTCCACACGAACTCGGTTCCGTGCTGGAGGGATGCGCAGGCACCCTGTCTCGAATCCTCCCCCGCCTCTCCGGCGTCATCAAGGACAGGGAAGAAGATTTTCTCGGGCTCGGCTCCACGATTTTCGGCATCAATTCGCAGGCCAACACCTTCTCCGGAGCGGCCTCGGCCATGGCCTCCTCCGTGGGCGAAGGCGCCCTGCACGCGGCCATCGGCGAATTGCAGACCCGGGCCGACGAGGCAAAGGCCGTTTTCTCATCCGTATCCTCCACGGATCATTTGCAGGGCATGGCCGAGGTGCTGGGACTCATCCGCGAGCTGGAACAGGCCATGGCCCAGTTTTCCACCCTGGTGCAGACGTTGAAGGTGCTCGAAATCACCACGCGCATCGAAAGCGCCCGCCTGGGAAGCGCCGGTTCCGGGTTCACCACCCTGGCCGACGATGTCCGGGCCCTGGGCACGATCATCGACGAGCATACCGAGAAGATCCGCGAGCATTCGCACCTGCTCATGAATCAAGTGGCCACCGCCGTCGAGCGCGGCAAGAAGCAGCTCAGCTCGCGCAAGCGCATCGTCGAGGACATGTTTTCCGAGCTTTTTGAAGGAATCAGCGAACTCGAGTCCATGCGCGCCCATTCGTCCAGCCTGGTCCAGGCTCTGGCCAAGGGTTCGCGGGAGGTGACCGAGAACATGGCCCAGGTCATCGCCTCGGTGCAGTTCCACGACATCACCCGCCAGCAGGTCGAACACGTCGAGGAGATTTTGGAACAGGCCGTTTCCGAGATCGGCGCCCGCAACGTGGACGAACTCGGCCTCGGATCCTGGGTGCGCGACGTGCTGAGGCTCCAGGCCCCGCAGCTGCGCCAGGCGCAGGAGATGTTTTCCGGTGCTGTGGACGAACTCATCGGCAACCTGAAGTCCATCGCCCGCGGCATCGAGGAGCTGCGCTCCAAGATCACCGCCGTGGCCTATGCCGACCAGCAGGGCGACTCATCCATTCTCGACTCCATCCGGCACAACATCGGCGACGTCACGACCGCCATGCGGACAAGCAGCGCCCACATCGCCGAAACGTCCAAAGCCATGTCGGGCATGGCGGAGACCATTTCCACGGTCAGCACCTTTGTGCGCGGCATCGAGGACATCGGAGCCGAGATCGAGCTCATCGCCCTGAACGCCCGGGTCAAGGCCGCCCACACCGGAGACCAGGGACGCACCCTGGGCGTCATCGCCATGGAGATCCAGAACCTCTCCGTGGACGCCCGCGACAGGACCGGCAAGGTGGCCGGGATTCTGACCCGGATTTCCTCCGTGGCGGACGGGCTGGCGGTCATGGCCCGGACCTCTGACGTGTCCGCCCTTGTGGGCGGCATCGAGGGCCATTTTGAGACCGTGCTGGGCAATCTCGCCGCCCTCGACGCCGAACTGAGCCGGGACATCGCGCACCTCTCGGGCCTGAGCACCGAACTGATCACGCAGATCAACAGCTTGACATCTTCCATTCATTTCCATGATTTGGTATCGGATCAACTGCTTGAGCTGGAAAACGAGATCACGGATATCCTCAGCGGATTCTCACCATTCGCGTCAGAGCTTGAAACCGCGCGCCAACCCGAAAAATTGCGCGAGCAGCTCTCGCGCTACACCATGGACAGCGAACGTCTGGTGCACCTGTCCGTGCTCGGGCATCACGGGACGGCGTCCGACAGCGGCGACGTGGCCCTTTTCGACGACAACGACGTGGAGCTTTTCGGAGACGACGCCGTGGAACTCTTCGACAACGGCAACGTCGAACTCTTCGGCGACGACAACGTGGAACTCTTCGATGCCGGACCCGGTGATGCGGACCAAGGTCGGCATCGCGCGGACAATGTCGAAAAAACCAAAGACCCCGGGGAAGATCTCGGCGACAACGTGGAACTTTTCTAGGACAAGGAGCCTTTCATGTTCGCATGCACCGTCACCGGCGCTCCACAGCATCCGGTCATAAAACTTTCCGGCAGCCTGACCCTGGAACATTCGAGGGAAATCCACGCCGAACTGCTATCCCGCCTGCCCCAGGCCGAGGACATGCGCATCGATCTGGGGGAAACGGACGCCTCGGACCTGTCTTTTATCCAGCTCCTGTGCGCCCTGCTCAAGGATCAGGACCGGAAGATCCGCTTTTCGAGCCTGCCCGCCCATCTCCTGGAATGCGCGGCGAGCCTGGGAGCGGACAGTCTCATCAAGGAAATAACACATCGCGCAGAGGAACACGTATGAGCAAAACCATAATGACGGTCGACGATTCGGCCAGCGTCCGCCAGATGGTCAGCCTGACCCTGAAGGACGCCGGCTACGCGGTCATCGAGGCCTGCGACGGCAAGGACGCGCTGGCCAAGCTGTCCGGACCGGTGGACATGATCGTGACCGACCTGAACATGCCGAACATGAACGGCATCGAACTGATCCGCGCCGTGCGCGCCACGCCCCAGTACAAGTTCACGCCCATCGTCATGCTGACCACGGAATCCCAGGCCGCCTCCAAAGAGGAAGGAAAGGCGGCCGGGGCCACCGGCTGGATCGTCAAACCCTTCAAACCCGATCAGCTCCTGGCAGTGGCCAAGAAACTGCTGCGCTAACCGCCATACCCGGAGCGAAAATGTCCAGAGAAGAACTGAACCGCCAGGCATTCAAGGAAGAAGCGCTGGAGCTTCTGGGAGAGCTTGAAACCTCGCTGCTCGAACTGGAGGCGGACCCGGCCAACGACGAGGTCATCAACCGGGTCTTCCGCGCCATGCACACCATCAAGGGGTCCGGCGCCATGTTCGGCTTCGAGGACATCGCCTCGTTCACCCACGAGGTGGAGACGGTCTTCAATCTGGTGCGCAACGGCCAGATTTCGGTGTCCAAGGAGCTTCTCGACCTGACGCTTCTGGCCAGGGACCACATCCTGTCCATGCTCGAAGGCGAGGAACAGGGCCTGGGCACGCGGGCCGGAGAAGTCATCCGCGGCCTCAAGGCCCTGACTCCGATCCAGGAGCACCCGGAAGCTGGGCCTGGCGCCCCGGACATCACGCCGACCTGTGCCACGGATTCGTCCATGAACACCTGGCGCATCCGCTTCGCTCCGCCCAGAAACGTGTTCATGAGCGGGACCAATCCGGCCTCTCTGCTGGAAGAGCTGTGCGAGATGGGCGAGCATCACGTCATTATGCACGTCAAGGACATCCCCGACCTGCCCCGGCTCAACCCCGAGGAATGCCTGGTGTGGTGGGACGTCATCCTGACCACGTCCAGAAGCGAGGACGAGATCCGCGACGTCTTCATCTTCGTGGAGG
>JBFWJY010000020.1:0-70907 GCA_050252955.1 Desulfomicrobium sp.
CATCGCGATTGCCGTCCTATTGCATCTGGTCGAGCCCGGTCACGGGCACGGTCAGGTCGTTGTTCAGGACCCACAGGGCCAGCATGTGGCGCAGGGTCAGGTCGGCCTGGGCGATGGTCTCCCGGTCGGCCTCGCGGCCGGCCATTTCCTGGATGGCCAGCATGTACTCCTTGGCCAGGGTGAATTCGGCGCAGATCTCGCGCACGAAGTCCTCGTACAGGTCGGGCTCCTGCTGGTAGAGCTGGTCCAGGACGCTCATGGTCCGGGTCAGGGAAAAGAGGGTGATGTCGGCAAGCTGAGGCATGTCTGATCTCCATGAAAAGAGCCGGTCGCGGAGAGTTCCGTAACCGGCCTGCGTTGTTTAGGGTGAAAAAACTACAAACCGAGCTGGCTCAGGAGGTCGTCCACGTCCGTCTGCGAGCTCGCGGCCTGTGGGCCTTTGAGCTCCGTGGCGCGGGCCTTGGATGTCTGACGGATCTCCTCCACGGACTGCTCGGGGTTCTGCTCCATGGCCTTCATGGACAAACCCGTGGCCATGTAGAGTTCGAAGACCACCTTCTCGATCTGCTGCAGGGCCGCGACGATGCGCTTGATGCGCTGGCCGGTCAGGTCCTGGAAACTCAGGGTGGTCATGATCTCCATCAGGTCCTCGCCCAGGGCCCGGTTTCCGGCGCGCAGCTCCTCGATTTCCGGGCGGACCTCCCCGTTGTCCAGGGAATCGAGGAGGCTTGCGGCGCGCTCGCTTGCATCCAGGTGTTTTTCCACCAGGCCCATGATGCTCTCGGTGGCTTTCTCCGTGGTCTGCAGGATGGCTCCCAGCTGGGTCGACGCTTCGGAAAACATTTCGTCGGCCACTGGCGCCGCCGGCGGTTCGTTGGCGCCGCTGATCGCGGCGGCGTTGATCTCCCGATAGATGGACTTGAGGCCTTCCTGCAGGTCGGTGCTGATGGCGCGATAGAATTCGCCTTCGGTCAGGGCCATGGTCAGGGCGCGGTTTATCTCTTCGGTCAGGGCCGCCGAGATCACTTCCCGGATGGTGCTCTCGGCCTTGGTCGTGATCCTGTTCAGGAGCTCCTGGCTCAGTTGTTCCTTGTGCATGCCTGTTTTCCGTGCTTAGGATGAAGGGGCGATGTTGCGCTCCCGAATGTGCTCGCGCTGCCTGGCCACGACGAATTGAATGATCTTTTCGCGTTCGCAGTCGCGGATGTCCTTGAATTCCACCGCCCACAGCCGCTGCCCCTGATGCTCCTCGGTCCGGATGACCACGCCCAGCGTTCCGGCCAGGCTTCGGGATTGGCTGCTGAGGGCGATGACCACCTCCACGCCCTGCCCCAGTTCGAACTCCCGGTCCGCGCTGAACCTGAGCCCGGCGCCGCTGATGTCGTGGATGAGCACGGGTACGGGAAAGTCTTCCTGCAGGGTTTGCCTGGTCAGGATGGAGAGGATGGCGTCGAGTTTTTCATCCATGGCGCGCAGATAGTGCCCCAGCCCGTCAGGCAGGGCGGATTGCGCATTTTCGGAAAGCTGCGGCGAGCCCCCCGTCTGGGTGGAGGCGAAAAGAGGGGTGAACCGGTTTCCGGGCAGCACGCGCAGATACCCTTTCAAGGCGGCATCGACGCGGGCGAAAGAACGTTCGACGACGGTCATGACTCCTCCTTTACCAGGTATCCGGGTCGACCTCCATGATCATGGCCTGGACCGGGCACACCGTGACGCACAGGTTGCACGCCGTGCACTTGTCCTGGTCGAAATCGACCATCCGCGTCTCCAGGTTGAGATGCAGGGCCTTGGACGGACACAGGGCCGTGCACAGTCCGCAATGCATGCACGACTCCTCGTTGCGCGAAATCTCGTGGGCCACCGGCGTGACCTTGATGCCCTGCTCCTGCAGATAGGTCACGCCCTGGCGGTAGTGCTCCCTGGTGCCTGAAAGCTCCAGGATCATGTGTCCCTCGCGGCGCGGGTTGATGTTGGCCTGCAGGATGTTGAAGGTCAGATCGAAATGTCTGGCCAGATAGTACATCATCGGCTGGCCGGAGGATTCCGGAGGAAAACGCAGGCTGACGATGCGGCTGTATTCGTGGGTGGACATGTGTGTTCCTCGCGGCCTTTCAGCTGCCGCCCTTCAGGTATGCCTGGGCCCGTTTGGCCTCGGCGGACTTGGGATGTTTCTTGATCAGGTCCTCGAGCACCAGCTTGCCGGCCTGGTCTTTTTTCAGCTTGAAGAAGGAGATGCCCTGCTTGAGGAGGGCGGCCGTGTATTTGTTCGACGAACTGTGGTCCTCGATGACCTTCTGGTAGGTCAGCACGGCGTTGGCGTAGTCCTGCATCTGGAAGAAACACTCGCCCTGCCAGAAAATGGCGTTGGGCACGAGGGGATCCTTGGGAAAGCCCTTGACGAATTCGGCCCAGGTGGTCTGCGCCTCCTTGTACTTCATGGCGTAAAAGCTCTCCAGCGCCTGCTGGTACAGCTCCTGGCCGGGTACTTCGGCCTGCGGCGCCGGAGCGGTCGCGGGAGGAAGCTCGGGCTGAACCTCGGGCTGGGACATGGCGGTGGAAGGCTGCGGCGCCGTCGGAGCGGCCGGAGCGGCCGGAGGTGTCATTCCCGGAACAGCGCCGGTCGGCGCCCCCTGGGTCGCGGGAAGCGGAGGCATCTCGTCGAAGACCACGCCAAGCTGCGTGGCCATGAACAGGGTCTTGCGCTCCAGATCGGTCACCCTGGTGTGGAGCGTATCCACGGTCACGGCTCCGCCGGCGGCCTGCTGCCGCATTTCCTCGCTTCTGCGCAAATCGTCGATTTGTCCTGTGAGCGAGGCCACGTCGCCGCGCAAGGCGTTCACTTCCGCCCAGTTGTTGGCCTGGGCGGGCTGGCTGCGGGCCAGTTCGGCTTCCAGCTGGGTGATGCGCTCCTGCTGTTTGATGCGTTCCTGCTCCTGGGAATAGACCTGACTGCGCAGGCGGTCGAAATCCGAGGTGGTGACACAGGCGGGGATCGTCGCCAGCAGAGCCGCCAGGGCTCCGGTGATCAGGATTGTCCTGCCATGGGGAAAAGAAGACATGCGAACCTCTCTGGGTGCTGTTGTCCTTGGCCGCTTCCGCGAGGGGAAGGGCCGGATGCTACTGTTTTTTGACGGCCCGTTTTCTGCCGAAGAGGATATAGCCCAGACCACCGACGACCGGCAAGACGATCTGGGCCACAATCCAGGCCGCCCGTTCCTGATGCGTCGGAAATTCGTTCGTGTACAAGTGCCAGATGGACCAGACGTTGGGGATGATGGGCAGAATCAAGAGCGGAAGCGCGTAGACGAGCTTGTCCGGGGGGATGCTAGCGAACATGGCCTCTCCTGTGCTGGATGATGAAAAGCCCCAGGGCCACGCCGCAAAGGGCGATGATCTGGGTCACGCTGATGGGGCCGAAATCGCCGCGATAGTCGGCCCTGAAGAGTTCGATGACAAAGCGCAGCGTTCCGAAAAGAACCAGGAATACGCCCATGAGCTGCCCGGAGGCGCGGGTCTTCGATTTCAGCGCCAGGGTGGCGGCGAAGCAGGCCAGACCCGCCAGACTGTGGTAGAGCTGGGTGGGGTGCAGCGGCGTGTGCAGCGGAGCCAGGGATTCGGGATGGTAGAAGGTCACGGCCCAGGGCAGATCGCAGGACGCTCCGTAGCAGCAGCCGGCGGCCAGGCAGCCGATGCGGCCCACGGCTTCGCCCAGACCGATGCCCGGAGCCAGGATGTCCATCCACAGCCAGGGATCTTCCTTCCTGACTTTGAGGAAGGCCAGCGCAAAGAGCGTGGCCAGGATGGCTCCGCCGGAAAAGACCAGGCCGCCTTTCCAGAACATGATGATTTCCTGGGGATTGTGCCAGAAATAGGTCGGGTTGATGAGCACATACAAAAGGCGCGCCCCGAGGATGGCCCCGAGGATGATGTAGAAGCCCAGGTCGGATACGGTGTCGGGGTTCAGCCCCCGCCCCCGCGCTTCGCGCATGGACCAGGCGATGCCCAGCAGAAAGCCCGCGGCCACGAAGAGGCCGTAGGTATGCAAGGCGAAGGGGCCGAACTCGATGCCGAAAAGGACGAAGGGCGCGATCTCAAGTATTGTCGGGAACACAGCGGCGCCTCTGCTGGTAAAAGGAGACGAGGAGAGCTCCCGCGCCGACGCAGATGCCCATGTCGGCCACGTTGAAGGCCGGCCAATGCATGTCGCCCACGTAGAAATCCAGGAAATCGACCACCACCCCGAGCCGCGTCCGATCCAGCAGGTTGCCCAGGGCGCCGCCCAGGATCAGGCCCAATCCGTGGACATAGAAGGGCCCGTCGTCCTCCTGGCTCCTGGCCAGGACCCAGATCAGACCCACGGCCAGGATCGAGACCACGATGAAGAAGGGCCGCTGCCAGTCGATGTCGTGGCGGTTCAGAAAGCCGAAGGCCGCGCCCCGGTTCAGGATGTGCACGATGTCGAAAAAACCCGGAATGACCGTGAAGCCCTTTTCCCAGACCGGAATGGCCTGCTGGATCCAGAGCTTGGTCAGCTGGTCCAGGGCGAACACGGCGGCGGCGACCAGACCGATGGTCCGGTAGCGCCGCTTCATGTCGGGCTTGCAGGGCACGCGGGGCGTTTTAGGCATGGTATTCCTTGAGCACCTGGGTGCAGCGCGGGCAGGCCTGGGGGTGCGCGGGGTCCGTGCCCAGGTTTTCGTCGTAGATCCAGCAGCGGGCGCATTTCTCGCCCAGGGCCTTGGCGATGGTCACGGCCACGCCTTCGACCTCGCCGCGCACGGCTTCGGCCGGAGCGGGCGCATCCGTGACCAGGGCCTGGCTGACGATGAACACGTCGCGCAGGTCGGCGGCCACGCTGGACAGCACCTGGAAAGCCTCGTCCGTGGCGTGGATGGTCACCCGCGCGTCCAGGGAATGTCCCAGGGCCTTGGACTGGCGCAACGGCTCGATGGCCCGGGTTACGTCGCCGCGCACGGCGAAGACCAGGTTCCAGACGGCCTCCTCCTCTTCGCTCAAAAGGCTTCCCTCGATCTCGGGCACGCGCATGGCGAAGACCGTGCTGCCCGCCGGACGCATGGCCCGGGGCAGGTGCTGGAAGATCTCTTCCGCCGTGAAACTCAGGATCGGAGCCATGTCGCCCATGATCATGAGCAGCATGTGGTAGAGGGCGGTCTGGGCCGAGCGGCGCTTCAGGCTGGTGGCGCCGTTGACGTAGACGCGGTCCTTGATGATGTCGAGGTAATAGGAACTCAAGTCCGTGGTGCACAGGTTGTGCAGGGTGTGGTAGACCTTGTGGAACTCGAAACTCTCGTAGGCGGCCTGGATGGTCTGGTGCCTGCCCCGGACCATGTTCAGGGCGTAGCGGTCCAGGGGCAGCATATCGGCCGTGGCCACCAGGTCCGTGGCCGGGTCGAAGTCGCTCAGGTTGCCGAGGATGAAGCGGCAGGTGTTGCGGATCTTGCGGTAGGCGTCCACCAGGCGGCCGATGATCTCATCGGAGATGCGCAGGTCCTCCTGGTAGTTCTCCGAGGCCACCCACAGGCGCAGGACCTCTGCCCCGTGCTTTTCGATGATCTCCTGCGGGGCGACCACGTTGCCGATGGATTTGGACATCTTGCGGCCCTGGCCGTCGAGAACGAAACCGTGGGTCAGCACCGCCTTGTAGGGCGGGATGCCGCGCGTGCCCATGGAAGCCAGGAGCGAAGAGTGGAACCAGCCGCGATGCTGGTCCGTGCCCTCAAGATACAGGTCGGCGGGGAAGGTGCATTCCTCCCGCCCCTCGACCACGGCGGCGAAGCTGGTGCCGGAGTCGAACCAGACGTCCAGGATGTCGTCTTCCTTTTCCCAGTGCGTGCCGCCGCATTTGGGGCAGGTCAGACCGTCCGGCACGACTTCGTCCAGAGGGGCCTCGAACCAGTAGTCCGCGCCGGTGGGATGCGCGGCGAAGCGGTCCACGATGGAATGGGCCCAGTCGCCGTCGAACCATGCGTCGCCGCAGTCCTTGCACAAGAGCGCGATGATGGGCACGCCCCACATGCGCTGGCGCGAGATGCACCAGTCGGGGCGGAACTTGATCATGCTGTGGATGCGCTCCTTGCCCCAGGCCGGAATCCAGCGCACCTTGCTGTCGATGGCGTCGAGGGTCTTGCCGCGCAGGTCGTCATGTTCCATGGCGATGAACCACTGGGTCGTGGCCCGGAAGATGACGGGCTTCTTGCAGCGCCAGCAGTGCGGATAGGAATGGCGGATCTTCTCGCTGCCCAGGAGGTGCCCCACTTCGGTCAGCTTGGCCATGACCAGGGGATTGGCCTCGAACACGTTCTTGCCGCCGAAGAATTCCACGCTCGGCAAAAAGCGGGCCTGGTCGTCCAGGGGAGAGAGAATCTCAAGCCCGTGGCGCAGGCCGGTCTCGTAGTCCTCGCGGCCGTGGCCGGGGGCGGTGTGCACGCAGCCCGTGCCCGCGTCCAGGGTCACGTAGTCGGCGGTGACCACGGGGGAGGGGCGGTCGTAAAAGGGATGGCGGGCCACCAGGCCTTCAAGGGCCGCGCCGCTGACCGTGGCCAGGGACTTCCACTCGGACCAGCCGAATTTGGCGGCGCAGACTTCGGCCAGCTCCCTGGCCAGGATGTAGAAACATTCGCCGGCCTGGATCAGGTCGTATTCGAAGTCCGGATGCACGGCCACGGCCAGGTTGTCCGGGATGGTCCAGGGCGTGGTCGTCCAGATGACGATGAAGCTTTTTCCTGCCTCGGCCTGGGGGAAAACCTCCGCCAGCTTGGCCGCTTCCAGCGGAAAGCGCACATAGATGGACGGCGAGGTGTGGTCGTCGTACTCCACCTCGGCCTCGGCCAGGGCCGTCTCGCAGGACCCGCACCAGTAGATGGGCTTCTTGTTGCGCTGCACGGAGCCCTTTTTGTAGAAATTGGCCAGTTCGCGGGCCGTGGCCGTCTCGTAGTCCGGGGTCATGGTCAGGTAGGGCTTGTCCCAGGTGCCGAGCACGCCCAGGCGCTTGAACTCCTCGCGCTGGATGTCCAGATACCTGAGGGCGTACTCGCGGCACTTCCTGCGGATTTCAAGGGTGGAGAAGTTGTTCTTTCCGCCCAGCTCCTGCTCGACCTTCAGCTCGATGGGCAGGCCGTGGCAGTCCCACCCGGGCACGTACTGGGCCTGACGGCCGGTCAGGTTGCGGTGCTTGACGATGACGTCCTTCAAGATCTTGTTCATGGCGTGGCCGATGTGGATGTGGCCGTTGGCGTAGGGAGGGCCGTCATGCAGGACATAGGGCGCGCGTCCCTCGTTGGCGGCGATCATGGCCCCGTATGCGTCGGACTCGTACCAGCCGTCCAGGACCCTGGGTTCGTTCTGGGTCAGGCTGGCCTTCATGGGGAAGGTGGTGGAGGGGAGATTCAGGGTTTTCTTGTAATCGCTCATGGGACGGCGTTCCTCCGGGTTATCTGCTGTGCCGACGGACCACGGGCAGGCGTGGCGGGCACAAATTTTCGTTATTCGCGTTGCAATGAAGGGCAGAACAGTGGAATATCCCGCACCCGAAGTCAAGTTTGCAGCCCATCGGTCGCCGGGGAAAAACCCGGTATGCCTCGGGCATCCTGCTTCCTGCCTGACAGCCTGGAAAATTCAAAATTCGCAGGCCGTTCCAAAACGGCGATCCGCTAGAGACCCATTTCCCACCTGTAGGCCGAGAGGGCGATGTCGCGGATGTCGTCGTGGGCCGGTTTCCAGTCCATGGTGGAGCGGATGCGGGCCGGATTGGAGATGAGCGCGGGCGGATCTCCGGCCCGGCGCGGGCTTTCGATGACGGGAAAGTCGACGCCGCTGGCCTCTTTCACGGCGGCAACGATCTCGCGCACGGAGTAGCCGTGTCCGTAGCCGCAGTTGAAGATGCCCGACGGGTTGCCCGCCTCCAGATGCCCAAGGGAGAGCACGTGGGCCCCGGCCAGGTCGGCGACGTGGATGTAGTCGCGGATGCAGGTGCCGTCCGGGGTGGGATAGTCCGTGCCGAAGATGTGCAGGGCGCTTCTGCGGCCAAGCGCGGCCTGGGATGCGACCTTGATCAGGTGCGTGGCGTCGGGGGTGCACTGGCCGATGCGTCCCGCCGGATCGGCCCCGGCCACGTTGAAATAGCGCAGGATGACAAACGAGAAGTCCGGGTGCGCCGCCGCCGTGTCCTCGATGACCCACTCGCTCATCAGCTTGGTGCGGCCATAGGGGTTGATGGGCTTGGCGGGACTGTCCTCGGTCACGGCCGGGGTGTCCGGCATGCCGTAGACGGCGGCTGTGGAGGAGAAGATGAACCGGGGAATGGAGTTTCGGACCGCCAGGCGGATCAGTTCCGTGGTGTTGTTGGTGTTGTTCAGGTAATACTTGAGCGGGTTCTCCACCGATTCGGGCACCACGATGGAACCCGCGAAATGCAGGACCGCCGAAAATTTTTCCGCCCGCATCAGGGCGTCGAGCCTGCCGGTCTCGGCCAGGTCACCGACCACGAGGCGCGCCGGCGGAAGGACGGCCTCGGCTTTGCCCGTGGACAGGTTGTCGTAGACCACGACCTCGTATCCGGCCTCGACGAGGGCCAGGGTCGTGTGGGAACCGATGTATCCGGCGCCGCCGGTGACGAGGATCTTGGACATGGAACTCTCCTTTCAAGCATTGACTTTGCAGTCCCGGTCTTTACAGAAGTCCCTCGGACTTGCAAAGGGAGTGGTTTGCAAAAACGCCCAGTCCGGTTTGGCAAGACAAGCATCAACCGTTTCGAGGAGAAGCCATGGCTAAAGGATTCACCCGCGTTTCAAGCGCTCATGTCCAGGAAATATCGTCCCGGGCCGATCTTTTCGTGCACGACCGGACAGGGGCGCGCGTCCTGTCGATGGTCAACGACGACGAGAACAAGGTCTTCGGCATCAGCTTCCGCACCCCGCCGTCGGATTCGACGGGGGTGGCGCACATCCTGGAGCATTCGGTGCTGTGCGGGTCGCGCAAGTATCCGGTCAAGGAGCCTTTCGTGGACCTTTTGAAAGGTTCGCTCCAGACGTTCCTGAACGCCATGACCTACCCGGACAAGACCTGCTATCCGGTGGCCAGCCAGAACCTCAAGGATTTCTACAATCTGGTCGACGTTTATCTGGACGCTGTTTTTTTTCCGCGCATCACGCCCGAGATCTTCGAACAGGAGGGCTGGCACCTGGACCTGCCCGCCGCGGGCGGTGAGTTGGCCATCAAGGGCGTCGTATATAATGAAATGAAAGGGGTGTACTCTTCCCCGGATTCGCAGCTCTCCGAACACTCGCAGCAATCCCTTTTTCCGGACACGACCTACGGCCTGGATTCCGGCGGCAATCCCGGCGCCATTACGGACCTGACCTACGCGAAGTTTCTGGATTTCCACCGCACCCTCTATCATCCGTCCAACGCCTGGATCTTTTTCTACGGCGATGACGATCCTGAGGAGCGGCTTGACCTGCTGCGCCCGTACCTGGACCAGTTCGAGGCTCTGGACGTGAATTCGGCCGTGGCCCTGCAAAAGCCCTTCGACGCCCCGCGCGAAGCGCGTCTGGGCTTCGAGGCCATGGGCGAGGAGGAGGCTCTCGGCATGCTGACCATGAACTGGCTGCTGCCCGGCAAGGAAGACCCGGAGACCGTGCTGGCCTGCAAGATCCTGGACGGCCTGCTGACCGGGATGAACGCCTCGCCGCTGCGCAAGGCGCTCATCGAATCGGGCCTGGGCGAGGACCTGACCGGGGCGGGCGTGGAGCACGAGATGGCCCAGATGTATTTTTCCGTGGGCATGAAGGGCGTGCTGCCGGAAAACTTTCAGGCCGTGCGCGAGCTTATCGTCAAGACGCTGGAAGACATCGTGGCCAGGGGCTTCGAGGCCGACCTGATCGAGGCCGGGGTCAATTCCGCCGAATTCGACCTGCGCGAGAACAACACCGGCTCCTATCCGCGCGGGCTCATCGTCATGCTGCGCGCCCTGGGCTCCTGGCTCTACGACCGCGATCCCCTGGAACTGGTGGCTTTCGAGAAGCCCCTGGCCGCCCTGAAGGAACGATTGGCGCGCGGCGAGCGGGTCTTCGAGGATCTGATCGAGCGTCATATCCTGCGCAACCCGCACGCCAGCGTGGTCATTCTCGAACCCGAGGAAGGCCACGAGGCCAGGGTTGAGCGTGAAGAGCGGGAGCGCATCCAGAGGCTGCGCCAGGCGCAGTCCGCCCTGTCCGACGAGGAACTGGCGCGGCGCACGGAGGAGCTGCGGCGCATGCAGGAAGCCCCGGATTCCCCCGAGGCCCTGGCCACGCTGCCCTGCCTGTCGCGCGAGGACATCGATCCGCGGGTGCGCCTCACGCCCACGGAGGCGAGGGAGTGGGGCGAAGCAACGGCGCTGCTGCACGACCTGCCCACCAACGACATCTGCTACATGGATCTGGCCCTGGACATGAGCGCCGTGCCCGAGCGCCTCATCCCCCTGGTGCCGCTGTTCGGCCGCGCCCTGACCGAGATGGGCACCACGCGGGAAGATTATGTGTCCTTCTCCAAGCGCATAGCCAGCAAGACCGGCGGGGTCTATGCCCGGAGTCTTCTGTCCCAGCGCGAGGACGGCGCGGCGCCCGTGGCCCGGCTGGTGGTGCGGGCCAAGGCCGTGAGCGCGCGCGTGGGCGACATGCTCGACATCGTGCGCGACGCCCTGACCCGGCCCCGTTTCGACGACCGCGAGCGTTTCCGTCAGATGGTGCTGGAGGAGAAGGCCGGGCTTGAACACGCGTTGGTGCCCTCGGGGCATCATTTCGTGGGCCTGCGTCTGCGGTCGCGCTTCAACCTGGCCGACAGCCTGCAGGAGCGCATGGGAGGCGTCTCCAACCTTTTCTTCCTGCGCGAACTGGTCACGAGACTGGACGCGGACTGGAAGGGCGTGCTGGCCGATCTGGAGGAGTTGCGCCGGGTCTTGGCGCGCAGGGACGGCGCGGTGATGAATCTGACCATGGACGAGGGCATGCTGGACAGGCACGGCGACGGATTCCGCGCCTTTGTGGACGACCTGCCGAGAGAGGCTGTTCCCGCGGCGTCCTGGTCCCTGCCTGACGGGAGCGGGCACGAGGGGCTCGTCATCCCGGCCCAGGTCAACTACGTGGGCAAGGCCTGCGATCTGCACAAGGCCGGGTACCGTTTTCACGGATCGAGCCTGGTCGCGGTCAAGTACCTGCGCACGACCTGGCTCTGGGAGCAGGTCCGCGTGCTGGGAGGGGCCTATGGGGGCTTTTGCAGCTATGGCCGCCTTTCAGGGCTGATGAGCTTCGGCTCCTACCGCGACCCCAACGTCGCCTCCACCCTGGCCGCCTTCGACGGATGCGGCAAGTTCCTGGAAACGGTGGGCCTGGACCGGGGCGAACTGTTGAAAGCCATCATCGGCACTTCCGGTGATCTCGATCCCTACCAGTTGCCGGATTCCAAGGGCTTCACGGCCCTGAGCCAGCATCTGGCCGGAGTGAGCACCGCCACCCGACAGCGCATCCGTGACGAGGTTCTGGCCACGGGCGAAGAACACTTCCGGGAATTCGGGACGCTTCTGCGCGAGACCGCGTCCTCCGGCCTGGTCTGCGTGCTCGGCGGGGAGGAGGCTTTGACCAGGGCCCAGGCTCAGGGTCTGGATCTGGGTCGGGCCATTCGTCTGCTTTAACCGGACTTTTCCGCATCGTCCGCAAAAGGCCGCGTTCCGCAGATGTGCAGGACGCGGCCTTTTTTGTCGCCGCCTTCCGCTCGCGCTCCTCGTTGCGGCGCAAGGGGAGGCGCGCGGGTCCATCATTTTCGCGCACGGATCGGCCATGGAGGCGGAGGTTCCGGCGTCCGCGGGTCTGCTTTTTGCTTTCCCTCTGCCGTGATTTTAAAAAGCTTTTGATAAATGAAGCCGCCCGTGGCATGGGTATGGAACGCAACCCCGCCGGCGACTGTGTTCGGAAGGGTCGCAAGCACGCGGAGATTCCTGATGGACGACCTCAAGCCCGACATTTCTTCCAGCGCCTCCGACGAGCTTCTTTTTGCCGAGGAACCAGAGCCCGAACGCTTGCGGGTTCGTCCGGGCTGGAAGCTGCTCATCGTCGACGACGAGGAGGAAGTGCACGTCATCACGAAAATGGTGTTGGAAGGGCTCAGCTTTTCCGGCAAGGGGCTCTCGTTCCTGAGCGCGTACAGCGCGGCCCAGGCCCGCAACGTCCTGCGCGAGCACGAGGACATCGCGGTGATCCTTCTCGACGTGGTCATGGAGACCGGCCAGGCGGGGCTGGAGCTGATCGAATTCATACGTTCGGAACTCGGCAACCGCCGCGTGCGCATCATCCTGCGCACGGGCCAGCCCGGCCAGGCTCCGGAGCGCGAGGTCATCACCCGCTACGACATCAACGACTACAAGCATAAGACGGAACTCACCGCCCAGAAACTCTTTTCCACCGTGACCACGGCCATCCGTTCGTATCGGGATCTGAACGTCATTGAAAAGAGCCGCCAGGGGTTGAGCCTGATCATCGATTCCACCAAGGGGCTTTTCGAGCGGCGAAACATGGAACTTTTCGCGCGCGGGGTCCTCGACCAGATGAGTTCGCTCTTGCGTATCAACGAGGACTGTCTGTTTCTGCACTCTCCCTCGGGCTTCGCGGCCACGGTCAAGGACGGGGACATCGCCGTCCTGGCCGGCACGGGCGAGTTCGGCCACTGCGGGACGGGCGATGCGGCCTGCGTGCTGGACGACGCCGTGACGGAGATTTTGCAGCGGGCCTTGCGTCAGCGGGGCGGCGTTTTCGGCGCGGACTCCTTTGTGCAGTATCTCCGCTCCCGGCGCGGCTCCGAGAACCTGCTCTATTTTCGTCTCGACCGCGCCCTGAACCCCTTCGAGCGCAAGCTGGTGGAGGTGTTTTCGGGGAACGTGGCCATCGCCCTGGACAACATGCTGCTGAACGCGGAACTGCTGCACGCCCAGAAGGAGATCATCCTGACCCTGGGCGAGTGCGTGGAGTCGCGTTCCAAGGAGACGGCGGGACATGTGCGCCGGGTTTCGGAGTGCTGTCGGCTGCTGGCCGAGGAGATCGGCATGGACGGCCAGGAAGTGGACCTGGTGCGCCTGGCAGCGCCCATGCACGACGTGGGCAAGATCGGCATTCCCGATTCCATCCTGCTCAAGCCAGGCAAGCTGACCGGCGAGGAGTTCGAGGTCATGAAGACCCACACCCGCCTGGGCTATCAGATCCTGAAAGGCTCCAGCCGCCCCATCATGCAGGCCGCGGCTGTCATCGCCCACGAGCACCACGAGTGGTGGAACGGAGGCGGCTATCCCCAGGGCCTGGCCGGGGAGGACATCCATATCTACGGGCGCATCGTCTGCCTGGTGGACGTGTTCGATTCGCTTCTGTCGCGCCGGGTTTACAAGGACCCCTGGACCCTGGACAGGACGCGGGACCACATCCTCTCCCAGCGCGGAGAAATGTTCGATCCCCGCCTGGTCGACGCCCTGATGCGAAGGCTGGATTCCTTTGTCGCCGTTCGCCATGAATTCCCTGATTGATTCCGCCCCAATGGAGCACAGTCGATGGAACCGAAGCATTCAATGGAAGAAGTCCTTTTCGCCGACGAGATCCCGGCCCCCCAAACCGAGAGCCGGGGGGCGTGGAAGGTCATGATCGTGGACGACGACGACTTCGTGCACAAGGTCACGGAACTGACCCTGGGAGACTACCGCTATCAGGGCGCCCCCGTGAAGTACCTGCACGCCTATTCCGGCGCCGAGGCCCGGGAGTTGCTGCGCGAGCATCCCGACACGGCCGTGATTCTGCTCGACGTGGTCATGGAGACTGAGAACGCGGGCCTGGAGTTCGCCCGGCACGTTCGGCAGGAGGCGGAAAACGCCTTCGTGCGCATCATCCTGCGCACGGGACAGCCCGGCCAGGCCCCGGAACGCAAGGTCATCACCGAGTACGACATCAACGACTACAAGCACAAGGCGGAACTCAGCGAGCAGCGCCTCTTCACCTCCATCACGGCTGCCATCCGGTCCTACCGCGACCTGCGCACCATCGAGCTTGGCCGGTTGGGGCTCCAGGAGGTCATCCGCGCTTCTTCGGCCCTGTTCGCGGCCACTTCCGTGCCGGACTTCTTTGTCCTGGCCCTGGAGCACATCCTGCGCACCGGACGTTGCGCCGGTCCTTCCTGCCATGAGCACGGACTGGTGGCCCTGTGCGTCGACGACGGCTTCGAGGTGCTGGAGCGCCGAGGCGTATCCGCGAAGCCCGCAGACGCGCTCATCGAGCGCATGCGCGAACTCAACGAGCGCGCAGTCCGGGAAGGGCCGATACTGGTGCTGGAACAGGAGTTCGCGGCCCGGTTCTTCAACACCCACACGGACCAGCACTATTTCTTCCACGTTTTTTTCGGGCGTCCCTTGAACGAGACGGAATGCGGGCTGCTGCACATCCTGGGCGGCAACATCGCCGTGGCTTTGGGCAACCTCTTCCTGACCGAGGAGATCGTGGCCACGCAGCGCGAGGTGGTGCTGACCCTGGGCGAAGTGGTGGAGACCCGCTCCAAGGAGACGGCCCATCATGTCAAGCGCGTGGCCGAATACTCCTATCTGCTGGCGCTCAAGGCCGGACTGTCGGAAGAGCGGGCGCATCTTCTGCGCATGGCCTCGCCCATGCACGACGTGGGCAAGATCGGCATCCCCGATTCCATCCTGTTCAAGCCCGGCAAACTCACCGAGGAAGAGTTCTCCATCATCAAGACCCATACCGTGATCGGGCACTCCATCCTCAAGGCCTCGCCGCGCCGCATCATGCGCACCGCCGCGACCATCGCCCTCCAGCACCACGAACACTGGGACGGGGGCGGGTATCCGCACGGGCTGGTCGAGGACGAGACGCACATCTTCGGGCGCATCACCGCCCTGGCCGATGTTTTCGACGCTCTGTCGTGCGACCGGGTCTACAAGAAGGCCTGGCCCTTGAACGAGGTCCTGGATTATCTGCGGGAGAAACGGGGGCGTCAGTTCGACCCCTTCCTGGTGGATATTTTCTTGCGGAATCTGGATGAGATCCTGGCCATCCGCGCCACGTATCCCGATTGACGAGGGGGACAAGGTGACCGATCACGAATCGCGCGAGGAGATCGTCTTCGCCGCCGAGGAGGCCGAGGAGGCAGCCGTCCGGAAAAACCGGAGCTGGAAGCTGCTGATCGTGGACGACGAGGAGGACGTGCACAGCATCACGCGCATGGTGCTGGAAGGCTTCGAATTCGAAGGCGGTGGGCTTGAGTTCTTGAGCGCCTTCAGCGCGGAGGAGGGCCTGCGCGTCATGACCGCCAACCCCGATGTGGCGGTCATGCTTCTCGACGTGGTCATGGAGACGGGCCATGCTGGCCTGGAGCTTGCCCGTCAGGTGCGCGAGGAACTGGGGAATTCGCTGGTGCGCATCATCCTACGCACGGGGCAGCCCGGCCAGGCGCCGGAACGCCAGGTCATCATCAATTACGACATCAACGACTACAAGAGCAAATCCGAACTCACCGCCCAGAAGCTTTTTACCGCCGTGACCACGGGCATCCGTTCCTATCGCGATCTGCGCGTCATCGACTCCAGCCGGCAGGGCCTTGAGGACATCATCGCCGCCTCGACCGGGCTGTTCCAGACCGACAGCCTGGAACTGTTCGCGCGCGGGGTGCTGACCCAGATGACCTCGCTCCTGCACCTGGAGGACGGCTCCATGTACATGGGGGACGCCTCGGGGCTCGCGGCCAGGGACCGCCTGGACGATTTCATCATTTTCGCCGGCACCGGTGATTTCGCCAGTCTGGAGTCGCGACTGGCCAGCGAGGTGCTCAAGAAGCAGGAGATGGCCCTGGTCCGCGAGGCCGTGCGCGAGAACCGGTATTTTTTCAGCCAGTCCGGTTGCGCCGGATGCTTCGGCATGGCCGGCGGGGCCCGACATGTGCTTTTTCTGCGCATCCCGCGGGAGCTTTCGCCTCTGGAAGAGGACCTGATCCAGGTTTTCGCGGCCAACGTGACCGTGGCCTTCGAGAATCTGCAACTCAACCGGGAGATCGCCCAGACGCATCGGGAGGTCATTTTCACCCTGGGCGAAGTGGTGGAAAACCGGGCCCTGGCCGGGGGCATGCACGTGCGTCGCGTGGCCGAGATGGCCTGGCTCTTGGGCCGTCACGCGGGGCTGTCCGAGGATGATTGCGATCTGCTGCGCCTGGCCATGCCCATGCACGACGTGGGCAAGGTGGCCATCCCCGACAGCGTGCTGCTCAAAAGCGGCCCCCTGGACGAGATGGAGCGGCGGATCATGGAGCGTCATCCCCGTCTGGGCTTCGACATCCTGAACCGTTCCGGAAATCACATCATGCAGGCCGCGGCGCGCATCGCCCTCGAACATCAGGAGGCCTGGGACGGCGGCGGGTATCCCTCCGGCCTGAAGGGAGAGGACATCCACATTTTCAGCCGCATCGCGCGGGTGGTGGACGTGCTTGACAGCCTGCTCAGCCGCCGCGTCTACAAGGAACCCTGGAGCGTGGCCGAAGCTCTGGCGCACCTGGAGGAACAGCGCGGACGCTTGTTCGATCCGGCGCTGGTGGACACGCTGCTCAAACACCGGGAAGAGTTTCTCGCCCTGCGCGAGGAGATTATCCAGCAGAGTCAGGATCTTGATATTGCCCGGAATGAAAAAAAACCTTGACCCCCGCCGCCGGCTCATCTATCAACCGCCTCTGTTCGGAGGGGTTCCCGAGTGGCCAAAGGGAACAGACTGTAAATCTGTCGTCGTACGACTTCGGAGGTTCAAATCCTCCCCCCTCCACCAATAGCCCGATCACCCGCCTTATGGCGGGTTTTTTTTGGCCCGTTCGTAAGAAGGCGGAAGAAGAGGGCGCGTCTCCGTCGAGCTTCGTTTTTCCTTGCGTAAACCTTGCCGGTGTTTAAGAAAGGGTAATGAATGCGATTTCATCCCGGAGGTTTTTATGCGCAGATCACTTTGTGTTTTCCTGGCGTTGCTGTTCTTATGCGGCGTGTCCGCGCCTCTCTTCGCCGCCACGGACCACGCCGCCCACGGCATCGACCCGACCGCCTTTCATCTGACCATCGGCGCGAACCCTGAAACGCCCCGGGCCGGAGAGCAGGCCGAGGTCACCCTGAAGCTGACCGACGCCTACGGAGCCCCGGTGTCCGAATTCGAGATCGTGCACGAGAAGAAAGTGCATCTGATCATCGTGCGCCAAGGGCTCGACAAGTTCACGCACATCCATCCCGAGCCGGGCCCGGAAGGGACCATGACCGCGGCGATGACCTTTCCGGAAGGCGGAACCTATTATCTCTACGCGGATTTCACTCCCCGAGGCGGCAGCGCGGTGACGCTCATGGCCGAACTGCGCGTCGAGGGCGAGGGGTCTCCCGCTCCGCCTCTAGAACCCTACGTGCCTGGAATGGTGCAGACCGATGAACTGCTGGCGGACGTGGCCATTTCCCAGGACCCTGGCCTGCACCGGATCAGCTTCGCCTTGAAGGATTTGAACGAAACCCCCGTTACGGACCTCGAGCCCTATCTGGGCGCCATGGGGCACCTGGTGATCCTCAGTTCCGACGGACGGCGCTATGTCCACGCACATCCTGCGGACGGCGGCGATCCTTCCACGGTCGCCTTCGAGGTGCATTTTCCCGGACCCGGAATCTACAAAGGCTGGGGCGAGTTCCAGCGCGGCGGGGCCGTTTTGCTCGTGCCGGTTGTGATGCGGATCGACTGAAGTGGAAGCGCGGACCCTGTTTTGATTTTTCCCTTGACGCTGGCCCTCGCCTTGGATAGCTACGACTTCGCTGTTTTCGCCAGGATAGCTCAGTTGGTAGAGCAACTGATTCGTAATCAGTAGGTCGAGAGTTCAATTCTCTTTCCTGGCTCCAGTAAAAACAAGGGTCTAGGTGTAAAATCTAGGCCCTTTTTTGTTTTTTGTTCTCGAAGTTACGGGTTTGTCCCCCATCTGTTCCCCGGTTGCCGTTTTCGATTGTACTCCCTTGTCATTTTCGCATGTTCCTCGCAGGCGCTTCTGATCGGGTGGCTGGTGTAATTAGGTTGTTTGCGGTGGCGATGGTGTCGGAGATGTCGTCAAGTACAAAGTCGCCATCCGATTCATCTGAACGGTCGACAGGCTACACCCCACTTGCTCAGCGATCTTCCGCAATGAGACACCTTGATCTCGCAATGTGCGTATCTTGGTCCGGTCGACACTCTTTTTCCCGCCACCCTTGCCATGGGCATATTTCCCTGCGGCCTTGGCCTCTAACCAGAACCCTTAGCAGATGCTTTCGTTTCGCACGCCAACGGCCGGCAAAAGCGACCGGTATGATCCTTTTACAACACACCCTTCACATTCGTTCAAATAGGCGGAGCAATGGTGACCACGGTGCGCATGTCGGTGATCGCCCTGATCCCGTGGGGAACGGCAATGTCGCAGACGAGAACATCGCCGGCTTTGGCCGGCAGAGTCCCGTCTTTCGCCAGAAATTCGCCTTCGCCTTCCAGGACGAGAATGGAAAGCTGGCCCTCGATGTCATGCGAGTGGATGGGCAACTTCTGTCCTGCCCGGAAGTTGAAGTTCAGGATCTTGAAATAGGCTGATTCGTGGACCAGAAAGTTCTTCATGGCCAGGTCGTTGAACCCGTTGGCTTCGAATAGGTTGATTTTTTTCATGGTGTTCCTCCGTGTGGTTATTGAGCAAAATCATCATGCCCACAGATAATGCGAAAAAAAGGGTATGCATTTTATTTTGCTTGCTTTCAGGTCAGTGTCAATGAGCGCCCAATAAATTTCTACGAGCTGGCATTGTGGTCAGTCTGCCTTGACGGCTCGGATCCAATTTTTATGCCCACTGTTTGTACTGCTTCAGGCGCTCAAAAAAACAGGGCCCTGGTTGGCGGCCAGAGCCCTGATCAAAGACACCTGTTTCATCCTATGCTTGCATCGTCATTTCCAGTCCAGAAGACGCTGCTGTCCCTCCAGGGCGCGGATGGCCGTGACGTCCTGGCTGACTTCGAGGCAGCCCAGATATCGGCCATCGCGTCTGACCGCGAAATAGCGGATGTGGATGAAGCGCCCGCCAAGTTCGATCCAGAATTCGGCGCTGTCGCGTTCCCCGCTCTTGAATTTGGCCAGAATCTCCTCGACCATGTGCACGCTCTTGGGGGGATGGCATTTGGACACCTCGCGACCGATGATGCCCTCGCTGCGTGGAAAGATCCGCTCCTCGGTCTGTGAGAAGTACTTCACGCGGTCGTCGGGTCCGACGAAGGTCATGTCCACGGGCAGGTGCTTGAGGAGGGCGTTGAGAACTTCGGGCTCCAGCTGCCCGCAGTCGAGTTGTATCATCGCGGTACTGCCACCTCCGACGGCAGCCTGACCTTCGGCCGGAAGCCAGGCATCTCCCGGATCCACCCAGGCAAAGCCGATCTCCGCCTCCCCCCGTCTGACCTTGCGCCAGTCCTCCTCGGAGAAGGTTTCGAAGACCATGGGGAAGAGAATGCGCTCCTCCTTGAAGATCATGTCGCGCACTGCGAGAACCAACTCGGACACGGCCTCCACGGCCGGGGCGTGCTCTGCGGATTCCAGGCTGGACTGGGCCTTCTTGAACATGGCCCGGATGTCGTCATGGATTTCCCACATGACCTGCGGCGGGGCCGTCAGGCCGTGGGCCTCCATGATGGGAAAAAGCTGGTTCTCCTTGCGCTCGTAATGCCGGATGATGGCTGCCAGGTCCGCGATCCCGTTTTTCAGGGCGCCACGCGCTCCCGAATACCCGAGTTCGTCCCGGACGCTGTCCAGAATCGTGGACAGATTCGAGGCCTTTTCCTCGGCCAGGGCGTTTTCCGCCTGGAAGGTGCGGATGGGATGCCCGTCGGGCAGGGGCGGCAACTCGGGCTTGTCGGAACCGGCGGTGAAGAGTTCGACGTGCAGGTTGCAGAGCTTCTTGATTTCCGATTCCGGGATACCTTCAGCCACGAGGCGCTGCTCCATGGCGCCGACCTCGGCGGGGGAGACGTCTTTGAGCAACTCGTGAAAATCCTGCCGCAGGCTGTCGAGGGATTCACCCCCATGCAGGCGCATGACGATCCCCTTGAAGGCCTCAATCCGCTCCTCGCGCGACATGCCCCGCGCGTGCTCCGCTCGTCCGCCGGTGTTGACCAGCGTGACGGAGTCGTTGGATTTCTTGAATATTTCCACCGCGATGCCCGCAAGAAAATCGTCGGGGTCGAGCCCGCCCAGCATGGCGGCCTTGGAGACCGAGGCGACGGCCGCCACGGTTTTGCGCAAAAATGGGTTTTCCAGTTTGGAGAATTTCGGCGATTGTTTCACCAAGTATTCGAGCAGAAAAGGGTACGCATCGAGCAGATCGCCGATTTTCGTTTTCAACGAAAGTTCCATGATGCCTCCAAGGTTGATGTCCAGCTATCCAACCAGGAATGAGCTGAGTTCTGATGACGGGTGAGACATTCTAACGGAAGATCATCAAAAATGGCAATATTCGTCTGGACGAGAACGTTGGCATGGCCGGATAGCAAATGATCACTGATGAAGCAGGTCTCGCGGACGCAGCCAGCCTCTCGGCGTTATCCTGGGCGTGCATTAAGGTCGCAAGGCCTTAAAGAAGATGATCATCTAGGTCGTGCGGGTTCTGGTCGGCGTGGCTGAAGTTTTCAGCGGCATCGTCCGTCTTATGACACGTTTGGACAATGTTGCGGCATACCTGGAAATACTGACTGCCCTGGTGTCGCAACCAGCTAAAATATTGGGGCAATGAGATGCGAATTAGCTTGACACCAGCTCGATTTGGTGAATATCATTTTTTTAATGTCGACATTATTACTATCGGTTGGCCCATAAAAATCTCCTCTTGCTATCTGGGTCCGTTGAAGAAATTTCAAGCGGCGTGTCGACCTGGTTGCGAACAAATATAATGCATGCAGGATGTTATGAATAGCATAAAAACGTACAGTGCTCAGATTATCGAATATATCAAAGATGCCATCCTCAGGGGAGAACTTTGCCCCGGTGACAAGGTCAACGAGGTGCATCTGGCGTCGCGTCTTTCCATCAGTCGAGCGCCGATCCGCGAGGCTTTGCAGATGCTCGTGCAGGAAGGTTTGATCGTATCCATACCTCAGCGCGGAAAGTTCATCACTTCACTCACCGCAAAAGAAATCCAGGATAGCTACTTCACGGGTGGGGTGCTTGAAGGGGCGGCCGTGGCTTCCACTGTGGATCAGTTCACGGAAGACGATTTTAGCAAATTGCAGGCCATCATAGATCAGATGAAGCAGTTGGCGGAGAACGGAGAAAATAGAGACAAGCTTGCACCACTGGACAACGCCTTTCATGATATTCTGCTTTCCAAAACAAACAATAATCTTCTTGTAGAACTTTCGCATCGTTCCTGTAGAGGTATATCAAAATTTCTTTTTTTTAAATACTGGCGAAAGCAATTCACCACCAAGGAAAATTTTGAGCGGCATCAGGCTGTCCTTGACGTGCTGCGTACAAAGAATCCTGTCGCCGTTGAAAAATGCATCCGGCTACACTATAAAGAAGCTGGGGAGCGCATGAAAAAATTTGGAAGCGATGTCTTGAATATGGATCATGTTGCCTGAAAAATTTTGAACTCCTAAAAAAAATGCCCCGATACAGAATGTATCGGGGCATTTTTTTTGATTTCACAAACTTTTACATCAGTTCGTGGATTGTCATTTTCACGCAATCACAATGCGTCTTTTTACGAAGCGACTTCAACTTCCGGTTCTCCCAGTTCGCCTTCGGACTTGGCGACGAGCAGCGCGCCTGTGGAGTCGCCCATTACGTTCAGCGTGGTGCGGGCCATGTCAAGAATGCGGTCAACGCCGGCCACCAGCGCGATTCCTTCCATGGGCAGGTTCACCTGTGTGAAGACCATGGTCATGACGACCAGGGCTGAAGACGGGACTCCGACCGAGCCGATGGAAGCCAGAATGGCCATCAGGAGAATGCTGGCCTGAGAAGAAAGGCTCAGTTCGATGCCATAAACCTGCGCGACGAACATCGCCGCCAGGCCAAGGTACAAAGCCGCGCCGTCCATGTTGATCGTGGTCCCGAGGGGGATGGTGAAGCTGGAAACTTCGCGGGGAACGCCGATTTTTTCTGTGGCGGTCAGGTTGGCCGGGAGAGCCGCCGCGCTGGAACAGGTCGAAAAGGCGATGAGCAAAGGCTGGGCCATGACACGAAAATATGTCTTCAGATCGACCCCGGCCGCTCCTCTGATCAGCGGCAGGTAGACGACGCAGATCTGAATGACGGATGCGATGTACATCAACACGATGAGCTTTATCAGCGGAAGCAGCACATGCACACCGCTTGAACCGACGGTGTAGGCGATAAGCGCGCACACGCCGTATGGAGCGTACTGCATGACCGCAGCGGTAATTTTGATCATGACGGCATTGGCGGCGTCAAAGATCTTAGCGAGCGGGGCTCCTTTCTCGCCCAAGGCGGACAAAGAGAAGCCGAAAAATATCGCGAAAAAGATGGTTTGCAAGAGATTTCCGGTTGCAAGAGCATCGAAAGGATTGAGCGGAATGATGTTCAACAGGGTCGCGATCGCGCCTGGAGGAGTGACTTCTTTCGCCTTCAGGCCTTCTGTGGCCAGATTCAGTCCTGCTCCAGGTTGGAAAATGTTGGCGATCATCAGTCCAATGAATACTGCGATACCTGTTGTTACTAGGTAATACACAAGTGTTTTGACTGAGATACGTCCAAGTTTCCCCAGATTGCCCATGCTTGCGGCGCCGCTGACCAGCGATACGAAGACCAAGGGCACGACGATCATGCGGATAAGCCGGATGAAGACGTCGCCAAACGGTTTCACGTTGGCAGGATCCCATCCGGTGGCCTGGAAAAGTAAACCAAGAAGAATACCAACGCCAAAACCGATGGCCATTTTGGCAGGCAGACTCAACTTCTTTTTCGTTTCGCTCATAATCATCTCCCTTTGGCTGTAGTTGTATTCAGAACCGACGTGCCGCTGTTCCGGAATCTCTATTCGGTTTCACTCGAAACGCCCCGGTTCCAGGGCAGGCCGGCCATTAGGCCGACTGAAGCGCGACTCAGCTTTTTGCTTCCTTGACGATTGCCTCGGCCAAGATCTGAGAAGCATCGAACATATGAACCTTGGGCGTGATGCGACCTCCGATGATCGAGAGTTCGGTGCAGGCGATCAGAAGGGCTTGCGCTCCCTGTCGCGCGAGATTGTCGGCGACTTCCTGTATCGTCTGGACCACTTCGGGGCCATAGTTGCTGGTTTTGATCTTGCGGATGGCGGCCATGACCTTGTTCTGGTCGTCAGGATCCATGACCATGAGATTGACGCCGACATCGGCGAACCGTTCTTTGTAGAGGCCCAGGTCGAAAACCGCGCTGGAGGCGAGCAGACCCACGGTTTTCAGATTCGGGATTTGAGAGGTGATGAAGTTTACAGACAGGCCGATCATGTCGAGCAGAGGGATGCGCACCGCTTCCTGGACGCCATGATGATAGTAGTGAGCCGTGTTGCAGGGGATGGCCAGAAAGTCGACCCCCCAGCCTTCCAGGCGTCGGGCCATGTCCTGGAGGCATCCCAGGGGGCTTTCCCCGTTTTTTTCGATCAGCGCCCGGATGCGGGACGGCACTTTGGGATTGTTGTCAACCAGCATTCGGATGTGGTCGATGTCGTCCCTGGCCGAAGTTGCCTTGATGACCCGGTTCATCAGGTCAACCGTGGCCTCCGGCCCCATGCCGCCGATGATTCCGACTATTTTTTCGCGGCTGGCCCGGGAGGTTTCTGGGTCACAGGCCTGCATGGAGTGGTCAGGCTTTGCGGCGAAATTCATCATTTTTCCTTTTCTTTTTAGTTCACTATTTCACAAGTGTTCTCAAAAAATTTTATCTTCCGTTGGGTGGCCCGCAGGCCACCCTCCGGAGGAACAGGACCTTAGAATGTCTTCTGGTACGCATACAGGGCGGGCGATCCGCCGGTGTGCAAGAACAGGACATTTGAGCCTTCGGGGAAATGCCCCTTGCGAACCAGGTCGATCAGGCCGGCCATGGCCTTGCCCGAATACACGGGGTCGAGCAGGATGGCCTCGGTGGAGGCCAGCAGCTTGACCGCCTCGACCATGGAGTCCGTGGGCAGGGAGTAGCCGGGGCCGACGTAGCCGTCGAAGCATTCCACCGCTTCCTTGGCGATGGGCGTCGCCACGCCGACGCGCTCGGCAGTGGCTTCGACCAGCTTGTAGACCAGGGCTTCCTGGTCGGCCTTGGTGCGGCTGACGTTGACTCCGGAAACGGGGATGCCCGCGTTGTTGCCCTGCATTCCGACCACGATGCCCGCGTGGGTACCGGCGGAGCCGCTGGGAACAACCATGTGATCGATCTTTAGGCCCATGTCGAAGAGCTGCTGCAGGGTTTCCTGGGCGCAGGCGACATAACCGGTCGCTCCAATGGTGTTGGAGGCTCCGCCGGGGATGATGTAAGGGGTCTTGCCCTTGGCCTTGAGCGCATCGGCCACCTTCTGCATCTCGGCCAGCATGTTGGAGCCGCCGGGCACCACGGTGATGCTCTTGACGCCCATCAGGTGGAACAGAAAGTTGTTGCCGGAAGCTTCGGGGCTGTACGAACCCTTGACGCGCTCTTCGAGCACCAGGTGGCAATCCAGGCCTTCCTTGACCGCCCAGGACAGGGTCAGGCGGCAATGATTGGACTGCACCGCGCCGCAGGTGATGACGGTGTCCGCGCCGTTGTCGAGGGCGTCCGCGATGCAGAAGTCCAGTTTGCGGGTCTTGTTGCCGCCGGCGCATCCGGGCAGGAGATCGTCACGCTTGATGAAGATATTGACCTTGCCTCCCAGTGCCTTGGAAAATGCGGGAAGGGCTTCGATGGGTGTCGGGGACGTAACGTATCCGCGACGAGAGAATTTTGCCAAATTCATAACGGAACTCCCTGTGTAAGAAATTATTTTAAAGAAACGACTGCTTCCATTTCGATGTCCGCTCCAAGGGGCAGGGCCGCCACTTGCACTGCGCTGCGAGCCGGAAACGGGGCGGAAAAATACGTTGCGTAGACCTCGTTCATGGCTTTGAAGTCCTGCATGTCGGTCAGAAAAATTGTCGTTTTGACGACGTCGTTCAACGTGCCTCCGGCTTCCTCGACAATGGCGCGCAGATTCTCAAAAACCTGGCGGGCGCGGTTTTCGATGGAGCCTTCAGGCATTTTTCCCGTCTCCGGATTGATGGGCAACTGGCCCGATGCGAAAAGCAGATTTCCGGTGATGATCGCCTGGGAATACGGTCCGATTGCGCCGGGCGCCTTTGTTGTCGAAACACTGTGTTTGTCGGCCATAAGCGAGACTCCTTGATCGTCGTTTGAATAATGTCGAATGTCGACATTTAGGCTGAATTTCTTTCCCACGCCTGTATGTGTCACGCTGGGTTTCCTGTTTGCGAACTCAGATAACCAAGTCCGTTTCTTTGTGTCAATAAAAATGTCGACATTTGAATGTTTAATTTTTAAGGCTGTCACGACGCCGGGTTTTTCAGAAGAAAAGTGGAAATGGTTTTCTGCGCATGGTAATGAGCAGGGCAGGTGCGGGATTGACCGTCGTGATTTTGCTCCGGATAAGGGTGAAATCCGGTAAAATCGGATGATGACGCCGGCGCCCCTCGCGACGATGACGAGCGTGATGTCCCGCAAATCATGACTGGCAACGCTTTTCGTTTCGGAGCCGGATATTCCGGCTTGGCACGCGGTTTGAATTGCATACGTTGCCACCGGCGTGCGATCCAACCCTGCCTGTCCGACCAGTCGCGGCAGCGTCCGGATAGTCTTCGCAGCCGTTTTGGCTTGCGTTTCATCAATAAACGAGAGGAGGGAATGCAATGATTCGATCACAGCTGAAGATGCGCGGGTGCATCGTCGCATCCATCATGATCGTCCTTTTTGTCGCGTTCTCCGCGTTTGCGAACAGCGTGCAGGCCGACGAGGACATCGTCATCGTGGCCAGGAACTATCTTTCCATTGACGCCATGTCGGGCACCGGCGTGGTCATCGGCAGCAAGAAGGGGCTTTTCGAGCCGGAGGAATTCAAGGGGATCAAGGGGACTGCGGTCCTGATGTTCATGTACAACAGGATTTCACGGGACAAGTGCGTCAGCCTGCTCACCAATCTCTATGGCAAGGACCAGGCCCAGGTCGCGCCGATGGTCGATCATGTCCTGGCCTTTCTGAAAGACAAGGATTTGCTGCTGAAAAGCAAGTACCCGAACCCGTCAGTCAATTACGGAATGAACAAGTTCAGGGAAGAGTGATTCCGCCTGGCAAGCGGCCATCGCTTGGCATGGGGCAATTCAGACGGCGTACAAGGATCGATGACGCTGGAAGTCCGATTTTTTCGGAATTATTGGCCCGTGACACCTGCGTGACAGTGCAAGAGAGGTTCAGGCATGAGAGTTTGGCTCCCTCGTAGCGTCTACAAATCGTTTCCTCTTATTGTCGGCGGTATCGGTTTGGCCGGATGTCTCGTCGGTAACTCCGCGAGTCTCGCCCTGGGCGGCGTGCTCATGCTTTACAGCGGTGGAGTGTGCTATCTGCGCCGAGGGTAGGTCCCGCGCAGGGCGTCCCTTGCGCCTTGCGCGGTGGAGAAATGCTTTTCAACTCTGCTCGGCATGGTGCAGGTCACAAGGCCCGGGACGGAAGCCGCGGCGGCTTCCATTGCGTAGGCGTGGAACTGGTCAGCCAGGCCCCACGAAGATATGTTCATCAGTTCAAAGTGTTGGGTGTGAGTTTTTTGCGCTTTAGATTTCGCCTGCCCCTTGGGGGTGGGCGTTCTTTGTTTTGAAGGGCTGTCGAAGCCGAAAGTTCAAAGCGCCTCGGGTCACGGCAGGAGCGGCAGACCCAGCTCCTTCAGGAAAGCGTTGTGCTTGTCCCTGGCCTGGCCGATTTGTTGCTCCAGGGTGCGCAGTTCCTCATTGACCGCCGGCAGTTCAATCTCCTCTTCTACCTGGGCGGTGCTGATGTAGCGCGAGATGTTCAGGTTGAAGTCGTTTTTCTCGATTTCCGCCATCTCCACCCGGCGGGCGTAGCGTTCGATTTTTTCGGGACGGTGCTGGTAGGTCTCGATGATCTTGGCAATGTGCTCGGGCGCGAGTTGGTTCTGGCGTTTGCCCTTAACAAAATGCTCGGCGGCGTTGATGAAGAGCACGTCGCCTGGCTTCTTGCATTTCTTGAGCACAAGGATGCAGACCGGGATGCCGGTGGAGTAGAAGAGATTGGCGGGCAGGCCGATGACGGTGTCGATGTGGCCGTCTTTCAAAAGCTTGGTGCGAATGCGCTCCTCGGCACCGCCACGGAAGAGCACGCCGTGGGGCAGGATGATGGCCATGACGCCTTCATCTTTGAGAAAATGAAAGCCGTGCAGCAGGAAGGCGAAGTCGGCGGCGGACTTGGGGGCCAGACCGTGGCTTTTGAAACGCACGTCGTCGGCCAGCGCGTCGGTCGGCGTCCAACGGTAGCTGAAGGGCGGATTGGCGACCACGGCGTCGAAGCTCGGCTTCTTGGCCGGGTTCTGCTCGCGCATCATGTCCCATTCGTTCATCAGGGTGTCGCCGTGGAAGATGTCGAACTCCGTATCCTTCACACCGTGCAGCAGCATGTTCATGCGCGCCAGGTTGTAGGTGGTGATGTTCTTCTCCTGGCCGAAGATCTTGCCGATGGTGCCGCCCGCCTTGCTTACTTTCTTGCGGACGTTGAGCAGCAGGGAGCCTGAGCCACAGGCGAAATCCAGCACATTCTCCAGCCGCTTCCTGGTCCCGGTCTTGGGTTCCTGGCTGTCCAGCGTGACGATGCCGGAGAGAATGTCGGAAATCTGCTGCGGCGTGTAAAACTCGCCCGCCTTCTTGCCGGACCCGGCGGCGAATTGGCCGATCAGGTATTCGTAGGCGTCGCCCAGGGCGTCGATGCTCGTTGAGAACTCGGCCAGCCCTTCGGCGATCTTCTGGATGATGGCGCAGAGCTTGGCGTTGCGGTCGGGGTAGGTCTTGCCCAACTTGGGTGAGCCGAGGTCGATCTCGGAAAAGAGGCCCTGGAAGGTGCTCTCGAAGGATTCCGTCTCGATGTATTTGAAGCCCGCTTGCAGCGTGTTCAGAAGTTCCGCGTTCTGGGTGCGGGCCAGGTTGGCGATGCTGTTCCAGAGGTGCGCGGGCTGGATGACGTAATGCACCTTGCGGCGCATCTGTTTTTCGAACGCAGGAATGTCGTCCACGTTGCCAGCGTACCACAGCGCCAGAGGCACCTTGCGTGCGTCACCGCCCACATCGGGGTAATCCCGACCCAGCTCCTTTTTCGCCGCCGTCTCGTAGTTGTCGGAGAGGTAGCGCAGGAACAGGAATGACAGCATGTAGTCGCGGAAATCATCCGCATCCATGGCCCCGCGCAGTTGGTCGGCGATGCTCCAGAGGGTGTTGCCCAGTTGTTTTTGGTTGGTGTCGTTCATTTTTTGGGGCGTCGTTTGATTTTGGTTTCCAGCGCTCTGAGGTCGGCCTCGTCCTGCTGGTCGGCTTGCATGGCTTCCTGCCTTTTGCGATCCTGGTCGAACTTGAGATAAAGCTCGCCGGTGCGCGCCTCCATCTGTTCATGGCTGACCATGCCTGCATGCGTGAGCAGCGGGAAGCCGTTGGAGGTGATGATCTGATCCACGTTCTGCTTCCAGAAGGCCATGCGCGTCTCCTGCTTGCTCTTGGCCCGCAGCTCGGCGGTTTCCAGGAAGATGACCACCAGCCGGTTCAACGTGTCGATTTCGTCTTCGGTCAGATAGTTCTTGGCCACGACGATGTCCGCCTTGCGCACCTTGTCGCCTTGCCAGGCAAGCAGGCCGAAATGCGGATCGGCGGGATTCGCCCGCGCGGTGATGAGTTCGGCGGCGGTCTGCCGCGTGACGGCAAAGATCAGAAGGTTCTGCACCGTGGCGAAGAAGACCTGCGTGGCCTTGTCCGTCTTGTCGTAATCGCTGGAGAGGGCGAAGAGGTCGCGCACTTTCTGATAAAAGCGCTTCTCGGAGGCCCGGATGTCCCGGATGCGCTCCAGCATCTCGTCGAAGTAATCCGGGCGGCCGTCCGGGTTTTTCAGCCGCTCGTCGTCCATCACGAAACCCTTGGTCAGGTATTCATTCAGGACGGTGGAGGCCCAGCGACGGAACTGCACGCCACGCGGCGAGCGCACCCGGTAGCCCACGGCCAGGATGGCGTCCAGGCTGTAGAGCGCGAGCGGTCGCTGAACCTCTCGCGTGCCCTCGATTTGAACTACCGAGGATTCCTCGGCAGTTGCCGCTCGGCTCAATTCCCCGTCTTCATAGATATTTTTCAGGTGCAGGCTGATGTTATCCGTACTGACATCAAAAAGTTCCGCCATTTCCCGCTGGGTGAGCCAGACGGTCTGGTCTTTGGCGCGGAGTTGGATACGACTTTTCCCGTCTTCGGTGGTATACAGGATAAGGTCGTTCACGCTTTCTCCTGGAAGAGGAATGGCTGTGATATCAAACCGTTGGCGATGCTCCAGAGGGTGTCGCCCGGTTGTTTTTGGTTTTGTTCGGTCATGGAGTATTTTCCTCCGGTTCGTCGGACAGGGGCCGCTCATTGCTGCGTACCCCAATCAGGCGCTTCTCGCGCTCTATTTTTGTGATCGGACTTCATTGCAATAATATTCAATTGCTTGGAGAGAATCGACCCGCATAATCAACCGCAAATGGCTCCAACTCAATTCTCTACACAGCGTGTAGAGAGTTTCTTGGGCGGGGAAAACCAGGTAGAATTGGCGGCAGTTATACAAGTTGGCATACGAAAAACCTTTGCCAAAATCCGCCGTCAACGCGATGGACAGTTCTTCCATCAGACGCTTGCCATATTGGGCCTTGTGTTGCCCAAGCTGCTCCTCCTGCACAATCCTCTTTCCAATCAACCAATAGGCCTCCACCATGGCCGCGTTGACTGCTGTGCGCGCCGTGCTGCGAGCGTGTTCGAGGATGTTTCTGATGTCCGCATGAAATGTGGTCAATGAGTTCATCCCTCCACCCCCTCCGGGGATGGGAAAAGCTGCTGCATCAGGCCTTTCTTGTGGGTCTTGAGGGCGGCGAGCTTTTGGGTCTCGGCGGCGATGAGGGCGTCGAGGGTGGTGAGGCAGGAGGCGATGCGGTGTTGTTCGTCGGGTGATGGTGACATTACCGAGAGCGCGAGAACTTCTGGTTTGGTAATATTTTTCATTGAGCCGGAACTTCCCTTGGCCATCTTTGAAAGCGCAGCACGTCCTCTGTCGGAACCGAGGATGAAGGCCAAGAATCGCATCGATACACCCTCTCTCGGCTTGGCGGCCCAGAGCCGGTCCGGAAGAAAAAGGTTCTCGTAACTCGATTCCACATATGCGTTGGCACCCACGAGGGCGGGCGTGTTCATGCGGCTGATGATGATGGTGCCGCTGCTGACGGGTTCCTTGAGCCGGGATTGCTCGCTCTCTGCCAGCACCACTTTGTTTTCTTCGGGCTCAAATATCCCATTGGTCACGGCGCTCGTTTTCAAGACGCCAAACTCAGTTTTGTTGGCTGGTCTGTCTCCAGCGTTAACGCTGACCCCAGCATCTAGTGAAAGGATGAAATTTGAGAGTGGAGATTCCTCCCACTCCCCTGCGTCTTTGAATTCGGGAAACCGCAGTCTGGGCACAGTTTCGCCTTCGCGGGGGAAAAGCTGCTGCATCAGCCCTTTTTTATGGGTCTTGAGCGCGTCCACTTTCCGCGCTTGCGCGGCCATCAGTTCGTCCACCGAACTCAGGCACTCGGCGATTTTTTGTTGTTCTGCGGGCTGCGTCGGAAGCGGCAAACGGCCAGAAAGGAAAGTTGTGTTGGTTATTTGAAGCGTATTCTTCGCGCCCTTTTGGCAAAGCGGTGAAAGGAAGTCCTTCGACCGGCTTGGCGATTCAAAATAGGCCTCGATCAGTAAACCCAGATGCGGGTTGGGCGGCGTGAAGACGCCGTAGAGTGGCGAAAGTGCGACTTCTCCGTCGAACTTGCACTGCTTTACGATGCCGAAAGGGAAGGCCTTCAACGGGCTTTTCGTGTAAACCACATCAAAGCGCCGCCCGATGGTGTAGTGCGAAGTGTCAGCTGCTGCGAAACTGCGGCCCAAGAGTTCAATCTGGTTGACGATGCCGTATTCCATTGAGACCGAGAAGACATCCCGACCTTCGGTGTTCTTGAGCTTATGTTCCTTAAGAACCTTCGACAGCGGCTCGTGAGCCCATGGATCGCTGAAGTCCGGAAACCGCAGCTTCGGCACCAGCACGGGCCTTGCCTCGTCCTTCGTGGCGGTGGTTTTCGTCTTCCTGCTCATGCTCCCACCTCCTTGCCGATTTGAGCGATGAAGCGTTCCATCTCCTCTTTGCGGGGCAGTTCGACGGCATAGCGGGAGACGAAGATCTGGTTACTCAAATCGCCGAGGGCGAACTCGACGAGGGCGTCATTCTTGCGGGTGCAGAGAAGGATGCCGACGGGAGGCTGGTCGCCAGGGGTCATCTGGTGCTTTTTGTAATAAGCGACGTAGGTGTTGAGCTGGCCCAGGTGCTCGTGGCGGAAGGCATCGGTCTTGAGTTCCACCAGGATGTGGCATTTGAGGATGCGGTGGTAGAAGACGAGATCGATGAAGAAATGTTCGTCGTCGATGAGGATGCGCTTTTGCCGGGCCTCGAAGCAGAAGCCGTGGCCCAGTTCAAGGAGGAAATCCTGAAGACGGTCCAGCAAGGCATCTTCCAGGTCGGATTCAGCCATGACGTCCCGTGAACGCAGGCCGAGGAACTCGAAGATGTAGGGATCACGGATGACGTGGGCTGGCAGGCGCGTGTCTGCAACAGCGTGGGCCATGGCGGAGAGTTTGGCCTTGTCTTTGGAGAGGCCGCTGCGCTGATAGTAGAGGCTGGCGATCTGGCGGCGCAGCTCGCGCACGGACCAGTTTCCGCGGATGCACTCGATCTCGTAGAAGCGGCGCTGGGTGTCGTCGGGAAGTTGAATGAGTTCGTTGAAGTGGGTGAAGGAGAGCAGGGTGACCAATTGTGGAGTCGCTGTCTCCACAATCCCGGATTCGGGAGTCACTGACTCCCGAATTGGAGCGGGCGACGGGGGAAGCAACGGCAGGAGGGGACCGTAACCTTGCTGCACCAGAGATTTGGGAGCCAGCGACTCCCGAATTCGTGGATAAACTTGGTAGAACTGCCGGTAGCGGCGAAGTTCCCGAGGCGTGACCCTCATCAATCCGTGGCTGGCAAGGCGGATGGCAAGCGTATCCATGAGACTCTCGCCATAGGCCGCCCTGTCTTCTCCGTGCTGCTCAAACTCCACGATGCGGTAGCCGATGAGCCAGTTCCGCAAGGTCAGCGCGACATTTACGGCTTTGGTTGCAAATTCTCGCGTCTGCTGATGGAGGTGGACGATGGAAGATACCAGCGAGTCAAAGTCGCCGGAAACGACCGGCGGTGTTGGTTCATGCTGCGCATCCATGGATGTTTTCCTAGTCCTCATACGCACTCAGCCCCGAAATTTCGCGCTCCCCGGCGCGCTTGACAAGGTACGGGGCGCAGTCTTCCATCAGGGCGGCTTCCTTGTGGGCGCGCTCTTTCCAGCCCAGGTCATAGGGGGCGTAAAGGTCGCTGAGTTTTTCGCCGTCGAAGATCATGCGGTCGAGGATGCTGTTCACGAAGCCCTCCAACGACTCCGGGGGCAAGCCGTGCTTGCTGGCGATGGCCGCCAGCTCCTGGGCGTCTTTTTCGTGTTTGAAGCGCAGGTAGCCGTCGCGGATGGCTTTTTCGTCAAGGCCTTCACCCGCCTTCAACGTGGCGATGTAGGCGGCGATGTCTTCGCGCTCGTTCATGAATTTGGCATCGGAACAGATAAGGCCGACGAGCTGTTCGCGGCTCATCTTCTGCTTGCCCGGAGCCTGCTGGGAGAAGCGGGCGATGAGGCCCATGATGTAGTCGTAATCGATGAGGGTGGTGGCGAAGAGGACAAACTCGAAGTCCACCTGCTCCACTTCCGGGCTGGTCTTGTCAGGGCCCTTGCCTTGCTGGGCCTTGAGGCGCTGGGCCGTCTCCAGATACGCGCCACGGAAGCCGAGCAGATTCTCCTTGGGCAGTATGTGCTCAACGGCGGCCGCGTCGTCGTCAGAGAGATCGGTGTACTGGTCGAGCTGGGTTTTGAGGCGCTGGACTTCCTTGAAATGATTGATGAAGGCGACACGGGCATCGTCGCCCTTGAGATTGGGCACATCCTCCGGGGCGCAGTCGAGCCCTTGGGATTTCATGAATTCGCCCAATTTCTGGACGGCGGTCTCCAGTTTCCTGATGACCACGGGGGCCTTGTCCACGAGCCAGATCTCCCGCGCCTCTTCGCCGGTCTTCTCCCCGGAGAAGAGGGCGATGGCGGCGTCCACGGCGTCCCGCTGCTGGCGGAAGTCGAGGATGTTGCCGTAGGGCTTGGTGCTGTTCAGCACGCGGTTGGTGCGGGAGAAGGCCTGGATGAGGCCGTGGTGCCTCAGGTTCTTGTCCACGTAGAGCGTGTTCAGGTACTTGGAGTCAAAGCCCGTGAGCAGCATGTCCACCACGATGGTGATGTCGATCTTGTGCGCGGCGGGGTGGTCGGCGTTGGGCCATTGCTGGTCTTTGATGCGCTTTTGCACGTCCTGGTAGTAGAGATCGAATTCGCTCAAGGCGTGACTGGTTCCGTAGCGGGTATTGTAATCGGCAATGATGGCCCCGAGCGCCTTCTTCTTGGCTTCCGGATCGACCTTGTTGTCTTCCTGCTCTTGCGGCAGGTCTTCGGAAAGCTGCTCGATGTCCTTTTTGGCCTCCGCATTCTCCGCGAGCCCGGCGGGCGGGGAAAACACGCAGGCGATATTGAGCGGTTTGAAATCCGGATCGGCCTGCGCCCTCTTTTTTTGCATGTCGGCAAACAGCTCGAAGTATTCGATGGCGTCATTGATGGACGCGGTGGCGAGGATGGCATTGAAGCGCCGTCCGCCCGTGGCGGCATCGTGCTTGCCGAGAATGGCCTCGATGACGGCTTTCTTGGCCATGGCCTCGCCGGGCCTGGGCGGGTTTTTGCCCTCGGGCTTGTAATAATCGATATGGAAGCGCAGGACGTTGCCGTCCTCGATGGCGTGGGTGATGGTGTAGGCGTGGAGCTGTTTCTGGAAGAGGTCCGCCGTGGTGCGCATGGAGGCCTGGGTGCCCTCGATCTTCTGCAACGAGGCGTTGGCCTCGAAGATGGGCGTGCCGGTGAAACCGAAGAGCTGCGCCTTGGGGAAGAACTCCTTGATGGCCTTGTGGTTCTCTCCGAACTGCGAGCGGTGACATTCGTCGAAAATGAAAACGATGCGTCTGTGCTTCAGCGTGGAAAGCTGCTCCTTGAAGGTGGGCTGGCCGTTCTTGCCGCGCTGCCTGTTGCGCTTGCTGTTTTCATCCAGCGCGAGGCCGAGCTTCTGGATGGTGGCGACGATGACCTTGTCCGCGTAGTCCTCGGACAGCAGGCGGCGCACGAGGGCGGCGGTGTTGGTGTTTTCCTCGACGCAGCCTTCCTGGAATTTGTTGAACTCCTCGCGGGTCTGGCGGTCGAGGTCCTTGCGGTCCACGACGAAGACGCACTTGTGGATGTGCTCGTTTTCCTTGAGCAGCGTGGCGGCCTTGAAGGAAGTCAGCGTCTTGCCGCTGCCGGTGGTGTGCCAGATGAAGCCGTTGCCGTTGTCGTCGTCGATGCATTTCACCAAATGCTGCACGGCATAGACCTGATAGGGCCGCATGCTCATGAGCTTCTGCTCGCTGGCGATGAGCACCATGTAGCGGCTGATGGTCCGGGCCAGGTCGCACTTTTTCAGAAAACTATCCGCGAAGTCGTCGAGATGGGTGATCTTCTTGTTGGCTTCGTCCGCGAACTCATAGACGGGCAGAAAGCGCTCGTCGGCATTGAAGGCGAAGTGGCGGGCGTTGTTGTTGGCGAAGTAGCAGGTGCGGTCCCGGTTGCTGACGACGAAGAGCTGCATGAAGCAGAGCAACGTCTTGGTGTAGCCGTTGCCAGGGTCGTTCTTGTATTCGACGATCTGCTCCATGGCCCGGCGAGGGTTGACGCCCAGGGTCTTCAGCTCGATCTGGACGCAGGGCACGCCGCTCACGAGCAGGATGACATCGTAGCGGTGGTGTCCATAATCCGTGTTGATGCGCAGTTGATGGATGACCTCGAAGTCGTTTTTGCACCAGTCCCTGATGTTGACCAGGGTGTAGTTGAGCTGCGTGCCGTCGTCGCGGGCGAAGGAGTTGATGTTGCGAAGGGTCTTGGCGGCGGTGAAGACATCGGAAGTGGTGATTTCGCCCAGCAGCCGGGCGAACTCGGCGTCCGTGAGACTGACGCGGTTCAGCGCTTCGAATTTTTCGCGGAAATTCTTCTCAAGCGTTGCGCGGTCATGGATGTCTGGGCGGTACGAGTATTTGAGATCGACCAGTTTTTCGATCAGAGCTTCTTCGATTTGCTGCTCAGTCATGGGTGATTCCGGAATGTCGCAGGGTAGGCAAGCCGCAACGCTCACGCAACGAGCCCTTTGCGGCTTTGGCTTTCGAAAATTCATGTGGTGCTAACTTTTTCGCGCACTCAAGACAAGGAGCTTTTATTTCGAGCAGTTGCCATGCGTGCTATGGATCGACCTAGGTTCCAGCATGTTATTGTGGGTGGCTTGTTATGGGGGGTCAGGAGAAATGAGAATTAGGAAATGATTGGAGTTGGGTGGCTGGATGGTTGACGAATGCTTGACGGGTGCGGGCTGGCGGGTGGTTGGGTAAGTTTTTTTGGCGCGAAAGATGAGTTGAGAAATTTTGGCGATTTTTTAAAAAAGTTGCACAACAAATGAGAAATGAAAGCCCTTCGGGTGTGTTGATAGTGACACAAAACGAAGGGCTTTTTTGCGTCTGACGTTGTGCCAGAATTGCCTGTTTTGTTGGGGGCATGTCAGACATCAGGCTGCCTTCTGTAGCGGACACCCTACTTTCTCCCACCCTATGGCTTCCCAGCACCGGGCCGCGTGGATGACGTTGCCGACGCGCTCCCATGCTTGCTGCCGCGTCAACGCATGGTGCCAAAGGTTAACCCGTGTCCGAAAACGTTGATCCAGCGCGGGATTGTACCAGCTCCTGGTGGAGCTTTTCGTTCTCGGACTGAAGTTTGGATACAGTCTGGTTGGTCTTGTCGAGCTGGGCCTGGAATGAAGAGAATGATGCAAGCGCCTGGCTGAGCTGCTCCTGCATGTCTTCGATCTTCTTTTCGGTCGTGATGGCCTTATGAAAGGCCTTTATATTGCTGACGATGGCGGTTGTATAGACAGTCTTGGAATTCAAGATGTCTATGGTCTGAGCCAGCACCTCACCCATATCAAAATTTTCAACGTCGCCAAGGCCGAAGTCGCTTCCATTATTCGCACTTCCCGCCTTTCGTTCTTGTCCCGCAGGGCTGCCGGCGAGCTGATCGACGAATCCTCCAGATCCCACCGTAGAGTCCATGTCCTGATTTGGGAGCGCTGCAGGCTTGAACTTCATGCCGCGCCGCATCTCCCCCTCGCCTGTCCGCAGCCAATCACTTGAAACACCGAACTTATCCGCGATTATTAGGTACCAACTATCTGGGATATTTTTTCTGCGTTTCGCTCCTGAAACCGACGCTTGGGAAATGCCTAAGGCTCCGGCTAAATCTGCCGCCCTTTTCCCTCCAACGGCATCAATCATCCGCTCAAATACCAGGTCGAACTGGTTCGTAGAATAACGAGCTAACTCCGAACTTTTCTCCGAACCACTTTCGTGAGTTCGGAGTTTCGTATTCTCGCCTGAATTTGCTGGAGATTTAGTCATTTGCTGTGCCTATTTTCAGAAAATTAACTCCGAACTCTATTTCTTCTTGGCATTCGCAGTCCAAGGCTATTAGTTCGGAGTTGCGTTTAGTTAAGATTTTCACCTTACATTTTGACCTCTAAACCAACGGATTCGGTCCCGCAATGGCAAAGAAACACCATAGCCCGGACAAAGCCCCTCGCCAGCTGCTTCTGCCACTGGGAAACGGCGGCACAAATACCATACGTGCCGGGCGTTTAGGTCGGCACGATGCGATCCGCGAAGCTTTGACATCGGCCCTGGCGAGTTGCTCGCTGAGACGTGAAGATTTCGCGGTCGAAATGTCTCGCCTGACCGGCGAGGCTATCTCGGTCAATCATATCAACAACTGGTGCAGTGGGGCCAAGACAGACTGGCGATTTCCCATGGAATACGCGGCGGCGTTCTGCCTGATCGCCCAGGACTTCGGCCTGTTCGAGGCCGCCCTTGAGGCGACGGGCCGGGAGCTGGCGGACGAAGAGTCCAAGGTGCTGGCGGAGTATGGGCGCGTGCTGGTGCAGAAGCGGAAGACCGCGTCCAAAGAGCGGGAACTTCTGGAGAGGTTAGGCGCATGAAGAACACCGCACCAAAGATTCGGGCGTTTCTGGTGGCCAGGGAGATCACGCAAACGCAGATAGCCAAGGACTTGGGCGTATCCGTGACGATGATCAACAAGTGGATTTCCGGGACCAGCCAGTCTCAGCGAGTCTACAACTACTTCATCGAACTTGGATGCCCGAGGGAATATTTTGTTGGGCGGCCGGAAACAAGGAAGGCCGCGTAAATGAATTACACCGCAGCGCAGATAGCAGCCGCATTGGGCAAGTCGGAGCGTGCCATACAGAAGCGGGCCACGAAGGAATCCTGGCCATCTAAGAAGCGCAAGGGCAAGGGCGGCGGCAAGGCTTTCCCCATGTCCAGCCTGCCCGAAGACATCCGCACGGCGCTGGTTACGCAGACAGCACGCGGGGCCGTTGCTTCGGAAGAATGCACGGCCCTGGAACTGGCGCAGACCGCACCGGTGGCACAGCGTTCATTGATGCCCGCAGTATCGAAGGTTGCCCAGCCAATCACCCTGGACATCCCGCGCAAGAAGAAGGCGCTGGCCAAGGCAGATCTGGTCCGCGTCTACACGGAAGCATTGGCCAAGGCCCTGAACAAGGAACAGGCCAGGATCGGCTTCATGCACGCTTACAAGGCCGGGGCCTGGCAGGATCTGTACAGCCAGATCGGTGACGTGAGCTGGAAGAGCATCGAGCGCTGGAAGGTTCAGCTGGATCGTTCCCGCGATGCCTTCTTGCTGGCGGACAAGCGCGGCCTGGCGCTGAAGGGCGAGTGCAGCCTGACCGAAGACATGCAGATGGCCGTCCTGCGCCTAGCCCTGCACCCGAACCGGGTGCGGATCTCGACGTGCATCACCATGGCGCGGGAGATGCTGACGGCCACGACGTTTGAACAGGTGCCGTCAACGGCGACATTCCGCCGCTTCCTGGCCAAGTTCGAAGCCGTGAACCGTGACGTGTGGGTCTTCTGCCGGGAAGGCGTGAAGGCATGGAACGACCAGGTGGCCATGTACGTATCACGAAACCTTTGGGCCCTGCAGGTGGGCGACATCCTGGTGGCAGACGGCCACCGCCTGAACTTCCAGACGATCCATCCCGAGACAGGCAAGGCATGCCGCATGACCGTGGTGGTCTGGTACGACATGGCCAGCAATTTTGCCCTGGGCTGGGAAGTGGCCCCGGAGGAAAACATCCAGGTCATCGCGGCGGCCATGCGCCGGGCGCTGCTGCGCCTCGGGAAACCTGCCCGCATAGCCTATCTGGACAACGGACGGGCCTTCAAGGGCACGCATTTCACCGGCACTTTGGAGCAAAGCGGCATTGCAGGGCTGTTCCAGCGCATCGGCATGCAGACCATCTTTGCATGGGCCTATCACGGCCAGTCCAAAACTGTGGAACGCTTCTTCGGCTACCTGCGCCAGATGGAAGAGCTGATGCCTTGCGGCACGGGCGCATCCATTGAAATGAAGCCCGCTTACCAAAAGCGCGGCGAGTTCATGCATCGCCGGATCCAGGCGGAGAGCGGCACGCGGCCATTGACCCTGACCGAGACGCACCAGGCCATCGCGGCGTGGTTGGATTACCACGCAAACACGCCACAGGAGCGCGGGCACCTGCAGGGGCGCACGCCCAGAGAAGTGTTCGAGGCTGGTCGCGGCGATGGCCTGTCCGAAGCCCACCTGCTGACCCTGCGCGAATGCATGCTGGAAACCCGCAAGCGTCACGCGGACCGCTGTCAAGTCACGCTTCCCGGCAATCTGATCGGATCCACAGACCCCATCATCTATTTCGACCAACGCCTGTACGGCCGCAAACACGACGTGTTTGTGCGCTTCGATCCGCAGGATCTGTCCTGCGTGGAAGTCTATGACGAAGACTGGATCCACCTCTGCACCGCCGGTCTGAAGGGCAAGGTCAATGCCGCCGCGCGGATCCTGGGCACGGAAGACGATCAGAAGCTGCTGAAGCTGAGCCTGGAGATGCGCAAGCACGCAGAGAAGATGGCCGGAGCCAAGGCCATGGAACTGCTGCAAGGCGAGATCCTGCCCGGCTATCAGGCGAATATGGAGCGCCTTGGCCTTGTCGGAGCCACGCCCGAAGCCAAAGAGCAGGCCTCATTGCCGATGGCCCCAGCGCCAAAGCCAGCGCCTGCAGCGGACATGACCGATGCCGAATGGGCGGAGCGAATGAGCGAGCTTCAGGAACTGAACGCCGAACAGCCTGGACCCAATACGGACTCGGAAGATGACTTCCAGCCCTATTCCATCAGCGAGGCAGAGCAGTTTTGGATGGATGTGCGCGGCACGTACCCAGAGGAAAACAAGTACGAGCTGATCCTGGAGGCAGAAGCCCAGGGCATGTTGATCCCGGCAGAGCACGCGGCGTTTGCGCGCTACTTCGAGCAGACGCCAAAATACACGCAGCTTGCGGAATATTTTGAAGAATTTCGGATGAAACTGGCGCTCATGTACGCCCGGCCCGCTACGGCAGCCGAGGCGCGTCCATAAAAAAATGGGGCCGCGCCGTGAACGCGAACCCCGCAAAACCCAGGAGCCACAACGATGAAGTTGAACCCGGCCTTTGTCAAGACGCGGAATGTCCGCAACTTTGAGGTGCTCATGAACGGCCTGGATCTGGCCGAAGGTGAAGGCCGATTCGGCCTTGTCTTCGGCCAAGCGGGCCGGGGCAAAACTCGAACTGCCCAGTGGTACGCCGCCGGGAACGCATCGGTTTACATGCGCGTGCTGTCCATCTGGACAACCAGCGAACTCGACTTCCTGTGCTCCTTGGCCAGGGAGCTTGGCGTGCTGACACCGCCACGGCGCAAGGCATCAGCCTTCCAGGCCGTGCTGGACAGACTCATCTCCGAGCCCAGGGCCATCATTCTGGACGAAATGGAGAAAATGCCGCCGAAATTCCTGGGCTTCATCCGGGATCTGACGGACCTCTCCGGGTCGCCGATCGTCTTCGTGGGCGAAGTGGAGCTGATCCCCTACCTGCAGGCCGAACGCCGGGTCTGGAGCCGTGTGTTCCAGCAGATCGAGTTTGAACCGATCAGCGCCACGGACATCGTCTTCTACGCGGCTGACGTGGCCGGGCTGCAGCTGGACAAGAACGCGGCCGGGATCGTGGCCAAGTCATCCGGTGGTGACTTCAGGCTGGTGCGCCGTGATGTGCTGGCGCTGGCGCAGATGTGCCACGGCAAAGGAACGACCAATGTCACGGCTGAGATGGCGACCATCGCGGCGAAGCAGGCTCTGCAAGGGAGGTAATATGGCGGGAAGAAAAGGAAGTTTCGCAAACCTCGTTCGTGAGGAGCTTCAGCTCAGGGGCCGGGTGTCCGTGACCGAACTGACGGCGTTGATGGTGTCCAAGGCAGCCCCTGAGCAGATCGCCGGCCGCAAGGTCCGGCCCATGGTTCAGGCGGTGATGCGGGACCTGCTGCGGAGCCAGGAAGCCGCGAGGGTGACAGACGGTGTGTATCGCTGGGCGGGCCGTAAAGAGCCCGTGCAACTGCGACAGAAGATGTGGAGCATCCTGCGGGCTCGTCGCGTGGTCAGCGTCGAGGATCTGATGGAGCTCACGGGCGCGAGTCGGCCATATGCCCAGCAGTGGTCGAGGATGCTGGAGGAACATGAACTGGTTCGCCGCCTAGATGACGGAAGGATCCAGCTGGTGAACGACCCGGTGGTGATGCCGGAGGATACAACCAAGGCCGAGAAGTTGAAGGCAATCAGGATTCGCAAGGCGTTGGCGACAGTTCGCGACCTTGCAGGGCTGGTGCAGGTGGCGGTGAAAGAACTTGAGGAGGTGTTGTCATGACGTGGCCATGTGGGCTGGCGATATTCATGCTTTTGCTGGGAGTGGCGATTGGGTGGGCGATCTGGGGAAGATGATTTTTTCAATAATTGGAGGTGGTTATGGTAAGTAATGAAATTCGGACGAATGCAGCTGCCCTCGGCGTGCTCATGCACCAGGTGACGCCGGAGCAGGCGGCGATGATCCGCCTAGTCAAGACCAACTTGGTGGCGGCTGCGGATCATGCCGAGGAGCTGGAGCGGAGTCTGGTGGCTCCAAAGCCGGAGGAAGAACCGAAGGCCCAGAAGGAGATCGACGAGGTCAAATTGCAGGGCATCAAGCAGGGTCTACTCATATCGCTGGCCACTTTGTTGCCTTCGGATTGTTCCGGTGAGTGCGAAGGTTGCGCCCATGCCAAGGAGGTCGCTCATGGCCAGAATTAAACCGGATCCGCACGTCATCGTCGACCGCGCCCAGGCTGAAGGAGCCTTGGCCGAGATGGCCGCCCTAGATCGCAAGATCGGCGCGGTCGAGGGTGAAATGCAAGAGGCCATCGACCTTGCGAAGAAGAAGGCTGCCCAAGCCGCCGCGCCCATGCTGGCCCGCCGCAAGGCTCTGGCCGACGCGCTGGCCGTGTACGCGAAGCTGAATCGTCAGGAGCTTCTGGGCAAGCTCAAGAGCGTGGACATGGGCTTTGGGACGATTGGGTTCCGCCTGTCCACCAAGCTGGTTCAGATCAAGGGCGTGACGGTAGAAATGACGCTCGAAAAGCTCCATCAGTTCGGCTTCAAGGACGCGATCCGGGTCAAGGAAGAGCCGAACAAGGAAGTCATGATGGGATGGCCGGATGAGCGGCTTGAAACCGTGGGCGTCAAGCGCCAGCAGTCGGACACCTTTTTTATCGAGATCAAGAAGGACGAAGTACCGCAAGGCGGGGCCGAGGCCGTGAAGCCTGCGCTGGCCAAGGTTGGATAGATCCATGCGAAACGGTCCTGCGGGACCGTCATCCCGGCGTGGTTGCCGGGGTCTGATGAGCAGCCAGGAGGCACAAATGCAGATCAAATGCGGGTTTTGCGAGTATCGGGGCGATGCGGACGAGTTCGTGCCGCGCGGCCAGGAATGCGGTCCGGATTGGATCTGCCCGAAGTGCCTGCTCGGCACCTACGTGCCTTGCACTCTTACGGCCGATGATCTCGCCGCCCTCGGAGGGAAGGATGCTGAAGCATGATGGATCTCGTCCTGGTGCGGCAGACAATCTACGTGGACGGGATCGAATGCCTGATCACCGAGATGCTGCCGGAATACCCTCCATTGACGAAGTACCACGGTCCTTTTGCGCGGATCATTGCGCTGCCTGGATCAACCGAAAGGACCGGCGAGGCCGCGACACTAGCTATTGCGGGAAAAACATCACCGACCCAACCCGGCTCTGTGGATGGAACTGGGCGCGGATCGAGGAGAAAATGAGCTTATGTGCGAAGCTGAAGAAGTCTTGAGCTGGCTACTCGCAGAGGTCGAACAGAAGCCAAAGGATTGCCTTGGCAGTGTGAAGGGCGTTGTCCGCGTCCTTCAAGACGATGTCGATTTCGAGAGCCGTTACGATGAAGACCGGGCCGTTGACGCTGTTATTGGACTCGAAGGGTTCGGCGACGAACTCTTGGGCCTGGTCCGCGAGGCCAAGCAGCGTTTGAAGGAAAGCAAAAGGCAGGTGGCGGCATGACCGTGACCAAGGCCCTATGGGTCATCCACCTCTTCGCGACCTGTCCGGATTGCGCCAGCCTGGTCGATCTGGCTGACGAACCGGATTTCTGGCTGGATCATACGGAGCAGGACGTGCGCTCGGGCCGCCAGTTGGATGTGACATGTCCGGCCTGCGCCAGCAACTTTGAGGTGGTGACGGAATGAAGCGCGAAGACTGGAAGAAAGTCGAAGACCTGGTCAATGCTGGTCGCAGTGTATTGCTGCGTATCGAGGACCGCATCATCACGCTTCGTCTGGAGCGGACCAAGATGAAGCTGGTTGTCGGCGTTTACGTCGACGGTGCAATCAAAGGTATCTGGTGCGCGAGTGAGAGCGAGCACGAGGAGTCGCGATTTATGTATCGGCTGCAGCGCTATGTCTACAGTGCCAAGGCCCGTAAAATCTACGCGGAGGCGGTCAGGAAACTCGGTAAGCGCGCGCTCAAGGGCGGTCTCGGAGATATCGACCCGAACGCGAAGCGAACGGATCTGCTGCCGTGGTTTCCGTCTGTGGCCAAGGTGCGTACCCAGTATGAGAAAACCTTCAAGACCATCGAGCTGGTCGAATCATGAAAGCCACCTGCCCCCACTGTGGAACCTATGGTCCCTTAGAAATTTTCCTGACGGCCGACGATGCCAAGAGCGTGCAGTTGGCCGTGGCCAGCCTGCCCGGCGAACTGCCGCGCCTGACCTGGTCGTATCTGGGCCTGTGGCGCAAGCCTGGCAGTCCCAGGGTGCTGACCTGGGAGCGGGCCGGCCGGATCGTGGCCGAGCTGGCCGCTCTGGTGGCCGAGCCGGAGATACAGTGGAAAGGCGGCAGGCTGGTGCCTTCCCGCTCAGAGTTTTGGGCACAGGCCATCAAGCTGATTTTGGACCGCGACGCCCAGGGTAAGCTGGATCGGCCCCTGGAGGCGCACAACTATCTCAGGGCCGTGGTCTATGAGTTGGCCGAGAAGGCATGGCACCAGGGCAACGTGAGGCGCGAGGAAGAGGCCAAGCGGAGGCCGTCTGAGCCTCAGCCGCAGCAGCGACGGCGGGATCCGGATCGCGGCGAGCACATTGTGCCCCTGGCTGAGGGGCTCAAGGATTGGCGGAAGAGGCTTGGAGTCACCAAGGAGGAAGAATGAACGCGAGCTACCGCAAGGCCAGAAAGGGCGAAGTGACGTGCGAGCAGTGCCGCTACTCGCGTGAGAGGCAATCGTCGGGCAGAATTGAGTGTCAGGCGTGGCTTCCGCCCTATTACGTCGTTGGCCGCAAAAACACCTGTAAATTTGCAGAGCAGCGAGGTGACGCATGAACACCTTTCAGGCCATTCCGGGCATGCCTGGGTACGAGGTCAACGGCCTTGGTCAGGTGCGAGGCCGTAGCGGTAGGATTCTCAAGCACGATCCGGACGGGCGCGTGCAGATCAATACTCCCCGTGGGCCGCGTCGTTTCTACATTGGGGAACTGGCACCCGTGTGCAAGGTTCTAACGCTCGATCCGGTCGAATCGGAGGTCCAGGATGACCAGGCCGCCGTCCTACAGCGACGGATAGACCACCTGGAGCGTGTCGTCATGGAATATGAGGCGGCTCACGGATGTTTTGACCCCTTTGGAGGTGATGCATGACAACGACGGAGATGGTGAATCTGATCAGGGCTAACAACCAGCCGCTGAGCCACAAGGCGCTGCGGGCGATCGCCGACAGGCTGGAAGAGCAAGACGCGCACCTGCGCTCTGCTCTGGCCACCTTGAACACTCAGATGCAGGTAGTCACGGACCAGGAAGAGCAGCTGCGCGGGATGGGCGGAGAGTTGGCGGAGTCCGAGCGGCATCGGCAGATCATGACCGTGCAGAATTCAGAACTGCTAGCCCGCTGCGACCTACTGGAACGAGAACTACTCGCATATCAAAGCGCCGCAAAAAACTATCGTGATGTCACCAATGGCATCGCAAAGCCGTTGGTGACCATTGGTGAAGCCCTCTCCCAGTGAGCGAAACCCCGGGAACGGGGTCATCCGGGCGTGGTGGTCCGGATCTGATGAGCAGCCACTAAAACCATAAGGTACTCATGGATAAACGTAAATTTTCAGGCTCTTTTAGTGTCAGAATCGACACGCGCCGCGTTCGCTTCGAGGTTTCTCCTGGGCCGCTGCATGGCGGCCCAGAGGGCACGTTCCGGGTCCGAATCGACCGCCGCTGGCGCGATGGCCCGGACGGGCAGCCTCTCTTTCTGGACAGGGCAAGGCTTGTCGACCTGGTTGTCGGGTCCGCCTTGGGTGATCTGCCAAACCCAGAGCCGGATCCGTACATCCCGCGCGGAACTCGCGTCAGTGTGCGATTTGAGCGGGACGGCGTGAACCGGGTTGAAGGCGGGTTCACGGCCGCCCTGGCCATTCTGGCCCATGACGGCCGTTGGGTCGTGCCTGTCACCATGTACGGCGGGACGCGGTACATTCCGGTGGATGACATCGTATTCCGGGAGGATCGTCATGGCCGCTGACCGCAAGCCCCTGTACGCCAAGATCGCCATCGCCAGGAAACAGCTCCCGGACATGACCGAAGAGGCGTATCGCGAGCTGCTGCACAATAAATTTCGGGTAGCCAGTGCCTCCAAGCTGAGCTTCGCCCAGCTCTCCAGCCTGGTGCAGATCCTGGCAGAGATGGGCGCGGTCTTCACCACGCCGGGTAAGACCTACAGCAACACGAAGGTCACATCCAAGGCCCGTCCAGATTGGATTGAAGTCAAGGACGGTGATCGCCACGCGGACCAGAAGCGGGCCATCTTGGCCATCTGGAAGAAGCTTGGCTACTCCATGAGCAGCCTGGAGACCAGGGTGAAACGCGGGTTCGGCGTTGAGTCTTTCGCGTGGCTGCATGACGAGAAAAAGATTTCAGCCCTGCTGTCTGACCTGCAGAAGCGTGAGCATGCCTTCGACCTGAAACAGGTGGGCAAGAATGGGTGACGCCCCAGGACATGCATTGCGCCAGGCCGTAGTGGCCCGGCACGGATCGATCCATGCGTTTCTGAAACGCAATCCGGAACTGACCAGGTCAACAGTCTACCAGGTGCTTGGCGACCGCTACCCGGGCAACATGGCCCGGCAGATGGTGGTCATCAGGACGGCACTTGAAGGTTTCTCGGAAGCAGACGCGCAGGCCCCGTGGCAGCTGCCGGATGTCGAGGAATTGGGCGAAGTGCTCCTGGCGGCCAAGTGCGCCAAGTGCCGCCGTCCGGACCGCCGGGGCTGCCGAGGATGTCGCATCCAGACGGGCCGGGAGGCCCAAGCAGTACAGGAGTTTCTGGCAAAAACGAGGTGAGCTATGTCCAAGAATTTGATCAAGCACGTAGTGCGGCTGGTAAATGACGGCTGGCGTCCGTATGACGGCGAGCCCAAGCCGGAGGTCTATGACCGGTTGAGTTGCCCGCACGTCAACGGCAAACCGCATAAGCGCCCCTACTGGTTCACGCGGGGCGACATTTTTTGTTGCATCTCTTGTGAACGGGCATGCAGCCTGAACCGCCCGACGGGCTTCCCTCCAGCCCTCCCGATCAACTATCCGGGAGAGCCGGAGGCATTCTGCCGCCCGCCCCAAGAACTGATCAAGCTCCGTCATACTCTCACGGTAAGGGAGGCAGCGTACTGCCTGAATCTCTCTGAGCGCAGGATCCAGAAAATGGTTCAGGAAGGTGAGCTTGTCGCGCTGCGCGACCGAGGCAGGATCAGGATCCGGGCTACTGACGTCCAAACCATGATGGAGGACTTTGATGAATAATCATGCTTACAGAGGAGGAGCGATGGAAAGGAGGTTTGATGACCGAGATCTCGCCCTGCCGGACAACATAGTCGAGGTTGATGGCGAGCCATGGTTTTTGATGGAGGATGTTGCCGAATTCTTGGGGTTTGAAGATGTGTCGGGTGCAAGCTGGCTCTATCGGCGTCACCAGTCGAGACTGGCGGGGTACACAAAGGTCGCGAAGATCCCTGGAAAATTTAACCCTCGCCGCATCGTGAGCCCAGAGGGCGTGTTCATGATGGCTATTTTGGCCCTTGCGCCCCGGTCCTTCAGAATACGGCGAGCCATGCTGGCGAGGCTAATATCTCTCGACCCCTCGATGCTATCAACCCGCTGAGTGTGGAGGCCTTGCCTGGGGCCTCCTTTTCCCTAATCCCAAAGTCTAAACTAGTCTAAAAACCCCCGCCCTACGCGCCTCTGTCTCTGAAATCTCCACATGTTTCCAGCATTCTGCCTCCTGAACAGGTCGTTTAGCCAACGACCACATCTCCTTTGAGCCGCCCCGCCGGGATGGTCCCGGCGGGGTAATAAAAATCCGGAGGCTTTATGTTCCGAAATATTCTGGGCGGCGCGGTTCAGGGCGTCGAAAAGCTCTTGGGCAGCACGAAGTTTCAGATCGTGTACTGCTTTCTGCTGGTTGCGGCGCTCTTTGTGGCGCTGCTAGTTGCCAGCCCTCAACAGATCCCTGTCGTGGTCTACAAGATGCTGCTGGCGCCGCTTGGCGGTCTTGTCGGCTGCTGCGTTTGGCTGGCCCTGGTGCCTTACGCCAACCCATCTCGCTACCTGGTCAAAGACTGGCGCGCCGATCCTGACGCCGATGTCGACGGCAAGGCGGACTTCGAAGTGGCCGACGGCTACGAAGGCGTCTTTTGCACCTGCCTGATTTGCGCCGTGCTGGCCTTTGTCGTGGGCATGCTGGCTGTGGGGCTGGGACTGTGAATTGGCGGCTGGTTGGGGTCATTCTGATCTGCGTTGCTGTCTGGCTCTTGGCCTGGGCAACATGGACAATGGCAGGTCCAGCCATTCCGGACCAAGCGCAACAGCATCGGGATCTTCTGATCCGGGAAGCCCGCATGGTCTGGGGCCTTGACGCACCCGTCGCCACGTTCGCGGCCCAGATACACCAAGAGTCGCGGTGGGATGATCAGGCCGTCTCTCCCGCCGGGGCTCAGGGTCTAGCCCAGTTCATGCCTCAGACAGCCAGGTGGTTGCCAGCGGTTGCCCCGGAAACCGGGAAGCCGCTGCCTTTTTCGCCGTCCTGGTCGATCCGCGCGCTGGTCACTTACGACCGCTGGCTTTGGAAGCGGATCCGCACGGCATACTCGGACTGTGATCGTTGGGCGATGACGCTGTCCTCATACAATGGCGGCCTTGGCTGGTTGCAGCGTGACCAGTCAAAGGCCGCTTCCCAAGGTCTGGATCCGCGCGTCTGGTCTCATGTGGCCATGGTCAACAGTGGCCGTTCGACTGCAAACTTCCGCGAAAACCGATCCTATCCAACACGGATACTGCGCACTCTGACGCCGATGTACCGGGCCGCCGGCTGGGGCCCTGGAGGATGTGATGCTCAGTAAGGCATTGACCTTGGCCTCGTGGGTCTGGGGGAAGAAGAGCTGGCTTGTGGCGGGGCTCACGGCTCTGCTGTTGGCCAGTCTTGCATGGGCCTACGTGCAGGGCCTGCGCCTTGATGCCGTGCGGGCGGATGCCGCGCGCAAGATCCAGGCTGAACAGGCCGCGCACAACGTCACCCGCGCCGAGCTGGCCACGGCCCTGGCCGAGGCCGCACGCTGGGCCGACGTTGCCAAGCTGGCACAGGCCGCAACGGCCAGCGTACGAGCCACGGCCCAGGCTGCTCTGGCTCGTGAGGGCCAAGCCCGGGCAGACAGCAATGCTCGCAAACAAATTTTGTCGGTGGCCAAGCCTCGGATCCGCGCGGCCACGGATACCATGGAGGTGGTGGATGATGCGACACGCCAGCGTGCTGCTGATCGTCTCAATCGCCCTTGGTAGTCTGGGCTGTTCCGCGCGGCAGGCTCAGGTTCCGCCGACCCCTGAGATTGTGCGGATGGAAGAGTGCCCGTGTCCGGAGCGCCCCGAGCTGCCGCCGGTGATTGGCAGCCATCCTCTCGACCACCCGGTGAATGTCGAGGCAATCCTGGAACGCGACGACGTGTATCGGGCCTACATCCAAGGGCTGGAAGCGGCCATCGATTGCTACCGGGCCCAGACAGGGAGCGGCCAGTGAGTGACGAAGCGGATATGGCCCAGAAACCGGAGCGACTGTTTCAAGCCGAGGCCTTGGGAAATGTCGGAACGGTTGGGCATCCAGGATTCACCAGCTTTTTCAAATGCGCTGAATGCGACGAAGAGATTCCGGAGCGCAGGCGGCAAGCGGTTCCCGGATGCAGGCTGTGTGCCGTGTGCCAGGAAGAACAAGACCGCAATTCTCATTTATCGTGAACAAGGAGTGTGAATGAACCCCCAAGAAATCCAGACCTTGATCAGCGCAATGCAGACCATCGCGGCTGTTCTTTCCGGCCTGGGTGTGCCCGGCCTTGTTGCCCTGGCCCTGGCCGCACCGGCCTTGGTGCTTGTGACCGTGCTTGTCCTTGACCACATCCGGAACACGCGCATGGCGATGATGCAGCAAGAGTTCCGCACAGACACCACGCGCATCCTGGACGCGTACCGGAACAACACGAGCAAGATCCTGGAGGCCTACCGCGTGGATACCCAGTCCGTATGCAAGGAGCTCGGCAAGGAGCACGCCGAGGCCGTGAGGTTTTACAACGACAACGTGGAGCTGGTGAAAGATTACGAGCGGATGGCTGATGCCCTGCAGACGCTGGTGGTCAACAACACTCGGGCCGTTGAACGGCTCATCACAATCGTGGAGGCGCGAACGAAATGAGTGAACGACGCGAAAACATTGGACATCGTGAGGACCTGCGTTCCCGGCGTAAGCTGGTGGCCGCCGAGGTCCAGGCCCTGCGGGATTCCATCCGCGCGGCCCTGCCCGTGGTGCACGAAGCGCATGAGGTCGACGGTGACCACGTCTTGAGCCTGGCGCTATCCATGAAGGAGAAGCTTGACGAGCTGGCGGGCCTGGATCGCAAGATCGCCATCCTCACGCGCGAATTGGACGGGTAAGCATATGGGCAAGGAACATCCACCTGAAACCGTGTGGCAGGCGCAGGAACTCTACTGCGTTGACCGCTTCTCTTTTGACCGCGTGGCCGAACTGACTGGAGTTTCGGCCACGACGCTTAAGGCGTGGGCGGACAAGTACGGTTGGCGCGAGAAGCGAGTAGAGATCGCCCAGGCTGAAAGCGACATCCGGGTCAACACTATTCTGGGCCGCAAGAAGGTCCTGGATAGTTTGATCGGAGCCAAGAGCGGCATGGAAACTTCCCAGCTGTCTTTCGCCGTTTCTGCGCTGGAAAGTCTTGCCATGAAACAGCAGGAAGCTGCCCGCGCCGGCAAGATCCTGGAGCACGCCACTTCTTCCTCAGAGATCCGGACCGTCACAGATATCCCGGCGGCCTTGGAAGAGGCCGTGATGCTGAAGCTCTCCATGATCCTGGCTGATCCCGGCCAGGTCGACTTCAAGGCAGTGAAGGACCTGAAGCAGGCCATGGAGTACGTGGCCCAGCTGAAGCCGAAGGATGCTACCGCGCCCAAGGCCAAGGGCCTCACTCTGGAAAGTGCGAACGAGATCCGCCGCCAGATCCTGGGGATCAAATGACCACGCAGCTGCCGGATGCAAAACTCTTTTCCTTCGGGGAGCATGAATCTGAATCCGCCCCGCCGGTATTGCTCGGGTATCAGCAGACTTGGGTCGCGGACAAAGCCGAAGTCAAGATTGGGGAGAAGTCCCGCCGAATCGGTCTCACATGGGGCGAGGCTGCAGACGACGTGCTGGTCGCTGCCACCGAGGGCCGGGACGGCATGGACGTTTTGTATATCGGCTACAACCAGGAGATGACCCGAGAGTACATCCAGACCTGCGCCTGGTGGGCCAAGTTCTACGACAAGGTCTGCACGGAGATTGAAGAATTCATCTTCGATGACCCGGATCCAGAGAAGAATATCTCGGCCTTCCGCATTACCTTCAAGTCCGGTCACGAGATCGTGGCGCTTTCTTCCAGACCGACCAACCTGCGCGGCCGCCAGGGCCGAGTGGTCATCGACGAAGCGGCATTCCATGACGATCTTCCCGGGCTCATGAAGGCGGCCTTGGCGCTCCTGATGTGGGGCGGTCAGGTTGTAGTCATCAGCACGCACTTCGGCGACGACAACTATTTCAACACGCTGATCCAGGATTGCAGGTCCGGAAAGCTTCCGTACTCTGTTCATCGCATCGATTTTGACGAGGCTCTGGAAGACGGCCTCTTCCGCCGGATCTGTCTGGTGCGAGGAGAGGAATGGTCACAGGAGGCCGAAGACGCATGGCGGGCGAAGATCGTGGCATCCTACGCCGAGGACGCGGATGAGGAACTGTTCTGCGTCCCGTCCTCCGGGACGGGGACATATCTGACCAGGAACATGATCGAGGCGGTCATGAAGCCGCAGATCCCTGTGGTGCGCTGGACGCCGCCAGCTCCTGACTTTGTGGACTGGCCGCTTGACCGGGCGCACCGGGAGACTTGGGACTGGTGCGACGATAACCTGAAGCCTCTTTTGGAAAAGCTGAACCCGGCCTGGACGCAACACTTCGGGCAAGACTTCGGCCGTACCGTCGACCTTTCAGTTATCCATGTCGGCCAGGAAACGCCTACGCTGGACATCGCGTCGAGCTTTATCCTGGAGCTGCGGGACTGTCCGTTCAGGACGCAAAAACAGATCCTTTGGTACATACTGGACCGCATGCCCAACTTCAGGTCCGGAGCCATGGACGCACGCGGCAACGGCCAGGCGCTGGCCGAGGAGACGCGCCAGCAGTATGGCGCGGACCGCATTGCGGAGATCATGCCGACTGAATCCTGGTATCGTGAGAACATGCCCAAGATGAAGGCACAGTTCGAAGACAAGACTTGGGATCTTCCCAAGGACAACCAGATCCTGGACGATTATCGCGCCCTCAAGAAAGTGCGCGGCGTGGCTCGCGTGCCGGATGCCAGAGGGCAGGATTCCACCGGGAAACGGCACGGTGACGCGGCCATCGCGGGCTGCATGCTGGTCTACTCCGTGAAGTCCATGGATGGCGGCGGCCGGGCTGAATACAAATCTATCGCAAAACGCAGAATGTCGAGGAGAGGCGCATGGTGATTGTAGACCAATTCGGCAGACCTTTTGAAAAGTCCAAGGCTCCTGAACGGCGCACCCTGGCAGCCGCGCCTCTGACCGACGCCTGGCGTGAATACGTTGTCGCCGGGATGACGCCTGAACGCCTGGCCGCTGTGTTCCGTGAGGCGGACCTGGGCGACGTGCGCCGGCAGGCGGAACTGTTCGAGCAGATTCTGGAGAAGGACGCCCACCTGCTGGGTGAGGCAAGCAAGCGCGAGAACGCGATCCTTGACGTCGAGTTTCAGATTGAACCGGCTTCGGACAGCGCCCGGGACAACCAGGTGGCGCAGTTCGTATCCGAGTTTCTGGAAGGTCAGACTGATTGGCCTGACGTGCAGGTGGCCATGCAGGAAGCGATCGGCCGGGGCTTCTCGGCCATGGAGGTCATGTGGGACGTGTCGGCAGGACAGGCCGTGCCGTCGTCATTTGAGTCGCTGGAGTCGAAGCGCTTCCTGTTCCAGGATGAAACTGGTGTGGCGGCAAAGACGCCTCGGCTCATCTCCGACGCCAGCCCCATGGGTGAAATCATTCCGGCCTGGAAGGTGCTGATGCACCGCTACGGCGGCAAGTCCGGACACCCGACCAAGTCGGGCATCTACCGCGTATGCGCCTGGATGTTCCTGTTCAAGAACTACGCGATCAAGGACTGGGTCATATTCTGCGAGGTCTACGGGATGCCCTTGCGCCTGGGCAAGTATTCACCAGGTGCCACCGAGGATGACAAGAGCGCCTTGATCCAGGCCATCAGCATGCTTGGCAGTGACGCGGCCGGGATCATTTCCAAGAGCACTGAGATCGAATTTGTGGAGACGGCCAAGGGTACGACCAGCGCCGATCTCTACAAGTTCCTGGCGCAGTTTTGTAACGCCGAAATGTCCAAGGCCATCTTGGGGCAGACGCTGACGGCCGAGGTGGGCGACAAGGGCAGCTACGCTGCCTCGAAGGTCCATAACGACGTGCGCAAAGACCTGACCAGGTCGGACGCCAGGGCCATGGCGGCGACGGTTCGCCAGCAGATCATTCGCCCCATGGTAGGCTTCAACTTCGGATGGGATGCACCGATACCAGGGTACAAGCCCGTCTTCGACGAAGACGACGATCTGAAGGAGAAGGCGGACTGGATGTGTGAGATCCTGGATCGTACCAGCGTGAAGATCCCGCGCACCTGGTTCTACAAGGAGTTCAAGATCCCTGAACCCAAGGATAACGAAGCCGTCATCGAGGGCGCTGCCGGGGTCGGCACGCGGCTGCCTATCGCCGCAAAGGCCAGCGGCGGACTGCGCACAGTGGTCGCCGCGATGCAGGATGCCCAGGATCCAACGCCTATTGAACCGCTTGCGGAGCGGATGAGTATCGAGGCTGCCCCGGCCATGGAGGCGATGCTCACGCGGATCCGCGAGCTGGTCGACACGGCACCAAGCCTTGAGGCCCTGCGTGACGCGCTGCTTGAGTCCTTCGGAACCCTGCCCGCTGCCGACCTGGCCAAGGTCATGCAGGCCGGATTTGCGGTGGCAGCCCTGGCAGGGCGCAATGATGTCGCCGAGGATCAAGATGCCTGACGAAATGCGCGCAGTCTTCAAGCTGCCCTTTGCCGAGCAGATCGTCTTCTTCCGGCGGAAGATGGGCAACCTGGTGCCCACTACCAGGTGGGATAATCTGTGGAAGAGCCAGCATGATCGAGGCTTCATGATCGCCGGTGCGATGACAGCCGACCTGCTGAACGATTTCGCGACGGCCGTTGATAAAGCCACCGCAGAAGGCAAGAGCATCGAATGGTTTCGCAAGAACTTTGATGACATCGTGGACCGCCACGGCTGGGCCTACAAGGGCGAGCGGAACTGGCGAACCAAGGTCATCTACCAGACCAACATTTCCACGAGCTACGCCGCCGGTCGCCTGGTCCAGCTCAAGGAAGGCGGCTTTGAACGCTGGATGTACAAGCATTCGGATTCCGTCCTGCACCCACGGCCGCATCATGTCGCCCTGGATGGCCTGATCCTGCCGGCGGATCATCCGTTCTGGCAGACGCACTACCCGCCCAACGGCTGGGGCTGCAAATGCCGCGTGGTCGGGATCAACTCGGACAAGACTGCCAAGGCCCTGGGAGGCGATCCGGACAAGCAGCTGCCAAAGGGTTGGAACGACATCGATTCAAGGACCGGAGAGCCGGTGGGCATCGACAAAGGCTGGGGCTACATGCCCGGCGAGACCGTGGCGGATACGATTCGCGGCCTGATGCAGAAGAAGGATTCCTGGCCGGCGGAGATCTGGAGTGCGTATGTCGCCAGCCTACCGGCGGAAATAGCGGCGGAGCTGGCAGATGGAGGTGCCGTATGATCGAGATCACCATCGAAGACAAGGCTGTGCAGGGCATACTCAACAGCCTGGCAGAACGTGTCTCCAACGTGACTCCGGCAATGCGGGAGATCGGCGAAGCCCTGGCAGAGGGCACCAAGCAGCGCTTTGATGTTGCCAGCGATTGGGACGGCGCGGCCTGGGCCCCAAACGCCCAGACCACGATCCTGCGATATTTGGGGTTGACCAAACGGAACTTCAAGAAACGGGATGGAAGTCTGACAAAGCTTGGGGCCAAGAGGGCCGCAGCCAAGAAGCCGCTGACAGGTGAAACCAGATCCTTGCGATCCACCATCACGTACCAGGCGTCCAAGACAGGCGTGACTATCGGGTCGCCCATGGAATACGCAGCCACCCAGCAATTCGGAGCCATGCGCGGTGCCTTTGGCCGTACGCGCAGGAACGGCCCTATCCCATGGGGCAACATTCCGCCCCGTCCATTCCTGCCTATCAGTCCCGCCGGCGACATGTCGGCGAGCGCCATGCAGCTGGTGATGGACATCGTGTCCGACTACCTCGCGGCCAAGTAATCCCAAGGTGCAAACCAGTCTAAAAGAACCCCGCACCACGCGCCTCTCCTTCTGAAAAGCCCCGTAGTTCACGGCAATATCGGCCGCATGAACGCAGCATCCCACCCCACAAAAAGCGAAGCGCCAACCCAGATAGCGCAGCAAAAAGGCGAAGACTTCGAAATTCGCCTTCTGCTGCGTCCGGCAGGGCGTGGATGACCAGAGGGTAGGGAAATTTTTTTAGACTAGTTTTGCACTAGTGCAAAACGCGAAATACGGCCACCCGGCCTGCCCGAAGGAGTGTCACCGAGACATGAAGCGCAAATTTAGGACATCAGCCACGGTCATCGAGCTGTACGCCAGCCAGGATAATAAGCCTGCCGCGCCGGAGCATGTTCTGCTGTTCCGGGAAGGGCTCAACGAACTGGAAGGCAAGGACCCTTACCTGGTGGATGAGGAATCTTTCCGCCTGGTCGCGGCCGAGTTTGCCCGCCGGGGCAATGACCTGGTCTTCGACTACGAGCACCAGACCCTCGAAGGCGTTCAGGCTCCAGCCGCCGGGTGGGTCAAGGAGCTCTCCTGGGATCCGGCCGCCGGCATCATCGCCCGGGTGGAATGGACAGAACGCGGCGCAGCCTATGTCGCTGCCCGCGAGTACCGCTACTTCTCGCCGGTTTTCTACGTCCGCAAGTCTGACAATAAGCTGGTTGGCCTGCATTCCGTGGCGCTGACCAATGACCCCCGCCATAACCATCTGGATCCGATTTTGGCGAAACTTCAACCCATGGAGGGAAGTATGGACTTCCTGAAGAAATTGGCGGCCAAGCTCGGGCTTCCCGAGACGGCCACGGAAGATGAGGTGATGGCGGCTGTGGCCAAGCTACAGGGTGCCTCCGGAGATGTTCCGGACGCTGTTGCCGCTGCGCTTGGGCTCAGCGCGAAAGATACATCCACGGTAGTCGCGTCCATCCACGCGCTGCGCCAGAGCACCAAAGGCGTTGTTTCCCGTGAGGAGTTCGAGGCGTTGCAGGCGAAGCTGGTTGACCGGGATGTCACGGACGTCGTGGCCAAGGCCATGGCTGACGGCAAGATCACGCCCGACCAGAAGGACTGGGCGGTGCAGTACGCCAAGTCCGATATCGCCGGGTTCAAGATGTTCGTGGCCAAGGCTCCGGTCGTTGTTCCTACGGGCAAGTTGCCGGATGGACAGGAGGCCGATGACAAGGTCCAGGCCAATGCCGTGACCACGCAGATCGCGAGCATGATGGGCCTGAGCAATGATGATCTCAAGACCTACGGAGGGCTGAACTGATGGAAAGAAACACTCCCCATTCCGACGGCGAACTGCTCGCTGTCGGCGTAGCCGCGAGCACGAAGGTCGAGGCCGGGCACCTGGTCGCCCTCGATGCCGACGGATACCTGGTGCCTGCTGCGGACACGGCCGGGCTTACGGTGTTCGGCATGTCCGAAGAAACCAAGGACAACACCGCAGGCGCGGACGGCGCTCTGTCCTGCCTTGTTCGCCGCAAGCGGGCGTTCCTCATGGATAACTCGGCGACCAACGCTGTGACACAGGCCCTCGTAGGCAAGAGCGTGTACGTCGAGGACTCGGTGACTGTGTGCACCAGCGCGGCCACCAACGACATCGTGGCGGGAAAATGTCTCTCCGTGAGTGCGGAGGGTGTGTTGGTGGAGGTTGCCTGATGAACAAGGCTGGCATCGTTGTCCACGTCACCGAGCGTTGCCCTGGCCTGACCAAGGCAACGGCTACGGCCGCCACTGAGGCGGTGCTTGATGCCATCGGCAACGGCCTGATCCTGGGTGGCGAGGTGCGCCTGGCGGATCTGGGCACGTTCCGCACCGTGGCCAAGGCCTCCCGGATCGGGCGCAACCCCAAGACTGGAGAAAAGCTGACCATCCCGGCCAGCCGCAAGATCAAGTTCAAACCGGGCAAGGCTCTTGTCCGTGCTCTCAATGAGGAGGCAGCATGTTGATCAACAAAGCGTCCCTGGAGGGTCTCTTCATTTCCCTGAAGGCGACCTTCAACAAGGCGTTCACCACTACCACCAGCACCTGGCAGAAGATCGCCATGAAGGTGCCGAGCACCACGGGCCAGGAAGATTACGCCTGGTTGGCGAACTTCCCCAAGATGCGCAAGTGGATCGGCAGCAAGATGGTTAAGGCCCTCGAAGGTTTCAAGTACAGCATCGTGAACGATGACTGGGAAGCCACGGTCGAGGTGGATCGTAACCACTTTGAAGATGACGTGCTCGGCATCTACGCTCCCCAGGCCCAGATGGCTGGATGGAGCGCGGCCCAGCTCCCGGATGAAATCGTCTACGACCTGGTCAATAACGGGTTCACGAACAAGTGCTTTGACGACAAGGCGTTCTTTGCCACGGACCACAAGGTGGGCAAGAGCAGCGTCTCCAACAAGGGGACCAAGGCCCTGTCCGCCGCCACCCTTGCGCTCGCCCAGGGCAGCTACGGCGCAGCCCGCACCGCCATGAAGAAGTTCACCGACGAAGACGGACGGCCCCTCAACATTACGCCGAACATCCTTCTTGTGCCGCCCGCCCTGGGCGACACCGCCCGACTGCTCATGACCGTGGACAAGCTCGAAGACGGCAAGCCCAATCCCTACAAGAACACGGCCGAAGTCGTCGAAGACGCGCGGCTCACTTCCGACACCGCATGGTTCCTCTTGGATATCTCGAAGCCCGTGAAGCCGTTTATCTACCAGGAACGCAAGGCTCCGGTCTTCGTCAGCCAGACCAACCCCGAAGCCGACGATGTGTTCACGCGCAAGAAGTTCAAGTTCGGCGCTGAAGCTCGGGCCGCCGGCGGCTATGGTTTCTGGCAGTTGGCCTACGGCAGCACTGGCGCAGCGTAATCTGAATCGGCGGAGGAGACATGCCATACAGCACAATGACCGACATCCTGGATCAGATCGAGGCAGCGGATCTGCTTGACCTGACCGACGATGAAAATCTGGGGCAAGTCTCGGAACCGCGTGTGCTCAAGGCCATCGCCGACGCCGATGCCGAGATCAACGGGTACTGTGGGAAACGGTACCGGGTGCCCTTCGACCCGGTGCCGGAGCTCATCCGCAAGTTCTCGGTGGACATCGCGATTTACAACATCTTCGCCAGGCGTGCCGGAGCTCCGGAGGACAGGCGCAACAGGTACAAGGATGCCATCGCCTTCCTTCGGCTCGTTGCCGCCGGATCCGGAACGCTGGGAGAGGATGACCCGAGCGGGAACCCCGCACCGGCGGAGCGCCCAACCATGACCGGCCCCGGGCGGATCTTTAGCCGCGAAAAACTGGGAGGATGGTGATGACCAGGGCGGAACACGAGGACGCAATTCTGGCCCTGCTCAGGGCGGCCATCCCTCAGAACATCAAGATCGAGTCGGTCCCGCGTGGGCTGGATGACCCCAAGGCCCGGGACGTCCGGGATGGCGCTGTCTGGGTTGTCTACGTCGGCGGCAGAAAGCGGCCGAGCAACAACGCACTTTCAAAAGTTCACGTCGAAGACTGGACCTGGTCCGTGTTTGTCTTGGCCAAGACATATCGTTCGGCGGAACAGGGCGCCTCAGAGGCGTTGGCGCTTCTTGAGCAGGTCAACGCGGCGCTGTCCGGCGCGAAGATCCAAGGCCGCATGTTGACCAGGCAGGGCGACCAGCTTTTGCCCATGCCGGAAGAAAGCAAGCTGATCGGCTACGAAGCCCAATTTTCAATCAACGTATTCGCCCCGCGAGCCGGGGCGTAAAGGGAGAACCCTATGCCTACTTGGGACAGAAACACCGAATACTACTCCGGCCAGGGCGTTGTGCTGGTCGGTGAGTATGATGAAAACGGAGTCGTCACCGGGCTTACCGCCGTCGGTAACGTCACGGACCTGAAGATCTCCATCGAGACCACGACCGAGGAGCACAAGGAAAGCCAGAGCGGCCAGCGCGGCGTTGACAGACGAAGCGTCAAGGAGACCAAGGCCGGGCTGACCATGACCCTGGAGAACTTCACGCGAGACACCTTGGCTCTTGCTTTCCGTGGTGGTTACACGGCCATCGCATCTGGGAATGTGGCAGATGCTGCCTTGGTCTGCGCCCTGGGCAAGGTTCAGCCCCTTGGGCACATCAAGGTCTCGGCTGTGGTCATCGAAAAAGGTGCCACGCCCCTGGTGGTCTATGTCGATGATGCCACCCCTTACGATTACAAGCTCAACGCCGATGCTGGCTCGGTCCAGTTCGCCGCCACGCCGACAACCTCAGGCCTGGTCGATGGCGACGACCTGACCGTGAGCTACACCTATGCAGCCCAGGCCCGCGTGGATGCCCTGACCGAAGGGACCAAGGAGCGCTTCCTGCGCTTCGAAGGGCTCAACACCGAAGACGAACTCGCCCCCGTTGTTGTCGAAGCCTTCAAGTTCGTCATCGATCCGGCCAAGGAGCTGGCGCTTATCACGGATGAAGGCATGGCTACCTTTGAGCTCGAAGGCTCGTTGCTTGCCGACGCTACCCGATCCACGGGCAGCAAGTTCTTCCGGCAGATGCTGCTGAGATAATCGATCCCACCGTCCAAGCCGGCCTCTGATGTGGATCAGGGGTCGGCTTTTTCAAAGGAGTGAAGATGCCTACGAAAGAAGAAGTTCTGGAAAAGATCGGACCGGTCAAAGTCAAGCATCTGCCCGCGTTCCTGACGGCCTGCGAGCCGGTGGCCACTGCGTGCATGGCCGGAGATTTTGCCAAGGCGATCGTTGAGAATGCGGATAACGTCATTCAGGCCGTGGCTTTGGGCGCCGGCATTGACCGCGAATGGCTTGATGACCAGGGCGCGGATGTGCTGGTTGAGCTGGCCGCAAAGGTTGTGGAGGTGAATATCGATTTTTTCGTTCGGACCCTCCTGCCAAAGATCGCGGCCGCAGCCGACGCGATCGACGCAAAGATCCCCGCTGGTGGCATGGATGGGTCTGCGGTCTGACGATGGCTGGGTTTGGGTATGATGCGGTGATGGAGATGGCCTGGACCGACGCCCGTGACTTTGCGCTCAGCGTTGCCGAGGAGCGCAGGATGAGATGGTTTGAACAGGCATGGGCAGTACGTGTCGGCGGAGCGGATCAGAAGAGCTGGGAGAAGATCACGCGGGACTTAACGTAGCCCCCGGAAGAGTGTCGTAAGCACGGCCCATCCGACCCATGCCGCAACCAGCACAACAGGAAATAAAAGCACGATTCCAAAAATCCAGACAAACCGATCCGGAACCATGGCTGATCCCATAACGCCGACCAGGATTGAACCGCCGATGATGGCTGCACCGATCTCTGACTGATCATATTTTTTGCGAGGACGCATGTCGAAAAACCTCGATGTTTCTTTATCCATAAAGCTGAAGCAAACAGATGCCAAGAACCGCATAGCGGAAATCGGCCAAGAATTGCAGAAGATCGGCACCAACACCGCCGCTCCTGCTCGCGAGGTCGAACGTCTGCGGCAGAAGCTGCTCGGTCTTCGGGATGCCGCCAAGCTGGACGCGGCTCGAAACATCATCGGCATCCAGCCCTTTCGCGATGTGCAGCGTGAGATTGATCGGGTCAACGCCGCCTTTGGCCGGCTCAAGTCTTCGGGCAAGCTTTCTGCCTCGGAACTTGGGCAGGCCTATCTCAAGACAAAGGAGCGCATCGAAGAACTCAAGGGCTCGATGAACGGCATCGGATCCTACTTTGAGCAGATCAGGGGGCAGGCCCTTGCCCTTGCTGCTCAGTTGGCCGTGTTCGGCCTGGCGGCTAGAGAAGCCATCGTGTTCGAGGACGCCCTGGTGGATCTGCGGCGTGCCGCCAACACGACGGCGGAAGAAACCGAAACCATGGGCAAGGGCATCAAGGATCTGGCCGAGGATCTCGGCCTGTCCGCCGTTGCCGTTTCCAAGCTGGCAACAGCCGCCGCCAAAGCTGGCATCGCCAAGGGCGACCTGCTTGAATTCGCCAGGATCGCCGCTACTGCGGCCATGAATTTTGACATGATTCCGGAAGAAGCGGGCGACTCGCTGGCCAAGCTGAAGAACATCTTCGGGCTGGCCGTTGGCGACATGGAAGCTTTTGTGGCGACCATCAACGAACTGGCCGACAATGCGGCGGCCAGTGAACGCGACGTCATCGAAGCGTTGAAACTTGGCGGCGGCTCAGCCCGGCTGTTTGGTCTGGATCCGAAACAGGCGGCTGCTCTGGCCACTGGATTCCTGAACGTCGGCGCCACGGCGGAGCAGGCTGGAACCGCCATGCGAACATTGCTTGATCGGCTGGCGGCCGCGTCCAGGGGCAGCGGCCAGGCCGGGAAGGCCTTGCAAGGTGTGGTCGGAAACACCAGGGAATTTGCGCAACTTCTGGCCGGAGACGCCAACGGGGCCTTGACGGTATTTCTTGGCGCATTGTCCAAGGTGCCGACGGCTGCCCGGGCCGCAGCCTTGAAAGACATTTTTCAGGAAGGCCTCGACACGAACAATATTGCCAAGCTGACAAATGATCTTGGCAAATTCGAGGAAGTGGCCGTCCATGCCGCCAAGAGCAATGAAGAGCTGGTCAACAATCTTCGGGAACTGACGAAGATGAAGCTCGGCTCAACGCAGTCCGAGCTGGATTTGATGGCCACTGCCTGGCGCAATGCGGGTGAAGCCGTCGGAAAACTTTTTCTCCCGGCCATAAGGGGCGCGACCATCGCCCTGGGAGCGCTGGCCCAGGCTATCCGGTATCTTGCCGAAGAAATGCCGCAGCTGTCGCGCCTGGCTGCAATTCTGGGCACCATCGCTATCGGGTGGGGAGCATTCCGTGGGATCGCGACTGTCGTGATCGCGGTGCTGGGCAAGCTCGGCATCAACATCGCGGCCGTCACGTCGTTCAGCGGATTGATGGCTGCGATCCTGGGCAAGGTGGTCGGCGTGTTCCGATCCGTTGTTGCAGTGGCCGGATTTTTTTGGGCCTCGCTCTCCTCGGGAGCCGGGGTCATCGCTGCGCTGCGCGTAGCACTTGGTGGGCTTATGGGCCCTGTCGGCTGGATCGTCACCGGCTTGTCGCTGCTTGCCGCAGCCTGGGACCTCTTCAGCGGCAAGGGTGATGATGCCAAAGCCGCCCTCGAAAAACAGCGGAAGGCATTCGATGGCGTGGAGGAAGCTCTGCGCAACGTTGGCGCTGCCGCTGCCGAGACAAAGAACCAGATCGACGTGGCCATGCAGAATGCGTCCGCGCCAATTGAAGCGTTGGTCGGCGACTACAAGACCGCATCGGAAGAAATCAAGCTGGCCTTGGATAGACGCCTGCAGGTCATCGACGAAGCTGCGAAACGCGAGCAGCAAATTGTCGACAACTCGAACCTGAGTCAACGGACCAAGGCCAACGAGACCGCGCGGATCGCAGCCGAAGCCGAGCAGAAGAAAGTCCAGGCCATAGATGATGCGGGCAGGGAGATGTTGTCCTCCTGGGAGTTGACCTATGGCGCGGCGATACGAATCGAACGGGAGGCGGGCATTACCGGTTCCCAGCTGGCGAAAGACGCCGTCGATGCGAAGCTTGGCATCTACCAGCAGCTTGAAGGCGCATACCGGAAGACGATCGATGCATTGATCACTGAAGAGCAGCGTCATCTTCGGGCCGCGAGAGAAGCGGAAAACCAGCGGTTGATGTTCAAGATGAATGTCCAGGACAAGATGCGTGCCTTGTCCCAAAAGACGATGTCTGACGAACAGGCCTACGCAGACCGGGTCAAACAGATTGACGAGAAGATCGCCAAAGCTCGGGAGGCATCCGCCCAGGGGCAATCAGAAGCGGCTAAGCGCTACATTGATGAGGCCATCAGCCTTGCGCAGAGCAACGCAAATGCGGTGACAAAGACTGTCGAGCAGGGCGGAAAGGACGTCACCCAGACAGTCGTCACGCTCGAACAGGCAGTGCAGACCTCTCAGCGCCAGATCCAGGAAGCCGCCAAGATCATGGATGCCGACCTGGCCAACACCGCCACTACTGCTCAGACCAGTGCCGACAAGGCGAAGGGTCAATTGGGCGAGGCGCAATCGAAGCTCGATGAAGTCATGGCCGGGATCAATGAACTCAGACAGCAGAAGGCTGTGGAGATCGAAGCCAAGCTGGCGGCGGATGAGCAGTCCGCAACGGCCGCCATCGCCACACTGCAACGGCTGGCCGATGCGCAGGCGGTACATGTTCAATTGGAATTGGACCTGCAGGCAGCCAAGGACGCGCTGGCCACATGGAAGGATCAGCCTGAGAATGAAGACCTGAAGCTTGCGGCCACGGTAGCCCAGGAAACGCTGGCCAACACGACCGCGGACCTTCGGGCAAAAATGACTGCCGCCAATCTGCAGGCCCCGGTCGGTCTGGATACTGCTCCGGCCGCAGTGGCCATGGAGACCCTGGTGACGACGCTCAATGACACGCAGACCAGCTCGCAGCACTCCATCGACGACAATTCATTTGAGACCATGGGCAACCTGGAAGCTCTCAATAATCATGACACGTCCTCGGTCCATACCATCTACATTAAGAAAGTTGAGAAGAACGCAGCTGGCGGACTTGTTGGGGCTTACGCACGCGGTGGATTGATCCAGCGCCTGGCTGATGGAGGCCGCGCCTTCCGCCGCATGGCCGGGAGAATTTCCGGACCGGGTACGTCCACGAGCGACAGCATTCCGGCCCTGCTCAGCAATGGCGAGTATGTCATCAAGGCTTCGTCTGTCCGTAAATTTGGTGAAAGCTTCTTCGCGGCACTTAACGCCGGGTTCCTCCCCCCGATGCCGAGGTTTGCCGAAGGCGGCGCCGTCAGCACGCCGATCGTTCCGGGCAGCGCTTGGACCGGAACTGTATTGTTCCGGGTGGGCGAGAAGGAAGTTCCCTTACGTGTTTCTGGTCCGGACGGCAGGTCATCTGTGGAATCGCTTGTCGGCGCACTGAATCGGTACGACCTGGTCGGAGGTAGATAGCATGGCAACACGTTTTCGACTGTATTCGACGGACATCGAGCCGACATTGACCCCGGATCTTGCCGATCCCGTTCCGGCACTGAACATCGCCTGGGATCATGACCCCATCGAGAGCGGCATCCAGGAGACCCCGCCCGAGGGGCGCGGATCCGTCATCGAGACCGGCGACAATGGTATTGTTGTGCATGACTTTGGCGTGCCGGACGGTGGCGGGACCTTGACCATTCAGGGCAACGCACAGCCAGACGGCGAGTTTCTAACGCCCGAGACGGTGGCTTTGTTCCGGGCTGCGTATAAAGCTGCCGGCGTCGAGTACTTCCTGACTGATGGCATTCGCTGCTGGCGGGTTAGATGGAGCCGCAAGCCTGCCGGGTTTAACGTCTGGATGAATCAGTTTTGGGCGCAGCATGGCGTGTACGAATACAGCTATGAGTTCGTGTTCATTGTCATGACGGAGGCCCAGCTGTGAAGACCTGGCGCGTCATTCTGAACGGCGTCGACATCACACAGAAGGTCGACCTGGTCGAGACAAGATTCGAGGCGGAAAATGTCTCTGGAGAGATCGAGGTATCCATTGCGGACCGCGCCGTGTTGGACGGGATTGTGCTGCCCCGGGTGCCGCAGGGTCTGTCTATCGTTGCGGATGCGCTTGTGGCCGGTGTCTGGGTCAGCCGTGGATCATTTTTCCTTGAAGAGACCACTCAGCCACCGGACCTTCGCGCCCGCACAGCCACCATCTGGGGCCGCACCCAAAGCGCCCGACTGACGAAGCCCTTCGCCCCGAAAATAAGCCGCCAATGGCCCGCCGCCACAACGATCGCCGCAATCATGGAAGAGCTGGGCGCGATGTGCGGCGTGGCCATCCAGGTGCAGAACGATTACCCGATCTGCGCCTACTGCTACGCGGTTTCGGACTGGTACCCGAGTCAGATCATCCAGGACCTGGCCGAGAAGTCTGGCCAGATCTGCTGGCCGCAGGTCGATGGGTCGCTCCTGGTCGCGCCCAGGCTGTACCCGTGACCTGCCGGATCCTGTCGTGACGCTGGTCGCCAGCCAGATCGACGTGCAGAGTGTCCGCCGCCAGGTGCCGGATTTTGGGAACCGGATCTTGGTCAGTGGTGATGGCGCGGTGGCCGGGCTGTCCGTACAGGTAGTGCCTCTGGCAGACGATGACGCCTGCGTCGTCGCGGACGGGGTGTCGGCCGTGCGCCTGATCGCCATCGTGCTGGGCGCGGATGGCTTGCCGGTTGCTCTGGGCACCGAGGTGACATGGAGCGCATCGTCTGGGTACATGTCCGCACTCACAAGCCAGACTGCCGAGGTCGTCAGGCAAGGCGAAGTGCATAAGGCCGACGACTATACCCACCTCACCCTCGATCTGCCGGCTGAGCGCATAGTAGGCGTTTACCGGCGGCAAGATGTGCGCCGGGCGCGGAACTATTACATGGAGCGCGACGGGTCCGTATCCGGCCGCGTCATCACGTTTTCCGCCGCGCTCGATTATTACGACCAGACGCTGGTTGTCGATTATGTGGTCAAAGGCGCGCCGATCACATGGACGTCCGGGCGCATCCCTGGCGACGTGACAGTGTTGGGATCAGTCGCCGGGGCGCAGGGATATTGCACGCTCCATCAATCCAACCCGACAGCCTGTGCGACACAGATCAGCATGGAGGCAAGCCCATCAAGCCCTTGCCTGGGCGATACCGTGGCGATCCTGCTCAAGGCGACCATGTTTGGTGGGGCTGGCGTCGGAGCGGCGACGTTCGGTATCCAGGGTTGCGGATCGCTGTCGAGCACACGCAAGACCCTTCAGCCTCGCACTATCACGGAAACGCTGAGGACGTCCATCTGGGGCGGCGCGGCGGAAGTCAGGCTTTCGGCCGTCCCGGTGGCCGGTACGACTCCTAGTGTCGTCCTGACCGAAACGCCAGGGGGTAATCTGTACGCGTCCCATAGCGGCCAGACCGTGATCCTAACAGATCCAACGCTCCTGCCGGGCACTCAAGTGACCGTGACATATGTTGCTGGAGGAATAGCGCTTGTCTCATGGATCCCATCGGCACTGCCGACCGGATACGAAACCGTGACCGAAGTCCTGCCCGTGACCCACGCCGAAGTCGGTGGCATCACGACCCCGCAGGTGACTCTTACCCGAACCCCCATGAATACCCCTGTCTGTGAACGGGAAGGATACGCCGTCGATCACTATGTTTCGCACACCGGGAAGCTGGTCACTTTGGATGTTGCCGATATTGGAGTCTTGCCGGTCGGCCAGCTGATGGACTGCACATATCAAGCTGTCTGGTCGTCACGTCCAGGTTGCCCCGCGATCATCACGGTGCGAGTGGATGACGGATCGGAAGACGGCGGACGCGGCCAGCTCAGTCTCACTGCTCGGGACTGCCGGACGGTCAATCCTGGTTCGACGGACCCGGATGAAATACCAGATGAAGTGATCGATGAAGGGGAAACAGACGCGCACGACCCAACCTCATGGTTGGAACCGGAAGAGCCTGAAGATGTCACCGCGACCAGCTGCCTGTCTGAACACATCAACGCCAGGACGCCAACAATCACCGCCGACAACCATGCCGCCGTCTTTGGCGTGGAGTCCGGCGAAAACTGCCCAGGAAACTGTACATGCGATGAAATCTGCGCGGCCCTCCGCTCTACCGGTCGGCTTTCCCGCGAGGGCGGAATGACGTGGTCGATCTGCATGGACGCATGTGCCGCCGCCCGCGCCGCGAAATGCACCCCATGCGTCCTGACCGGCCCGAGCACCCTCAATCCCGGCGAGGAGGGCTTGTGGGATGATGGTAAAGGAAATCTGGCGGACGTGACCGGCGGCAATGCCCTTACTTTTGTTAGCAAAAGCGAGGCGGGTTATGTGTTGAAGATGCCCACGGGCGGACAGGGGCCATTTACGATCCGCGTCTGTTACGGTGAAGAAGAGTCGGACTGTTGCGAGGCAGAGGTGGATTTCCCGCCATGCTCGTTGTCCGGAGTGACCGAACTCGACCCAGGTGTCGAATCTCTTTACCTGCCCAGCGCAGGCATGGAAGGCGCGGCATGCACATGCAGCGGCGACATGGAGTTTGTGCGGCTGGGAGCGTATGGCATCGGGTTTATTTGTCGCATGAAGATTGGTGGATGTCAGGGCACTGTCACCATTGCATATGGTGGGCGGGTTTGCGGGGTGATCACGGTCAATAATCCGAAAAAAGACTATGTGGGTTCTGTGGCCGGTCCAAATGCACTTGAGCAGGGTGAGTCCGCGATTTTCTACCACAACCTCGGACCCGGGGCGGAGTACATCGGAAGTTTACCCGGCACCCCGTTTGAAAATGAATTGGGTAACGGTTTTATTGGAACCATGGACCCGAGCGCGGCGGATGGTCAATTATTTACAGTAGAGTTCCGTGGTCCATGTAATTCTCTGGTCGCCCATACAGTCACTGCTGGAATTGAAAGTTGTGATGACATTGGTAGCACCTCGTGTATTGGAGCCTTCCCTGGAACTGGTGGTTATTTCCACTATGGTGGGTCCGCCTATGTTATTGGGGGTAAAGTTGCCACCGTCACAAACGCCTACAATGGAACGAACCCCTGCTGCACTTGGGGATTGTCAGGGGATAAGATGCGAGTGAGGAACTGGACGGGCTGTGGGTCAGGGCAGACCGTTGACGACTACGCAATAACGAGGATTTGCCCATGATAAGTAAATATGAAAAATTGTTAGGCATTATGTCTTCTTGTGTAATGCCTGACGTGAAGGTGGCATATGTTGCTCGATACCGTTCTGAAAAAGATCGGATCGACCACATCAAAGAAAGGCTCCTTGCCGACGGATATGAGGTTGTTAATACAGAAGAACCCATAACACAAGATGGTAGAGCTGTTTTGCATATTGGACGGGAGTCCTTTGCCTTGACTAAAGAAGAACATAAGAATCGCCTTGACTCTGCTTTTAAGGCAAAAGAAACCGATACCGTTCGTGATGGCACAGAGATACCCGGAGAAGCCCTCGCGTCTGTACTCTGCCCGGCGTGCCGGGCTGTGATGGCAAAAGAACCTGTCTGTCCGAATTGTAGCAAGGGCCAGGCGGGCTTTAAAATCCTGTGCATCTGTACCGAGTGCAGTCGCCAGGTTTATTTATGATCCGCGCCCATCGTGTAGCCGCGACGGCTCAGGACGAAGCAAGCATGGTCAGCGGCTGGAATGTCGCGCCAAATGTCGATTATTCCGTGACCCTGCTCCCTGGTGCGATATCGTGCGGCGTGCTGGTCTATGCTGACGGGGCGCTGGTCGCATCCGGCGCGGCATTGACCGGGACAGATCAACCATGTGTTCTGCTTCCCCAGGGCGGCTACGCACTCGGCATGATCGACGCGGAGCTTGGGTGGCACCTGCTGCTGACTACTGTCGGCACAGAGTCACAACGGACGATCCGTATCAACCCGGCAGTGGACCTGCCCGACGAGATCCACCCGGTTTATGCGGACGATGACCTTGCTCTTGTGCGGGCGACCGCTGGCATTGACGGCGCGGCGCACTACATCGACGACGCTACTGTGATGTGTCCGCTTGGCCTTGGCGCTTGGATTGGAGACATAGTAAGCGTGCCCGTTGTCGGCCAGGTGGAGACAATCACATGGACCGCGACCTCAGAAGGGGCAAGCGAAACTGCTGTAGTCCGGCGGCATGTTGCGATTGCGCCATCGCCGCATGTTGACCCCGTACCGCCTGTCCTTGTTAATGATACAGGGGTAGCAACGCATCTAACCGGTACGTCAGGCAACGTGCTGGTAAATGATGCAGCCGGTTTGTCTGTGGTGGCAATCAATGGATTTGCGGCAAATGTGGGCGTGGCAGTGGATGGAGACAATGGTGGGTCGTTTGTGATCAACGCGGACGGGTTGTGGGCATTTGACCCTGATGGAGACTTTGCGCTGCTTGAGAGTTCCGAGACTGCCGACACGTCTGTGACATACCACGCCAGCGACGGGGTAGCCGAGGCCATAGCGATCCTGACCATTACCGTAAGCCGCGCCAACGCGGCTCCGGTTGCGGTGGACGATGCTGGCGAGACTACCGCCGACGCGACGACATCCGGCAACGTGCTGACCAATGACGCGGACTATGATGACGACACGCTGCACGTCTCGCGGGTGGCAGGCGGCGCGGCCAATGTCGGTGTTGCTGTTGCGGGTAGCTCTGGCGGCCTGTTCACCATCGCAAGTAACGGCGCATGGACGTTCGACCCAGACTCCGATTTCGGTTATCTACTCGGGGAGACCACTGCGACGACGAGCGTTACCTACCATGTTAGCGATGGCACGTCAGAGGATGAGGGACTTTTGACAGTGACAGTGAGCGCGGCGGCTGCAATACCCATAGATTTCATCGCCCACTATAAACTGGATTCGGTCTCCTCTGGGTTGGAGGACGAAACTGGCAATTACACGTTGTCTATCACCGGATCGTTGACGAAATCAGAGGGCATCATCAATGATGCCGTTGTTTTTCCTGGAACGACTGGCAATTTTGCGAGTCGGTCTGTTGGGTTTGGCTCTGCGGAGCTCTATCTGTGTGGGTGGGTCTATCCAGGCAATATATCGACGCAACGCCCGATATGTGCCCAATGGAACGCTAATCCGAATTTATCGTGGTTGCTGGATATTTTCGGCGGAAACTTTAGATGGATTGCATATAACGGGTCAACAACTCCGATTGTTTCTGTTCCAGCAACTGTAAGCGCATGGCAATTTGTAGAAGCATGGGTGGTTGGTGGGAAGCAGGGTCTCTGCACTGATCGCGGATCAGATGTGCAACAATCTTTTTCTGGATCTCTGCGAAATACCGGTGTCCCGATTTATTTTGGCAGGAAAGGGGACTCTGCAACCGTTTTATTTTCAGGAATATTAGACTCGTTTAGGTTTTACACTTATTTACCGACAACTGCTCAACGAGACGCGCTCTATGCGGAGGGAGGTTTCTGATGCCAATAACCCCATCAGACATCCTACCACGCCGTCCCGTCCCCGAGATCGCCACCGGCCCAGTGGTCGCTGTCGGCGTCGGTTCGGTCTCGGTTCAGATCAGACCGGATCTGACCGTGCTTATCTCCACATCAATCTCCTACGCCGTCGCCCAGATGGTCAGCGTGGCGATCCCTGGCGGCGATTTGTCGTCGCCGCAGATCGTCGGCGTCGCGGCGGGGAGTGCTCCCAGGATCAGGTATGTGGCTGTGTGATCAGCGAATCTTTTCGAATGTGAATTGCCAGTTTCCAGTGCTCGAATGGATCTCAAACCAGACCTCGTCATCCTTCGGCAACATGACGGTGGTTTGAGTGTCCGCCTTTCCGATACGGTTGACGAGCAGATCGCTCAGGCCCCGCCTGGTGTGCATCCATATCGCAAAGTGACCCTTGGCTTTGTACTCATATTCAAGGCGGTATGTCCCGGCCCTGTATCCAAATTTCTTGGTCATTTCCTCGGCCCCGCGCCCGGAATAGAGCCCGCGTGACCTGCGCCATTCGATGCCGCTCAAGTCGAAATTGTCTTCGGGCTCAACCTGGCGAGACTGGCCAACCGAATATGTCGGAGATGGTTGCTCGATGACTTCAACAAGGGGCTTTGGCGCGTTCGGGTCATCCTCTGACGAGACAATGGGCTCTTTCTGGCCAGGGGCGTACATCTTCCAGCCAGCATGGGCCTGGGTTGCGGCTAAGATCAGTACCTCGACTTTCGGGGTTAGCCATTAGCAGCTAACAACCTTTGTTCATTGAAAATATAATCGAAATTGCGCCCCAAACTGCGTATTCCGTCTCGGAAAGCCTCAAGCAGTATGCGTTCTGCCTGGCTCT
>JBFWJY010000021.1:0-66967 GCA_050252955.1 Desulfomicrobium sp.
GTAAACCCTATTGGGGTAATCATTTCTGGGCACGTGGTTACTGCGTTGATACAGTCGGATTAGATGCTGATAAAATTCGAAGGTATGTAAAATATCAAGAAGAACAAGAACGTAAATTTGAAAAATAGTGTCTCGAAGGGGACAGCGGCAACCTTGCCTCCTTTGGGGGCAAGGCAATTATACCCCTTCTAGGGGTTATCCCAAGTCCTGGCCCTCAGGGCCAGGATTCTTTAATTTTTAATAAGTAGTTTTCTATGAACTCCCAAAAAATTCGAGAAGCTTTGCTTGGATTTCCCTATTTTTACCATAAATCTCTTATCCATAAGTCTCTGTCTTGGAATGATCTCGATATTAAAACCTATTGGGAAAATAAGACAGGAATCAATATCGACAATTCTAAAATTTTAAACAAAAAAAGTATTATAAATTCAAATAATCAGTCAATTTTTGAGAAAGTCCCTTTTCTGACTAGAAAATGTTCAACTGGCGGTACTACGGGTAAAGGTTTTAATTTTTATCAAGATGTTTTTTACGCGAGACAAAAAGAAAGAGCCTACATATTTAATATTTGGAAGGAAATTGGTTATTCACCTTTTGATCTTCGTGTCGTTTTTAGGGGTAATTTTTCGGATAAAATAATCAGTTATAATTGGTTTGAAAATGCATATTTTATTTCTCCATCTCAAGTTAAAGAAGAGGATACGGGTCAGTTAAAATCATTTTTGAAAAAGTTACCTGACTTTTATTTACACTGTTATCCTAGTTCATTGTTTAAGCTTGTAAATCTTCTAGGTGAAGATTTTATTCGTACATTGCCCATAAAGGGTGTCATGGCAGGTTCAGAAGTTTTTCCTCCTGAACAAATATTGTTATTTGAATCAAAGTTTAATTTTAATATTGTTCATTGGTATGGTCACAGTGAATACGCAGTTCTGGCTAAATATTGTAAAAAATGTGCAGGATTTCATTTTTATCCTACTTATGGAAGAGTTGATTTTCTCCCGCAACATAACGAAAATATTCATAAAATAATTGCTACATCATTTAACAAAATTGGCACTCAATTTAGATTTTACGACACAGAAGATCTTGCAGTTATAGAAGATGATATGTGTTCTGATTGTGCATTTCCAAGAGTAAAAAACATTATAGGGCGGGATCAAGAATTTTTTTTTGATAAAGATGGTCGGCCTTATCCATTTGGCCCATTTTTATTTGGAATACATGGGATGTTTTGGCAATGGGTTGCTGATATTCAATTTATTCAAACTGAACTAGGGAAGTTAAAAGTTAACGTTGTTCTCTCATCTAATATTGATTTTTTTAGTGTTGAAAAAATTTTAGTAGAAAGATTTGCATTTGTTCAACTAGAGTTCAATTATGTAAAAAATATTGATAAAACTAAGAGAAATAAAGCACGATATTTTATCAATGAATATAGCTAGTCACATTTAGTGTAAAAAATATTCATGTTTGATTTTGGTTCATGTACATTTTGATAGCGATTTTTTTGGTCTTTTTTTAATAATTGGAGCTTGTTACGTGCTACAACTAACACAAAAGCTTTCTGACGGGCACATGCTGATCCAAGAAGTGCCCACTCCTATGCTTTCTCATGGCATGGTATTGGTACTAAATCACTATTCCCTCGTAAGTGCCGGAACAGAAGGCAGTACCGTGATTGCAGCTCGAAAAAGCCTCATCGGTAAAGCCAAGGAACGACCACAACAGGTAAAGCAAGTTCTTGAAGTACTGGCGCAGCAAGGCCCGGTTCAAACGTATCGGGCTGTCACCAAGAAACTGGAAGCCTATTCTCCGCTTGGGTACTCCTCGGCAGGCGTTGTCGTCGAGGTCGGCCCGGGCGTCAGTGAATTTGTTCAGGGCGATCTGGTTGCCTGTGCAGGTGCCGGCTATGCTAACCATGCCGAGGTGGTGGCCGTTCCGGTGAATCTTTGTGTGAAGCTGCAGGAACATGCTGATCTCAAATCTGCCGCTTACAACACCTTGGGCGCCATAGCCATGCAGGCCGTTCGTCAGGCTGATCTTCGCTTGGGCGAAAGTTGTGCGCTGATCGGCTTGGGGTTGTTGGGGCAGATTGCTGGCCTTTTGCTCAAGGCCTCGGGGGTAAAGGTTGTCGGCATTGATATCGGTGCTCCCCAGGTTGCCATGGCGCAGCAGCATTTTGCCGACATGGCTTTCACGCGTTCCTTTCCTGGCCTGGAAAGTCAGGTTGCCGAATTCACCAACGGCCTGGGCGTTGACGCCGTGATCATTGCGGCCGCCACCGGCAGCAATGATCCTATCAACCTGGCTGGCGCCATTGCTCGCAAAAAAGGCAAAGTGGTCATTTTGGGCGACGTCCCTACCGGATTTCAGCGTGATCCATACTGGTACAAGAAAGAACTGGAACTCAAGATGTCGTGCTCGTATGGACCCGGCCGCTACGACCTCAATTACGAAGAGAAGGGCATCGACTATCCTGCGGCCTATGTGCGCTGGACTGAAAAACGCAACATGGAGGCATTTCAGCATCTGCTGGCGGAAGGGAAGATCGATCTGGGCTATCTCACCACCCATGAATTTCCTTTGGCCGATGCGCCCAAGGCATACGACATGATCGTGGAGAAGTCTGAACCGCACCTTGGCATCATCCTGCGCTACGATACGACGCGCCCGGTGCCGTTGCAAAATCGTGTCCAGGTAGGCGAATCGAAGCCGGTTGCCGCAGTAAGCATAGGCTGTATTGGTGCCGGCAGTTACGCACAGGGGAATCTGTTGCCCAACATTCCTCAAAAGGACGGGCAAATTGTCTGTAAAGGGGTGCTGACCAACACCGGCACGACTTCGAAAAGGGTGGCCGAGCGTTTCGGTTTCGAGTTTTGCACCTCAAGCGAAGAGGACATCCTTGGAGACAGCGACATCAACACCCTGTTCATCGCCACCCGGCATGACTCGCACGCGGGCTACGTCGCCAAGGGGCTTCAGGCTGGCAAGCATATATTTGTCGAGAAACCCCTGTGTTTGACGCGGGATGAACTCGACAACATCGTCCAGTTGCACCGGGAGGCATCTGACAGGCACGTCATGGTCGGATTCAACCGTCGGTTCAGCTCCCTTTCGGTTGCCTTGAAGAAGCGAATGGGGAGCGGTCCCATGAGCATGATCTATCGTGTCAACGCAGGTTTCATCCCCGGCGAAAGCTGGATGCAGGATGGAGAAATCGGGGGGGGGCGCATTGTCGGCGAGGCCTGTCACTTCATCGACTATCTGACCTGGCTCAACGGCAGCCTGCCGGTGTCGGTCTATGCCTCGGCATTGCCTGACGCGGGCAACCACAACGATACGGTGAATATACACCTTTCCTTTGCCAATGGATCCACGGGCGTGGTGGCCTATTACTCGAATGGGCCGAAAACAATGCCCAAGGAGTATGTGGAGGTTTTTCACGCCGGGTCGTCTGCCATTCTTGATAACTTCAAGACGTTGCGACTGTTCGGGAAAACAAAAGAGAAGAAGTCGCTCTTCAATCAGGACAAGGGTCAGAAGCAGATGATCGCGCAGTATCTGCAAGGTCTTCTGAACGGAAAACCGGCTATCCCGTTCGAGGAAATAGTGGCGGCGACGGAAGCGAGTTTTGCGGTTCTTGAATCGTTGAAAACCGGGCAGATGGTTAGCATCGGATGATCGTGAACGAAGCGTCAACGATGAACCGCTCTCGGATCACTACAGGATTTCAGCGTCTCAAGTCCTTCTGCGAAACAGAGAAGTTCGCAGGCTGGGATCCTTATGACGGTCTGAACTCCAGACTCTATCAGGCCACCCCCCTGAAGCATTGGGATTTGGCGCGCCTGGCGTGGATTCAGGGCTTCAAACGGTGTCCCGTCAATTTCCGCAAGCTGCTGCTGGTGCCCAAGGAGCATAATGCCAAGGGCATAGGGCTGTTTCTGACCGGGTATTGCAATATCCTCAAGGCGCAACAGGTTTCCGGCCAGGAGACATTCGGTCGCCACGAAGAGATACTCGAGACGATCACGTATCTCGCAAATCTGCTCGTCGCCCTGCAATCCACTGGCTATTCCGGGGCTTGCTGGGGCTATAATTTTGACTGGCAGGCGCGGCGGTTGTTCCTGTTCCCCAAGGGGACCCCGACGGTCGTGGCCACTACGTTCTGCGCGACGGCGTTGTTGGATGCGTATGGCGTCACCGGAAATCAGGCTTGGCTTGAGACGGCTTTGTCCTCGGCGGGGTTCGTGCTGAACGATTTGCGCCGCACACCCAAGAAGCGGGGATTTCTTTTTTCCTACTCGCCGCTGGAAGGGAACAACACGGTGTACAATGCCACGCTGTTGGGCAGCAGGCTGCTCAGCCTCTGTTATGGTCATTCCGGGATCGACGCGGAGCGGGACGCTGCCCTTGAGAGTGCCTTGGCCTGCGTCGACGCCCAGCGGCCTGACGGGTCCTGGTTGTATGGCGAGTTGCCCGTGCAGAACTGGATCGACAGTTTTCATACCGGCTACAACCTGGATGCCCTGCAGGCCGTGCGGGAAGTGGCGGATGAATCATGGCTCGGGGAAGCCATTGAGAATGGTTTTGAATTCTATATCCGCAATTTCTTCCTGCCAGACGGTACCCCGAAGTACCACCATGACAGGATCTGGCCTATCGACATCCATTGCCCTGCACAGCTTTTCCCGACCTTGAGCAGGCTGGGCAGGTTTCGGGAGCAGCGCGAGCTGGCCGGGAAGGTCATGCTCTGGACCATCGAAAACATGCAGGATCCTCAAGGTTATTTCTACTATCAGCTCAAAAAGCGTTTCAGCTCGAAAATCCCCTACATGCGTTGGAGCAATGCTTTCATGTTCTACGCCATGTCATTCTATCTTTTGGAAGTTTCAAAAGATCAGTCCTAGCTGTTTCATGTCGATGCGGGACGAATTGGGAGTATCTCCGCAATCCTGCTCTTCCTTGCCACTCTGTTCGTATTTTCTCGGTAGTTATATCATTTCCGGAAATAGTGTCTGGACGGATACTGTCTTCAATATTCAGGTGAGGAACTCTGTCGATTCGTCGTAAGTAACTGAATCGGTTTAGAAGGCCTCGAATATTGGAAGGAAGTCCGTGTCCGAAACGCTGATGGCCTCATCGCGCTTGACTGTTGGAACCTGCTTTGATGACTTTTCGGACGTGAACCAGGCTTTGCCGGATGCTGCCCATTTGATGTGAACGCGTTGGCGTTTGATGGTTGCTTGCAGGTTTATCTTTGCAGTCTTCCCGGGCAGTTTTCATGATCACATCCCCATTCAGACTCGAATGAGGCTCTGCCAACTCCCTGAATACAAAAGTTCTCTGATGGTGCTCCCAGTAGGGCACCAAATGATTTCAGGAACCGATCCTTTATTCATGGGGTGCCGAAAAATGCAGAGCGCAGACGTTAATGGTGTGAGGGTGTTCGGCTTTACTTCGCGAGAAGCGCTGATCGATTACGCCGCAGCCGAAAAGAAGAGCCTCATTGCCATAAATGCCGAGAAGATCCTCCATGCGACGGACCAGACGCGCACACTCATCAATGAAAACATCGGCTATGCCGACGGCATCGGGGCGGTCATGGCTCTGAAGAAGAAAGGGCTTGCGGGGGTCGTGAAGATTCCGGGCTGTGAGCTGTGGCTTGATATCGTCCGTCGCTTGTACCGGACAAAAAGCCTGTATCTCGTGGGCGCAAAGGAAGAGGTCATTGCCAAGACTGTTGAGAAACTCCGCAAGGAGTTTCCCGGAATCAACATCCTCGGCTACCGCAACGGCTACATCAAAAGCGACGAAGAAAAGCGCGAACTCATAGAAACCATCGCAACCCTCAAACCGGACATCGTCTTCGTAGCCATGGGGTCACCCAAGCAGGAACTCCTTATGCAGGAAATGCAACAACGCCACCCAGCCCTCTACCAAGGCCTCGGCGGCAGCTTCGACGTCTACGTCGGGAACGTCAAGCGTGCGCCGAAGTGGTGGGTTGAACATAACCTTGAGTGGGCATACCGGCTCGTTAAGGAACCTACGCGTATAAGACGTCAGATTCATCTGGTATCATTTTTGGCGTTGTTGAATTTCAGTAAAATCTAAAAAGTGAGGGTGCTGTGTCTACTAACAGAAATTCTAATGTGTACGGGATCGCATTTTCAAATAATATAGTTTGTCGAGTGTGGAGCAAGGGCGAGGCAATTCAAGGTTACAGCCCAGATGAGTGGCGTTATGATATCTGTGGAAATCCTATGAAATTTGATGATTATGGGAATGTCGAATCAAAGTATGGTTGGGAAGTAGATCATATCAGGCCTGTTTCAAAAGGCGGATCAGATGAAATATCAAACCTTCAGCCTCTTCAGTGGGAAAATAATCGAACTAAAGGTGACATATATCCTTGGAGTAAATAGTAGATATATGTTACTAAATTATAATAAATATTGATTATATAATTTATCTGTAAGATAAATACGAGCCATTCTTATGAACACTGATCTCGCCAAGCATTTCCAAAACGCCTTCCAGGAACGGTTCGGCAACGATTTCGTCGACGTTCAACTGCGGGGCCTGCCGCATGAAATTCACGGCATCGTCCGCATGAAAAACGTCCGCCCTGGAATGAAATTTCTGGCGCAGTCGATGGAAACAGAGTTTGCTGAAATGGACCTTCAGGTCACCATCGATGTCATCGCCGCCGAGGGTAAATCTGGATCGAGTTCCATATTTTCAATGGGCTGGCTTTGCGGGAATATCTTGTCCCGCGTTCGTCCGAGTCCACACCCCTTTGGGTTTTGAGTTCAGAGATTCATTATCCTGTGATCGCATCGAAATTTGCCATAGCTCTCCTTTCCCCTTTGGGCACATCATTGGCTTTATTCTTCCTCGCATTGATTTTGAACATTGCTGGATTGCGGCGCATTTCCTTCGGGATTGCCTTGGCCGGATTGTTGTGGCTTTGGGTCTGGTCGTTGCCCGTGACAAGCCTTGCTTTTCGCGCCGCGTTGGAGGGCCAGTATCCTTCCGTGGAGATGGCGGATCTGGAGGCATGTGACGCGGCCGTGGTTCTGGGTGGGGCCGTGACTCCTGCCGGTGGTCGTTTCCATTATCCCGATTTGCGCAAAGCCGCTGACCGCCTATTTGTTGCGGCCCGAGCGTATCATGCGGGCAAAGCCCCTTTGCTGGTACTGAGCGGGGGCAGTTCTCCAGTCTCCGAGGCCGAAGCCATGCGCGCAGTGCTGCGCGAGTTTGGCGTGCCGGACGCGGCCATGCTCCTCGAAGGGCGCAGTCGCGACACCCGCGAGAACGCCCGTTTCAGTGCGGAACTGCTGCGTGAGCGCGGCATAGAGCGGGTGCTTCTGGTCACCTCGGCCCTGCACATGCGCCGGGCCCTGCGCCATTTCGCCTATGAAGGCATCGAAGCCTTGCCAGTATCCACGGATCATGAGGCACGAGGTGTTTCCGAATGGCAACGCTGGATCCCCGACACCGACGCGTTGGATGGCAGCGCCAGGGCCATCAAGGAGTGGGTGGGGCAGCACCTGCCTCCTTCCTGGGGGTAGGAGGGCGCTCAAAATCCGTCGCAAAGCAGAGGGAAGTCTCGCAAGAACTTACGTAATCCATCCCGCCAATCCTTTCTTATACGTGCTTTTCCCGCAATTTCAGAAGTTCGCATTCATCGCCTTTCCAAGGTAGGTTCGAATAATGCCGTTAACCCTGATTGCTGTTGAGGTGGATGGGCCTAAGAGACAAAGTGCAGGACATCCATGCGAACGTTTTTCCAGGCCATCCCCAAGGCGGGGCCGCGTCCATCAGGCGGGAGGAGATGTTCTTCTGTAAGTCGGGCGACGCTGGAGTTGGCCGGGCGGCTTGCCAAAGAGATTTGAAGTATATGCTATGTCGATACGTTAAGCGAGGAGGATGGCATGGAAGCGAAAACCGTCAAATGGGTCAACAGTCTTGCGTTCAGAATACCGAAGTCGATCGTCGAGGATTGCGGTCTTACCGAGAATACTCTTGTCGATATCTCATTCTCCAAGGGTGAAATCATTATCAAGCCCTTGCGCAAGAGGTGTGCGCCGTCCGAGTTGCTGGACGGAATAACCTCTGAGAACATTCACGATGAGGTCGGCATGGATAAGCCAGAGGGCCAGGAATTGCTTTGATGTACGCTTTTGATCGTGGTCATGTCGTACGGATGAATTTCACCCTTCAGGCCGGACATGAACAGCCAGGGCTGCGTTGAACCCCGTTATCGAATGACGCATGTCGGAGTTCCGATAGAGGCGTGCCTAGCACTGCGAGCATGGCGCCGATTCATTGAATTCCGTGATTCCTCTGGCTGGTTATTATGGGATGCCCTCTATCTCGGCAAAACATCCGTAATTCAATGGGATGCCTTCTTTTTATGCGAAATTTATCCGCAATCATCGAAGTTCACCGACAGGGAGCGACAGGCTAAAATCTGCGAATATCCATTGAGGGGCTGAGCTGTTGAGGCGGGCATACCGCTCGCGGTAAATAACGGAGCGATACGGAGATTTAACATGAGATGCTGGTTGCCTGACTATTGTTACAGAGTGTTCCCATTAATAGCCATTTTCACCGGATTCGTGGGATGTCTGGTCGGCACAGATCCATGCTTGGCTTTGGGCGGCGTACTTCTTCTTTACGGAGGGGGGGTGATTTATATGAGAAGATAGGGGGCCGAGCCCTCTCCAAGGCGCGGATATCCCCAATCAAGAAAGACTCATACAGGTGGCTGAGACTACCCCCTGAAGTTCAGCTCGCGATATGCTGGATGGTTTTGTCGCTCACACGAAATTCCGAACATCCCCGGCTATAGCGTGAAGCTGAGTCATATGTTCCCTCGGCTGCTTTTATTGTGCATCATGGTCCATGTCTCGTTTCTTTGCCGATGTCTTGATCTGTTGTCTGTTCAAAACATTTTTAAATCTATTTAATGCGTCTTATATTATGCATGCTGTCTAATTAATGTATGTAAATGATACGATGTATAGCGTAATTTTTTTATCAAAGTCGATTTTGTTCTTGTTCATAAATCATACATAATTCATTCAATTCCACATCTTCTGTACGTATTATATCCGTAATTCTATATATTTACTCATATCGTAATCTTAATGTAGTTTCACATTAAGAAATGAATCGCTATGGTTAATAGCGAATAATAATAAATTTAAAATTTAATGTAATTTGATAATTAGTACTAATACTTAGTTTTTCTAATCAATGTTTATGTGTTTTTATTTAATTACATTGAAATTATATGTTTCTTAGATTGATTCGTTATTCAAATATTCATTTTAAGTAATACATTTCTGGTTTGATGTTTTATTTATAAAAAAATATAAAAAAATCAACGTGATAAAAGTTTGGGGAGGGAAGAGTTTGCGAAAAAAAATCATTATAAACAGTAAAAACATATTTTTTAAGATATTCTTTTTTGCTTTTGCAATTCTTGTCTTGTCTACAGCTTGTCGTGCTCAAGACAGACTTAAGAATAAAACGTTGGGAACTGGCCTGCAGTCAAAAACTGAAATTACGGAATCTGCATCTGAAGAAATAGTGGATTCTCCATCAAGTGCATTTGTTCAATATGCCAAGTCTGCTGGAGTACGCAAATGTTTGGGTCGTATAGAGCAAGTCGCAATGTTTTTGACGAGAAGTAGTAGTAATGTCGGTGGGCATTACTTCATTTCTCCTTCGCGTCCTGATGATATGATGATTTCTCTGTCCATGGAGATTCAGCAACCCGGCGCTGGCCCTGCATACGCCAGTGCGAGTTTTGCGCCTAATCAGGCTAATGGCTGCGGCGGGATGTATGAAACGGTAGTCTATTGGCCTCAGGATTGCGAGACTGTTGCGCGACAACATTATCCTGATTTGCAGAGAGTTGGGTCTTTATCCAGCCAGATCGTCGTATTGAAGGGGAGTTCCTCGCTAAAAATATTTTTGATGCCAGCAGGTACTGGATGCGTCGCAATAAAAAAAGAGATTGTTCAGTAAATCATAATAGTTATATGTTTAATTATAGTGCAGAATAACAAAGAAAAGGAGCGTCGAGATGGAGATGTTGTTGAAAAAATTTTCAAAATTGTGTTTTGTGTTTTTGTTTATTATGGCTTTTCTTGTTGATACGCGTGCATATTCTGACACTATAGTTGGAGATGCGAACGATTACATAATTCAAGTTAATACAGATCAAGGAAGTGTAGGTGCATTTCGTGTCGAGTATATTACAGACACTGGAAATGCTGTAAATACTTTTCAAACTCACGGCGATTACACGTATATCAATACTCGTGGGGTACATCGATTAGCCTCACCAATGCCGGGGTTACGGTCAACGGCGGGATCGACAACACGGGCGACGGCATCACGAATGCCGGGGCTATCTCCGGCGCGACATCCCTCAGTGCGACAGGTCCGATAGCGACAACCGGCACAATGAGCGTCAACGGCGCTACGACGACAAACGGGATCACTAATACGGGCGTTCTGTCGAGCACGGGTTCGACAACGCTTAATGGCGCGACCAACATCAATGCCGACGGCACCGCGATGACCACCGTAGGAAACCAGGCGAGCACGGTCCACGTTCTGGGTGGGTCGAATACCATTGGCAACATCGGAAGTTCCGTAAACACTCTGGCCGGTTCGGACAACACTCTGAACGCCACTGCCCAGAATAAAATCACCGGCGGTACCGGCAACGCCATCACGGCAGTTACAGGCAATAACGTCATAAGCGCGCTGGGTGTAGATGGCGAGAATCGTCTGGTGGCGAATCCTGCTACAGGAACAAACACTATCGAGGCGAAGAATAACAATATTGGGGTGGCAACGCCCGATTCGATAAACAAGATCGGCAATACATCCACAGGAACAACCGTCCATCTCCAGGGTGGCAACAGTCACGTTGCGATTGTGAATGGCAGTTCCAGCATTGGGTCTGGAGGAAACGGGCTTACCACGACCAGCGCCCCGAGCACATTGGGTACAGACGGCGCAACGCTTGACACTCAACTCAATGGCGTTGGCGACGAAACAAGCCGCGCCAATCTGGCTGGGGCGAGCTACGTCAATCGTATGGAAGGCGACACTCTCATCAACGGTAATACCTATATTAACGGTCGTCTCGTTTACACTTCCACCACAGTGGCGACCACTTCCGTCAATAGCGGCCAAAGCATACTCTCGGGCGCAGGGGCAACCTCCGGTCACATGACTATTGTCAATAGAGGGGAAACTGCTCCTCACGCTGTCGTCGATAGCAACGGGCGCATTTCAATGACTGACGGGCCCGCGACGCAAGCCTCGTCAGCCATGACTTTGACTAATGGTTACGGAGATACTCATGGCATGGTCATCACCGAACGCCAGACCGTCATCAGCGGTGGCGAGAAATCCACGAGCCTGACCCTGGATGACAGAGGGGCGACTTTCGGGAAGTCCACGAACGGCGACCCTGTAAGGGTGACCGGCGTGGCGGATGGCAAGAGCCGCTGGGATGCTGTCAACTACGGCCAGCTAAACAGAGGTGTCGCGATAGCAGCAAGCATGGCGATGATTCCCCAGGTCGAGCCGAACAAGACCTTTTCCTTGGGGGCTGGCACCAGCTACTACGGCGATGAGACGGGGCTCGCCATCGGCGGAAGCTTGCGCCTTTCACCGAATGCCGTCGTCAAAGCCGCAGCCAGCTTTTCGCCTACAGAGTTTGATGACGCTGCCGTCGGCGCAGGATTCGCTTACAGTTGGTAGTATTTTCTGGGAATGCCGCGTGCTGAAAAATTTTTGGTACGCGGCATCTTGTGTATAACGGCATCGACTACCGGCCCGCCATCGCCATCCAATGATCATCATTCCCGGGGGGGATTCGGATTTGTGGCTTCCTGACCGGCACCGATTCTTGTTTGGCTTTTGGCGACATGCCTGCTTGTTACGGCGACTGCGTGATGTGCGTGCGGAGAAAGGAAAACGCGCCTTATCTTGATCCGTTTGTCCGCTTAGTGCTTACCTTCATGAACTTCGCATTGCCTCCAAATCTTATCAATTCCCATTGCAGTTGGCGCATAATCGGATGATTTTTACAAATTCTACGTAATTCTTATCGAATTATGTTCATAAATTTAAATTAAGAGACTGTATTGTTGATGTTGGTATGTTGATTTTCAGTTCTGCTCGTCATTCGTGGGATTATGCGAAAATTTCAGATATAGTTAATAAATTTAGTGGTTTTATTATAAAAAATGCGTGAAAAATGCGTAGTGTCCGGATTGGTGTGGGTGGTTTACGTGTTTTAACTGTATTCAAAATGCTTCTGTGTCATTGTTGAAGTGGGGTAATACGCATCCAAAGTTTGGAATGGAGTTGGTCTGGATAGTCCGACAACGCCAGGAACAACAATCCCGAATTTTGGAAGGTGCTCCATGATTTTCGCTATACCGGCTTCATTGGGTCTCACTGTAGCCTTGATCCTCATGCTCAACCCTCTGGCAGCCGTGGTCGGACTGCTGGATCAGCCTTCGACCCGCAAGCAGCATACCGGTTCGGTTCCGCTCATCGGCGGGATCGCCATCTATACAGCGCTCATTGTCTGCGCGCTGGCCGCGCCTGCATGGCAGACATCATCGGGTATGGGGCTGCTTGGCCTCTGCTTTCCCATTCTGGCCGTCGGGGTTGCGGATGACCGTTGGGACGTGTCCTTCAAGGGTCGCATGTTTCTGGAAGTTTTGTGCTGTTTGGCGGCGGTGGAATGGTTCGGTGTCAGGCTGGAGAGCCTCGGGGAGCTTTGGCCTGGGGTTTTTGTGTCTCTGGGGTGGCTTGCCGTGCCCGTGACCATAATCGGTATGGTCGGAGTCATGAACGCCTTCAACATGATCGACGGCGTCGATGGACTTTCCGGAGGACTTGGGTTCATAATATTTGGCTCCTTGGCGCTGCTCGCCTTCCCGGCTGATCCTGAAATCTCATTGCAGCTCTTTTGCTTCTCGACTGCCTTGTTCGGTTTTCTGCTGTTCAATTCGCGTTTCTTCGGGCGCTCCAAAGCGGCCGTTTTCATGGGTGATGCCGGGACCATGATCCTCGGTTTTGCCGTTTCCTGGTACCTGATCCGTCTTTCCCAGGGAGATGCAGCTGCCATAACTCCAGTCATGGCACTATGGCTTTTCGCCATCCCTCTCATGGATACACTCGCTGTAAGCATTCGACGCGTTCGGCGCGGGTGTTCTCCATTTCAGCCGGATCGCTGTCATCTCCACCATCTGCTTCTCGACTTCGGATTCAATGTGAACAGGGCCGTCCTGGTTATCATGGGAATGCAGTGCGCCTGCGTTCTGTTCGCATTCGTCACCATGCGCTTCGGTATTCCGCAATGGCAGAGTTTTTGGCTCTTCATAGGTGTCTTTGTTGGCTACGCGGCCATAACCGAGTTGTTCTGCTGCAGGCGAGATCACCAACGCGTCTGCTGATATTCATAACTCCGGTCTGGGGAGCGGCATTTTCTGATCTTTATTTTTTGTATATGCCGCCCTGATTCTTTGCCAAGTAGTTGGTTATTTTTTTAGCTGGCAAAGTTTATGTCCATCAAGAGGAAACTCGTCTTTTCAATGTGACTTTCTGCTACAATTCAAATGGTTGAATCCGTAATTTATACGTATGTGGAGCGCCATGTCCGTTTGTACGTATATTCTCTGTACTCTCTCTCCTTTTTTGGAAGCATGTTTCTGAGTAAATAAAAAAAGATTGGCCAGATGTTCTGGCCTGATTTTTTGTGATTATTTCTGACTGCGATGTCGTGATTTGTCGTATTTTGTGATGGTTTTTGGTGATATGTCAGTATTATGAGGGTATTATTCACTATGAAGATAATCAACGTTGTCGGCGCACGCCCCAATTTCATGAAAATCGCTCCGATTATAGACGCTCTGAATGACCAAGGCCAGGTTGTACATCTCTTGGTGCATACCGGGCAGCATTATGACCAGAGAATGAGCCAGGCCTTTTTTGAAGATCTCGGCCTGCCGCGACCCGACATCGATCTGGAGGTTGGGTCCGGAAGCCATGCGCAACAGACCGCCGCTGTCATGGTCGAGTTTGAAAAAGTTTTGCTGAGGGAAAAGCCCGACTGGGTCGTGGTGGTGGGTGATGTGAATTCAACTCTGGCCTGCGCGTTAACGGCCAAGAAGCTCGGCATTAAGGTCGCCCACGTTGAAGCTGGATTACGAAGCCGGGACATGAGCATGCCCGAGGAGATCAATCGGCTTTGCACGGATGCGATTTCTGACGCGCTGTTCACTACGGACTGCTTCGCCGATGAGAACCTTGCCCGGGAAGGGGTCCCTGCCAGAAAGGTTCATTTTGTCGGCAACGTCATGATCGATACGTTGCTCAAGCATCGGGACAGAGCCAGGGAACTCGGGACCTACTCTCGTTTCGGCCTGGAGCCTGGGATGTATGTGGCCATGACCATGCATCGGCCAGGCAACGTCGATAATCGGGAAACCCTCGAAGGTATTCTGATGGCTCTTGAACGCGTGTCTCGCGATATTCCCATCCTTTTTCCCATTCATCCCCGCACGGCCAAAATGATCGAGCGTTTCGGTTTGTCCGGTTATGTCCTCCCCCATGGCGGCGATGGAGTTAAGCCTCGTTTCGGAGTCTGGACAACAGAACCGCTCGGATATCTCGATTTTTTGAATGTGAACATGCATTCTAGGATGGTCCTGACGGACAGCGGTGGACTACAGGAGGAAACGTCCGTATTGGGAGTCCCTTGCGTGACCATGCGACCCAACACCGAGCGTCCCGTAACCTGTGAAATGGGAACAAACGTGCTTGTCGGCAATGATCCCGCAAAGATTGAAGAAGCGGTTCGCGCACGACTTGTATTCAAGCCTCGTGAGTGCGCAACACCACCCTTGTGGGACGGTAGGGCAGGGGCAAGGATTGTGGCGAAGCTAATGGAATTGGGAGGCAGTTGATATACGGGTCTGGCGGCTGCATAAAATTGCTAAAGATGAGCCCGGTCGTTTTTGGATCAACCTCAGGCTAATACTCCCCAGCGCGTGGTTCTTTGCGAAGAGTTGAGCGCGGATTCTCTTTTATTCAAAATGGCTGCGGAAATGTGAATGGATGTTGATGTAGCAAGACTTCTCGCGTTGAAAAGCACTCTGAAGAGGGGCTAGAACAATTCAAGGTTTTCTACTTTTGGGCAGGCATAACTACTTCGTTGGAGTCATCAAATATGGACGAGCTGGTCCAGTTGCTGGAGGAAAAGGAGTCCTGGATTGTGGACCGTATTCTTGGTTATGCCAGCGAATACGGGTACACCAAGTATTCCTCGACGCTGCCGGAGGCGTGGCGGATGTCCGTCAATGGCTTGATTCACGGCGTCTCCGAAGGGCTTCGGGATGGTGCTGACTCGAATCTGGAATTGCTGGCTGATACGGATTGGACATGTGATAATTTGTCGCGATTTGCCGTCCTGGAGGCGCGAAGGCATCGTCAGCGCGGCATTACGCTTGGGATGTTCCTGGGGCTCTTTACATATTATAGGCAGTCATTTCAGGACGCAGTCAACGCATTCATGCCTTCCGGCGAGATTCGGGTTATAAGGGAAAAACAGATCGTGCGCGTTTTTGATCGCATGTGCGCCGCATTTTGTTCGGAGTGGGCCAGCCTTGATGGTCAGGAAGTCTTTGCCGATATTGCCTTGGCCATGCGTGAGATGACCAACGAGAAGAACAGGTATTTGACGTTTTTCGAAAGTCTTTCATCACCTGCCATCTGTTTCGGGTCGGATGGGATTATTATCAGCTTGAACTGCGCTGCTGTGCAGATCCTTCTGTCCTCGTGCCGTCAGGATAGATGTCATGGCGGCGCTACCTACTGTGATGACGCTATCTCCGTCTGCGGTCGTCCCGTAAAAGAAGTCTTTCCCTGGTTGGAAGAGTTGGTTGTTGCGGCGCAAGCTGGAGACTCGCAAACGATAGAGGTTAGCATCCTTCAAGCCGGAGAGCTACAGGCCAGGTATTTTCGAGCTGTCGTGAACAGGCAGCCGGACGTTTCTGGCAAGTATATCGGGTTTTCCCTTATCCTGCACGATCAGACCGAGATCCGGCGGCGGCAGGAGCAGCTCCGGGTCGCCAAGGAAGAAGTGGACCGCACGTTCGACGCAATTTCGGACCTGATCTTCTTGGTGGACGAGCGGAACAATGTCCTGCGTGGAAATAAGGCGCTTATGGAGCGTCTGGGCGTGTCACAGAATAATCTTGTCGGAAAGTCCTGCATGGATTTGCTCGGAATCAACTCATGTGATTTCATCGCCACCGACACGACAAGACGGAGTTTTCCAATGTCGTTCGGTGCAATTCCCGGAAAATATCTCGTCAACTCCGACGTTCTGCGCGATCAGGAAGGAAGACCCTGCGGTAGGATAGTGGTGGCGAGAGACGTGACCACATTGGAGAATATCCGTGAGACGCTTCTGACAATCGAGAATAAATACAAGAATATTTTTGACAATGCACCTTACGGGATATTTCAGGTTTGTTCCAGGGGATTTATGAGTATCAACCCTGCGTTGGCGAGGACGCTAGGCTTTGATAATCCAGATGAGATGCGTGCATATTTTACGGATGTACCACTTCAACTATATGCCAGTCTGGATGAACGCGCAGTTATACTCAAGGAAGCACTTTCGCATGGGAGCATTCGAGATCGGGATCTTCGACTGAAACGCAAGGATGGTTCTATTTTTTGGGCCAGGATCAATGGGCGCATCATCTTTGATGATAAAGGAGAACTCGAATATTTTGAAGGATTTATGCATGACGTGACCGAGTTGCGCACATTCATGGACAGACTCTCAAAGAGCGAGAAGCTCTTCAGGAGCCTTGCCGAAACGATGCATCAGGGATTGGTGCAAATCGATGTGACCGGTCGAGCTACCTACTGCAACGATCATTTTTGCGATCTGGTGAGGCACAGCCGAGAGGAGATTCTGGGAGAGGATCTGGTGCGGTTCGTTCATCCGGACGACAGGTCTGAGTACCAACGCTTCATCGGATACGCGGAACGAAAAGCATCGCCCGATCTGGCGGACATTCGCTGGCTGACAAGCGACGCGCATGTCTTCAGTATAGTGACTCCGGTCAGCCTCGAAGAGGATGATGCGAGTCCTGGTGGATTTTGGCTCCTCGTCATGGATGTCACCGGGCGCAAGCTCATAGAGTCCCAGATGCTGCACAACCAGAAGTTGGAAGCCATCGGGTTGCTGGCGGCGGGCATTGCCCATGAAATCAACACTCCTGCCCAATATATGTTGAACTACACCTCTTTTATCAAAGAGGCGGTTGAGAACCTAGCCGTAGCCTTCGCTGGGCATGGAGAATTTTTTGAGCGATGGGCCTCTTTGGAAGAGGTGTCGGCGGATGTTGCCAAAGTCTTTGCACTGGATTCAGAGTTGCAGGTCAGATTCTATTTCGACGAGTTGCCTGCTGCAATATCCGAGACGGTGGAAGGACTGGATAAGATTTCCGCTATTGTGAGCTCGGTCAAGCAGTTTGTCCATCCCGGACATGTACATCAGATGAACGTGGATCTGAACCGACTTGTAGCCGATACGGTTAATTTGTGCCGAAACGAATGGAAATATGTTTCTGAATTAGTCACCGACCTTGACCCCGGGTTGCCGCCGGTGCCTTGTCTGAGTCAGGAAATCGGCCAGGTTTTGCTCAATCTGGTAGTCAACGCCGCCCACGCCATATCCGAAGCCCGAGAAAGGGATGAGCGAAGAGACGGCCGTATTCTCATCCGTACTCGAAAACGTGGAGACTGGGCAGAGATACGAGTCGTGGATAACGGATGTGGTATTCCACCCTACATTCAGAATCACATCTTCGAGCCTTTCTTCACAACCAAGCCGATAGGTACCGGCACGGGGCAGGGGCTGTTCATCGTCTACACCATCGTGGTGAAAAACCATGGAGGTAGCGTCTCTTTCGAGACGAAGGCCGGACAGGGTACCTCGTTTATATTCAGCCTGCCACTGGTCGGCAAAGGTGGACAAGCCGTACCCGGTTTGTCCGATGTTATCGAAAGTCGCACAGACTCCATAATTTGAGAAAAAGGGCCATGCGCGGCTTCAAACGCATGACTCCATTCATTTTTCCGGACTGTTCCTATTATCAACATTCTATCCGACTGGAGGTGTTTGTGCCACAAACCACAGAGCTGGCTGCGCGGAATGAAGAGATAGACAGGACCAGGAACGAATTCCTGGCCAACATGAGTCACCAATTCCGCCTTCCCCTGCATGGTGCGGTTGGTATGATCGAGCTTTTGAAGGGGTCGGGTCTGCGTTCCGACCAGGAAGTATATGTCGCCAATGCTTTGGAGTGTCTCTCCCATGTGAATCGCCTGCTCACGAATATTTTCAATTATTCTGCGGTGGAGGCTGAAAAGTCTGTCTTCCACGACGAGATTGTTGACGTATTCTCTCTGCAAGAAGAATTGCGGGAGGTATTTGCCTCAAATGGTGCGGGTAAAGATCTGAAGCTTGATTTTATGTTTGAATTGACCTTGTCAGACCGAATTCAGGGGGATGTGTCCGGGCTCAGACAGATCCTTGTCAATTTGGTCGGTAACGCCGCCAAAATCACCGAGAAAGGGTGCGTGTGTATCACGGCTCGTCCTATAGCCAGAGGGGGGAATCGTCTTTACATTGCTTTTACCGTGGAGGATTCGGGGACGGGGATTTCAACGGAGCACAGCAAAACAACTATCGAACATTTTGTGGCAAGAGATAATCCCTCTGCCTGCGGGAATCGGGGGGCTGAGGTGGGGCTTGCAAACATACGTAGGCTGGTCGAACAAAGGGGGGGGGATATGTCTGTGCAGAGTGTCCCAGACCAGGGATGCATTGTCTCTTTTTTTCTGCCTTTCAAACTCGTGGATCGGTCCGGAAAGGCCCACGGGGTGCGTCAAGAGCCCGTATTGGCGTCGATCCGCCGTCCGGGTTAACCGCGGTCGAAGTTCGTGAGCTAGTGTTGGGAGCCCGTGTGAACACGATGCGGTCCGTAGTCGAACCTTCGTGATTTGTGCCCAAACAAGGCACCCAAAAGCGCCATTGATCAAGATGGACTGCAAGGGGGCATGAAAAGTGTCCAAGTGAGCACGGTAAGTCCGCGCACATGACAAACTCCTAACTCTGATCATCACCCTGGTCACCAAGTCCCACAACAACTCCTTGTGAATGGTAACTTTCTCAATTTCTGAGAATTTTTAAACGCCAGTTATTCCACAGTGACGCTTTTGGCCAGATTTCGGGGCTGATCCACATCCTTTCCCAAGTAGACTGCCATTTCATAGGCGAACAGCTGTACGGCTGGCAGTACCAGAAAGCTTTTAAGTGGGCCCCAGAGTTCGGGCAGTAGCCATGGGTTATCAACCCGCGGTGTCGCTCCAGGGGTGACCAGGGCGATTATGCGGCCTCCCCTGGCCTGGACTTCTTGCAGGTTCGAGGCCACTTTTTGCAGCAGTTCATCGCCCAAGGCCATGGCAAAAGTTGGGAAGTGCGGGTCAATGAGGGCGATGGGGCCGTGCTTCATTTCACCGGCTGCGTATCCCTCGGCGTGGATATAGGATATTTCTTTGAGTTTGAGGGCACCCTCCAAGGCCATAGGATAGTTTTGTCCTCTGCCGAGAAAGAAAAAACTGTGAGCGTCGGAGTATTCCTGACTTAATTTTTTGGCATCGTCGCGAATGGCCGGAAGTTCCATCCCGAGTCGTTCAGGTAGTTGCGCCAAATCGATCAGGCAGCGTTCCAGGACGCCCTTGGGGAGCGTCCCCCGACGCGCCCCCCAGCTCAGGGTCATGAGCAACAGCAGAACCATCTGGCTGCACATGGCCTTGGTGGAAGCCACGCTGATTTCGGGCCCAGCTTGGGTGTACACCACGTGGTCCGATTCGCGCGCGATGGAGGAACCGACCACGTTGCACAGCCCCAGGATGGGTACGCCGGCCTCACGGGCGATGCGGATGGCGGCCAGGGTGTCTGCCGTCTCGCCGGATTGGCTTATGGTCAAAACCAGATCGCCGGGAAGGAAGACGCTGTCGCGGTAGCGGAACTCCGAGGCGATTTCCACTTGCACAGGGATGCGTGCCCAGGATTCAAGCAGGTATTTGGCCCACAGTCCGGCATGAAAGGAGGTTCCGCAGGCAACAATGGTCAGGCGACCCGGGATGTCCATGGCGTCGAGTTCCGGCAGGATCACTCGTCCCTTCTGGATGCGGCCGGTCAGACAGTCGCGGATGACCTTTGGCTGCTCAAAGATTTCCTTGAGCATGAAATGGGTGTAACCATCTTTCTTGGCAGCCTGGATATCCCAGGAGATGCGCTTGATTTCCTTGTCCCTGGGCTCAAGGGTCACAGCGTCGAAGACCTGCCAAGAGCCGGCATCGATCTCCACCAGTTCGCCGTTGTCCAAGAATACAACATCGCGTGTGTAGGGCAGGAAGGCGGGGATGTCCGAGGCCAGAAAATTTTCTCCTGTGCCGATGCCCATGAGCAGAGGGCTGGCTTTTCGGCTGCCCCATATTTTTCCGGGGTGCTGGAGGGACAGAAGGGCGAATGCATAGGCCCCGTCGATTCGTGACAAGGCCCAGGAGATACCACTGCGCACGTCGCCCGTCAGATCCACTCCTTTGGCGATGATGTGCACCAAGACCTCGGTGTCCGTTTCCGAACCGAAGACATGGCCTTCGGATATGAGTTCGGACTTGAGTTCGGCGTAGTTCTCTATGATGCCGTTGTGGACCAGGGCGAAGCGATTCTCCCCGTCCATGTGCGGATGGGCGTTGCGTTCCACGGGCAGCCCGTGGGTGGCCCAGCGGGTGTGCCCGATGCCGCAGAGCGAAGAGGCCGTGTCCAGCCTCGCGATTTTCTGATCCAGAGCTCCAAGCTTGCCCTCGGCACGGATGACACTCAGTCCAAGTGGATCCTCGTAAGCTACTCCGGCTGAATCGTAGCCTCGATATTCAAGTCGACGAAGACCTTCGACGATGGCCGGGATGGCTGGACGATGTCCCGTGTATCCGATGATGCCGCACATTCGTGTTCTCCTTGGTGGTTGATAAATCGGAGGTTGCCGGGAGTCGCGTTGAAAGCTCGGGAGCAACCCGGTTCTTCGCCTGGGCAGTCCAGGCGGTCAGGTAGCCTTCATCCGGCTGGCATTTTATTCTCGATGTAGTCGAGGGCTTTGGTCTGGTATTCGGCTGGAATGAAACGGCGGAGTTCTTTTTTATCCGCGACATGTTCCATGGCCAGAACAAGGATCTGTTTCCAGGCCCATGGCCTCGAGTTCACTGCTCGCTCCAGCAATTCCAAACCACGATCTCTGTTTCCGCCCTGTTTGGTGGCGTGAGCCCAAAGATGATGGTGAGCGGCGACCATGGCGGTTTTTGGGTCGTGGGGTCGTAGGAAGATGGCCCGGTCATAGGCCTGGATGGCCCGTTTGGCCCAGGCATCGCCTCCCATGGAATACTCCATCCCGAAACCGAGAATCCGTGCATAGTTGCGCCAAGTAATACCGTTGGCTGGGTCATTTTGCAGTGAGGCGCGGTAGTATTTTTCTGACAACAGTATGGCCGGTCCGGGAAGTATTTGAGCCTGAAAGAAAAGCTCCATGCTCTTGCCGGCCAGGCTGGACATGAGGGCCGGATTATCGGGCTCATACCGTAGTGCCTCGCGAATGGATTCCAGCGAAGGAAGGGGAGCTGGGAAGAAGGTTCGTGCTGTCGGAGCTAACCGCTCGGTTTGGTAGTGGACCCAAGCGCCTTTTGCCAGGAGGATCCCTGTGGACAATGCCAATAATGCGAGCAGGATCGCAGCCGGCCGTAATGCCTGTGTAATCTCGTGGGATGGCAGGGTCACGGAGCTGACTTTGCCGTTCGTGCGCATGTGAAGAAGTGTCCAAAGGAGCGCGCAAAGGAGGCCTGCTGCGAACGCATTGGCGGGAACCCGCATGCCGAAATCGAAGAAGCTGTGCAGTGCGATGGAGATCAAGCCTGCCATGATGCCTGCGCCCGTTCCGAGGACGAAGGGGTCGTTTCGTTTTCGCCACGCGCGAATGCAGGCAACCATGAACCACGCGAAACCGGTTCCGCACAGAACAAGTCCAGGCAAACCCATTTCGGCGGCGATCTCGATCCAGTCATTGTGAGCATGCACCACATCCACGTTTCTCCCATATTGCGGCAACGCGTATGGAGAGTAGGCTGTATCGAAGGCTCCCATGCCTACGCCGGATAGCGGGTAGTCGGCAATCATGGGTAATACCGACCCGGCGATGTCAAGGCGGTGCTTCAGGTCCGCATCTTGGCCGAATCGGGCGGCGGTCCGTTCCAGACCCACGCCCAACCCGTAAAGGAATATGATTATGGCCACGCCGAAAATTTTTATACTTGCCGCGCGCATTTGCTTTTTGGCGAGAAAGAGGGCGGCCATGGAGATGAGTCCCCCCCCGCAACTGAGGATGCCACCACGGGAGCCTGTCAAAAGAAGGGCAATGGCGAGAACGACGGCGGTGAAGCCTGGCAGAACCGGTTTCCAAAATGATTCGTTGAGAATGTTTTTCCAGCCATTGGTTCGTGGTTCACGCATGTGTACGCCCATAGCCATGCCCAAGGCCAGCAGGACGGACAATTCCAGGAAGTACGCCAGCTCGTTACGGCTAATGTATGTCCCGATGACAAAACCGTGCTGTCCTGTCTTGACCCAATTCCAGACCTGTTCCATCCCGCTGGATATTTGATAGATTCCGTAGGCGGCCTGAAAGATTCCGAGGCCGAGCACGGTCCAGATTATGGTTGCCATCTGGCGCCGGGTCCGGATGGCATAGACCCCCATGAAATAGGCCAAGGCCATGGGGCCCCATTTGAGTGCTTCGACCGCGCCTGCATGTGGGTTGAGAGATATTGTGACTGTGTCCGGAACGCGCAGCAGGGGGGCATAGAATTCCAGGCGAAGAGGGCTTATCAGTTCCAGAGCACATGTAGGAAGCGGCATGACCTGAACGGCCGCCAGCGCCGCGAAGAGCAGTGCGTGAGTGGATAGGGGGGGGAGATGCAGATGCATGGGGCGAAGCCCGAAGCCGTATGCCTTTAAGATGATGAAGGGGGACAGGATGCAAAGCAGGGTTCCGATGGACATGGCCGTTATGGAATAGGTCCAGGAAAGCACTCCGCCAAAGGCCATCTGCGTGAAAGCGAGCAGTGATAACAGAGCGGCCAGGGTTAACCCGGCCAAGGGAGGGGTTTTGCTCGGACGAGGAAAACTCATAGCATGGTCGCTAGGCGTGTGAACAGGTTGGAGATACAGCGCCCTGTGGGGAACGGGCGGAGTGAAAGCTCCAGAGGTTCATTCTTGATAACAGCCATCGGCCTATCTTCGAACATGGCCCTGGCTTCATTGGCGCCAGCAATTTGCGCGATGCGCTCTCGCGCTTTGGACAACAGGGGAGGGCGACTTGTCGTCGAGTGGGCGTCTGAAGCCACAATGTGCGCCGTTCGATTGTGAATCATCCGCTCGGCGCAGCGTTGGCAATCTACTCCAAAATCTCCAAGAAGGCTTTGACCTGTGATTTGAGTGAGAATTCCTTTCGCGACCATGTGGTCGAGCATATCCGGATTGTTTTGAATGCAGGGGTATCGTTCGGGATGAGCGAGTATGGGCACGATGCCGCGCAACTGAAGACGGAATAGTTCGTCAGCAAGGCTGGCCGGGAATACGAGCGGTAACTCGACCAGCATGTATCGCGACTGGTTCAGACACAACTGGCGAAGATCATGTTTGTCATCGTCAAGTCCCGGCACAAGGCGTACCTCCGCCCCCGGATGAATGACGAGCTTGAATCCGCATTGCCTAAGGGACGCGTTGATTCTGCGTATGTGTGAATCCCGGTGTTTCAGGCTGTAGTCGTGAATACCGTCATAAATGTGCGGAGTGGCAATGATGTCCGTCCTTCCGTCCGTGATGGCCTGATGGCACATGGCCATGCTTTCGGCGACTTGCTTGGGGCCGTCGTCGAGACCAGGAAGAATGTGGCAATGTAAGTCAATCATGTGAGGCGTGGCGTTTCTTTCTGTCGCCATCTCCGTAATAGTAATAATATGAATACTGATAGTAGTATGCACCTTCTTTCTTCATGTTGACACTGTTAAGTACCACTCCAAAAATTTTCGAATTGACTTTTTGGAGGTTTTCTATGGCGGTGCGGACCATTTCCTTGGGAGTTGTGAACGCCTTGCTGATGACCACAACGCCATCGGCGTATTGAGCCAGGATGGCCGCATCAGTCACAGCGGTTACTGGAGGAGTGTCTATGATGATGTGTTCGTAGCGTTGACGCAGGCCTTCGAGGATGTCAGCCATGAACTTCGAGCCGAGGAGTTCGGAAGGATTGGGTGGAGTGGGACCTGCGGTGATGACGTCCAGGTGTTCAATGTCAGTACGTCTGATGACATCTGCGGGGGCGCTCACTCCGGAGAGAATGTTCGCCAGCCCTGCCTCGTTTTCGATGCCTAGCGTTTTGTGCATTCTCGGTCGTCTCATGTCCGCGTCAACGACCAGAGTCCTGCATCCGGCCTGAGCCATGGCCGCAGCGAGGTTTGCGGTCACCAGGGTCTTGCCTTCTTGGGGCTTCGCGCTGGTCAGGAGAATAATCTGGGGCTTTTCGGCGGCCCGGGAAAAAAGCAGATTGCTGCGCAAGCCCCGGATGGACTCGCTGGCTACGGTTTTTGGATCATGGTGCAGAAAGACTGCTGAAGGAGTGTTCGTATCAATGCCATCCACTTCCGGTACCATTCCAAGGTAAGGTATGCGCAAGTAATTTGTGACATCTTCCGGTGTCTTCAGGGTATTATCTAGGTATTCGGCAAAGAACGCCAATCCGGTTCCAGCTGTAAGTCCAAGCACAAGGGCCAAAAGCATGTTCATAGCTTTTTTCGGTTTGACCGGAGTTGTGGGGGCTTCGGCCTTGTCGACCACCCGAACGTTCACGGTTTTCATGTCCTCGGTCAGCGTTGCTTCCTTGAAACGCTTGACCAAAAGGTCGTATACTTCCTTGGCGCTTTCCGCTTCGCGTTGCAGCACTCCGTACTGAATTGATTTTTTGGACAGGTTTAGGGCTCCACGTTCCTGGTTGTGCAAGGCTTCTTTAAGAGAGCGTTCTTTGGCCATGGCCAGTTCATAATTGTTTTTCAGAGACTGGACGATTTTCTGGGCTTCGACCGATTTACGGTTGCGCAATTCTCCCATCTCGGCTTTGAGCGCGATGATATGCGGGTGATTGTTGCCATATTTCTTGGAGAGTTCGGCTATGGAGTTTTGCACCGTCATTTCAGAGGCTTTGATAGATTGGATAACCGGGTTTGACAGAATCTCCGCAACGGAATCGAGGTTCGCAGAAGAGATGCCGCGGGTCTGTCCATACCTCGTCTCCGCCTCGACGCGTGCCGCCTCGGCTTCGATGACCTTGCTGTTGAGCTCGGCCAGCTTCTGCTGCGTAACTTGCTCGGTGTCCGAGGTGAAATCCGTGATTATCGAATTATCTTCTTTATATTTCTGAAAGCGCAGTTGCGCTTCTTCGACCTTGGACCGTTCTTCTTGGATGCGATTGGAAAGCCAGGACACAGCGTCTTGAACCGCGAGAAGCTTCGTTTCCAGGCCAAGTTCGATGTAGACTTGGGTGATCGCATTGGCGACGCGGGCGGCAAGAACAGGGTCATTTGCCTTGAATCGGACATTGACGACACGGGAGTTGCGGACTGGATCGATGCTAAGACGACTTAGGAAACTGTCCACCATCCGGGAGTCCGATTCTTCCTTCAGGGCCTGCTCAAGTTGGGATTCAGGAGTGAGCATTGCTTTGATGGATTGTTTTATTGACTCCAGAGACTCGCTCAGCGTTTGTTTCAAGGTGGAAACGGCGTCGTCTTTGGGCGTTGGATTGAATTCTTCCGTGCTGGCCAGGTCAAGACGTTCGATGACTTTGCGAGCCACAGTTCTGCTCTGCAGGATTTCGAACTGGGTCTGGGAGTAGTCGGAATCGGATGCGTCCAAAGCGAGAACTTCCTGGATGGACACGACGTTGGGATTTTCTTTTTCGATGACAATCTTTGCCGTGGCTTCGTACACAGGATCCATGGTAAACGTGAACAGGGCCGTGCTGACGACAATAATCAGGAAAGAACTGGCTATCAGCCATTTGCGTTTGGCTAGAATACGGATGTAGTCCCGAAGATGGATCTCTTCGGCGACGGGTTCGAAGTCGTTGGTCATGCTGTTATCCTGATGGAGACGGTTAGAAATAGCTTTCGGGGACGATGACGATGTCCTTGTCGCGGAGCGTGATGTCGTTGCTCTTGAGACCCTTGTCCGTGATGTCGTCCACGGGGACTGTGATCAGACGTTCCTGTCCATTCTCCATGCGGATGATGGTCGTGCGGTTCGGTGCGGCGATTCGGGTGAATCCTCCGGCCATGCCGATGCACTCGATAATGGTGGCGTCGCGGTCTTCAATGACGTATTCGCCGGGCTTCATAACCTCACCCATGATGTAGACCTTTTCGGCCATGGGGATGAAAATAACATCTTCGTTGTGGAGAGGTAGATTTGCGAACTGGTCCTCACCGCTGAAAAGTCGTTTGATGTTCAGTGTGATCGCGACACGTTGCGTGGAACCGTCGGGGCGTTTCTCGGTGCGCATGATGGTGGCCTTGCTTCCACCGGTCGAAAAATCAACGCCGCCCGCCCTCGAAATGATATCCAGCAATGTTTCCTGGGATTGGAGATTGTAGCGTCCTGGGGTTTTGACCGCTCCTAGTGCAACAACATTCTTGCTCCTGAATTCCCGAACGTTCACGGAAACGTGCGGATTGACGAGGTAGCCTTGCGAAGTGAGGGACTGTACGATGAGTTCTTCGACCTGTGCGGGCGTTTTTCCTCCCACGTCAATCCTGCCAATGAAGGGGAATGTGATGCTGCCATCCGTGGCGACGGTCACGGAATCGCGTGAGAGATCATTTTCTTCATAGATCGTGACGCTGAGAACATCGTTTCCGCCGATGGTGTATTCTCTGCCGGCCGTGGACGCTGATCCGAAATTATTGACATAGTCGCTAACGGAGATGTGCGACGATGTGTCCAGACTGGCTTGCACGCCTGGGTCCAGCGTGTGGGTATTTTTTTGCTTTTCCCTGATTTCGTGAACAATTTCGCGGTCAACTGTTGCCGGGGTATATGCCGATGTCCTGGCACCGACACAGGCGTTTAGGGTCGTCATCAAGAGGGCGCATGACAAGATTCGGGCCACTATGGTCATGGTACGTCGCATTCCTTAAATGTTGAAGATTAGAACGCTGCGAGAAAGCTGAGGGTCGTGCGATGGTCCAGATATTCCTCGTCATGGAAGTTCGACTCGCAGTTTTCAAAACTGTAGCCGATGCCGATGGTCAGCCAGTCCTCAATCCAGTTTTTAAATCGATACTCCAGTCCCGTTCCGGCACCGATCGTCCTGTCAAGGCGTGAGCTTAGCGTGGAAGATGTGTTGTCATAGTCGTCCTCAGTATAGCTGCTTGTGGCGTAGGCCGTGAATTGCTCGAAAAAAGTGTGGCGAACGCCGAGTTCGACGGACGTTGTCGAGAATCGTGTGGCATAAGACTCGGTCGAGTCCTTGAGTGCACGCGCGAATTTGGCGTTGATCATGGTTTTGGCGGTCACAGCCCAGTCCAGGTTGGTTTCGGCCAACCAGGTCGTTACGTCCTCGTATTCCTTTCCATTCCAGTCCGTATCGTTCTCGTAATCCTTGCGACCGACGCCAAGCTTGAGTTCCCCCTTCACCTTACCCGTGGGGTCGAAGTTCAGGCCGATGAAGAATTGATGGAAGGTAGCGTCCTGGGACGTGTCGCTGTCGATGCCCTGAGTGTTGTCGCCATTGTCCTGATTGGTGTAGTTTATGTCGTTAATCCGGTATTCTGCCAGCAGAGAGGTTCTCGGAAGGATTCGATAGTATCCAAGAATGCTGTACTGATGGTCGTTTCTATTCTGCCAGTGGTCTTCACTTTCATTGTAGCGTTCATAATGATTTGTATAGTTGACTTCAGTTCGAATGCGGTTGCGTTCATATCCAATCCCTAAAGTACCGACGTTGAACCAACGACGCACCTTCGGTTCGTTTTCTCTGTAGCTGTTGCTACTGCCGATTGGATTCGCCGTATTTGAATAATTAATATCAAGACGACTGTAGAATCCTTGAGGTGTACGGTAAAGGCCTTCGAAAATGGCATTATGTTCTATGTAGTCGTTGTCCGTGTAATCGGTGTAACGTATGGCTCCCAGATTGTATCCGGCCCTCAGGTAGTTGTCGTCCTCTCCCTCATACGTAGCGAGGACGCCTGGGCGCAACGTGTGGATGAAATCGGCACGTTCTCCGTTCTTGTCTTTGAAAATATTGGATTCGTGAGCCAGTTCGTAGCTTAAACCCGGGTTGATCTGTATTCTGCCGAAGTGGATGTTGCCTTCTCCGAAAGCTGTCAGCGGCAGCCAAAGGATACTGACGAGGATGAAAGATATTTTATAATACATGACTTCTCCGTAAAGTATTCGGACGCTGCCGAAAATGTGAGCTTGTTTGGCCCTGCGTGACAATTCCAGTGTGGGTGTCCCGCTGAGTGGAATTGTCCAGTTTGTCGAACGTGCTTTAGATTCCGCTCGCGGTTTCAGTGTTGCGAATGTTATCCAGGGGATTGTCGACCGCAGTCTTCACGGGCGGGGTTATGATGATCGGCGTTTGCTCGCCTAGACCCGCGCCAGCTTCCTCTTCGCCTCCAGCCTCGGCGTAGGCGTTGAGTAATTGACCTTGCTGCAAAGCGCTCTGGGCTTCTTCCAGCGCCGCTTGATAACGCCCATTGGCGCACAATGTCTTTGCATCAAGTGCTTTTTGCCGAACTTGGTCCGCGAGCTCCTCTGCAGATTCAGCCAGAAGAGCGTTTGTCGAACCCATATCGTTTTTTCCGTCACTATAGTTTTGCGCCGCCGCGCCATACAGCGACGCCGCGTGCGTAAAGCCTTGTTCCGCCAGGGCCAGGGCTTTGGCGATAGCTTCGAGTGCAGCCTGTTCTTCTTCCTTGCCGGAACTTGTTGTGCTGGCGGCGGAATTTTCAACGCTCTTCGCTTCGTCGCTCGCCGCCTCGGCTTTTTGGATCGCCGCTGTCTGTTTGGCGTGCAGTTCTTCTATCTTCGGTGCCGAAGAATTGGTCTCGGCGCCAGCCAATGCTGAAAGCCCAAAAATCAAGAAGAGCGTAGTCATTACTAAGGCTGGATGCCAATTCCGGGGACGCATGAATATTACCTCCTTGCGCTGTCCTTTTGGAAATAGCAGGACAGATGAAAGTGTTTTTTTGCAATGACATGGGCTATACGCGTTCTTTTGTGGAATGGAGAGCTGGAAAACTGCGGTATTATTACGTAGGAATTTGGGATGGCAGGCGGGTAAAGTTGGTTCCGTTACGGTGTGCAAGACTAGATTCTGCTGTTGTCAGACAAGCAAATTCCCAAGGTATTCGTGTTTTTTGGGATGATAATGCCTATTCGTCATACGGATTGATAAATGGCACATATGAAATGTATGACGAATTGCCCGGACCTATGTTATATATGATGATTGGCAGGAGGTTGATGGCGATGAACTAGGGAATGCGCGGGTGAGCCTTGTTCGTGAATCGAAACTAGCTGTTATAGCTGTTTTGGCACGTTTATATTGAGGTCAAGGCCGATCTCCTTTTCGCGTTTGGAGTTTTGTCATTGCACATTGCGCTGTGTGCTTTGAATGTGACATTATTTTAGATGGTTCGGGTTTGTTGTCGCATTTAAATGTCATTCGACACGAAGCCGCCCTGTTCGAGTTCGCTCTGACAGAGGTCTCTCCATTTGGCTATTTGAACATCCAGGTCGGGTGGTATCAGATTGCCTATCTGGAGGCTTCGGGGTGCATGGTTGGAATGAATTCGGACAAGTTCATGGTCAAGAAAGTTTGCCACGTGAAGTATAAGTGGGGGCGTCATGCTCATTCCGTATTCCGGTTTCATGACTTGGTGCCATCGTACAGCCTCCATTTGTTCGTGAGTGAATCCCCATTGTCCAAGCAAGTAAGCGCCGATCTCTGCATGCGTGACGCCAAGGATATTTTTTTCCGCTTCATGGAGGGGACAGTCTTCCTTATTGACTTTGTCTATTACTAAATATGATTTTTCTGGGAACTTCGTGTCGAGAACAAGCTTGCCTATATCGTGCAGCATCCCAGAAATAATACAGTCATCTCGTGCGGAACTGTCTAATCTTTCTGCGTCTGCTATTTTTTTTGCAAACCCAGCAACGCGAATGCTATGCTCCCAGAGCATGTTCACAGAAAATGAGCTATTATAGGAGTTCTTGAGCGATGAAAAAAGGTGGGTTGAAATGATAAGCGTTCGGAGTGTTTGAATTCCAAGAAAAGTAATTGCTTGGTTGATATTTGATATCTTGGATTGAAACCCAAAAAAAGGGCTATTCGCAATACGGAGTATTGTCGCTACAAGAGCCATCTCTTTGCGTATAATTTCTCCAATTTTTTTCGTAGATACATTGCGATCGAGGAGTGCTTCGTTGAGTTCAATGTATGAATTTGGCAATGCTGGTATGTTGTCTATTTTCGCGATAACTTCTTTGAGTTTTGAATTTTTAATGAATTCACGTAGGTCTAGCGCTCTGCGGATTGCAAGAGTCAAATCCTGAGTAGAGCAGGGTTTGCAGAGATATTCGTTTGCAAGACAAATATTTTTCAAAGCAGCTTCGTGATCCGAATAGCCGGAGAGGATGATTCGGGCAGTGGTCGGATTTTTGCGTCGGATCTCCCGTAATAGCGTGGCGCCATCAATTTCTGGCATGCGTAAATCTGTGACCACGACATCGTGTGGCTTGATGTCGAACAATTCCAGTGCCTCCCGCCCTTGCGTTACGAATGTCATGTCCCATTCCGGCCGGAGTTTGCGCAAGCTTAGACGGAGGCTGTCCAAAATTTGTTGCTCATCGTCTACAAAAAGAATGCTTGGCTTCATATGTTATCTTCTATGCGCTGGTCGTCTATCGCCGGTGTGGCAAAAGGAAAAATCACATGGAAAGTTGTGCCTTTGCCTGGCTCTGAATTGAAGGAAATTCGCCCAAAGTGCTTTTTGACCACTATGTCGTAGGCAATGGCCAGTCCTTGTCCTGTGCCTTTGCCTATCGTTTTGGTGGTGAAAAACAAGTTGAAAATTTTGTCGTGGATATCTTTTGGAATGCCCGTCCCGTTGTCGTGAATACTAATTTTCACGCCATCCTCGATATTTTCAGACGTGATTAAAATGATGCCTCGCCTCGCGGTGTTCCGAGCAGCTTCGCTGATCGAGTGCGTTGCGTTAATGATAATGTTCAGTAAGACTTGTCCTATTTCGTTAGCTTGTCCAATGATTGTCTTTATACTAGGATCAAGATCGGTTTTCAAGTCGGCGATGTATTTCCATTCGTTGCGAGAGATAGTGATTGTGTTTTCAATCACTGAATTGACGTTGACTTCCGTTTTGATGCTTCCGGAGTCGTAGGAAAAGCGGTTCATAGCTTGAACAATGCTCGATATTCGTGCCATGCCATCGAATATTCGTTCAAAAGTGCTTGGGATTTCGTGTGCGTCAAATTCCAGGTCCAGATTTGAGAGGATCGAGCAGATTTTGGATGACGTGGCGCACCCTGGTTTCATTTCTTCCCGACAATGAGCTTTCAGCATGTCAATAAATTGGGTTGTGTCCGTAAAGAAGTCTTTGAGAAATGCGACGGAGTCGCTTACATATTGAGCTGGCGTATTAATCTCGTGTGCAATACCAGCTGCGAGCTGTCCGATAGCTTCTAGTTTGGCTGACTGAGCGAGCCTGTTTTCCAGCGCTCGTACTTCTGTCACATCTTCGCCCAAAATGAGATACCCAGGGGCTTCATTTCCAGGTAAAGGGTTGACTGTGAGGATCAGGAATCCTTCTGAGCCATCGCGGTGAGTGAATTTTACATTGGTGGCTCGTGATTTTTGAGTTGACGTGATGCAAGCTTGGACACGGTTCATAACCGTCTCCCAATCCCAGGGAATGGGAATGTCTCGAAAGAGCGCTCCGTTTGCCTCTAGTGCTTTAATTCCAAAAACAAGCTCCGTAGTTTCGCCCCAGCGGAAAACTATTCCCTGAGCGTTGACGGCAATCAGCACCAGCGAAATGGCATTTTGGATAAGATTTAAGTTGGATATGGCAATTATCCTTTCCTCACTTTCCCGTTGAAGTAAGGCGTTAGCTGCGGCAAGCTCCTGAGTTCTTTTTTGAATGCGGGTCTCTACCGTTTCATATGCTGCATCCGCAGCGGATTTGGCTTGAACAAGGTGTAAATAATGTTCTTGCCGAAGTCTTGCATTTGTCAACAGTTCCGACATCAATTTTAGTAATTCATTTTCGACTGTCTTCTTTTCAGACTGAATATAAACAAGCCCCACGAATCCAATACATCGAGAGGCATGGAGCAGTGGTGTTGTGATAAGGGATTTGGCCGGTTGTTCGTTCAGAAGTTGTCTGAGATTGTCGTCCTCAGGCAATTCTTGGACGTTTGGGATAAGTATTTGTCCTTTGCTGATTTGTGTCTCGATCCAATGATGAAATCGATCAAAGGGAAGGTGAGTTTGTTTTTGAGTTGGCTTTGGAGCCCCCGGGCGAAACCATTCGTGAGAGCAGGAGATCGTTCGTGTGTCTAGATCGTAGGAGAAGAGGAAGGTGCGGTCCGCCATAGAGAACTCACCCGTGAGAGCGAGTACCTCTATAATTGCTTTGTCTATTTCTGGCAAAGGAATATTTACGAAATTTATAGCCATTTTCATGATTACTTCGAGGTAAGATCCGCGATAACGTAATTCTTCTTCAAGATACTTTAATTTTGTAATATCTAGCCCAATTCCAATTATTCCAGTTATATCGTTGTTATTATTTCTAACTGCCACCATGCGTGTCGATATGATTTTTTTCTCATTGCTGAATGGTGATAAGTCTTCAGATTGTATTGTTTCAATTTCTCCATTAAGTAGCTGGCTGTCTTGACATGCTAATTTTTCTGCAACATTTTTTGGAAATAAGTCATAAACGTTTTTTCCAAATATGTAATCCTGAGTAACTCCGAGTGCCTCGCATGTTTTTTTATTTGCGGTAACAATTTTTCCATTGTTATCTTTTTGCCAGACAAACCCTGGTAGTGCATTGATTAGTGTATCATAATCATTTATTTTTTTGAGTAGACTGTTATTTGTGTCGATATTTTTTTTATTGCAATATTCAAGTTTTTTCTTATGTTTTAACGAATGTAATGTACAAGGAATAATTAGTGTTATTGCTGTAAGTAATAATATTTCTAAATTTGTCATTTTTTAACCGTAAAATGTGTATGATGATATGATTTGATATATGATTTTTTTTTAAATTTCCAGTTTTTGTGTTCGTGCAAGGAAATATGTAGTCTTTTTTGCGAACTTTGAGATCTATGTCATGTGTGCTGGAAATGAAGCTGCGATTATTTAGATCGTTTTCGGTGTATCAAGACGACTTAATGGATACAACGTAAATGTAGCCAAGCGCCAATAGGTACTGTCTACAATAGCAGTATCAACGAAAATATAACAAGAGATGGAAGAGCGAAAATATTTAACTCTCATATCAAGACAGAATCATTTTCAACTGCGCTGTTGATGTGAGCTTTCTCTCTATCTCTAAAGGATTATAAACACCACGAATGTGCTATTCGTATTATTACAGTTGTCCAAATAAGCCTTAGTTGTGCAAGGGTGTCAAGAATTTTAAGATGTAAGACATTCCATTTGGTGTAATTGGATATTTGCCGAAAAATAGCGTTTGTCTGACGTCGGGAGGCGCTGAGTGTCTAGTATGCTTTCTTTATAATTTTTTCGTATTGGGTAGTGAATGTCGTCCAGGCTGCTCGGACGATCACGTGGGAGTTTTTCTTCGACCTTACAGTCCCGCTGTCCCGCACTTTTCATGGATGCAATCCAGATAAACGATAGGGTACAGGGCTTCCAGCGGATGGGACTGCCAAGCCTTGACGTCCTCAATGACCGCGTCGGTGAACGTGGAAATGAGCGTTGGCGAAACTACCGTCCGATATATGTCCATCAGGTGGGCTTGATTCTTGCGGACGGTCATGACTCAGGCATAGAGAGACAGGATCTTATTATCGAAGCCCGTCCAGCGGGTCAGATGCTTGCCGAGATAAGCTGGGACTCGAAGGTGTTCAGTTAGTCACGGGGAATTTCTATGGGAAATTTGACGAAATCACTTTTGAGGGTTTTGCGGCTCTTACCGTTCCCCGTATTGTCAGCGGGATTTGCGACAGGAGCATGCTTTGAATGGCCAAAATAATCAGTCTCGGCATGGAGGGCTCGTTCGACGAGGGTTTAGTCAACTGCTTGAGAAGACCTTCCTCGCAGATGAGGTCATCAGGCTTCTTGTAGTCCGCCAGGAGGGCGTCGATCAGGTCGACTGGAAGTGGCTTGCGTGCGGCCATGTCGTCAGCTTGTGAGGTCGATTATCGACAACTGACCGTTTACACAAAATATTATACACCCCCAACGAGTATGACGCATGTCATGCGCCCGCCTGTTCCAGATTTTTGAAAATATCATCAACCACCTGTCCGGCCCGTGCCATGGCCTCATCTCGCAGATGTGCGTAGCGCTGTGTCATGTCCGGGCTTTTGTGGGTCATGAGCTTTTGCAGCGTGTACATGTCCACCTGGCCGGAGCTGGCCAGCATGGATGCGTAGACGTGACGGAGTCCGTGTAGGGCGCGAAAGTCGTCTGGAATGCCGGCTTTGCGTTTGATGGACCGGACCGCTTTTTTGATGTCTGACCGCTGCGTGTAGTTTCCGTCTTTGTCCTGTCGGCCGGGAAAGACCCACTCGCAAACTCTGGGTAGTTGTTCCAGGAGGGTCGTGGCTCTAGGGTTCATGGGGATGGTCTGATCCAACCCGCCCTTGGGGTTTCGGATGGTGATGAAGCCTCGGACAAAATCCAGATCCGCCCATTTGAGTCGAAACATTTCGCCCCGCCTCATGCCTGTGAAAAGAGCGCAGAGCATCATTGGACCTGCAACTGGATGCGGATCGTTCTCGATGACTTCGATGAGTTTCTGCAGCTGCTCCGGAGCCAGGTCTTCAGTGACGATGTTGTTGCACTTTGGGAATTCGATCTTGAAGGGCAGGGGAGAGCACAGTCTTGCGTTGACCCCGAAGTTGACGATGCGGCGCAGCAGTTCCAAGGTGTTCTTGACCGTCTGCGGGGCCTTGATTTTAAGCATCTTGGACTGCGCTCGCATCACGGAGAGTTGGTCGATCTCGTGGGGCTCCTTGTCGCCGAATGCGGGCTTCAGGAATTTCTCGAATCGACTGTCGTCAGTTTTGATCCCTTTGATGGTCTTGGTTGATTTGTACTCGGTCCAGAGTCTTGAAATGGTCCACCGCGAGGCTTCAGCTTCCTTGGTGGCCCGTTCGGCCGCGCGGCGCTCCGTGTTGGGCAGGGCTTTGCCCCGCATCCTGTCGCCACGGAGGATCGAAGCTTTGGCCTCTGTCATCCCTGCAGTTGATTTGCCCACCGGTTCCTCGACTTCCTTGGATCCGCGTCCGCCGAGGCGGTAGCGAATGTAGTATGTCTTCTCCTTGGTGCTGGTATCGACCCGGAAATAGACGCCGGGGTACTTCGATTTCTCGCGTTTTCCTGTGCTCATGATCAAATCTCCGTTATGATGAGGAGTGCGGGGACGGGGATCTTCCCCGCACCATTCCCCGCACACAAGTATAACTTACGCCGCACATGAGGAAAGTCAACAGGAGGTGTTTGCCATATTTATCTAATGAAATCGTGATGTAATCGGAAATAGTGGGAATTGATAGAAAATGACGGAAATCAAATATTTCGGTTTTGGGAACCGAGGGTCGCATGTTCGAATCATGTCGCCCCGACCAGAATGAAAACAAGGGCTTGGATGTAAAAATCCAAGCCCTTTTTTCTTGGTGATTTTTGTCTGCCCAACGCTATGTCCAACACGGGAGTTTGTTTTAGCTGCTAGTGTCGCGTCCACGAAAGTGATTCCTATCAGGCGGTCAACGTTTTTCCCGTGTAGGTCCTCTTGCATGGTTTTGCCCAAAGCAGGTCAGTAGCTCTTGATGTAGTCCTTGATCTGATCAACAAGTCCCTGTTTTGACTTCCAAAGAAATTCTTCAGTTGCGTTGTCTGCACAGCGCTCTGGGATGGCACCACTGCGTACAGCCGAAGCAGCCAACAGGCAGGTCGTGCCGTTCCGTGACGCGGCTGGATTGGATGGTCGTATGTGAGAACCATTCCGGCAATGCCCGCTTGGACGTGGCGTCGACCATGCGATTGAAAGCCGCGTAGAGAGAATATTCCCCGACTCTTGGCCCAACAGCTTTGACTTTTTTCGAAACTCCTGTCTTCTTCTTTATGAACGTTGTGGAGAATCACGAACTGCTTGAGGGCGGTGCCCGAGGTATGAACCAACCATGTAAGATGTGACGCTGACCAGCGTCGTCGGGACGATGGCGTGGATGCCGCCCATGGCGGGTTTGATGATGGAGAGGGCCATGAAGGCGGTCACGCCGCAGACGATGGAGGCGACTGCGCCCCTGGCGTTGCCGGACCGGCAGTACAGGCCCAGCACGATGGGGCAGAGGAAGGCGGCTTCGAGGCCGCCGAAGGCGAAGAGGTTGATCCAGACCAGGAGGTCCGGCGGTTCGAGGGCGGCGACGAAGACCAGCAGGCCGACGACGGCCGTGATCCAGGTGCTCGTCCTTTTGAGTGTGGCCACGGGCATCCGGGAGGCGTCGCCCTTGAGCCGGTAGTGGATGTACAGGTCCTTGATGATGGCGGCGGAGACCAGCAGGAGCATGGAGTCGACCGTGGACATGATGGCCGCCAGGGGGCCGGCGATGAACACGCCCGCCCATACGGGGGAGAGCAGTTCGAGGATCATCGTCGGCATGGCCAGGTCGCCGGCGGGAAGGTCGGGGAAAACGGCGCGGCCGAAGGTTCCGGCGAGGTGAGCGCACAGGATCATGAAGCCGATGAGCAGGGTGCCGATGACCATGGCGTCGTGCATGGCGCGGGAGTCCCGGTAGCCCATGCAGCGCTGGGTGGTGTGCGGCAGGCCCAGCACGCCGATGCCCACCAGGACCCAGAAGGACAGGGTGAAGGCTTGCGGCACCGCGTTGTCCGGCCCGGTGGGCGTGATCAGGCCGGGGTCGATGTCCTTGAGCGTCGAGACGCATTGCGCCACGCCGCCGCCGGCGTTGATGACGGCCAACAGCACCACGATCACGGCCACGACCATGACGATGCCCTGGATGGCGTCCGTCAGCACCACGGCGCGGAAACCGCCGACCGCCGTGTACAGCACCACGCTGATGCCGAACAGGGAAAGGCCGATGGCGTAGGGGTAGCCCGTGACGGTCTGGAAGAGGCGCGCCCCGCCGATGAACTGCGCCAGCATGGCGGCCATGAAGAAGACGATCAGGGCCACGGAGCAGAGAATGACCACTGCGTCGCTGTCGTAGCGGGCGCGCAGGTAGTCGGTGATGGTCACGGACCGCGTCTGGCGCGCCACGATGGCGAACCGTTTGCCGAGCACCCCCAGCGTGAGGAACGCCGTGGGCACCTGGATCATCGCCAGCAACACCCAGCTCAGGCCGAACCGGTACGCGACGCCGGGACCGCCGATGAAACTGCTGGCGCTGGTGTAGCTCGCGATGATGGTCATGGCGAGGACAAAGCCCCCCATGGACCGGCTGCCGATAAAGTATTCCTCGATGAACCCCTGCGAGGTCGACTTCGACGACTGTTGGCGGGCCCACAACGCAATGCCTATGGACAGGGCCAGATACACGATCATGGGGATAATGGTCTGGATCGAGCCGGCCATCATTCGTTCTCGCCTTTCATTGGGGGAATGTCCCGGATCTCGGCGTCAAGCGGTATTTCCTTGAAGAACAGACGCACGACCAGCCAGAGGAGGACGGTGCTAAGGGGGTAGCCGAGGATGCAGCTGTAAAAGAACCACGATGGGAAACCGAATACGTATGAATATGTTTCGGGGTCTTTGTCTCCGATCCCGTATCCGGAAAAATACCACCATAAAAAATACAAGACATAGACTATCAGAGAAATTAGAGCTTCTTTGTTGGCCTGTATTATTCTATTGTCGTATTTAAAATTCATTATACATTCGTCCAGTGTATTTTTATAATTGCCTATGGGTTCAGATTTTGGCTGATTTCAATGCTGCGAGCGAAGGCTATTCTGATTGCATCCATGATATTGCCACGGACTGCTTTTCGATCAAAATGAGTCAAAGCTGCAACAGTCGTCCCTGCAAAAGTGGTTGATATTTCTTTCAGTATGCTGATGTGCTCTTTGACTTGGCCAGTCATTATGCTTGACCCTCGGAAAAGTTTTTTTACCATAACCGAGGATGCATCTCGATCTAGACATAATTCTACAGCTGCGTCAATCATTGTTTCAATCAGGTAAAACATGTATGCGGGCCAAGAACCTATAGCATACGTAAATGCATCGATCTGATTCTCATGCAAAATGCGAACATCACCAATGAATTGAAAAATATATTTTACAAATTTTTTTGTGTTCGGAAAGTGTTTTGTCGTCAAAGCAGACGGCCGTTACTCCCTCTTTGATAAATACGGGGGTATTGGGCATGACTCTGATGACGGGGCAGGCGACATCGAAGTGTTCTTCCGTACGGCCAAGCGACACTTGGAATTGGAAAAAGGCTGCCAGGGTCGGGATTTCGACGCTCTCATTGCTCACACGGCCATCGTGATGACCAGATACATCTTTCTCAGCATCGAGAAACGCAGGACGGAAGATCCAAGAACCCTCGGCCTGCTGTTTTTTCATCGTTGCCGCGAGGAGGCCGAGGACTGCACTCTTGTCAGGGTACTGTGTCAAATCCTAGGCATCACCCTGGAAAACCTAAAGAAACTTGGCGAAGCTCAGAGCCAGGCAGAACGCATGCTGCTTGAGGCCTTTCAAGAAGGAAGGAAGCGGCTCGGATGGAAGCCATGACTGTCTTCGAGATATTCGCAGCGGATGGCCTGCATGAGCGCTCAAAAGTTCCTGGGCGCCCCGGTGGGCAGGATATCCAGAACCTCCGTCTTTTCCAGAAGCGGGATGGCGTCCACTCCGCCGCAGCTCGATTTGCTGATCTGGTTGAGCCGAAATCGCAGCTCGTAAGTGCCCGGCACGGTGAAGAGAAGCCGTGACTGCGGATATCCGGTTTGAATTTCGGGTTTTGCTCCTTCGGGCCGCTTCTCCACGTCGATATTGATGGAAGCGTACATCCCTTCCGGCACCTTGTAATCGCCCATCTCAAATGTGGCCATGAGCGGCGCGCCGACAATCCGCTCCCCGGCAATGACCAGCCGACGGCTTTTTTGTCCACTGGTTTGGGATGGAGCGTCGCCTGCGAGGGCGGTTCCGGTCATGCTCAGGGCCAGCATGAGCAGAGCAATCTGAAAAATGCGCACGTTGCACCTCGAATTTTGCGTGTTGTTCAAGCTTCCTTGCTGATAGGCCTTAAAAGAAATAAGACAACCCTGTGGGTAGGGAATGGGTAGCAGGGCAGAGAACCTCAGTGAACAAGGATTCCATGAAAGCACGCGAATCGACAGGATACAAGATACTGCTGCGTCTGGCGGAAACGCACCAGGACTATTTTCTTGAGCGGTGGTCGCTGCGCATGGATGCGGCCGGGTATCTGCGGCACACCACGGCCAAGCGCGTCGACTGTCTCGTCGCCCTGGAAGAGTTCATGCAGCCGCTTTTACGACATATCGAGCGGCACGACGTTCCCGAGGAATTCTCCGCATTGCTTCGTTGCGACACCGGCTGGGAGCGCTTCCTGATCGAATCGTCGCGCCGTCACCGCTCACGCGGCATCACTTTCGACATGTTCCTCGGCTGTTTCAAGACCTTCGTCTACAGCCTGCTGGACGTCATCGAGCGGATGGACGCCGATTTCAATCACAAGGTGGAAGCGCGCAGGCTCGTCAGGCTCTACGGCGACGCGCTGGAGGTGCTCTATCTGCAGGACTGGATCCGGACCTTTCCCGAGTTTTCAAGCGACAAGCTCGACGAGATGAACAGGTTGCTGACCCTTGAGAAGTGCCGTTTTGAAAACACCCTGAACGCGACCTCCGACCTCATCTTCGTGGTCGACGCCAATGGGCTGGTGGCGAACATCAACGCCGCGGTAAAGGCGGTGATGGATGAGGCATCGACGCTGAATCGCCCGATCTGGGACGTCCTTTCCCTGGAGGGCGCTTCCGTTGCGGAGGTGCTGCGCTACTACCCGGTCGGCATCACCTGCGAGCTGGCCCCGTTTGATGAAAACGTCATCTACAGGATGCAGATCAACGCCATCAACCAGGTCAGCCTGGCCAGCGACCAGTACATCTTCGTCCTGACCAACATGACCACCCAGGCCATGCAGCGCCAGACCCTGGAGCGCATTGTCGACGAAAAGACCGAGGCGCTGCGCCGGGAAAAGGCGCAGCTCGAAGAAATGAACATCACCCTGCGCAACGTTTTGAAAAGCGTCGGCAAGGAGCACGAGGACCACGCCAGCAACCTGGCCGCCAAGGTCAACACCCTTGTCCTGCCTGCGCTGGAACGCATCGAGTCGGAAAACGATTCCGCCATCCGCAAGGGGTATGTCACCGTCGTCAAAGACCAGCTGACGCGCCTCTTGCCCCGGGACCCGGGCGGCATGCCCCTGCTCCTCAAGCTCACGCAGATGGAAATGAAAGTTTGCCAGTTCATTCAATCCGGCCACTCCAACAAGGAGATCGCCGAACTTTTAAGCCTCTCCGTCGAAACCATCCAGACCCATCGCAAGAACATCCGCCGCAAGCTCGGGCTGCTCGGCAAGAGCGTCAGCCTGTACGCCCATCTCAACACCATGGGGCTGAACGATTCGCTGGGTAGATAAGGCTACCCAATATATACCCTGAATCCCGCCTGTTTATCGTGGCGGCGCGAACGTAATTGGTGTACAGGATGTAGTGAACTCCTATCCCATTACGAGGTGCGCCAGCATGAACGACGGATGTACCGCCTCCCTGGAAGGCCTGCGCGATTTCTTTTCCGCATTGAACGCCATCGACCTCAAGGACGCCGCCGACCGCATTGCCGCAAGCGTCGGTGCGGCCATTCCCCCCGACACGGACTGGACAGCGGTCGAGTACGAATTCAACCGCCTGTTTGTAGGCCCGGCCGCCATCCCCGCCCCCCCGTATGCCTCCGCGTATTGCGAATCCGACCGCGTCCTGATGGGCAACGCGGCGCTTGAAGCCCGCGAGCTCTATCACCGCCTCGGCGTGGCCGTGCCCCGGGAAGGCGCCATCCCGGACGACCATCTGGCCTACGAACTGGAGGCGATGATCGTTCTGAAAAGCGCCCTTGGCTCGGAGGCTTCCCCTTCCCCCGACACTCGGGCTCTGCACGCATGGTTCGTGGGCGAGCATCTGGGCCGGTGGCTCCCGCATTTCATTCTGGCGACCAGAACACACGCGTCCGCGGGCGGGGTCGTCGCCCTGGCCACGGACGCCCTTGCCGCGTGGTTCGACAACGAACTCAACACCATTGCAGCCTCGCACCCGGAATGACCGGGCAGGCGACCTTCAAGGAGGATTGTATGTCTCAAAAAACAAGAGCGCTCAGCAGGCGTCAGTTCCTGAAAGGGATCTCCGTGGCCGGAGCGGCCTCGCTGCTCCCGCTTCGGCTATTGATGCCGTATTCCGCCGAGGCCGCGACGGCGTTCAGGGAGCAGGATTTCCAGATATTCAGGACCGCCTGCCCCAGGAACTGCTACGACACCTGTTCCATCAAGACGTACGTCAAGGACGGGGTGGTCAAGTTCATCGAGGGCGCGCCGGAATCCACCTTCACCAAGGGCGGCCTGTGCGTGAAAGGGTATGCCTATCCGAGGCGGGTCTATAGCCCGGACCGGATCAAGTACCCCATGGTGCAGGATGGCCGCCGCACGGGCAACTGGCGGCGGGTTTCGTGGGACGAGGCCATGGACCGCATCGCTGGCAAGATCCTCGAACTGAAGGAAAAGGACGGCAACCTGTTGGGAATGGGCCTGACCAAGTACTCCGGAAATTTCGGCATCACCAACTACGGCGTCGAGGGCATGATGTCCTCGCTTGGCTACACGACCCGCTTTGTGGGCACGCCCTGCTGGCCGGCCGGCATCGATGCGCAGAACTACGATCTGGGCGACATGTGGTGCAACGATCCCGAAGACATGGTCAAGTCCCGGTACGTCATCATCTGGGGCGCCAATCCCGCGTGGTGTTCGGTGCATTCCATGAAGTACGTGAACGAGGCGAAACGTCGCGGCGCCAAAGTCGTGGTCATCGACCCCGTCTTCACCCAGACCGCGGCCAAGGGGGATGTCTACTGGCAGCCCGAAACGTCGAGCGATGGCGCCCTGGCGCTGGGCATGGCCCGCCACATTCTGGACCAGGGCCTGGTGGACACCGGTTTCGTGAACACGCACGCCATCGGGTTCGCCGAATTCGCCGCCTACCTGCGCGAAAACGTGACCGTGGAGTGGGCGTCGCAGGTCAGCGGTATCCCCGCCGTTCAGATAAGGGAAGTGGCCGAGGAGTTCGCCACCGCTGATCCGGCCACGATCTGGATCGGCTACGGGATGCAGCGGCACACCAACGGCGGCGCCTCCGTCCGCGCCATCGACGCGCTGGTCGCCATGACCGGCAATGTCGGCAAGGAAGGCGGCGGGGCGCGCTACGGTCATCTGCGCACCTGGGGCTTCAACTACCACGCGTTGCTCCAGAAGCAGCCCGAAGGCTCCACGGGTTTCATCGGCGCGACCGGCCCCAAGGGCGAATTCGATTTCTCGAAGGGCGAGGCCGCCAGTTTCACCGACCGCACCGTGAACATCAACAAGACCGCGCAGGCCATCCTGGACATGAAGGATCCCGTTTTGCGGATGCTGTGGGTTTCGTGCAAGAATCCCTTTGCCCAGGATTTCGACCGGCCAAAGCTGGAGAAAGCCTTCGACACGCTGGAGATGGTCGTCTCTGTGGAGCAGTTCTTCACCGAAACGGTCAACAACTCGGACATCGTGCTGCCGGTGACCACGCTGTTCGAGGAGTGGACCGTCAACGCCTCCTATTGGCATTACTGGGTGGGCATCAACGAGCAGGCCATTACGCCCATGTACGAGACCAAATCCAATATCGAGATCGCGGCCCTGCTCTCCAAGAAGATGAACGAGCTCTCGCCCGGGTCCTGCACGTTCCCGCAGGACATCGACACCAGGGAATGGCTGGAAAAGGAATTCAACCAGGGCATGTACGACTACCTAGGCATCAAGCACTGGACCGACCTGAAAAACGGTCCCGTCAAGGCGAAGCTCGCATCCTCGGCGTCCTGGAGCGACATGAAATTCGGCACGCCGTCCGGAAAGTACGAGTTCCTCTCCGAGCTGTGCCAGCAGAACGGCCACGACGCTCTGCCCAGATACAAGGAAGGGCGCAAGGCCTATGATGAATTCAGGCTGCTGACCCCGCATACGAAATTCGGTCTGCATTCCCAGTTCGTCAACCTCGACTGGATGCAGGAGTTCAACAAGGAACCGTTCCTTTATATGCATCCCGATGACGCGCGGGAAAAGAAGATTGCCGACCTTGATACGGTGCGTGTCTTCAACAAGGTCGGAGAGCTGAAAATAAAGGTCAAGCTGACCAGCAACGTCGCCAAGAAAAGCCTGGTCATCTATGAGGCATGGTTCGGGGCAGGAAATGATTTCAATGTCCAGAATCTGGTGGACGACGAGTCCTCCGACATGGGCGCGTACAAGACCGGGGCGCCCGGCGTCGCCATACATGGCCAGTTTGCCAATGTGGAACGGGTCTAAGGAGTGAATGCAATGAAGAAACACTATGCTTTTTTAGTAGATTCGGAACGATGCATCGGCTGCTTCACCTGCGCCATGGCCTGCCGCAACTATTACCAGCAGGAAAAGGGCGTTGTGTGGAGACATGTCTATCCGCTTAATGAAGAAATATATCCGCACCGGGAACGGGCTTTCTTCTCGCTGGCCTGCAACCATTGCGAGAATCCGGCCTGCCTCAACGTGTGCCCGGTGGAAGCCTACACCAAGCGCGAAGACGGGGTTGTCGTCCACCATCAGGAAAAGTGCATCGGCTGCGGAAACTGCATTCGCTCATGCCCTTACGGCGCCCCGGTGTACAACCCGGTGGAGAAGCGCGCCGAAAAATGCAGCTTCTGCCATGAGCGTCTTGATGCTGGGCTGTTGCCGGCCTGCGTGCAAAGCTGTCCCACCGAAGCCCTCAAACTTGTGGACCTGGCGACTCTGGAACCCGGAAACCATGTCCAGTTTCCTCCCGGATTCCCGAAAAACGACAAGGTGAACCCCTCCACCCGGTTCATCCTGCCCAAAGCCCCGACAATGGTAAGGAGGTAGGCATGCAATCATCCATGGAATTGCCATTGGTTTTGTTCACGGTGCTCTCGCAGGCCGCCATCGGCCTGGTCCTCATGAACGCCGTGCGGCAGTGTCGCTGCGCGGGCTCCGGCGAGGGCAACGTCCGCATGGAATGGACGCTGGTCGCGGCCTTGATGGGGGTGGGCATCGCGGCGTCCCTCTTTCATCTCGGCCATCCTCTTGAATCATATCGGGCGCTTGCGCATCTTGAAAAGGCGTGGCTCAGCCGCGAGGTGCTCGCGGCGGGGGTCTTTTTGGGGCTGGCGGTGCTGGCCGCAGTCACGGCGCGGGGCAAGGGTTCTCCCGTGCTGGTGTGGGCGTCGGCCCTGGTCGGACTGCTCGTGGTCCTGGCTTCGGGCATGACCTATGCCCCGCCTGCGCTGCCTGCGGTGAACAACACCTTGCCCACGGTCTTTTTCCTCATTTCCGCCGTGGTCCTGGGCGCGGGGTTCGCAAGCTGGTTCGCCGGGGCGGACAGTCAGCCGTTGCTGGCGCGCATACTGGTGACGGCCCTTGTGGTCGGTCTGGTGGTGCGCCTCACCGTGCCCTGCGCCTGGCTCTCCGGCTCGGAGGTCATGCGTCAGACGGGCATGGCCTGGCTCGGCGCGCCCCTGTACTGGGCCCACGTCGCGCTCATGGCGGCGTGCCTGGGCGTTCTCTGGAAGAACCGGACAATTCCGGTCTGGCTGCCCGTCCTGGCCCTGGCCGCCGAGCTTGCGGGCCGGGCGGTGTTCTTTTCCGAAACCATCCATACGGCCATGAACATCGGCGGCGTGTACTGATTCATCGCCACGCGGGTGCGGAGCTTTCGGGCTGCGCACCCGCGATCTGTTTGCGCGCCCATAACTGAATGGTTCCGCCTGTGTCGCGCTGCTTGAAAACGTGCCGGAAAGTGATCCTGCCGTTCATGAAGCAACGGCGCGCGTCATGAGAACTCCGCCTTGATCCTCAGGATGCGTTGCTCGGCCCGCAGGAACGCGTCAACGACATCCGGATCGAACTGGGTGCCGCGACCCTCGACGATGATGCCCCGCGCAATTTCATGGCTGTACGCATCCTTGTACGTCCGGGCGGACGTCAAGGCGTCATAGACATCCGCCAAAGCCATTATTCTGGCGGCCAGGGGAATCCCGTTTCCGGCCAATCCCTCGGGATAGCCGGCACCGTCCCATCGTTCGTGGTGGCTTAGGGCTATCTGGCAGGCGAAGCTCAGAAACGACTCCTTTTGGTGGGAGATGTGCCGTTCGGCCTTGCAGCGTTTTGGCGTCCATCCTTTATGGCGTTGTTTCAGGCATCCTGCCCGGTCGGTCTCGGTGTTTCGCAGGCTTTGGTTTCGGTGCGGTTGCGGCCACTGGTCTTGGCTTTGTAACAGGCCGCGTCGGCGACGGAGAGCAGCTGGTCGACGTTGACCCTGCCCTCGGGCATGGAGGTCACCCCCGTGCTCACGGTGAGCGTGAGTTTCTTGCCGTCGTAGGTGAAACTCCCATGTTCGACGCTTGTCCTGATGTGTTCGAGCACCGTGTAGGCGGTCTCCAGGTCGGTGTCGGGGAGGAGGATGGCGAATTCCTCGCCTCCGATCCTGCCGATGGTGTCCGAGACGCGCAGCCGTGATCTCAGCGCGTCGGCCAGGTATTTGAGCGCGGCGTCCCCTGCGGCATGCCCGTATGTGTCGTTGATGTCCTTGAAATGGTCCGCGTCCATGAGCGCCAGGCAAAGAGGCCGTCGGAGCCGTGCCGCCTGGGCGATTTCGGCTTCGGCCCGGCTCATGAGGCAGCGCCGGTTCCACAGGCCGGTCAGTTCGTCCGTCGCGGCCAGCAGCTTGAGCTTCTCCTCGGCCATGATCTTGAGGGTCACATCCTTGAAGCTCCACAACCTGCCCGTGACGAGGCCCTCTTCGAGCAGCGGGCGGGCGGTCTGTTCGAGGATGATGCCTGTTTTCAGGTGCAGAAGCGCGCTGTCGCGGGAAGAATGTTCTTTCAGCACGCTGGCGGCGCATTCCGGCAGGACCGCGTTTTCGATGCGTGCGATGAGCGCTTCGCCGAGGTGTTCGCCGGCGAGTTCGTCTCGAAGATGCCACAGTTCGAGGAAGCGCCGATTGTAGTGCGTGATCCTGTCCCGGTCATCCAGCACCAGCAGGCCGTCGCTCGTCGTTTCCAGGATGAGGCGGAGCTCCGCGGCCTTGCGGCTCAGGGACGATTCGGTCATGCCTTCGATGCTGTCGGCGATGGAAGCGAGTTCGGCGTTGGAAAAGGATGCGGGTTTTCCCCCCGCCGTCCGGCCCGCCGTGATGTCGGCGATGCGCTGCTTGAGGGTCATGAGGGGAACGACGAACCTGGATTCGTAGACCTTGAGCTGCAAGATCCCGAGCAGCAGGGTGACCAGGGCCGTGGCCGCGACCACCAGCGCGATCCTGTGCCGGATGGGGGCCATGATCTCGTCCCGGTTCACTGCGGAGACGATGATCCAGTCGTTTATCTTGAGGCGGGTGAAGTAGGCCGTCCGTGTTTCGGGGCCGGGCAGGTCGTATTCGATGTGGCCCGAATGCCCTTTGATCCGCGCCAGGACTCCCGGAACGACGGTTTCCATGTTCCGATTGATGTAGTCGCTCTTCTCGTTGTGGACCAGCAACAGCCCGTCGGTGTTGATGACGAAGTTTGACTGGCTGTCGAAGGATTTGATGCTGTTCAGCAGACCGTCCATGGCGGTAAGTGTGCTGTCCACCGAGACGACGCCGCGCAGACCGGTCGAGTCGAAGAAGGCCATGGACACGGCGACGAGCCATTCGTCATCGACGGCGTCGCGGTAGGGCAGGCCGATGGTCATTTCCGGCCAGGATTTGACCGCTGCGACATACCAGGGGCGGACTCGCGGGTCGTAGGTCTCCGGCGGATCGTAGTCGTTGATGAGCAGTTCGCCGCCCGCATAGCCCGCGTAGCCGTACTTCACGTTGGGGTTGGATATCTCCACGAAGCGGAAATAGGTCCGGGCCCGATCCCGGGACTCCTTTCCGCCGGTGTCGCCGTGCATGACATCGGGGCTCGCGGCCATGATCCGCACCGCCGCCGCCAGGCCTTCCAGGTGGGCTTCGACATATGCCGAGATCTGTTTGTTCGCCCCGGCGATGCGTTCATGGGCGGTGGCCAGTCCCGACCGGTAGATGCCCACGGACAGCATGGAGACGACAACGACGGCGATGCTCGCCAGGCAGAACAGGCCGATAAAAAACATTTCCCTGCGGATTGTCCGCCTGCCGCCATAGGGCGTGTTTTGGGCTGGTGGGGTCAATTGCTCGGGCATGTCTTCTTGAGTCGCTCGATTTTATCTGTTTGTTTCTTGGGCGCGTGATGGTGAAATTTTGCGGAAGCGCTCATTCTCTGGTGCTCTATAGGCACGTCAAGCGTCAAATGCCAGCGGATTGTGCCGAAAGGTCCTGTTTGCCGACCGGCCAGGGTACCCGGGTTGCGGGGCGCCGCGCTTGCCCGATGTGCCGAGGTTCAGACACAAAAAGTTGCGCCTGTGGGCTATGAATCCTTGCTTGTGGAGTGGAGGCCTGCCAGTGCGCTCAGGAAAGACAAGGGGCCGGGGCGAAGCTGTAAGCGGCTGAGTGGCTGTTTTTTTTCATATTTGCGCCCGCTTGTCAGCACCGGAAGTCCAAAAAAATTCCCCTCCCTGGTGGCTTGTCAGAGAGGGGTATGCTCAACTCGAGGTTTCGTTGCCTGGCGTGGCGGTCCATGGCTGGGGTTGCGTCATCGTTAGCAAGGAGAGGCAATTCTTCGCCATTTGGCCGCGCAGTCGGGCATGCCGCGAGTGTTTGCCGGAATCGGGAGCAGTCTTCGAGCCGGATCGCCTTCGAGGGCGACGGCCGCTCACACGTTACCGCAACAGCCATTAAAACCGCTGCGATGGAGGCGTGTCGCATCGCTGAATTGGCATTTCGCGATTCATTTATCGTTCATCTTTTATGCCAAAGCGTCCGCTCTGATCGCGCTCCGGCAGCGCGCGGGCCGGGTGGTCCCTCGCGACGCTTCCAGGGTCCGAAGGCATTCTTGGGAAGCCTTGGGGGGTGTGGCCTGCCGTCATATCCATGATCGGTGCCGACAGGATCATGCCGCCCGGATGAGTAGCGGAACTTTTTTGCCGAAAGCGAGGTTCTCTTCGTGTGTAATTTTTTTCGACACCCGCGCATGTGAAATCTTACAATTTCCTGAAATTTTGCCGATATTGGCGAATTCGGAGCGCGGACGTCCCGCTTTGAACAGGTTGCGCGCGTGCGCTGCTGTCGTTGCGATTTCGTGGTACGTTCGTTGCTATGTGTGATCGTGAAATGCGTGCGTTTTCGGGATCTTCGATTATGCCGGCGCGCGGAAAATGGCAAAACGCCTCAAGGCAGGACAAACCATGTCGATGCAGGATCAAAAAATCAGAAGATGGAAGCGTCACGCCTGCCTGTTTCCCTGCGGGATCATATGCGGGAAGAACGATGACACGATCGTGGTGGGGCGCATTCTCAACATGAGCAGGCAGGGTTTTCTCATCGAGACGGATTGCGTATTCAACGTCGGCGACACGTTGTCGATCATCGCAAGTCCCGGGCGGGAGGTGGATGGCTATGATTTGAGCGACAGCTATCAGGGCCTCGTTCGTTGGGGACGAGCCGACGAGGCTTCACTCACCGGAACATATTCGGTCGGCGTCGAACTCGCGGTGCCCATCGCTACTGCGGAAGCGGAGTCGCAGAGGTTGAACTGATCCACATTGCCCGCTAAAGACAGTTCGGACTCCGGTGTGGATCGAATTGTTGTCTAACTATATAAAGTTATTGGAGTATTCGTGAGGGGTAAACGTCCGACCGTCTGGCTGAACACTGATCTCGATTCCTACCTGCGCGAACAGGATGGCTCCGGCGCCAAAAAATACGCTTCCTCGGCAAACATATCCTCCGTCCAGAACATTCCGGATGACGGTTGCGGGGAGCGGCGCAAGGCGGCCCGGCGGCTGCTGTCCGGTTTCGGCGTGGTTCATACGCTGGACCCGGACGGGCGCAAGGGCAGGTATCGGTTGGCGCAGCTGCGCGACATCTCGACCACGGGCATAGGTCTGCGTCTGAACGCCGCCGAGCCCGACGGTTTTGGCGAAGGGCGGGAGTTCGAAATCCTGTTTCAGTTCTCGGATCATGCAAAGCCCCTGCACATGGCCTGCACCGCCTGCCGCAGGACGCTGGACGAGGCAGGGGTGGTGATCGGCGCGCTGTTCAAAAACCCTTTGAGATCGCTGGTTGATATCGGTTGTTGACGATCCGGGGCAAATATTTGGCCATGGGTAGGCGCAAGCGTTGGGCCGGCGCAACTGGGCGCCTGTCGTGAGAGGTTTGGGCGCAAGGAGATTTTCACATGCGAGTCTGGTTGCCTGATTGCGTATACAGGTCATTTCCTCTTGTTGTCGGAACAGTGGGGCTGGCCGGATGCCTGGCGGGCAGTCCCGCAAGCCTGGCTCTTGGCGGCGTGCTGATTTTGTATAGCGGCGGGGTTTATTGCCTGCGTCGGTAAGAGTTCCATGGCTTCGGCCATGACTGCTTCGCGAATCTTTATTGAACAACGGGCCAATGATGTTTCATTTTGATAAGAGCGGACCTTCCGAGATGAAAGAAAAAAGAGCTTCACGCCGTCGCGCGTCCCTTACTCGATGCACGGTCGAAAAATGTTTTTCCAGCAATGAGGCGATGCCATCGCGGTTGATCAACTACAGTGACTCCGGCCTCATGCTTGAAATGGATTATCCCCTCTCTCCCGGTGACGCCATCAAGGTCCATTTCGACTCCAGTGCCGAAGAAACGCGTGTATTCGGCAAGAACTTCTGCCTGGCCATGGTGCGTTGGTGCAAGACCCAGGACGGAAGCTGCGGCGGCTTTTACGGAGTGGGTGTGGAGCTGGCGAGGCAGGTGCCGAGAAGGTATGTGTAATTAACCAGGATTTTTGACTTTTTGATGGACTCGCGCTGGCTTTGGCGCGTTTTTTTATAAAAGCCGGCTTGTCTTCGCAGAAGTCGGCTTTTGCCGTGGAGGTGCGGATTTTCGAAACGATTGGCGTGAGTTCACGTCGCATTCACGGCCGGATGCGCAAGTTCAATCCCGACCCTGTAAAATCCCCCAATGTTTCCTACCTGTTCGGCGCACCAGCGCACCATTCCGACACAATAATTTGTGCTTAAATGAGTCTCATTCCGCGCTTCCTCGGACAAATAAATAGTCACAGCGTCACCAGCTTGAAATTCGACATCTGCTTTCAGCATCAATCCGTTTGGAGAATAGTTGACGATTTGTGAAGGAAAGAGTTTTTCTTTCAAAAAAAGTCTTTTGACCATGCATTCTGAAAGTATGGATTTGCGTTCAAATTTTCTTTTATCGATCACTGCTGTTTTCCTGTTCAAAGTTGAAAATTTTTGAAATTCCGTCGCATCATGACCATGCACAATATAAAAATGCTCAAACAGGAAAGAATCGCCAGATGTTTTCAAACAGGCCTGCGTAGGAATCCACCCCTTCAGTAGCTGAAAACGTGCCAACTATGCGCTGTGGAGTTGTATGATTTCGCCGCGTCGCTGCGTGCATTCGGAGCTCTTGGTCGGGAATGCCGCTGTTTCCGGACATTCTTTTGAAATCACGATCCGCCCTGGCTCACGGAACGCGTTCAGCTCAAAAGCTGGTTGCCGTGCCGACCGCTTCGTTTGGTTCTCCTGGGTGAAAGCGCCTATGCGGAGTGTAAAGATTTGTTTTTACGGTGTAAAAAAAACCGACACTTTTTGTCTTGTGTCCGCGCCCAGGGTTCTTTGTTGGAAAGCTGGGGATGATTCCCTCATGGCGAAAAATCGCTGTAAAAAAACCTCCGAAAGCCAAGGGCCGACGGAGGTTTGTGTAAAAGCGTCAGGGCTGTCTCAACGTGCGCGTCGGCGGGCAACCGCGCCGAGGCCCAGGAGACCGAAACCGAGGAGAAGGGCGGTGCCGGGCTCGGGGGAGGGGATGGGGGCCTTGCCGTAAAGGACGTCGTTGGCGCAGGTCAGGCTGAATCCATAGGTGAATTCTCCCCCGTGGTCGCCAAGGAAAATGCCGTCTGAGCCGAAAGCCGTGAGATCCCAGGTGACTGTGTATGTCTGCCCCACCACAGGAGCATAATCATTATAGTACCGATAGTTGTACCACCTATAATACTCCCAGTCTGATTCCCATCCGGAAAAGATAATTTTTTCTGGAGTAATATCTGTATAGCCTTCTAAATTCGCAAGCGCAGGATGTCCGTCGCGGCCGCCCCATCCATCAGGATACAGCTCCTTTCCGGCAAGGATATAGCTGTCCTCTCCGTCATAATCCAAATTGTGGTCTGTCAGGTCATACATATACCAGTTGATTTCATTTCGAACGCTGGAAAGCTCACCAAGACTGTCCCCGCCTCTTGATCTCGATGCGGTTGTCAATACGAATTCCCAATCGGGGTCTTCGTCAAAGCTGAAAAACCAGTCTCCAGGAGCGAATGCTTGGAAATTATACGTGCGTCCGTACCAGAAAGAGTCTATGGATTCAATTTTATCAAATCTGTATTGTATGGAAATAGAGCTGAGGTAGTGTCCGTCGTAAGCGAATTCCGCTCCGAGGATATCAGGAGCGCCAACAACGTCGCGACTGTCTACTTCAAATCCCGGCCAGTTGGCCATGTTTTCATCAGGATACCACGATTCGGCCCACGCTTGGCTGCCGAGAAGAAGGAAGAGTATGATTGAGAGCTTGATGACTGTTTTCATGGGTTCCCCTTTGATGCTTTATTGTTCGGGCAGCTTTAGCAATGGGCGTGCCACAAGTGTTGAATTTTGTTTCCAGGCGGTAAGTCTCGGGGAAACGGCTGTATGGAATTCTCGCATAATTGTTTGTTTTGCAGGGTTTTTCGCGGATGCTGATTTGTCGTAGGCATGTTTTTTGCTTAATTGCTGTAAGCAGTAACATGGACGCAAACCTCGTTGAGGCAATATATGAAAAAAATACTTCTTTTGGCTGTGATTCTCGTGTTGATTCAACTCTCTCCCGGTATGGCTTATCCACTTTTATGGAATGAGTTGGACGCGTTGGATGGCGTTGTGAACAATTCATTTTCTCTTGATGGTCATGGCCCCTTCACGTTCAGTGATGAAAGTCGCGTTGGTTTGGATATTTATGATGATGTGTATATGGGATATAAGTCCCTCATTGAAAATGAATATTCAGGTTTTTATCTTGGAACGTTTGAGGGAAATACGGATAATTCTGGTGAAGGAACGCGAATGTTGGCGCTCGTTGATAGATATATTGAATATTATAACGCCGAGAAAGGCCTGAATTATCAGTCAGGAGAATTTTACAAAGTTGACAAGCCCGAGGAAACAACATCGAATTCCCTGACAAGTGGTCCGCTCACGGTGACTTGGGATTTGACCGAAGACTCTAAGACTGGAACCTGGGAATTCTCGGAAGCATCGAATTTGTCGCTCGGATTTTATGCGGTGAAAGGTGCAAATGAATTTTCACTGTATTTTGTGGATCCGGCAACGAATTTTGGAAATTGGAATACTCTTCATCTGAAAACGCCAAACAATAAAAATATTCCCTCGATTTCACATTTTTCCGGACTTGCCGGCGTGCCCATGGCGGTTCCCGAGCCCTCGTCGCTCCTGCTGCTCGGCATCGGTCTGGTCGGCCTTGGCATGGTTGCCCGGCGTCGCTAAATCTGCTGAGTTGTGAGTTTTGGAGTCAAAAGCCGGAGAATCCCCGATTCTCCGGCTTTTTATTCTGTCAAGGCCGGTCATGTGAGCGTGATTTGCCATGGGAATTGCTAGAGTCGCAAAGCCAGAATTCGTTCGATTCAACTTCCATCGGGAGACATGTGTGCTCGAAATTGTCCTGATTATCTCCGCGGTTCTTATTTGTCTCGCCATGCAGGCCGTGGATGATTTTTTGAGCCGTTCAGGGGCGGTGTCTTTGCTTCACGGCGGTTTGCTCGGATATGGACAGGTTTATGTGGCCAAGCTGTTGCTGGAATGGGGCGGAGCGAGCCTGGGGTGGCTGGCGGTGGGGCTGATCGCCTTCGGCGCGGTGGTCGTTTCGGCCATGAAAATCTACAAGATGGGGTCCCGCTGGATTTTCGCCTTCAATTTCGGGGTGTTGTGCGGGATCATCTATGGCGGAATCGATCTGGTTTGATTTTTTGGTTTGCCGCGTGTTTTTTTCGTTATCAGGTCAAAGTTCATATTCCCGTCTTTTCATAACGTTGCCTTGTCCTTTGCTGGCTGAGGCAAAGGATGTCTCTTCGCTTTCCCTCCTTTTCAAATTGTGAATGCTGCTTGCCAAACAGGCTGTCGGATTTTTTTACACGTTTTCCAGATTGGTTTGAGTGGAAGGCATTCCTGCGAATGTTCTTCAGGAAATTGGTTGGGGTTAGACACGATCATCTTGTTTTTGCGACTTTTGGCATGCAATCGCTGGCAGAGCCGGAGTCTCTTAAATTTTCCCACTTCCTGGCCTGAGCAAGGGCGGCACAGCTGGTTCACTTTCCCGCTAAGAATACAGCGGAGTTGGGCGCTAAGCCCGGTCTGACCACAGCTGTCGGAATCCATTTCAGTTTGAGGATGTTTGTCGGGGTTGTTTACAGTTTGTAGTTTTTTTTCTCGATTACTTTCGTTAAATTAGCTGGTTACCGGTTGGCATAGCGATTGCTTGACGGTGTCAAGAGATAATGTCGGTGAGCAGTTCGTTCATTTTTTAATTGGTAACGAGAGGAGCGGTTATGAAAAAGCTACTTACACTGTTTTTGGCGACTTTCCTGTTGAGCGGGGCGTTGGGGGTAGGAATAGCTCATTCGGACACAATTTTTGTTCCGGGAGAGAACACTTTTTACATGAAAGGTGATTCCTATTTCGAGCAGGAGGCTGGTGAGCTTTGGGGGTTATTCAGAGTTCAGGTCACTGACCCCGCTTCGTGGTCTTTTGGTGATGGTGACCAATACCTGACTATCCGCTTTGGCGGCCTTTTTGAGACGGAAGGCTTTTATGAAGGTATCCTCGGTGTTGCTCAGTATGAGGCAGGTTTAGCAGAGGTTTGGTTGACTACAGGCTATGATCCGTTTGCCGATTCAGTTGCTGGCGGCCCAGGGACTTATGGGTACAATAGTGGTGCCGATACTTGGGGGTTCGGTGATTTAATGGCAACTCATGCCTCAAGTCAGTTGGTTCTTTCTGCTGAATTTGATACTTCAGGTTCTTTGAACTATGAATTCCCTCTTCTTGAAAGCACGACTTCGTTTATCGGTCAAACAAATGCTCTTGAGACACTGATTCAGACTCGTGCTTATCTAAATGTTGTAGGTGGACTTTGGGCAGAACTTTTTGATACTTCAATGTTTTATGGTTCTGATCTGCGCCTTGAAGCAAGTAATATAATTCTTGATGAGACAGGAAATTGGTCCTTTTACTCAGAAAGCGCATCTGTAGTTGCAAATGTTGTTCCTGAGCCAGGATCTGCGTTGCTCCTCGGTTTTGGATTAAGTTTTGTTGCATACGTTTCCTCTAGAAGGCGTAGCGTTAGGTAGAGATTTTGTGTGGCATAAAAAGCCGCTTTGAACAAAAGCGGCTTTTTTTTTAATATTTATTTTATATCCACTATGAAATTTTTTTTTATTGATTTTTTTTTAGGGTCTGTTTTTATTGTTATAAATTCTTCTATTTCCTATATTTCTGCTCTGTATTTTGAAGATGGCTCATTTTACATATTGAGCCTTTTTTTATTTTTTTTTATTTATAATATTATAATAATATACATTTTTAATAAATTTGTTAAGTTTGATGATGGATATATTGATTTGAACTGCAAAAAAAGTTCTTTACTATGGAAGTTTGTTGGCTTTTTGTACATTTTCCCATTAGGTCTTATTGTAAATAGACATGTGATTCCAATTAATGTTCGTTCATTGTTTTACTTTTTTCTTGGGGCAGATATCGGAAAAAATGTGATGATAGGTGGAAAATTGATCGAATTATCGATTATTTCAGTTGGCGATTATAGTGTACTTGGAGAGGATTGTGTTGTTACAGCTCATGCAATAGAGTGTGGGTATGTTTATCTTGGCCGAATAGATATTGGAAAAAATGTAACAATTGGTGTTAAGGCAGTTGTCATGCCAAATGTTTTTATCGGTGACGGTGCGATAGTGGCTGCGGGAGCCGTTGTAACCAAAGGGACCAGAATCGCTCCGGGTGAAATTTGGGGCGGCGTGCCTGCCAGAAAGATTGGCATGGTGGCGCCCAGGAGCGCGGCGTAGTCCGGGTTCAACCCGGAAGTAGTATGTGGTATTTGTCCGGCACATGGTCTTTGATGCGCGATGGCTGTCGCTTCGGCCTTCTGTATGTACTCATGTGGCAACCAGAGGTAACTTTAGGGAGGGGGGATGGCTTGGATACTGCTGCTTGCGGGACTTGTCGCCCTGGCGGCTTCGTTTTTTCCTGTGCTGCTGGCACGGCGCTTTGTGCGCGATATCCACGCGGCTTTGCGCGAGAATCCTGATTGCGGGTATCGCCCCAAAGTTTCGCTCATCATCCCCTGCAAAGGCCTTGATCCCGATTTCGAGGCCAACATCGCCGCGTTTCTTGCTCAAGACCATCCAAACCTCGATTTTTATTTCATAACCGCGACCACCGATGATCCGGCTTACGTGGCGTTGTCTGAAATCATGCGGCGCACTCCGGAAGTGCCGGTCAAGCTGCTTGTGGCCGGCGTCATTCCCGGACGCAGCCAGAAGATCAATAACCAGCTCAAAGCCATCGACGAGATCGGAAAGTCCAGTGATGTTTTTGTGTTCATGGATTCCGACGCCAGGCCCAGTCCGGCTTTCGTGCGCCATCTGGTGCAACCGTTGCGTGAAGGTCAGACAGGCCTGTCCACAGGGTTTCGCTGGTATATGCCTGTGCATGGAGGTTTTTGGTCCATGTTGCGTTCCGCTTGGAACGGGGGCGGCGTGGTCTTTCTTCCGGATCCGCAGGCGAATTACGCCTGGGGCGGGGCCATGGCCATCCGGCGTGAGACGTTCACGCTGTGCGACGTTGCCGAGCGCTGGAAAAACGCCCTGTCCGACGACATGACCATCACGTTGGCCGTGAGGGAGAAGGGCATGGGCATCACTTTTGTGCCGCACTGTCTGGTCACGACCCATGAGGACTGCACTTTTTCGCAAATGCTGGAGTGGACGAATCGACAGACGACCATCGCCAGAGTGTACCACCCCGCATTGTGGTGGAAGATCGCACTGGCGCATTGCGTCGGCAATGCGGTGCTTTTTCTGGGACTGGGCTTATTGGCCGGGCAGGTGGCAAGCGGCTTTGATTCGATGTTGATTCTGGCTGCGTCGCTTTTGATGCTTTCCATCGTGCCAATGGAAATGCTCAACGCCCAGATCTTGCTCCCCGCGATTGTCGCCATGCTGCCAGAGCATCGTGAGAAGTTGGAAGGGCAGTTCTGGATGTTTCGCCTGCTTGCGCCTTTGGCATCCTTGCTGGCCTTGTTCAATACGGCATATTCCCTTTTCACAAGGCGCATTACATGGCGAGGCGTGACCTACGAGATGCGTTCCCCCACTCAAACCATTGTCGTTTCGGAGCAGCCGTGAACTCAAAGACAGTCGAAGCATTCAGGCAGTGGACAGAGTTGCTTGGCAGCGATCGGGCGCGCCATGACGAGGACGTGATCGCCCTGTACTCCCGCAGCACTCTTCCGCGGGGGACAACGCCCTTGGGCGTTTTGTTTCCTGTCTCGACGGAAGAAATTCAGTCCATTGTTCGCATTGCCCGCGCCGCCGGCATCAGCCTTTATCCCATCAGTCGAGGCAAGAACTGGGGGTATGGTGACGCATGCGCCGTGACCGACGGTCAGGTGATCGTGGATTTGTCCCGGATGAATCGCATCGTGGAGGTCAATCAGGATCTGGCCTATGCGGTAATCGAGCCGGGGGTGACCCAGCAGCAACTCTATGACTATCTAGAGGAACACGATATTCCCCATTGGTTTGACTGTACCGGATCAGGGCCTGACGCCAGTATTGTCGGCAACACGCTGGAAAGGGGCTTTGGACATACCCCGTATGGGGATCATTTCTACAATTCGTGCGGGATGGAGGTCGTTCTTGGCGATGGCCGCGTTTTGCGAACCGGATACGGCCATTATCGCGAAGCCAAGGCGACCCATGTCTTCAAATGGGCGCTCGGACCCTATCTGGATGGCCTGTTCACCCAGTCGAGTCTGGGCATTGTCACCAGTCTGGGCATCTGGCTCATGCCCAAGCCGGAATGCTTCAACATGTTCTTTCTGTCCATGCCCTCGGACAATGACCTGCCGCGCATGATCGATGCCTTGAGACCTCTGAAACTCAGTGGTCAGATCAAGAGCTTGGTGCATATCGGCAACGATCTGCGCATCATTTCCTCTTTTCAACGATACCCCTGGCAGGCAGCCAACGGCCAAACTCCGCTGCCCGAGTTCCTGCGCCGGTCCATGCGGAAAAGGGGCGGATTCGGGGCTTGGAACATCAGCGGGGGTATCTACGGGACCGCAGGGGAAGTCCGGCAGTTGCGCAAGGAAATCCGCAAGGCGTTGCGGGGCCTTGGGCGAGTGCGTTTCGTGGGGCCAACCACGCTGACGCTGGCCCAGCGGATTTCGCGGTTTCTCGATAAACGAGGGTGGGGCAAGGATTGGCAGATCATGCTCGGGTCCCTGGTCAAGGTTGGCGGTTTGCTACAGGGACGCCCGACAGACGCCTTCCTGTATGGCACGCTTTGGCGCATGGGAGGCCGTGAGGATCCCGCCACCCTCGACCCTCTTGAGAACAATGTCGGCATCATGTGGATCTCCCCGATCATGCCCATGATCGGTTCCGCCGCCCAGGATCTGGTGAGCAGGATTTCTCCGATTTTCCTCAAGTATGGATTCGAGCCGCTGATAACCGTTTCGTTGATCACCGAGAGGGCCATGGTGGCGGTGACAACCATCGCCTATGATCGGGCCAGCGCGCAGGAAACCGAGAAGGCGCGGCTGTGCTACGATGAACTGTTCGGGGAGATCATGCGCATGGGTTATGCTCCGTACCGGGCATCCATCGCCTCCATGGCGCATCTTGCGACCGGGTCGGAGGTGTTTTGGGATGTGGTGCACGGGTTGAAGCGGGTGCTTGATCCGGACGAGATCATCTCGCCGGGGCGTTACGACCCGATGAGCGAATGAGCGCCGCGTGCTTGGCTTAAAGCATCGTCATTCAGGCTTGCAGAGGGGTGGGGTTTGTATGAAATCAATGAGCGGTATTGCGATTCGCCACCCCGAAATGTCTTTCGTTTTTGGCGTTGTCGTAGCCTTGTTTTTCCTTGCGTGCATTCCGAACATTCAGACCATAGACAATGTCGATTATTTTACGGTCGACGATGATCCTGACTTCGCGTTTCATAAAAAAATCAAAGAAATTTTCGGAGATGACGAGTTTTTTGTCATTTCGTTTAAACAGCCCGATATTTTCACTCAGCCTGTCTTGAGGATGCTCAAGGATGTCGCGGCTGAGCTAGAGGCCCATCCGGGCATCAGGGATGTGCAAAGTCTCGGCAATGTCGATTACGTCGATGGGGCACGCGAGTATTTCGAAGTTCGAAAATTTCTGGAGTCGGTCCCTGCTACATCGCACGATCTGGAAGTTTTGCGGGGGCAGGCTCTGACGACTCCGCTTTATCTCGATAATTTGATTTCACAAGACGGGAGCACTGCGGCGCTTGTCGTCTATCCGTATGATCGACCGGAAGAAAAAGAATTTCGCGCTCATCTGCTTGGGGATGTGCGCGAACTGCTTTCCCGCCACGAGAAGAATGGCCTGGTTTTTCATCTTGCGGGCAACACCGTCACAAACGTCAGTTTGAGTCGCTATGTTCAAGATGATCTGAAAACGTTCATTCCGCTGACGTATGCCTTCATCGCCGTGGTGATCTGGATTTTTTTCCGCAATGCGCGATTGACCGTCTTGGCCTTGCTGAACATCAGCGTCTGCGTCGGGAGTACGATGGGATGCATGGCGCTCATGGGCGTCGCCATGCACAACGTGACTTCCGTCGTCCCGTCACTGGTCATGGCTTTGGCGCTGGCGGATACGGTGCATATCTTTTCGTGTCTCGATAAAAAAATCCTCGATGCCTCAGCAAGTCCGCAGGAAGCTCTCGCCCATATTTTGAGCGAAGTTTTCATGCCCTGCTTTCTGACCACCCTGACAACGGCGGTGGGCTTTCTTTCCCTTGCCGTAAGTGCCATTCCTCCGATTCGAGAATTTGCTTATGTGGCGTCGATGGGAATGGTTTTCGAGTTTTTTTTCTCTTTTGTGCTGCTTCCCCCTCTTCTCCTTTATTTCAATCCAAATAAAATCTATCGAGAAATGGATGTTGACACAGGAATGGGCTCTTTTCTCCTGAAGCTCAACAACCTTGTGTCTACAAGAAATATTGGAATATGTGTTTTATGTATTAGTATGGTATTTATTTCATTATATTACACAAAAAATATTACTGTCGAGACAAATCTCGTAGAATATTTCAATAAAAAAAGTGATCTGCGAAAAGACCTGGACTTTGTTCAGGAAAATTTAAGTGGCGTTTCAACTTTGGATATCTCAGTTCAAGCCAATGAGCTCGATGCGTTCACTAATCCTGAAAATCTGTTGGTTCTTGATGAAATACAAGAATATGTAAAAACATTGCCTGGAGTTGATACGTCTGTTTCTTTCGCAGACTACATCAAAGAAATGAACAAATCGTTTCATGATGAGGATCCAGAGTATTATAGCATTCCTGAGCAACGCGATCTTGTTGCGCAGTATTTATTGTTATATGATTCCGACAATATAGATGATTATGTCAACACGGAGTTTGACCATGCGCGTATTCTTGTCCGCATTTCTGAGAACAGTTCGGCAAGGCAGGCGCAACTGATCAAGATGATAAGGAAGTTTTTGAGCGCTTCCACGCGACAGGATTTGGATATGCGGGTGACGGGCTCGGTTGTTCGGCAGGTCAATGTGATTCAAGCGGTTACCAACGGATTGGTGTCCAGCCTGGCTTTGGCGTTGGGAGTAATCGCTCTGATCATGTTCGCCGTTTTGCGTTCCTTCAGGATCGGCCTGCTCAGTCTGATTCCCAATCTGTTTCCTCTCATTCTGAACTTTGGCGTCATGGGGATGTTGCGGATACCCCTCGACACGTCGACAGCGCTGATTTCCGTGGTTGCATTGGGCATCGCGGTGGACGACACCATACATTTTCTTACGGAATACAATGTTCTGAGAAATTCAGGATTGAAAAGAGTCGATGCATTGGAGCAGGTGATGCTTCGGAAAGGGAAGCCGATTCTCACGACATCTTTGATTCTTTGTATAGGTTTTGGCGTTCTTGTTTTCAGTAATTTTGTTCCAACATTTTATTTCGGTTTGCTCAGTGCTCTTGTCATGCTGACGGCATTGGCAGGAGATGTGTTTCTCCTTCCGGCAATAATGCATTTAAAGACAGGAAAAAGATCAATTTAGATTTTCTGAAAAAACGGGTAATGTTTTCGGATGAGTTCCTCCTGGTTCGGGGAGAGTTTCGAAAACACTTCAGGTCTTTCCTGGGAAAAAAATCGCGCCGCATCTCCATCCATGGGATGCCTTTTTTCATGAAACGCGTATCCCCTCTGCAATTCTTCCAGCGTACTGTTCAGCTTGCAGAAGAATTCGTACATGTTGTCTTCCATTTCGATGTTTCTGTATTTTTCCAGCAGATTTTTTTCGATATTCTTCATGTCGATGCGCAGTGCGACGGCCGGTGCTCCTACTCCTGCGTAGAATTTTTCCGGCCCGAAGTCGTCGAAAAGGAACATTGTCTTGTAAAAGCTCACATGCTTGGGGTTGACCATGATGCAGATATCGTCAACCTCGTTCATTCTCGAATATTCAAACATCGTCCGTGACAGAAAGACCATCAGGTTGCACCACCGGGTTTCCCTGGGAGTCGCCAATGCCGAAAGCTCCGTGATCTTGCGGCCTTGGGCGCGAAGAGAGTCCAGTTCCTCTTTGTAGAGGGCGTCCATGGGCAGTCCGAAGAGGGGGGTGTCGAAGATCTGGGTCAGTGTGGAGATGACGGTCGTGTAGGTTCTGAAAATGAACACGCATGTCGCGGGCAGGAAGTTGAAGATGCTGAAATGCATCTCCGAGGGATGCGGGCTTTTGATGTATCCGGAAGCCAGATATTCCTTGTACACGAGGGCGAAAGACTGCGCCAACTCGTCACGGGTTTCCGCGATCTTGATGTTGGGACGGTCGATTTCGTCCAATTTGGCCTTGAGCATGGCGGATCGTCGGAGCCTGACGGATCTGCGGCGTTCCTGGATGAGTTGTTCCGATGCGTCGGTCATGACAATTCCTTGTTGGCTACGCGAAAGGACTAATGGGCAGGAGGTTGTATCTAATCTGTCCTACGTAGATTCTGCCGCGTGTCGGGTACGTTATTGTATCCAACTGAATTTATATGCAAAAAGCGTGCCTTGTTTTGACTTTGCGAGGGAATGGAGGGCTAAATCTTGAGTCCGCGATATTCGCTTTGCAGAAAGGATACGTACTCATGTGGGAGGGAGCGCAAGGAAGGATCGGCGTGGGTGAGGAGGGTGCGGATCAGGTCCGCGTTCAGCGGGTTCAGACGGGGGAGGTTTGAGCCGTTTTGCAGTATGCACAGGACTTTGTCGCAGAGTGTGAACCGTGCCGCCTTGCCATGGCCGGGCACCGATGATGGGGTGATGGGTGAGGATGGCCTTTTTTTGAGTTTTTCCCGCATCATGTGCGAGTTCGCGCGCAGGGCGATGGCCGGCGCGTTGACCCTGGGGTAGAATTTTTCTTCGCCGAGAATTTCGAACTCGCATCTGCATGTGTACAGGGGGGCGTGCTTTGGGTTGACCATGATGCAGACGTCGTCGACATCGAAATTGAGACAGAAGAGAAAAAGGAGCCTGGTGAAGTCCTGGATGCCGGTTCGGGAAAAGCCGCGTCGTTCCGAAGCCAGGGAGCAGATTTCAAGAATGCGCCGGCCTTGCTCGCGTAATTGGCGGAGTTCGCTTGCGTACAGATCGTCCATGGGCAGGCCGAAATCAGGGCTGTCGCGCACCACCGTGGCCGTGGAAAGCACCCTGTTTTGAGCCTTGGCCACGAAGACCGTGGTCTCCGGGAGCAGATGGTGCTTGGTGAAGAGAAGTTCAGCCGCGTTTTGCTGCACGTAGCCGGCGTGCAGATATTCGCGGTACAACAAACCGAAGGCTTGCAGCAATTCATGGCCGCAGTCCGCTATCTTGAATTCGTATTCGGCCTGCTCCTGGCGGGTAGGTCGCGAGTCGTGAATGGTCTGGGCGAATTGGCGCCATCTGGGGTTGGTCAGGGGCATGGGGTCTCCGGGGTGACGTAAGCCAAATCGGGCCTAGACCAATGGGGGATGGATTGCAATGGCCCAAATGCCACGGCTGCGCGCGGAGATTTCGCGAGTGGTTACGGGCGATGAGGGAGCGGGATTCAAGGATTCATGCGCCCACCGGCCTTTGACGGCTTGTCCATGGGCGCCTCCGGTGCGCATGAGCCCTTGGGGCGGACGTCAGTGCGTGCGCGGCTTTTCGTTCGGGCACGCTTCGTCTGTCAAAAATGATATACGGCCTTGAAAAAGACCTGGTCATTGTCGTCGTAGCGCCCGAAGTAGGATGAACGTGGTCCGAAAAAGAGGTTCGCACCGAGGGAGAGTTCGAGGTTTTCGAAGTAGGTCAGGATCGTTTCCGGGGTTATGAACGAGCCGCCGTCCCGCAGGTCCACGGCGTAGCCCAGTTTGAGCATGGTGTTGCCGCGCCAGAATTCCTTGTTGATCTCACCGCTCAGGTAGAAATTGTCCTGCCGCAGAAAAAGAATGTCTCCATCGTGGTCGAAGATGTGCTGGTGCGAGAGCTGCACGTTGACGTACCAATCCGCTTCGCCCAGATAGTCCACGCCGATGACCGAATGGGTCATGGGCCGCGTCACGGAGTTCATGCTTTGCGTGGCCAGGGACTGTTCATCGAAATACGCGCCTTCGCCCCGGAAGCCGAACTTGTCCACCGTGGTTTCGAACTCCCAGCCGACGATGTGCTGCTTGCGGTAGTCGGCATGCAGGGTCGGCCCCTGGGGCGACAGGGGGTCAAAACGCAGATGCGGGGTTTTCTGCGTGGCGTACATGTAGCTGAGCGCCACGTCCCACCCGGCCATGGACGCGGAGCCGCGCAGGCCCCAGTCGGCATTGTCCAGTCCCTGGCCTGGCTCGTCCTCGTCGATTTCCACGCCCTGGTCATCCACGCCGAGCAGCGCCCAGGTGTTGCCGAAGTAGTCGAAGGTGTTCTCCCGGAAAAAGGGGATGAACACGCCCTCCAGGGTCAGATCGCCGGGAAAGAGGCGCAGTCTGGCCATCCAGTTCGGGATCTTGCGGTCCTCCAGATCGGGGATGACGAATTCGCGCTGATCCTCGGGATTCACGTTGTCCACGGGACTGACCTGGTCCGCCTTGCCCCAGCGCACGATCTGGCGACCCAGGCGCAGCTCCCAGTCCGGAGTGGAATGGTGCAGGTAGGCCTCGTGAAGCTCCAGGTCATAGTCGTCCGACGACGGGTCCGGGCCGAAGCCGAGGTAGTCGGACTGGAGGGAGGCCAGCAGATAGGTGTCTTCGACGTTCGGAGCGGCGGAGTCGTTCATGGCGGGAGGCGTCCATTTGCCCTCCACGCTTATGGTGTTGCGAAACATCCGCTCCTGTTCGGAATTGTCGGATTCGCGCAAAGCCTGCGTGACCTTGCCCATGAGCCGGCCGGACAGGTCCAGCGTGCCCCAGGGCGAAGGTTTTTCTTTGGCTTCCCTTCGTGCCGGGGCTTCTCCGAAAACGAGGACGTTGCTGTCCGGAGATGATTTCGCAAGGCCGGTATTCGCGTCGGAGGCGTTTTCCGGCGCGGCGCTGGCCTGGGAGGGCTGCCGGGTCGATGTCGCGGATTGGACCGCTGTTCGCCCTTGCGTGTCGATCTGCTCGGGGGGCTGCGGCACGGCGCCTTGCGAGCTGTCGCCGGGCCGGGATTGCAAGGGCTGCGCGCGCCCGGCGGGCGATTGAGGGAGCGGTTGCGCATCCTGGAACAGACTGACCACGATTGTCGCCGAATCGTGGCCCGTGGCCGCGGGGCGAAAGTCCACCCGATGCGTTGCCTCGTGTTTCAAGTCCAGCACCAGGCGCACGGTCTGCGCATTGAATTGCCCGGCCCGCGCTCCGTGGATGAGAGGATGGTCCGCGGGCAGGTGTCGGGCGCCGTCGCCAAGGCGGGCCGGAGCAAGGTCCAGCACCAGGCGGGCGGGCTCCTTCAAAAGAAACGTGCGCAGGGTCTGTGGCTTTCGGGACACGGTGACGCGCAGAACCTGCGGGTCGGCTCCGGCTTCCAGTTCAATTCCGGTCACCAGGGCCGGCATGCCTGCCAAGGCGGGAAGCGGACACAGGGCAAGCGCCAGGATCGCGCCGGCAAGCCGGAGCATGGCGTGGAGGGCGCCGGAGAATGCCCGGCCGGGGATGGGTTGGCGGTTGGACTTGCGCATCAGGGGGTTCCGGAGTTCTATCGACACCTTCCACACATATCGGCAGTTCTTGGATCAGCTTTAGGCGGATCGGCGTGTGGCGGGCGCCGTGGGGCGCTCCATGCCTCTCGGTCAAAAACGTATTGTCAAAACGCGGCGAGTCTTCACGCCATCCGCCAACGGTCACGGAGCATGCTTGCTCAAGGGCTCGCCGCCTCCCGGATTTTTGCGATCTTTATCGCTTGTTGTCCGCCCATGTTACGACGCCCATCAGGGGGAACATCGGTCATTGCTCCAGGGCCTGCTGCGTGAACGCGCTGTCCTCTATGCCGGTGTTGTACCTGATGGCGTTGGTTTCGAGCACTGTCCTGTGCCCCGACTCCAGATCCTCCATGCTGACCTTGGTCTCTGTCCAGATGTCCTGGATTTTTTCCAGTTGCAGCACGGTGTAGCGTTTGACCGGGTTTTGGCCGCCGGTGAAGAAGTCCACCTTCAGCGGCAGGAGCATTTCCTTGGCCACCCAGGCGCGGATAGCGGTGTACTGCGACTCGCTCGCCGGTTTGGGGCGGCTTTCCAGGAGCCAGCAGTCCACGCCGTTGAGACTCTCCTCGCCGGTGATGGCGTGCTCCGAATCTTCCACGGGTCTGCGTTCCATATCCTCGAAGGTGAAGTCCGTATTCACGAAGCTGCGGCTTTTCTGTCCCGCCACGATGCGCCTGGTCCGTTTCAGGGCCGGCAGGTACAGAAACTGTTCCGTGTCCCCTTTGCCGTCTTCCAGCGTCAGGAAACCGGTCCCCTCGATGTCCGCGGGCGCGGTGAAACGCAGCAGGCTTTTGCGCAGGCCGCCTCGATCCGCTCCGGCGATGTCGAGTTCCCGGACGCGCGCCTGCCCCTTGGCCGGGATGAGCTCCATGATTTGATGGGAGGTCATGTCATCGCCCACATAGCGATCGTGAACCGATCGAGCCAGTTCCTCGCCCGTGGGTTGAGCCTGGGCGGAGGACAGGGAAAGCCAGCAGGCCAGGGCTGAAAGAAGGATTATGCGCACGGCGGGGCGGTATTTCTGGGTAGGCATGCTCAAATTCCTCCGGGGTGTGATGATGAGGGCCAAAGCCCCCGCGTTTATTCTTTTGTTTCAAGAATAATGCGTGCCGTGTCAACGGGGGTGGGGAAAATGTATGCGCTGGAGCGTGAGGGGGGGGCTGGGTGTAAGTTTTTTCGACAGCAGTGACAGCATTTTCGACAGCGGGGGGCTGTTTGGGAAGAGGTATGAGTCAATTTCCACACTTAAGTATGAGTGGGCGTGTCTTACACGATTATGGAGAATCGAGTTCGTCCATACATTTTTACACGCTGGAGTGAAAATATCCGACCATTTTGTGTCCATTTTCAACTGTCGAAAATATAACCTAAATCCGTGAAAAAGTTGCATTGAATATACAGTTTTGAAACATTTTGAACTTGAAATAAATCAATGATATCGGTATATTGAACTTGCTTTTCCTGAATGATTTTTAGCACCCATTGGGTGC